>JBELJN010000021.1:15931-39124 GCA_042090345.1 Halieaceae bacterium | reverse complement strand
CAGAGGCCTGCTTTCGGCGTTCCGTGACGACGACGGTGGTGCGTCCCAGTGGCCTCTATGACGGTGCAAACCCCATTATGTTGAGGCCCATCCTGGAGGGCCGGTCATCGCGTATCAATGATGGATTTACGAATCGTATTCACCGGGATGACGCAGCGGCTGTGATTGCAGAGTTGGTTAAGCGTGACATCCGTGGTGAAAGGCTGCCTGCAACATTGAACCTCAATGACGACACGCCAGTAACGACGCGAGAACTCGAAGCGTGGTGTTTCAGCACGCTTGGCCGGGAACCATTAAGGGAGAGAGATAATCAACCCCGTGCAAATCGACGCGTGAGTAACGCCAAACTGCGTGCGATGGGTATGTCACTTCGTTATCCAAGTTTTCGCGAAGGCTACGAGGGCGCATTGAGCTTGGCGGCATCTTCTTAATGTTGTGTAAATGACGCGCAAATGTCGCGCGGTCGCACCGACCGTGCAAAACATTCTGTTTTCCGGTCGAGGCTGCCACTAATCTATGGCGAACGCGACAGCCACGTCGTGCTATTAGACTGCTTTTTTGTTTTAAGTTCTTTAAAGCGCCAGAATCGCCTCAATTTCCACCTGAACGCCCTTTGGAAGCGCCGCAACTTGGACGCAAGCCCGAGCTGGGTAAGGCTCATTAAAAACTTCCGCCATGACGGCATTGACGACCTGAAAGTTGCTTAAGTCAGTGAGTGAGATATTGATCTTCACGGAGCTGTCTAAGCTTCCACCTGCCGCGTCTGCAATCGCTTGTAAGTTAGCAAACACTTGGCGGGTCTCTGCCTCAATACCACCGCTTACAATTTCCATCGTTGCGGGGTCGAGGGGGATCTGTCCCGAAATCCAAACGGTATTACCAACCTTTACCGCCTGAGAGTAGGGACCAATAGCCGAAGGAGCGGCTGCGGTGCTTATAACTGCGCGATTCTTCATGGGGTTACCTGCTGGGGTGAAAATGTCATGGGGTTAACGCCGACTGCAACGAACGACTTTGCGGACACCTTCCATAACGCGGATACGCTTCATGACACGAGCAAGGTGAACCCGGCTGTTGAGTTGTAATTCAATGATGATATTTGAAAAGTGTACGGACTCATCTTGCGTTGAAATCCGCTCGATATTGAGTCCAATTGCACTGAGCTTTGTTGCTAGGGTGGCGATCATACCGCGTTGATTCGCCATCTCAATTCTGAGCGCCACCGGGTAGGTTCCCTCGATTTGGTCGTCCCATCGTAGTGGCATTAGGCGTTCGGGTTGCTCACGCAGATCGTCGAGATTACGGCAATTCTCACGATGCACGACCAAACCTCGGTCTGGACTTAAAAATCCCTCGATAGGGTCACCCGGTAAAGGGCAGCAGCACTTAGCATAGACAAGCACATACCCTTCCGTTCCCTTAATCTCCATGGCGCTTTGATCGTTCTCTAAAGACGCTCCCGACTGTCCAAGCAGCGTCGCCGCGACCACCTGTGGCAACTGATTGCCGAGGGCAAGATCCGTCAAAATTGTTTCGTAATCGGTTCCAGGATAGTGCTCAGCGACGCGCGATTCGATGCTGTTGTTGTCGATGCCGTCATCGGGCGTCAGTGCGGCGATAGCCTTTGTTAAGAGTTTCTGGCCGAGCGCTACAGAATCTTCGTGTTGCTGTTGTTTCAAAAAATGCCGTATCTGAGATCGAGCGCGAGCGGTCACAACGAAGTTAAGCCACGATGGCGTCGGCCTCCCTGCAGGAGACGTTACAACCTCAACACTCACACCACTTTCAAGCGGCTCTGATAACGGCGCTAACTGGTTGTTTATACGGCAGGCGACACATTGATTACCGACATCCGTGTGGACAGCGTAGGCGAAATCAACGGCGCAAGCGCCCTTGGGAAGCTCCATGATCTTTCCACGAGGTGTAAAGACATAGACTTCGTCAGGGAACAGATCGACTTTGACGCTTTCGATAAATTCCAGCGAATTGCCTGCCGTTTGTTGCATCTCGAGCAGTCCTTTAACCCACTCGCGGGCACGCATTTGGGGAATATTGGCGTTGTCCTGACTGCTTTTATAAAGCCAGTGAGCGGCGATACCGTTGTTTGCCATATTCTCCATGTCGTGAGTGCGAATTTGGATTTCAATCGGCACACCATGCATGCCTCTCAAAACAGTGTGAAGGGACTGATAGCCATTGGCTTTCGGAATGGCAATGTAGTCTTTAAATTCGCCGGGAACCGGCTTGTAAAGGGAGTGCACAACGCCCAGCGCGCGATAGCAGGCATCGACGTCGACGACGACGACTCTAAAGGCAAAAATATCCATGATGTCCGAAAAGGATTTTCGCTTTTCACGCATTTTTGAGTAGATGCTGTAGAGGTGCTTTTCGCGTCCAGCGACTCCCCCCTCAATATTATCGCGCTTGAGTGCTTGCTCGAGTTGTTCTGTGATGTCTTCAATGAGCTGCTTGCGACGGCCGCGTGCAGCTTCTCTGGCGGCTTCTAGCCGACGCGCTCGCATGGGGTAAAGTGTTCGAAGACCCAAATCCTCAAACTCCATACGAACTTCATTCATACCCAATCGAGTTGCAATGGGTGCATAAATATCGAGTGTTTCATTGGCGATGCGTTTCTTCGCTTCGGGCTTCAGCGCCCCCAGCGTTCGCATATTGTGTAGCCGATCTGCTAATTTAACGAGAATGACGCGAATATCACGCGCCATGGCCAACGCCATTTTTTGAAAGTTCTCGGCTTGTTTTTCTTCGGCGCTGTCAAACTCTACATGTGTGAGTTTACTCACGCCGTCTACGAGATCGGCGACCTCTTCACCAAACTGCGTTCGTATGTCTTCCTTTGAAACACCGGTATCTTCAATAACATCGTGCAGCAGCGCGGCCATAATGCTTTCGTGATCCATGTGCATTCGCGCGAGCACAGTGGCCACTGCCAAAGGATGTGTAACGTAGGGTTCACCGGTTCGTCTGGCCTGACCGTAGTGCGCTTGCTCGGCATAAAAATACGCGCGCTTTATGGTGCTTACTTGTTCGGGAGATAAGTAGTCATTGAGCACATCCTCAAAGCCCGTGAGGGACTGTCTTTGATTATGCGTGGGGAGTAGCTGTGGTCGAGATGTCGTCTGGAGCCCCAACCGTCGAGAAACGTCGGTGAGTGAGGCTCCTAATGCTTTTAGCGGTGTCGACACGAGTCCTGGCTTTTTAGCATTAGCCTGAGTACTTACAGTACAGGCGTCTCAAAGCTAGCGGCAAACTCCTCTTCTGCTTCTAGCTCGTGCTCGCGAGCCATAACGTCGGGTGTTATCAGACCTTCTGCAATCTCGCGCAGCGCAACAACAGTCGCCTTGTCTGAGTCGACCTCGACCAGCGCGTCTTTGCCACCTGTGCTTAGCTGGCGAGCTCGCTTAGAAGCCAAAAGCACTAATTCAAATCGGTTGTCGACGTTATCGAGGCAATCTTCAACGGTTACGCGTGCCATGCGGATGTCCTGAACTTAAATGGGCGCGCAGTATATCGACTGGACGCAGTACTTGTCGATACTAGCTTGCAGTTCACTCTCCAAGCAAATCGGCGATAACCGAGGTGAGCCGCTGTGATTGACGTCGCTGCAACAGTCTCTGGCTTTTTATGATGGATTTGAGGTCCAGAAGTGCCGCATCAAAATTATCATTGAGTACGACGAAGTCGGCCTTTCCGTAGTGCGACATTTCATCGCGAGCTGACTGCATCCGACGTTCAATCACGCTGGATTCGTCTTGGCCACGTCCGGTAAGACGTTCACGGAGCGCCGTCGTCGAAGGTGGCAAAATGAAAATGGCGATCGCGTTTGGCATCTGCTGCTTTACCTGTGCCGCGCCTTGCCAGTCGATTTCTAATATGACATCAACGCCCTCGTCGAGTTGATCAGTTACGCCTTGTCTACTTGTACCGTAAAAATTGTCGAATACCTGTGCCCACTCGAAAAACCCGCCTTGAGTTCTTATTTCGCGGAACCCCGCCGCCGAGACGAAATGGTAGTTAACACCATCGATTTCGCCTGGGCGCATTGCCCGTGTAGTATGAGAAACAGAGACAGCTAAGTCGTCAGTTGAATCCACAAGCGCTTTCACGAGCGATGTTTTACCAGCGCCACTTGGAGCGGAGACCACATACAGCTGGCCCTGCATTTTTCCATTTTTACTCAAGGTTCTGTACCTGCTCTCGCATTTGCTCTATCAGTACTTTTAGCTCAACTGCGGCATTGGTTGTGGACAGTGAGGTCGTTTTAGATCCCAATGTGTTCGCCTCTCGATTGAGTTCCTGCATAATAAAATCGAGCCGTCGACCGCAGGGCTCGTTGCTGTTAAGCGCCTCATAAATAGCCTCTATGTGCGCTTCCAGCCGGTCAAGTTCTTCGGCAACATCTGACTTATTGGCGAGAAAGACCAACTCTTCCTCGAGTCGCTTTTCATCATGGTTAATGTTGAGTGCGGCAATGCGATCGCGCAGTTTCTGTTCATGGGTGTCAGTAAGTGCGGGCAATGCTTTGCGATAAGCGGTAACAATGTGCGTGATGGCGACACAACGCTCTTTAAGCATTGCCTCAAGCCGGGATCCTTCTGACTGTCGATGAGCAACCAAGGCTGTCAACACATCGGGGGCGCAAGTTAGGCAATGCGCAATGAGGCTGCTTGGATCGGCCTTTTCGCTAACCCAAACGCCGGGCATTTGAAGCACGTCGAGTGCTGATGGCGGGCGTACATCGGACAAGTTATTTCTGATGGTTTCCAAGGCCTGCTCGAGTTCGGCTAATTTATCTGCATTGACTTTGCCTTCGGGGAAGCTCTCGTCACGTTCAAGTCGAATCGCGAGCTCCACTTTACCTCGAACAAGCGCATCACTAATTATTTGCCTGAGCTGTGACTCACAGACCTTTACAACGTCAGGCAGCTTAAGCGTAATGTCGAGAAAGCGGCTGTTGACAGATTTGCACTCAAATGACAGCTTCCACTCGCCTAGGGTGGTGGTTTGGCTGGCAAAGCCTGTCATGCTTTGTGCCATTGAATACTCCAACATTTAACAAAGTGTTTAGTCTATCAAGTAGACTGGTCGGGAACATCTATTGCGATAGACCTCCCCCAACAAAAAGGACTGAAATGACTGTAGATTCCTGTAATAGGCCCAGCGGCCGTCGCCCCGATCAGATGAGGGACGTGTCCTTTGAGCTCGGATTCACCAAGCAGGCGGCCGGCAGCGTTTTGGCGTCATTTGGTGATACGCGTGTACTTTGCACGGCCTCAATTAGTGAGGGGGTGCCCGGGTTTTTAAGGGGAAAAGGACAAGGCTGGCTGACGGCAGAGTACGGGATGCTTCCCGGCTCTACCAACTCCCGAGTTGATAGAGAGGCCGTTCGAGGAAAGCAGAGTGGTCGAACCGTTGAGATTCAGCGATTAATTGGCCGGTCGTTGCGTGCAAGCATTGATTTAAAAAAGCTGGGCGAGCGAACAATTACCATCGACTGCGATGTTCTGCAGGCTGATGGAGGCACACGAACAACCGCCATTACGGGAGCAAGCGTGGCTGTGGTTGCTGCTTTAAACGCCCTGCAGCGTACCGACAACCTCAAAACTGATCCGCTAATCAGCATGGTGTCCGCTGTTTCTGTGGGTATGTGGCAAGGCACGGCTGTTCTTGACCTTGATTACCCAGAAGATTCAACCGCCGACAGTGACATCAATGTGGTGATGCTCGCCAACGGCGGTCTTATAGAAGTCCAGGGTACGGCCGAAGAAAAGGTATTTAGCCGGGCGGAATTGAATAAATTGTTGGATCTTGCGGAATCGGCTGGGGTTCAACTTCATGCAGCGCAGACGGCGGCATTGGCTGCGTCATAGATTGAGATCGTATTCGATAATTACGGGCGCATGGCTTGAGAAGGCCTCTTCGCCCTCCACGTAGGCGGCAGTTACCCTCTCGGCGAGACCATCCGAAATGATCTGCGTGTCTGTTCGAAGGCCAGGCTTGTCGTCACCCTCAGGCCACCATGTGAAGTCATCGTCTTCGTGATCCACTTGTCGGAAGGCATCGGTATAGCCTGCTCGGTAGAGCGAGCCTAGCCAGTCTCTCTCCTCGCTGCTGAACCCCGGTATATCGAGACGGTTGCCCGATTCTTCGGCATCTCTGGGTTGCCAAGCGAGCTCCCAGCCGCCGCAAAGAACAAATTCACGTTTTTTATTGCGCACTTTCTGTAAATGTCCACCAAGCTGGTTGAGGAAGTGCATTTTCCGTGAAGGATCATCCTTTGACTGTATGGAAGGCACCAAAATACTGCCTACACTGAGTTCTGGGTAATCGGCTTGAATATATAAACCTAAGGGGTCGTAATCCATGAACCCCAGACCAAACATTATGGCCTTGGGCATCTCACGGCAGTAAAGAGCAACGCCGTTGGTGCGATGATCATCATAATTGTCGGCAAAATAGGCGTGGTATTCGCTGGGAAAGAAGTCGTTGGACGTAAGCGAATATTCAGAGCACCGAGTATCTTGTAAACAAATGATGTCAGCATCCTGCTGAAAGACCCAAGGGACTAGCCCATCCTCGCGAGCTCGCTCAAGGCCATCGACTACCAGTGATAACACCTTCATTTCTGTTTCCTAATTACCGACAGGGGTATACTACGTTAGTTAGTTTGTGACTTGAAACGTCAAGGCACAGCTAGGCTTCATCTTTACCATTTTATTTTGCGTTTCTTTGGGGCGTTTTAATGCAGGAATCTGACAGCAAAAATCAGTTTATCGAGCTTGCTATCCGTTTTGGCGCGCTCAAGTTTGGCGAATTTACCCTAAAGTCAGGTCGTGTAAGCCCCTACTTTTTTAATGCGGGCGTCTTCTCAACAGGCGAGGCCATGGCAACACTGGGTAATTGTTACGCGCAGGCAGCACAGCCTATGTTAGAGGGTCTAGATGGTTTATTCGGACCCGCTTACAAGGGTATCCCGCTAGCGACCGCGGCCGGTATTGCCTTAAAGACCCGCTACGACAGAGATCTTGCTATTACGTTTGATAGAAAAGAGCCTAAAACGCATGGCGAGGGGGGTATTTTGTTAGGCGCCCCTTTGATTGGGAACATTCTCATTGTTGATGATGTCATTACTGCGGGCACAGCAATTCGCCACTCCGTTGACCTTATTCGTGATCATGGGGCTAACCCTGTTGGTGTTGTTATTGGTCTAGATCGATGCGAGCGGGGTGTTGGGGCGCAATCTGCGGTCGAGGAGGTTCAAACCTCCCTGGGTTTAACCGTGACGTCGGTCATCACGATGCACGACATTATTGAGTGGCTGGAGATACAGCCAGAGCTCAATGGTAGCTTGCAAAAAATGAATGCTTATCGGGAGCAGTATGGTGTCTAAACGGCTGGCCGTGCTACTGGCGATTATCAGCTGCTCGACAGCTTTTGCTGACAACCTGTACCGTTACAAAAATAACGAGGGTGGCACCGTTGTAGACTGGCACGTTCCCGCCAAGTTCGCAGGGAGAGGCTACGAGGTGCTCAGTCCTCTAGGTGAAGTCATTAAGGTCGTCCCCCGTCAACTTAGTGGCTCAGAGTTGAACGACAAAGACCTTGTCGAGCGACTCAAGCGTGGCGCTGAAGCCGAGCGTGCACGACTTGCCGAGTGGGATCGTTTTTTATTGCTCCGTTATAGCACCGTGGAAGACATTGATGCGGCGCGGGATCGTGCACTGCGTGAGCTTAAAATTCGACTCTCCATTTTGGCCAGCAATCAGCGCGTTGCGCGAGGGCGTCTCGAGACGGCACTCAGCCGTTTAGCTGATTTTGAGCGGCGAGGTGAAGACGCATTGCCCCAAGACCTTGAGGCGGTAGAGATATTAAGATCCGAAATCGATGCAGCGGGACGGTCGATCGAGGAGCGTGAAGGCCAAGTCGCGGCAGTAACCGAGGATTATGCTCGAGACCGCGATCGATTCGCACAGCTACAAGACGTGGTTTTGTTGCGAAGATCACTCAGCCGCGATAGAGCCTCTCGCGACAATTAACCGCCTTTGGGTACCTCAATGCCGATTGCGCTAGTGGCAATCCTCCACTGATCATCCCAGCCTTCTGTAGGTGATTGCGCGAAGTTTGAGCGCACGAACTGCGCTATACGCCCTTCCGCCGTTGCAAGAAGCATGTTCGCAGCCGGGTTAACGGGAATTGCTGTTCGCCAGCCCTCTTCCATTTCTGCCATGCGTAAGCACTGGCGCAATTGGGTTTCAATGCGATCGTAAACTTGGCTTACCCTATCACGTAGGCGCTCGTGCTCTCCCATAAGCGCATCGCCACCCAGTATTCGTGTAATGCCCGGATTTCGCTCGCAGAAGATCAGGTACAACGTGAGGATTTTTTTGCAACGCGCCAACTGCTTGGTTTCTTCGTTGAGAATTTGAGTAATACGCGTGAAGAGGGTTTCTTCAACAAAATCGATCAACGACTCGTACATACGTGTTTTTGATGGAAAATGACGATAGAGCGCAGCCTCTGAAACCCCCAGATTTGCAGCCAACTTTGCTGTGGTAATTTTGCTTCCTGGGCTCGACTCCAGCATTTCTGCGAGAGTTTGTAGGATTTGTTCTTTTCGACCGCTTTGATTCTTGGGCATTGTGTCCGCCAGAGGGTTTATTGTGTTGCGATTATGGACGATCAACCGTACCCATCGTCTTGTTTGTGATCAAGGTGCCAATACCCTCATCACTGAAGATTTCGAGCAAGATTGAGTGTGGCACTCGTCCGTCGATAATATGAGCGCTCGTGACGCCGGCCCTCACAGCATCCATTGCGCAACGGACCTTAGGCAGCATACCGCCCGTTATAATCTTGTTGGCAATCAGTTCATCTACACGTTGAGTCGTAAGACCGGTAAGCGTCTCCCCCTCACCGTCTAATAAGCCCGTCACATTCGTTAATAACATGAGTTTCTCTGCTTGCAGCACCTCTGCTAGCTTGCCAGCAACGAGGTCAGCATTGATATTGTAAGTGTGTCCATCTGCACTGCCTGCTACCGGCGCGATCACCGGTATGTAGTCGCTGTTGGCGAGCATGGTAAGAATGTCGGTATCAACACTCTCTACTTCGCCCACTAAGCCAATGTCCTCGGCACCCTCTCCTGCCAAGTGCCCTGATAGGGCTCTGGCCCTAATCAGCTCACCATCTTTTCCTGTGATACCAACTGCTCGCCCGCCGTTTCGGTGAATGCTACCGACAATTTCCTTATTTACGGCCGCACCTAGCACCATCTCTACTACGTCCACGGTCTCTTCGTCAGTGACGCGCATACCGCCAACAAAGCGCGATTCGATGCCTAAGCGACTCAGTAATTTCCCTATTTGAGGGCCACCACCATGAACAATAATAGGGTTCATACCCACAAGCTTCATCAGAACCACATCGCGAGCAAAGCTCTCTTGGAGTTCTGGGTCAGTCATTGCGTTACCGCCAAACTTAATCACCATGGTTTTGCCGGTAAATCGTTGGATGTAGGGCAACGACTCGGTAAGGACCCGAGCAAATTGTTCTGCATCCGTTCTGTTTAATGACATAGCCTATGGGCTCCTAGAAGTTGTCATGGTGGGCAGGGGAGTCGGTAATGCTAACTCCGGGTACTTCTGCGATAACAGGTCAGCGACAAGCTCCTCTAGTCTGCCGCGGCAACTATCGTCGTCACCCTCGAACCTCAGCGTGGGACCGTTTGCCAACGCACCATCAATGTGAGCCCAGCTGTCTGCGAAGTCTACGCGAATTCCATTGGCCTGCGATATCCGAGCGCCTGCAAAACTGGCTTCATCGGATAACAAGACCAAGAGTGCGTCGTGCAACGGTGGGTTATTACTTAGGTGTAAAACACTCAACGACGTCTCGGGTAGAGCCGCTATAAGGTCTGTCAACGGTCCCTCGTTACTGACAATTTCCGCAAGCCTCGCGCCGGCATAAATTGCATCGTCAGATCCAAACCAGCGGTCACGTAAGTAAAAGGCGCCGTCGCAGTCGCCACCGATGATTGCGCCACTTTCAGTCATTTCGCGCTGCAAAACGTGGGGAGCGGAGTCCACCATTTTTGAGGCTCCTCCGCATGAAGTGACAAATGACGAGAGGACCCGCGAGCCTTTGTAACCAATAACGACATCGCTTCCCGGGTGTCTCGCCAGAGCATCTCGACTAATAAGCATGAAGATATGGTCGTCGCGAACCCGATTGCCGTGCGCATCAAAGACGGTTAACCGGGAGGCGCAACTGTTCAAAACAAAATGAAGGTCTGCATCATAGCCACCAAAGTGAGCCTGCGCGTCACTTTCTGAGAAGCCTCTCTCAAGGCAAACACTGCGTACGTCGCACGATGCTTTTTGCAAGCTCTGCTCGGCTATGGACAGTGTTATTGGGCTATCGCAGACAATGGTTATGCGCAGATTTTCCGCCATGGCCATATCGGCCGAAAGGCGGTCGCAGTAATCGTCTTCTAGCTTGAACTTGATACTCCGGCCATTGGAGGATGTAGCAACGTGCTCATAAGAGAGTGCGGTGATTTTCTGCCAGAAGCCTTCTTCTACCCACTTACGGTTGTATAGCGCGCCAAGCGTTAACCTGTCCTTGGTATCGTGTTGAAGGATCAACGCGGCACCCGATGAGGTGCCATTGTGGGTTGCCATGTGCGCTATGGGAGTGGGAACGTGTCCCACGTTAATCACGTCAACACCTTCTGAGAGAAGTGCTTTTATGAAACAAGTTTTGGCGCGGATTTCCCTGTCTCCGCCCAGACAAGAGACCACAAATGATTGTGCCGAGGATCGCTCGGCAAGACCTGCAACACCTACCGCTAGCTTTTTTAAAGCAACTTGCTCCACGGCTTCCGTTTCAGAGTCGGCGAGCCTTACCCATGCCCCGATCCCTGTCGTCCATTCGCTGGCAATTAATTGAGGCGATTGTGGCTCTTGCGCTGCTATGTCCTGGCTCTGCTCTGGCTGGATGGAGGCTGCGCCCGAGCGTCGCATTCGACTCCTATTATTCGAGGCAAGTTGTCTGACAGTGAGGGCGAGTGGTGACAGTTCCGAGTGCTGCAACTTTAAAGGGTCGCGTGAGTCGGCAGTATCGAGGATGAGTTTGACATCACCCTCTAAGTCAGCGCGGCGCTTAAAGATGAGAACCCAATAACTAGCCGAGAGTCCCATCAAAATGAGGGGCCAAAAAAGGAAGGGTAATGCCGGTATTGATGGCATCATCGAGGGGTCCAAATCCAGTCCTAAAATATAGGATGTTCCCTCGATAGTTCGTTTTATGGAGTTGCCCGATCCCGCCGGTCGAAACTCAGCCGACTCGGATATTCGTATACTGGGTGCATCGTCAAAGGTCTGCCAGAGATTGAACTGCCCAATGGGGGCCTCACTCATCCACCGTACAAGAATATGGCTGTGCAGTGTTGCAATAGCTACACCTCGCTGTGTGGGCGTTTCGAATCGACCAACCGCAACGAGTTGTGATGTTTCTTCACGCTTAATAATCTCAAATCCTATGGTGCCGGTCTCGAATGTCTTGCGCACTCTGTCGAGCAAAACCAAGGAACTGAGTCCGTAGTCTTCAGGGTCTAGGCTCGCAACGCCCATATCACTCAGCGGAATAATGCGAAATTGACGGCCACCTGGGATCAATTGCAGTGCCGATGTTGGGTTTTGCTCAAAAGAGCGATCAGATAGGCTTTGCTGCAAGCCATCTTTGATGGCGGCAATATCCGATTTGATCAGGTCTGCACGCTGGTAAAGCGCGTTATCCACCTGTGCTTTATAGAGTGCACTTTGCTCGGAAAATGATAGGCCGACGACTAAGTAAAGAACGGCCGCAAGGGTAGGGACAATAGCGAGCGCAATGCCGCCAATCGACATAAGTAACTTACGCCTCTCTTCGGCTGAAATATGTCCTTCTGGCGGACGTGATGCGCTCATGTCTCTGGCAGGTGTTTCGCGAGCTCAGTAATCATGGTTTCTGCGAGTACGCGCTTGGATGACAACGCCATTGTAATATCATTGTCGGCGCTGATGAGCGTCCCAGCATTGCTGTCGCTGTTAAACCCGATTGCAGAATCACTGACGTCGTTTGCAAAAATGAAATCTAAGCGCTTCTTTTTCAGCTTGTTCCGCGCATAAGTAGTGACATCATTTGTCTCTGCGGCAAAGCCAACGACTAGACTTGGTCGCACCTGACGCGCTGCGATGCTGGCAATGATGTCAGGGTTGGAAACCAGCTTAAGGTCCATGGTTGTCGACCCTTCACGCTTTATTTTTTGTGTTGCCACTGATTCGGGCCGGAAGTCCACAACCGCGGCGGCGCCAATAAAAATATCTGCGTCATCTGACGCTGCCATGCTGGCGTCAAGCATTTCCTGTGTGGTCTCCACGGGTACCAGTACTACACCGGGAGGCGCTTCACAGTGAACCGGACCTGAGATGAGTGTCGTTCGTGCGCCTGCATTCACGCAGGCCTCGGCGAGCGCGTAGCCCATTTTTCCGGAGCTTCGGTTGCTGAGATAGCGCACTGGACAAAGTGGTTCTCGGGTGGGGCCTGCCGTAATAACAACGTGCTTGCCTGCGAGTTGGCCTGTCAAAAAGGTGGCGACGAGTGACTCGATGATTTCACGTGGGTCGAGCAACCGCCCTGCACCGATATCACCGCAGGCTTGGCTTCCTGAGTCGGGCCCTAATATTGTAATCCCTCGGTTTTGAAGGACATGGATATTTTCTTGGGTCGCGGCTTTCGCCCACATTTCCTGATTCATAGCAGGGGCAACAAAAACGGGGGCTGGCGTTGCAAGTGCGCAGGCGCCGAGGAGGTCATCCGCTCTGCCTTGAACGAGACGCGCAATGGAATCGGCACTAGCGGGAGCGATAACCAATGCATCTGCCCAGCGTGCCAGTTCTATGTGGCCCATCGCCGCTTCCGCGTCGGTATCGAGGAGGCCGGTGTGGACTGGATTACCTGAGAGTGCCTGCAACGTCAGCGGTGTAATGAACTCGCAGGCGCCGTCCGTCATGATCACGCGCACATTGGCGCCCTCACGTTTCAGTTCACGTGTGATTTCCGCCGCCTTGTACGCGGCGATGCTTCCTGTGACGCCAATGATGAAATTGCGATTTAAAAGTCGTGCCATTTGCCCAATGCAACCGGGAAAGTTGATGTCAAAGGTAGCATCCACGCGTGATGAATCCTACTGGTCTTGACTGGTAGTACTCCCCACACGACGAGCCACGGGGAGTTTGAGGGTGCTTGAAACGGGGGAATGACCCATTTGCTGGATACATTTTAAGTCTGTCTTGTGGCTGTCGAATGAATGCGTGGTTAACGCGTTGCGGCCAGAGGGTGCAGTAGCGATAGCCACATTGATTGAAAACGACACAGGAGTGGCCCTGCAATGGTAAATCTCAGGCGGGTTAACTATGTACGCTAACCGTAATCGCATCGTCCTTATGGCAGAGGTGCTCGACATCTCGATTTCTGCCGCTGATGCACTGCTAGCTAGTTGTCCACCCTTCGTTTCATTGCGCGCTTTTTCGCGAGGACTGGCTGACGGCGCCTTCAGTCATCCGGTGGCTAATCACGTTGTTCGCGCGCGCCTTAAAGCGATGTTTGTTTTACAAACATTGATGTCTGAGGAGTGTTTGAGCGCTCAAAAAGAGAGAATCGATGCGAGAAGTCTGGAGCAATATTTGGTTGAAATGTTGGATGGACGAGTGCGCGAGACGTTCGTTGCAGTTTTTCTGGATGGTCAATACCAACTTATTGCGAGTGAGATTTTGTTCGTGGGCTCGATCGACA
Organism: Halieaceae bacterium; assembly: GCA_042090345.1. Classification (GTDB taxonomy): domain Bacteria; phylum Pseudomonadota; class Gammaproteobacteria; order Pseudomonadales; family Halieaceae; genus Luminiphilus. Next base: position 25,273 of record JBELJN010000021.1, on the reverse strand, counting down.
GCGCCTGCGTTTATCACCGAGTCGTTATGATGAGGGCCCTGTCGCATCATGCGTCGTCGATTATCGTCGCACACAACCACCCGTCAGGCTCGCAGGTACCAAGTCAGGCCGATATCGATACGACCCGGAAGTTAGCAAAGTGTTTGAACATCGTTGATATCGACCTTGTGGATCATGTCATCGTTGCTGCTGGTCGTTGTGAAAGCCTAAGAAACTTAGGATTTGTGTAACTCTGCATGTTGCTTAAGGCCTAGGCCTTTGGTATCTTGCCGCTCCTTTTTTTGGTGGACAGACAGATGTCGCGAGTATGTCAAGTTACAGGTAAGCGTCCAATGACGGGCAACAATGTCTCGCATGCGAAGAATCGCACTCGCAGACGCTTCCTGCCTAACCTTCACAATCACCGGTTTTGGGTAGAGTCAGAGAAGCGGTTCGTTTCTCTTCGAGTGTCTCCCAAAGGTATGAGAGTTATTGATAAGCGTGGAATCGAAACAGTTCTTTCAGAGCTGCGTGCACGCGGCGAAAAGGTTTAAGGAGTAGATAACGATGCGAGAAAAAGTTCGGATGAATTCGTCAGCGGGCACAGGCCACTTCTACACAACTGACAAGAACAAGCGTACGACGCCTGACAAGTTAGAGATGAAGAAGTACGACCCCGTCGCACGTAAGCACGTGGTCTACAAAGAAGGTAAGATCAAGTAAGTGCAAAGCAGTTCGAAGACCCCGGCATTGCCGGGGTTTTTTTTGCTTATCAGCTAAGCTTTTTGGAGAGGCAGGTGCCGGAGCTACCCGAAGTAGAAACAACGCGAAGAGGAATAGAGCCACACGTTGTTGGGCGCAAGGTATCAAGCGTAACGATACGTGATCGCCGGCTCCGATGGCCGATCAGCGATGATTTAGAGCAACGATTAGAAGGTGGTCGGGTGTTAGCGGCCCGGCGTCGCGCTAAGTATCTGCTGATTGATTTTGATAACGGCAGTCTTTTGGTACATCTGGGTATGTCCGGCTCCCTTCGTCTGGTTAACAACAAGGAACAACCGCGCAAACATGATCATGTCGATATAGCGCTCGATACAGGGTTTTTGCTTCGTTATCACGACCCTCGCCGATTTGGCAGCATGCATTGGGTGGAGGGCACCTCGCATACCCTGCTCGATCATTTGGGCCCCGAGCCGCTATCGACTGACTTTTCTGGCGACTACCTACATCGGGCTTCGCGGACGCGTGCGGCGCCTGTGAAGCATTTCATTATGGATGCGAAAGTGGTCGTGGGCGTGGGCAATATTTATGCAAATGAAGCGTTGTTCATGGCAGGCATTAAGCCTGATCGGGCCGCGAATAAAGTGAGCAAAATGCGCTATGTGCGCCTTGCCGAGACGATTCAGGAGGTCTTAGCGACCGCGATAGAAGTGGGCGGTACGACGCTGCGCGATTTCGTGGGTGGTGATGGTAAAGCCGGCTACTTCGCACAGAGCTTGCAGGTTTACGGGCGAGCGGGCGAGTTGTGTAAGCGCTGTAAGGGTCAAACGCTGAAAGAAATCCGGCAGTCCAATCGCTCGACGGTATTTTGCCCTAACTGCCAGCGCTAACCATGAACTTGGCCTTCAAGGCGGCCAATACCACGGGGGGCACGAAGTTCTCGACATCGCCCTTCATTGAGGCTATCTCGCGAACAAGAGTCGACGAGATATAAGAGAAGTCATTGGTGGGTGTTAAGAAGATACTCTCAAATGCGGGATTCATTGCGCGATTCATATTGGCGAGCTGGTACTCGAATTCGAAATCGGCGGTTGTCCGAATGCCGCGAAGCACGCACTGAGACCCTTGATCCTCTACGAAACGAATCGATAGACCAGAAAAGCCTTTCACTTCAATATTATCCAGGTGAGCTAGCGATTGTCTTACGAGATCAATACGTTCTTCTGTTGAGAAAAGGGGCTGTTTTTTGGCGCTGTCTGCGACCCCAATAACCACCTTGTCAAACAGGTTTGCGGCGCGTTCAACGAGATCGACGTGTCCGTTGTGAATGGGGTCAAACGTTCCAGGGTAAACGATCGTGTGGTTACGCATAAAAACAGCTCTTTATCTCTTCGATCCGAGACTACACAACCCCAATGTCGAGGACAAATCCTGCTATTTAAGTTGAGTGAGTCGAAAGCAGACTTCCCCGGCGTATTTCTCTTTTAAAACGTTGAGTGAATCATTGCGCCATGGCTCGTCTTTAGCGGTTTCTATATAGATTAACGCGCCGGGCTTTAGTGTTGCGCTCTTAATAAGCCAATCGAGACAGCGCTCGAGCGATGTACTATTGAAGGGCGGATCTAAAAATACGATATCGAAAGGCTCGCTCGTTTGCAGCGGAATGTTTGCGTCGGCGAGCACCAGTTCGCTCTGACTCGTTGCGTTAAGCAGCTCACAGTTTGCTTGAATCTGACGAAATACCGCTGGATTCTTTTCAACAAAGCAGCAATGACGCGCGCCCCGTGACAGAGCCTCAAACCCTAGTGCGCCTGAGCCTGCAAACATATCGAGGCACCTCGATCCGCTGACGTGATCTGCTAGCCAGTTGAAGACGGTTTCTCGGACTCTGTCGGCGGTTGGGCGAAGTCCCTCTGCGTCCGGGAAGCTTAGTTTTCTGCCACGCCACTGCCCGCCGATCAGGCGGATTTGATTTGCGGGCTGCCGCGTTCGACTTTTACTCATGATGCAAGCACCTGATGTTAGACTCGCATAGCATAGCGCTGATCGTGCGCGTGGCCAGTAAAGGAACCTGAAATAAAATGAAGTGGTTTGGGCGCAAGCAGAAAGAGGTGGACCAAGCATCCGCTGATCTGACTGTCAAAGACGAGTCGAAAGAAGAGGCGCAGGCCGAGGACACCTCATGGTTTGGCCGATTGACCGCAGGTTTAGGTCGGACAAGTCAGTCGTTAATGTCTGGCTTGGAGTCGGCACTCGGTGTTCGGGCCACCATTAACGATGACGTGATAGAGGCCCTAGAAACCGAGTTGTTGATGGCAGACGTCGGCGTCGCAACCACACAAGTCATCATGGATCGGCTTATTGCGACATACCCTCGGAACTCCTCTGTCGATGCCGAGGCTGTTATGACGACATTGAAGCGGCTGTTAGAAGAGACGCTGGTCGCGCAGGACGTCGCGGTTAACGAGCCAAAACAAGGGCCGTTTGTCATCTTGGTCGTTGGTGTTAATGGTGCCGGGAAGACAACGACAATCGGTAAGCTGGCACATCGCTACCAGTCAGAGGGAAAGTCGGTCATGTTGGCGGCGGGTGATACGTTTAGAGCCGCCGCGGTTGAGCAGCTCCAGACATGGGGTGAGCGCAATAATGTGCCTGTAATTGCCCAGCATACCGGTGCCGATAGCGCATCCGTTTTATTCGATGCCTTAAACGCAGCTCAAGCCCGAAATATCGATGTGTTGCTCGCCGATACAGCGGGGAGGTTGAACAATAAAGCGCATCTGATGACCGAGCTAGAAAAGATTGTTCGGGTCATTAAGAAAGCCGATGAGACCGCACCCCATGAGACATTGTTGGTATTGGACGCGGGTACGGGTCAGAACGCCGTCGCGCAGGCGAAAGAGTTTGATGCGTGTGTCGGGGTGACAGGCATTGCATTGACGAAACTTGATGGCACCGCGAAGGGCGGTGTTGTTTTCGCCATTGGTGAACAGATCAAACGCCCCATACGCTTTATTGGTATTGGGGAAGGCGTTGGGGACTTGCGTCCATTTAATGCCGGTGAATTCGTCGATGCCTTGTTCAGTCCTGTTGAGTAGCTAACAGTGGATATTGTCTTCGATCGTGTAGGTAAAAGATTCGATAAGCGCGATGCGCTTATTGATCTGTCTTTCAGCATGGCCAGCGGAGAGATGGCTTTTCTAACGGGACACTCCGGCGCAGGGAAAAGTACGCTTTTAAGGTTACTTCTTTTACTTGATCGCGCCTCTTCTGGCGACGTCAGAGTAAATGGTCGCCCGTTAGCAAAAATTCGTGAATCGGGTATTGCGGCTTATCGACGTGATTTTGGTGTGGTTTTCCAAGATCACAAGCTGCTCTTTGATCGCTCAGTCTTTCACAATGTGGCACTGCCGCTGGAAATAGCGGGATTTACAAAACGCGATATCGATCGCCGTGTGCGAGCGGCGCTCGATAAAGTTGGGCTCTTAGATAGAGAACGAGCGTCACCAGAGAAGCTGTCCGGCGGAGAGCAACAGCGTGTTGGTATAGCGCGCGCCGTCGTCGCACGACCTAAAATCCTAATTGCGGATGAACCTACCGGTAACTTGGACCCACAGTTATCCGGGGAAATCATGGGGCTCTTCGCGGCGTTCAATAGTGTGGGCGTGACTGTCATCGTTGCAAGTCACGACTTGGCACTGATTTCACGCATGTCGCAACGCATTCTAACGTTGAAAGAAGGGCGGTTGATTACGCTTAGTAATTCGTTGCGAGGTGACAGTTAATGGCAATTCAGTCTCCTGCGGGGGTTGGTTCGGGACCGCGACCTCGGGTGTTAGCCTGGGCACATCACCACAGGCAAGCCGCAGCGGCGAGCGTTGAAAAGCTGGTTCGAGAGCCTATATCAAATACACTCACGGTGCTGGTTATTGCCATTGCTCTGGCGCTGCCGACGTTTGCGCTCACGTTAGCCAACGCCGTGACGAAGGAAATCAGTCAACTAGATGCGCCCCCACAACTCTCGGTACTGACCGATCCGACATTAACCTACGACGATGCGGAGGTATTGGCTGCGAAAATTGAGCGACAGCCTGGTGTTGCCTCCGTAAAAATCATTGACCGGGATACAGCGTTAAAGGAGTTTATTAATGCGACGGGTTTGGATGCAATCTCTAGCCGGCTGGCAAGCAATCCCCTCCCGCACACCCTATGGCTATATCCTTCTTCTAATATCCGTGCCGCAGGTCTTGAACAGCTAAGTCAGGATTTGACCGCCTTACCCGGGGTGTCAGAAGTCATTTTGGACAGTCGCTGGCTTGAGCGTCTCGAGGCATTTATTGCGTTAGCGCGCTCGGTGGCTATCGCGCTTGGTGTTGCAATGGCATTGGGGGTAGTGCTGACACTGGGAAACACCCTACGACTGGGCATTGAGTCACGCAGAGAAGAAATTGTTGTTATTAAGTTAATCGGCGGGGGCAACGCGTTTGCTCGCCGTCCGTTTTTATACACCGGGGTTTTGATCGGTGCGCTGGGAGGGCTTGTTGCTGCAGTGTTGATCTTGCTTGCGCTGGAGACACTGACGGTACCCATATCTCAACTATTTGAGCTTTACGATCGCTCTGCTGCTGTCTCAGTATTTGGTTTGTTGAACGTGATCGGTCTTCTTGTGGTGGGCGCGACGCTTGGCTGGATAAGCGCGTGTTACTCCGTTCAGCTTCATTTAGCGCGCATCCAACCTCGTTAAGCTGACGCGGAACTTTTTCTGGAGTTAGCACTCTCAAGACAAGAGTGCTAAAATTCTCATCCAGTTAGGAGGTTTGCGTATGTCCGAGACCAATACAGCAGTCGCATTGTCACCAAGTGCCATTCTTAGTATGGCGCCTGGGGCCAACCTCGGCGCGTATGTGCAGACAGTCAGCGCCATCCAAATTCTTTCAGTTGATAGAGAGAAAGAGCTCGCTGAGCGGCTTTTTTATGACAACTGCGTTGATTCTGCGCGTGAGTTAGTACTTGCACACCTACGATTTGTCGTTCACGTGGCTCGTTCATATTCTGGTTACGGCCTGCAAGAAGCTGACCTTATTCAAGAAGGCAACGTTGGTTTGATGAAGGCGGTAAAGCGTTTTGATCCCACTAAAGGTGTTCGCTTGGTGTCTTTTGCTGTGCATTGGATAAAAGCTGAAATGCACGAGTACATCCTCAAGAATTGGCGAATCGTTAAAGTTGCGACGACGAAGGCGCAACGCAAGTTATTCTTCAATCTTCGAAGCCAGAAAAAAGGAATACATTGGCTGACTGAGGCAGAGACGCTCGCAATTGCCGAGGATCTCGGTGTGGACCCTGCGGAAGTGACGCGCATGGAAAGCCGCTTATCGGGTCGTGATGTGGCTTTTGATATGCCGGTCGATGCCGACGAAGAGTCCGCATGGCAGGCGCCTCAGCAGTACCTTGAGGATCAGTCGATGGATCCTGCTATGTTGGTCGAGTCGGCTAATCATGTTGCGCATGAGGAGAGCCAGCTATCAGAGGCGATGTCTGCCCTTGACGCTCGGAGCCGGGATATTGTCGCTCGACGCTGGTTATCAGAGCCTAAGGCGACACTGCACGAGTTGGCTGACGAGTATGGTGTATCGGCAGAGCGCATTCGCCAGCTCGAGAGCAACGCTATGAAAAAGCTGCGAACGGGAATGCTCGCCTAACTAACCACCGGTTTATGAAATCATTTTATCTGTCTGTCGCTTGCGCTCTCGGGTTCGCAGGGGTTGCTTTAGGTGCCTTTGGGGCACACGCTCTTGCCAGCGTGGTGACACCTCCCCGTTTAGCGACGTGGGCAACCGCGATTGACTATCACATGTTCCACACGTTGGTGATTCTGGCGCTGTTGGGCCTATTCAAAGATGAACCTAACGTTTGGCTTACTCGCGCCTTGCGTACTTTTGTTGCCGGCATTGTCATTTTTTCTGGGAGCTTGTATGCCCTTGTTCTCACAGATATCGCTATTCTGGGTGCTATCACACCCCTTGGTGGCCTCCTTTTTCTGGCGGGTTGGTTTTGCTCTTTAATGGCGGCACGAGAGCGCGTGGTCAATGAGTGAGCAGTCGAATTATCGAATAAAAAGTTTCGTTATTCGTGCAGGTAGAATGACTGAAAGTCAGCAAAAGGGCTGGAGTTCCGTATTTCCTGCGCATGGATTTACGTTGAGTGAAAAACGCTTCGACTGGGATCGCTCGTTCGCCGTAGCGGGTCGTCGTGTTTTAGAAATTGGCTTTGGTATGGGCGATAGCCTTGTGGCGATGGCCGATCAAAATCCGCAGGACAGATATTTAGGCATTGAAGTGCACAGGCCTGGTGTCGGTAAGTTGTTGTCCGAGGTCGATAAGCGGGGCATCAAAAACCTGAAGGTTTTCGCCGAGGATGCGGTTCAGGTGCTTGAGGAGGCTATACCTCAAGAGTCGATCGATTTGCTACAGATCTTTTTCCCTGATCCGTGGCACAAGAAGCGGCATCACAAGCGTCGTTTAATACAGCCTGATTTCGTCGAACTTCTTGTCAGTCGGCTATCACCGGCTGGGCATTTGCACTTGGCCACTGATTGGCAGCCCTATGCGGCACATATGATGGACGTTCTTTCAGCGAACGCGTTGCTTCTTAATACCGCTGGTCAAAACAACTATATAGCGCGCCCTGAATCCCGTCCCGAGACAAAGTTCGAGCAAAGAGGCCATCGATTGGGCCATGGGGTGTGGGATTTGTTGTTTGAAAAAAGATCACACGACCCTAGCCGTCTCGTCAGCTGATCAAAAAAATGCCTCGATGACCGAATCTAAGTGGCGGTATCCGAGCTCTGTGGTGACCAGTCGCTCTGGGTCGTCGCTGATGAGTCCCCGAGCGCTTAACGACTCAAGCGTTTTCTTGATGGCACCAGAATCTTTTCCTGTTCGCGCTTGCAAATAATCCCGCGGCGCGCCATTACGAAGTCTCAACGCATTCATCATGAACTCACCTACCCTGTCGTCATCGGGTATCGCCTTTAGCGCTTTGATACCGGTGTTTCCCTGTGCTCGCTCAAACTCCTCAAGATAGTGAGAGGGATGTCGTGTTCTTTGGAGTCGGTAAACCGCATCGCCTATGGTGACTTTACCGTGGGCACCTGCGCCAATTGCTAGATAGTCGCCAAACAGCCAGTAATTTAGGTTGTGCCTCGACTCCTCTCCCCTTTTGCTCCATGCCGATACTTCGTATTGGTAAATACCAGACTCACCGAGTAAGCGGCTAACCTTACTCTGCCAAGGTTCAATTATGTCCGTCTCAGGCAGCGTAGGCGGTGCTGACCAAAACGCTGTATTTCGTTCAATTGTTAGCTGATACCAGGACAAGTGAGAGATGCCATAGCTCATAGCGGTCTTGATATCGCTGATTGCCTCGGCTTGCGTCTGGCCTTCTAATCCGTACATCAGATCAACATTAAGCCGACTAAACCCTGACGAAAAAGCGATATCGATAGCCGCCCTGGCCTCGTCGCCCGTGTGAATCCTGCCAAGCGCACGCAACTTATCTTCGGCGAAACTTTGCACACCAATGCTCAGGCGATTGACTCCAGCCTCCCTGTAGGACCGGTACTTAGCCGCTTCGGCACTTCCCGGATTGCTCTCCAGCGTAATTTCACAATCGTCAGTTAATAATACTTTCGACCTCACACCACTCAAGATTTGGTCAATTGCTGGGCCCGAAAAAAGGCTAGGTGTCCCCCCGCCAAAAAAAATGGAAGACACCTGTCGCCCATCGACGAACTCGAGTTGTTGCTCAAGATCATTTAGAAGTGCTGAAACATACAGAGGTTCAATGCCCGGGCTGTAATTTTCATGCGAGTTGAAGTCGCAGTAGGGGCACTTTCGCTCGCACCACGGGATGTGGATATATAAAGCGAGAGGGATCTTTTGTTTCACTGAATGTCGTTAAGTTGGGGCGCGAGCGCTTTAAGTGCTTGTGCTCGATGACTCAGAGCCTGTTTATCATCGGGTGTCATCTGAGCTGCCGTAATCTCAAAGCCATCTGGAATGAATAAGGGGTCATAGCCGAAGCCACCCTCACCTACTGGGCCTTCTGCAATTCGGCCATGCCAGCGCCCTTCAGCAATGATAGGCATGGGGTCACTCGCGTGCTTTACCAGCGCGATAACCGCAACGTAGAAAGCACTTCGGCCCGCTCCCTCTATACCCTCGAGTGCCCTGAGCAGTTTTTCATTGTTAGCTGCGTCGCCTTTACCTGAATAGCGCGCAGAGTAAATTCCCGGTGCTCCTTTGAGGGCCGGAACAACGATACCGGAGTCATCTGCCATAGCGGGGTGGTGTGTTCGTTCTGCCGCATGGCGCGCTTTTATCAGCGCATTTTCAATGAACGACAAGCCAGTTTCATCCGCATCTTCTACGGCAAATTGGGCCTGCGGTACGAGTTCTAAACCCAGCTTTGTGAACAGCTGCTCAAATTCCCTCAGTTTCCCCGGGTTATTGCTAGCTAAGACAAACGCCATCTGAGGCTACCCCTGGCGCCACAGCTGTGTTTGGAACTTATATTTATAGGCCTTGTTGGCGCCCTCGGGCGTGAAGGTGAATTCGAAAAATCGGTATTCCCTGTCGAGGAACT
>JBELJN010000021.1:0-15831 GCA_042090345.1 Halieaceae bacterium | reverse complement strand
GCGCCCTCGGGCGTGAAGGTGAATTCGAAAAATCGGTATTCCCTGTCGAGGAACTCAAAAGGCACAAGGTAATAGGTTGCGCGGCCTTCTTTCACCTCTTTTACCTTCATATTGCCACCGGTAATTAAGTCCCAGGTTCTGCCTTCGATTTGCATTGGGCGACCTTCGATATCACCGGCCTCTGCGTCGCGGACTGATAATGTCAGCATCGCCTTATCCTTTCCTCTGGGGATGCCGAATTTAGCCGCGATCTCAGCCGTGAGAAACGTTGTGTAGACAATGCTGTAATGAAGCTCGAATTGATCAAAGCGCTCAGACTGCTGCGCCTGCGACTGACATGCCCATAGGGAAATAAGCAGGGTAAGTAAATACTTCACGTCCGTTGAATCCTGTAGCTCGCTGACTTAGCAAATAAGTTCGGCCAGAGCTTAGCCAATATATGCCCGCCGTCGGATGTCTTACGCTCGATAATTTCGATCTGAAGTTGGTCACAAAGTCGCTCGAAGTCATTCACGGTACAGAAATGAATATTTGGGGTATCAAACCAGCTGTAGGGTAGTGCTTTAGTTTTTGGCATCCGGCCTAAAAACAAAAGCGATAGGCGAGAACGCCAGTGACCGAAGTTAGGGAAACTCACGATCGCCTCATTGCCAATGTCGACAACCCGTTCGAGCACAGTATGTGGGCGTGTAAGCACTTGTAGCGAGAAAGCGATAATCACAACGTCAAAGCTTTTGGAGTTGAAGTTTGACAGCCCATCTTCCATGTTTTGTTGGACGACACACAAACCTTTGTCGACTGCTTCAATGAGATTTCCGGCATCAATGTCGACCCCGAGCCCCGAAATGGCTTTTTGCTTGGTGAGTGCGGCTAGCAGCTCACCATCGCCGCAACCTAGGTCGAGTACGCGACTACCCTGCGTAACCCAGTCAAGAATGGTGTCGATGTCACTGCGTAACATCATGGTGCAACTCGCTTCATCCACGCGCCGACCAAGGCCATGTAACCGTTATCGTTGAGAAGAAAGCCGTCGTGTCCTGCATCAGATTCGATGTCCGCATAGGTGACCCGCTTGCCGGATGCTAATAGGGCATTGGCAATTTCTTGTGAGCGGCTTGGTGCAAAACGCCAGTCAGAGCTAAAGGAGACCACTAAAAACTCCGCAGTTGCTCCAGCGAGTGCTTGGGATAAGTCGCCCTGTCCGTGAGATGCGAGATCGAACCGATCCAGTGCGCGCGTCATGATGACATAGGTATTGGCATCGAAGCGTCCAGCGAATTGTGACCCTTGGTATCTCAGGTAGCTCTCGACCTGGAAGATTGGCTCGTCGTCATCGGGTTCAAAGCTGCCTTGGCGAAGTTCACGGCCGAATCTGTCGGACATTTTATCCGCAGACATATAGGTTAAATGACCCACCATACGCGCCAACGCCATACCTTTCTCTGGGACCGTCTGGGACAATGCATAGTCGCCCTGTAGCCATTGGGGGTCAGAAAAAATGGCTTGTCGGGCTATTTCGTTAAAGGCGATATTCTGCGCGGTGAGTCCAGGTGCTGCAGCGAGCACAACGCAGTGACTCAACCAGCTGGGGTAGCGAACAGACCACTCCAAGGCTTGCATTCCCCCCAAACTGCCGCCAATGACTGCGGCCCAGTGAGAGATACCCAAAGACTCGGCAAGCCGCTTTTGTGTCTCTACCCAGTCCTCAACCGTCACTTGAGGAAAGAGACTTCCCCACGGCTTACCCGAGCTTTGACTGATACTCGAGGGGCCCGTTGAGCCGTCGCAGCCGCCAATATTATTCGAGGAGACCACAAACAAGCGGTTTGTATCGATGGGCTTGCCCGGACCGATCATTGTGTCCCACCAGCCTGGCTTTGTATCAGCCTCGCTGTAATATCCCGCCGCATGATGACTGCCCGACAGCGCATGGCAAATAAGAACGGCGTTACTGCCGTCTGCGTTTAAGACACCGTAAGTCTCGTAGACGAGGCTGTACTCTTTGAGTACCTCCCCTGATTTGAGGAACAACGGTTCATCGAAAAAAGCGGTTTTGGGCTCAACAATGCCGACGCTGGATTGTGCGTGCGCGCTATTCACCTGATTAAATTCCAATAATAAACGCGGGCATCCCGACAGCGACGGCCATGTGGCCCAAAGAGACTCTTATGACGTTGATACCGATAAAAAGCACGATGGGAGAAAAGTCGAGTCCACCCATTGAAGGAATAAAATTTCTCAGCGGGGCCATGACGGGCTCAGTGAGTTGCCAAACAAACTCGACGGCCGGGTGATTACTCTGGGGGGCAAGAAAGCTCACAACAATCATTGCGAGCACGCTGTAGAAAACAATATTGATCAGTAAGCCTGCCGCCCCCAGCGCGCTCCAGATAAGGGACTGGAGGACGTTGAACGCGTCGAAGCGGCTAATAAGCGCTAGCATCACTGCAATGTAAATTACTTGGCACACAATGAGGGCAATAACGGCTCCTATGTTTAGTCGCTTACCGGCTGGAACCAGCCTGTTTATTGGCGCAACGATGGGATCGGTAATGCGGCGAAGGCCTGTCGAAATAGGGTTGAAAGGACTCACACCACAAAGCTGAGCGAGGAAACGCATCGCGATTAAAAATAGAGCCAAGCTGAAGAGTGGAGAAGCTATGGTTACAGCAATGTCAGACAAAGCACTGTTCATGCGCCAAATTCCTCGCTCAATTCAAGGGACCGTTTTTTTGCTGCTGATACGGCGTCATTAACGACGCCACGAAGTCCCGCCTGCTCGAACGACAGTATCGCTTGCTGAGTGGTCCCGCCAGGGCTCGTTACATTGTCTCGCAGTTTTGCGAGGTCTTCGTCGCTCACTGATGCGAGCTTGGCAGAGCCTACGGCCGTCTGAACAGCGAGTAATCGAGCTTCTGGTAATGACATGCCCAGTTTTATGGCAGCCTCAGTAAGACTCTCCATAAAGAGAAAAAAGTAGGCCGGACCGCTCCCTGAGATGGCGGTAACGATATCGAGGTCTGATTCCTCTTGCACCCACAGTGTTTTACCCACCGCCGCCATGACTTGTTCAGCGAGCATGCGACCGCTCTCGCTGCACTGATCATTGGCAAGTAAGGCTGTCATACCCTCATTCACCATCGAGGGAGTGTTGGGCATGCAGCGAATAATCGTTGATGTATTTGTGAGGCCCAGCATTGCTGCTAATGAACCCGAGTCGATTCCGGCGATAATAGATAGCACCGTGGTCGATACCGAGAGTTTGCCCTTGAGTGATGCGAGCACTGTCGCTGCAATTTGGGGTTTTACCGCAAGAACAAGTAAATCACCCTCGATGGTTTCTGGTGCAGCGCTTAAAACACAACTGAGGCCCACATTACGTGCCTGTTGTTGTGCCGACTCTGAGGGGTCAATCACGGTGATTTGAGTCTCGGTAAATCCGTTATCTACTAAACCGCCATAAATGGCTCTGGCCATATTGCCACCGCCAAGGAATGTAATCGTTGAATGACTCACTCGTTCGTACCTCTGTTTTTGAGTGCTAAGTATACCGTGCGCCAAAAATATCTGTGCCAATTCTGACCATGGTTGCGCCTTCTGAAATTGCGGCCTCCATGTCAGCGGACATGCCCATTGATAGTTCTTTCATTCCCATTGGCAGCCCAGGGATGTTGAGAAGTCCCGCGATGCGGTTGAACTGCTCTCGTTGTTCCAAAGGATCCTTCGTTGGCGCAGGAATCGCCATAATACCTCTTAGCTTAAGTCGGTCCATTTTATCGACCGCGAGCGCCAATTCGAGTAATTCGGTTTCTGACGACACGCCTGACTTGGTTGCCTCGGCCGGTATATTGACCTGAAGACAAACATTCAAAGGCGCCAGTGTTGCGGGACGCTGATCGTTTAACCGCTGCGCAACCTTTATACGATCGACACTGTGAATCCAGTCAAAATGCGCTGCAACAAGTCGTGTCTTGTTTGACTGAAGTGGACCTAAGAAGTGCCAGCAAATGTTCAATGATTCACAGGCCGTGATTTTATCGATCGCTTCGGCGACGTAGTTTTCTCCAAAGTCGCGCTGTCCCGTTTCATAAACGCGTTTAATATCCGCTACGGGTTTGGTTTTGCTAACTGCGATCAGCTTCACACTATCTCGGCTTCTCTGGGCCCTATCGGCGGCTTCGGAGAGTCGGCTTCTGATCTGAGATATGTTTTGATGTAGGTTAGAGACGCTCATGCCGGTATGGTACGCCCGATGGCCGCTATCCGGTACTTATGGAGAGGGTGAGTTTTTTGGATATTACCGAATTACTGGCTTTCACCGCGCAGCAAAGTGCATCGGATCTCCATTTGTCTGCTGGTTTGCCACCCATGATTCGTGTTGATGGCGACATTCGTAGAATAAACGTGCCACCTATGGATCATGCTCAAGTCCAGAGTCTGATCTACGACATTATGAACGACCGGCAACGTCGGGATTATGAGGATCAACTCGAAACCGATTTCTCTTTTGAAGTGCCGGGCATCGCCCGTTTTAGGGTAAATGCGTTCAACCAAAATCGGGGAGCTGGGGCTGTATTTCGCACCATTCCATCAGCGATTCTCTCACTGGACGATCTGGGCATGCCTGAGGTGCTCAAAGAGTTCGCAATGATGCCTCGAGGCCTTGTTTTGGTAACCGGACCAACAGGTTCAGGTAAGTCAACGACACTCGCTGGCATGGTCGATTTTATTAACGAGAAGCGATTCGATCACATTCTCACGATTGAGGACCCAATTGAATTTCTTCATGAGAGTAAAAAGTGTCTGGTCAATCAGCGGCAAGTTAACCGTGACACGAATAGCTTTGCGACTGCCCTGCGTTCCGCACTCCGAGAAGATCCTGACATCATTATGGTGGGGGAGATGCGTGATCTTGAGACCATAAGGCTGGCCCTCACAGCAGCTGAGACGGGGCACTTGGTGTTTGGAACACTGCATACGACCTCCGCGGCAAAGACAGTCGATCGAATTATTGACGTGTTTCCTGCCGAGGAAAAAGGAATGGTTCGTTCGATGCTGTCTGAATCACTGATGGCAGTTGTGTCACAAACGCTGCTCAAGCGAAATGGTGGCGGTCGGGTGGCAGCACTGGAAATACTCAGAGGTACACCTGCTGTTCGTAATCTAATCAGAGAAGATAAAGTCGCGCAGATGTACTCCGCGATTCAAACCGGACAATCAGTAGGCATGCAAACGATGGATCAAGGTCTGCAGCAGTTGGTTGATAAGCGACTCATCGACGTGGCAATTGCACGAAGCAAAGCGCGACAACCTGACCATATTGTATGAGGCCGCGCGAGTGAAGCTGACTGAATTTCTTAAGCAGATTGTCGAAAAAGAGGCGTCCGACGGTTTCGCAGCTGTGGGTGCGTTACCCATTTTTAAGGTAGATGGTGAATTACTTGGGTACGGGGATAAAGTTTTAGGGCCCGATGATGTCTCCTCACTGATTCAAGACAGTATGACCCAACAGCAATTTGAAGATTACACGCTCAACCACGATGCTAACTATGCCATTGAGCACCCTGAACTTGGGCGCTTTCGTGCGAGCGCCTATGTGCAGCGTGAGCAGCCTGCTTTAGTGCTTCGTCGAATTCACCACGAGATACCGACGTTTGAACAGTTGGGCTTACCCTCGCAACTGAAGGAATTGAGCCTACTGAAGCAAGGTCTTGTCATTATCGTTGGCGCAACAGGCGCGGGTAAGTCATCAACGCTCGCATCCATGGTTGATTATCGAAACCAAAATCGACGCGATCATATTATTACCGTTGAGGACCCCATCGAGTTTGTTCACAGCCATAAACAGTCGATTATCAGTCAACGTGAGGTGGGTGCTGATACCCAGTCAT
The DNA here is from genome assembly GCA_042090345.1 of Halieaceae bacterium. Lineage (GTDB taxonomy): Bacteria > Pseudomonadota > Gammaproteobacteria > Pseudomonadales > Halieaceae > Luminiphilus. The sequence goes on along the minus strand of JBELJN010000021.1, from coordinate 9,940 downwards.
TTGAGGTGGCACTGAAAACTGCACTGCGCCAAGCCCCCAATGTTGTGATGATAGGTGAGGTTCGGGACGTGGAAACAATGCGGATTGCTCTATCCTATGCCGAAACGGGGCACTTGTGCCTGTGTACGCTCCACGCTGGAGGTTCGAAACAAGCGATTGAGCGTATTCAAAGCTTTTTCCCTGAGGAGCATGTGCGTCGTTTGTGGATGGATCTATCCATTAATTTACGCGCGATTGTCGCCCAACAACTCCTACCAAAACGTGACGGACGTGGTCGGGTCGTTGCCGTAGAGCTGATGTTGTCTACCCTTTTGATGCAGGAACATATTCGCGCAGGTAATGTCGAAAAGATCACGGAGCTCATAAAACGCTCATCGGAATACGGCATGCAAACGTTTGATCAGGCGCTCATTGCATTATTTAAGCAAGGGGTCATAACCGCGGAGCAAGCATTGAAAGCGGCTGAGTCTGAAAATGATGTCCGACTTGCGATAAAACTCGATACACCCCTTGGCCGATCAGGCGATCGGGCATCATTTGGTGTAGAGGGACCCTCTGGCATGGATGTCGACAGATGGTAGTGCAATTAATCGCGCGCTAGGTTAAGCCAACTCTCAAGAATGATGGCCGCCGCTAGATCGTCGATAGGTTTCTTTACAAAGTCACCGTTATGCCCCGACTCCTTTACTCTTAGCTTGGCCTCTTTGGAACTAAACCGCTCATCGTGGAGGATGGTGCTCAAGCCCAGTCGTCCCTGCAGCTGACGGGCAAATTTTGATGCTCTCTCGGAGAGCTCGGTCGCATCGCCGTTCTCGTCAATCGGATTCCCAACGATGATCGCGCTCGGTTGCCACTCTTTTATCAGGGCTTCAACCTGTTCCCACCGAGGCTTTCCATTGACGGCCGCTAAAATGACTAAAGGCCTCGCTTCATTCGTTAGGGTGTTGCCCAAGGCGACGCCGATATTTTTGAGTCCAAAGTCAAAGCAAAGGTAGGAAAGAACACCCGACACTTAGCTGTGGCCCGCGTGCTGTGAGAGTAGCCGGATATCGATGCCTAAAAGGCTTCCCGCCGACTCAAACTTTTGCTGAACGTGTGTCTCGAAAAGCACTTTGTCATCAGCGGCGACGGTCAGCCAGTTGTTGGCGGCAATTTCTTGTTCGAGCTGTCCGGCGGACCATCCCGCATAACCGAGTGCAACGAGGTGTCTCTCGGGACCGGATCCCGCTGCAATCTCTGCAAGCACATCCTTTGACGTTGTTAGCCACACATCCGCGCTGACTTTCAGTGTGGCGTCGAATGTTTTATCGGGAGAGTGCAGAACGAAGCCACGGTCTACTTTTACTGGGCCACCGGCCATAACGGACACTTCATCGTGGCTTAAAAGGGGCTGTATGTTGAGGTGCTCAAAAATATCGGCAAGTTGTAGATCCAGGGGCTTGTTGATGACCACCCCCATGGCACCTGTTTCTCCGTGCTCACAAATGTAGGTAACGGTTTGTTTAAAAAATCCGGATTCAATTGCGGGCGTCGCAATCAAAAAATGGCCCCTTAAACTATCGGTGGTTCTCTGCATTTTCATCAGATTTTCTTCATCAGTGATCGCTTTCAGTTTTCAAGGGAGGCTATAACACTCATTTAGGGACGAAATTGCCAGGTTCTCACAATCTCTAGTTTATCGACTTGTGAACCCAATGCGGGAGGAAATGCAGGGTAAGGTGCCGCATCTTGCACGGTTTTGATCGCTGCGCGATCCAGGTGGGGAAAGCCGGATGACTCAAGCAGCCTAACATCAAGAAGAATGCCTAATTTATTCACGACAACCAATAAGCGCACGTCGCCCCTCGCACTGCCTACATTTGCCAGTGCAGCATTACCAAAGTTTTCAACGCGACTTACCCAGCGCTGAAGATAGTCGGCATCCAGTGCTCTGCGCGCAGCGACGCTGCCAAGGCGTGTATTTTGCGCCTGTGTTTCCTGCATCTGCGTCAGTTCACCTTGGAGTTTTTCTACTTCGGCAGCCAAATCGGAAGGGTCGGCGACCTCATCGGAAAACGCCTCCAAAATGGCTAGTTTTGTTGAGGGTGATGGGTCGGTGAGAGGTCTTTGCCCATCGTCAATACTTGCAACCTGATGCTGACTTGCCATGTGTGTCGCGTCGGATGGCGCTTGTTTACTTGGCGTGAGCACTACGGTGACGGCGTTTGAGCGATAAGTTGCTACCGAAGACAGCACAGAGCTGGATATTAAAATGGCAATAAATGCGTGCAGTGCAACTGAGACAACGGTGGCCGCTGGCATATGCCCCGATACGTCGTATTCACCTTGCACGGTGCTCCACCAAAGCGCCTTCGATACTGGCGATAAGCGCCTCGGCGATTTGCGTATTTTCAGCGCGATCAATCTCTCGCATACAGGTAGGGCTCGTCACATTGATCTCGGTAAGATAGTCACCAATCACATCAAGTCCGACGAACAATAGTCCTTTTTCGCGCAGGGTGGGTCCTACTTGTGCTGCGATCCATTGATCTCGCTCCGATAAAGGTTGCACCACACCTGAACCCCCGGCCGCCAAGTTCCCTCGATTTTCGCCCGCCATAGGTAGCCTGGCTAAACAAAAAGGCACGGCCTCGCCATTCACCATGAGGATGCGTTTATCACCTGCCTTTATTTCCGGTAGATAGCGTTGAGCCATAATCGTTTCGGCACCCTTTCGTGTCAGCGTCTCAAGGATAACGTTCAGATTGGGATCATTTTCGCTAACTCGAAATATCGATTGACCACCCATCCCATCGAGCGGTTTGTATATGACGTCCCCGTATTCCCTGTGGAATGTTTTCAGCGCGTCGGGGTCGCGTGACACCAAAAGCGGAGGGCAGCATTGGGGGAACTGTGTAGCGAACAATTTCTCGTTGCAGTTTCGAAGGCTCTCGCAGCGGTTAACAATGAGGGTGCCACGGCGTTCCGCATCTTCGAGTAGCTGTGTGGTGTAGAAAAACTCCATATCGAACGGTGGGTCTTTTCGCATCAGGACAACATCGAGCGAGGAAAGCGAGGCCGTGTAAGCTTCACCCAACGAGTAACAGTGATCATCACTCTCGAAAACCTCGAGTGGTCTCAAGCTGGCAAACGTTTCGCCTTCCCTGATGTAGAGGTCGCTTTGCTCCAAGTAAACAAGTTGGTGGCCTGCTTTTACGCCTGCACGAAGCATACCCAAGGTTGTGTCTTTCTTTGTATTGATGCCAGAGATGGGGTCCATTAGCACCCCGATACGCAGTCCCATAGTTACTTGCTCAATGCCGCTTTAATATATTCAAGTTTGAGTCCCCGCTACGGTGGGTTCAAGCGTTTATATCGCTCTTAAGTCACCCCATTGAGTGCCTATAACGGAGAGGGCGACGAGCGGTGCTGTTTCAGTGCGTAAAATGCGTGGCCCCACATTGAGGCCTAAAAATGCACAATCTGTGGCAACAGCCACCTCGTTATCGCTCAATCCCCCCTCGGGACCAATGAGCAGCGCAACACTATTGGGCATCGTTGCTGGGAGCACACTCTTTAAGCCAGGGTGAAGACAAAACTTATAATCGGCCTCTGTCACGGCGACCCAATCCGCAAGAGGCATTGGTGCCTCCACCTTAGGGACAACGGCACGTCCGCTCTGCTCGCAGGCACTGATCACAATTTGCTGCCAGTGATCTTGCTTCTTTCTCCAGCGATCGGGTGATAATCGGACATCCACACGCTGGCTCAATATCGGGGAGATCGAGGACACACCAAGCTCTGTCGCTTTCTTTATTGCCCAATCAAAGCGATCCCCTTTTGATACAGCGAGGCCCAAGTGAGTCGTTAGTGGCGACTCATTAGCAGGGTGCTCGCTGGATAAAAGATCTACCGTGACGCAGGTTTTTGATAGCGCGGATACGCGAGAATCGTAGTTATTACCGTCACCATTAAACACGGTGACCGCATCGCCCACTTTTACCCTGAGAACACGCGCTAAATGGTGACTCGACCGCTCATCAAGAGCGGCCGGCTGTCCAACGACAAGATCAGAATGTGAATGAACTCGATAACTGCGCATAAAACGCAGTTTATCATTTGAGTCCTATTTAGTACTTGTAGCTGTCGTTTTTATAAGGCCCCTCGACATTGACGCCAATATAATCGCCCTGTTGCTGGGTCAGTTTGGTCATCACACCACCAAATCCCTGCACCATAAGCGCGGCTACTTGCTCATCAAGGTGCTTTGGCAACACTTCAACGCTGATAGCGCCAGACTTCTCTGCCGCAGGCAGGTCGGCAAAGCGCTTTGCATACAAGTGAATCTGCGCCAGAACCTGGTTTGCAAAGGAGCCGTCCATGATTCGAGATGGATGACCCGTGGCATTTCCAAGGTTTACCAGACGTCCTTCTGCGAGAAGTAACAGATGGTCGTTTGTTGTACGGTCTCGGTAAACTTTGTGTACCTGGGGTTTGATCTCTTCCCACTCCCAGTTCTCACGCATGTAGGCGGTGTCGATCTCGTTGTCAAAGTGGCCAATATTACAAACTACGGCACCGGGCTTAAGTGCTCGGAGCATAGCCGCATTACAGACATCAAAATTGCCAGTTGCCGAGCAAAGTAAATCGGTTTGACCGAGAAGGTCGGTATCGATCGAAGCATCGGTCCCATCATTCATACCATCGACAAACGGTGAGACGACTTCGTAGCCGTCCATGCACGCTTGCATGGCACAAATGGGATCGCATTCGGTGACGCGGACAATCATACCTTCTTGGCGCAGTGACTGAGCCGAGCCCTTACCCACATCACCATAGCCAAGGACGAGCGCGCGCTTTCCAGCCAATAAGTGATCGAGCCCTCGCTTGATGGCGTCGTTAAGGCTGTGCCGACATCCGTACTTGTTGTCATTTTTAGACTTGGTGACCGCATCATTTACATTAACGGCGGGCACTTTGAGAGAACCCTCTTCCAACATTTCATAGAGGCGGTGCACCCCTGTCGTGGTTTCCTCTGTAATGCCATGAATGCGCTCGAGCATCTCTGGGTATTTTTCATGGAGCATCGCAGTGAGATCGCCACCGTCGTCCAGGATCATGTTGGCTTCCCAAGGTTTACCGTCTTGTAAAATGGTTTGCTCGATACACCACTCGTACTCAGGCTCAGTCTCACCCTTCCAGGCGAAGACAGGAATCCCGCGGGCAGCAATGGCGGCGGCTGCGTGGTCTTGTGTGGAGAAGATGTTACAGCTCGACCAGCGCACTTCAGCGCCTAGGTCAATGAGCGTCTCGATGAGCACGCCTGTTTGAATCGTCATGTGGATGCAGCCCAGAATTTTGGCGCCGGCCAAAGGCTGCTCTTCTCTGTAGCGGTCTCGCAATGTCATGAGTGCAGGCATCTCGGTTTCTGCAATAGCGAGTTCGCGGCGACCCCACTCGGCGAGGGTAATATCCGCTACTTTGTAATCTGAAAATGTTGCTGAGTCGATGGCCGTTGTCATGACAGCTCCTGGTGTTTAGTTAACTTAAAGTCCTGCCGCCGCGCGTAGCGCATCGGCTTTATCGATTTTTTCCCACGTAAAGCTCTCTCGCTCGCGTCCAAAATGGCCGTAAGCCGCTGTGGGTCGGTAAATGGGCCGCTTGAGATTGAGCATATTGATAAGGCCTTTGGGGCGTAGATCAAAGTGCTCTCTTACCAGCTCAATAATACGAGTCTCTGAAACATTGGCGGTTCCAAAGGTATCGATTGAAATCGAAGTCGGTTCTGCCACTCCGATGGCATACGAAACCTGAATCTCGCAGCGACTTGCAAGCCCTGCTGCAACGATGTTTTTCGCGACGTAGCGGCCAGCATAGGCAGCCGAGCGATCCACCTTCGATGGGTCTTTGCCTGAAAAGGCACCGCCACCGTGGCGGGCCATACCGCCGTAGGTATCAACAATGATTTTGCGGCCCGTAAGGCCACAATCGCCCATTGGACCACCAATAATGAACTGTCCGGTTGGGTTTATGTGGTATTGCGTATCTGGGGTAAGCCAATCAGCGGGCAAAACGGCCTCGATGATTTCTCGTTTGACGAATTCACGCAGTGTGTCTTGGTCAATGTCCGCGGAGTGCTGAGTCGATAGCACCACAGCATCGATGGCTAAGGGCTTGCCGTCTTCGTCATAGTTCAATGAGATTTGGCTTTTCGCATCCGGTCCTAAAAAATCAGCTTGGCCTGATCGGCGAAGCTCAGCTTGCCGCTCTACGAGGCGGTGAGAATAAAAGATCGGCGCTGGCATCAACGTTTCCGTCTCATCTGCCGCATAACCAAACATAAGACCCTGATCACCGGCACCCTGATTGGCCTCATCCGCTTCAAGCGTTCCCATGGCAATATCGGGTGACTGCAAACCAATAGCGTTGATAACTGCGCAGGTATTGCCGTCAAAGCAGACGTCAGAACTGTCATAGCCGATATCACAAATAACCTGTCTGACTGTGCTTTCAATCTCGCCTGGTGTAATAGCGGCGGAAGATGTCACTTCCCCAGCCAAGACCACCATGCCCGTTTTCACCAGTGTTTCTACCGCGACACGCGCATTAACATCTTTGGATAAGTAGAGATCTAAGATTGCGTCTGAGACTTGGTCAGCCACCTTGTCCGGATGGCCTTCTGATACGGATTCTGATGTAAAAAGCGTGTAAGAACTCAAAGGACGTTCCCCCATTTGTTGTGGGGTAACTATATAAAGATATCCTTATGTGTCAATGTTTAATTAGCGGCAAGCTATCACAAAATACGAACAACACCGCTCGGCGTGCTGATGAGTAAAACGTCAGCAGGTCTGTGAGCGAAGATCCCGTTACAGACAACGCCTGTCATATTATTTATTTCGCTTTCAAGCGCTTTGGGATTGGTTATTTCCAATCCGTGGGCGTCAAGAATGATATTGCCGTTGTCTGTGATGACGCCTTCTCGCCAAATTGCATCACCACCGAGTTTATTTAGCCCAGCCTGAACAAGCGTTCGCGCCATTGGAATAACCTCGACCGGGAGCGGAAACGTCCCTAATTGGGAAACCATTTTGCTGTTGTCGGCGATGCAAATGAACGCTTTGGCTTTTGCTGCCGCAATCTTTTCGCGTGTTAAAGCGGCACCACCCCCTTTTGTTAAAAAGCCTTCTTCGGTTGCCTCATCGGCGCCATCGACATAGACGTCAACTCGGTCAACATTGTTGAGATCCTGTACATCAAAGCCCAGTTGCCGCAGCAACTCAGACGATCGCTCAGAACTGGATACGGTGGTTTGAATCCGGTCTCGCAGACGGGGTAATTCGGCAATGAAGCACTCTGCTGTGCTGCCTGTGCCAATACCAACGATCAGGTCACTCTCATCTGTACGCATCACACTCTCGATCGCTTCGCGCGCCACCATCTGTTTCAGCGTCTTTGCGTCCATAGGATTTCCTTATTGTGTCATTCTAATTAGCGAGAAAGATTTTCCCTGGGTTCATGATCTCGTCGGGATCAAAAATAGTCTTTATGGCTCGCATCGACGCTATTTCGCTTTCTGTGCGTGTGTACTCGAGAAAGGGTGCTTTAAGTGTTCCAACACCATGCTCCGCGGAGATGCTTCCACCTAGGCCCCTGATGGCTTCAAAAATATCAACTGAGACATCACCGCATCGGGCTTTGAAGTCGCTGATATCAAGATTTTCTGGTTTTAAAATATTGAGATGCAGATTGCCATCACCGATGTGTCCGTACCAGCAGACTTCCCAGTCTGGATAGTGATTGTGAACCACAGCGTCCACTGCGGATAATAGCTGAGGCACTTTGGAAACCGTCGAAGAAATATCATTTTTGTAAGGGGTCCATCGCGTAATCGTCTCTGAGATATCCTCTCGGAGGCGCCACAGCGCGCGTGCTTGTGCAACGCTTTGGCTCATGACGGCGTCCAATACCCAGCCTGACTCCATACAGGCTTCGACGGCGTCAAAGACGGCAGCTTCAGTCTCTTCGCTATCGCGCTCGAATTCGATTAGCGCGTAGAACGGTGTTTTGGTGTCAAAGGGTCTGGCGACACCTGCGTGCTCCACAACTTTTGATGCAGCAAGTTCAGAAAAAAATTCGTAGGCCAAAAGTGGTGTGGTTCCTTGGATGCGCTCGAGCACCAGCATGATGGCATCCATATCGCTAAGGCCCAGTACCAGTACGGTTGGGTCTTTAGGGGGCGAGCAGAGTCTTAAGGTGGCTTCGGTAATAAAGCCCAGCACACCTTCTGAACCGATAAAGAGGTGCCGAAAATCAAGGCCTGTATTGTTCTTCATGAGGCCGCGATTGAGCTCTAGAATTTCGCCGGTACCCGTAACCACAGTGAGGCCGGCTACCCATTCCCGTGTCATGCCATAGCGAATAACATTGATACCACCTGCGTTAGTGGCAATGTTACCGCCAATCTGACTCGAGCCACTTGATGCGAAATCCACGGGGTAAAAGAGGTCTGCTTCTCGGGCGGCCGCTTGAATAGCCTGTGTAATTGCACCTGCTCCGACAACGATGGTGCGATCCGTCTTGTTGACGGCCTCAATGGTGTTCAGTTTGCCGAGAGAGACTACGACCTCACCGTTCGCCGCAACAGCACCACCGCTTAATCCCGTCCGACCACCGGAGGGCACCAGCGCAAATTTATGGGTGCGCGCGCATTTGACGATGTCCGCCACCTCGTCTGTCGACCGAGGAAAAACAACTGCGAGCGGGGCGGGCTGTGTAAAGCGTGTCCAGTCTTGACCGTAGCTTTCGAGGACTGAAGCCTCAGTTGAGACTTGATCCTTAGACAGCAGGTTCTCAAGGGAGTGAATAACGTCTATTGACGAGCGTTGCACATTGAACTCCAAAGCGGTGATGCCCGTAATGTTATCATCCGCGCCCCGCGCACTCACCTTCAGAAGTAGGTTATGAAACAGCAGTCACTCCAAAAATCGAAGATTAAGTTCCTTTTATTAGAGGGTGTTCACCAAAGCGCCATTGATGCGCTTGCGAAGGCCGGCTATACAAACGTTGTGACGTACCCGAAGGCCCTTCCCTCCGATGATTTGAAGAAAGAGATAACGGACGCACACTTTGTAGGCATTCGGTCTCGTACCCAACTGTCTGCCGAGATATTTGAAGCGGCTGATCGCTTAGTGGCGATTGGTTGTTTCTGCATCGGGACAAATCAGGTCGATTTGGAAGCCGCTGCGAAGCGAGGGATTCCGGTTTTTAACGCGCCTTTTTCAAATACGCGCAGTGTCGCTGAGCTGGTTATGGCTGAGGTCATTTTGTTACTTCGAGGCGTACCACAGCGAAGCGCGGCGGCGCATCGAGGCGAGTGGCAAAAAAGCGCAACAGGTGCGTTTGAGTGCCGTGGTAAGACACTCGGAATTATTGGTTATGGCAACATCGGTATGCAGCTTGGGGTCATTGCCGAGAGCCTGGGCATGAAGGTTGTTTATTTTGATGTCGAGTCCAAGCTCCCGCTGGGGAATGCTCAGCCCAAGGCGACACTGTCTGCGTTACTGAAAGAGGCGCATGTGGTGAGTTTGCATGTGCCTCAGCACGCGAGCACTGAGCTACTCATTGGGCGACGCGAGATCGCCGCGATGCGTTCGGGTTCCATTTTAATCAATGCGTCACGGGGTAATGTTGTAGACCTTGATGCTTTGGCCGAGGCGTTGAACGATAGCCATATTGGTGGCGCGGCAATCGATGTATTTCCTGTTGAGCCTCGTTCAAATAACGATGAATTCATTTCACCGCTCAGAGGTCTCGATCAGTGCATTTTAACCCCTCATATTGGCGGCTCTACCCAGGAGGCCCAGGAGAATATTGGTGTTGAAGTGGCTGAGAAGCTCACGCGCTACAGTGATAACGGTACGACAACATCCGCCGTGAATTTTCCGGAAGTGGCGCTGCC
>JBELJN010000008.1:105016-121159 GCA_042090345.1 Halieaceae bacterium | reverse complement strand
AGCTTCTTAGCTTCTTAGCTTCTTAGCTTCTTAGCTTCTTAGCTTCTTAGCTTCTTAGCTTCTCTGATTTCTGAGTCGCTTTACGAACCGTGGCCCGGTCTTTGTATCGATACCCCTGACTCGAGGGATGAAACACATAGCTGATATACAAGTGGGACTGATGAGGCGGTAAAACGAAGTTGCGCGCCGCTTCTCATCAAACTAATGACACTTTTCCTATACCTAAGGGTCCTAGCGGAGTAGGGTGCAGTCATGACGGAATATGTCTCCCCAACAAGTGCTGATGAGCCCGATAGTGCCTTTGAAGAGCAGTTGCTTTTCAATCTTGTCTATTGCAGTCAAGTAAGCGACGGCATTGATCAGACAGAAGTCGACGCTATTGTCGCTACGGCACGCCGGTTTAACCCGGCGCTGGGCATTACCGGCGTACTCGTATTTGGCAGTGGCGTATTTTTTCAATGGATTGAGGGCCCCAAAACTAACGTGTTGGAGCTGGTCAAACGCATTGATGCAGACAGCCGCCACAAGCAAATGACCATACTTAGCTCTGACGAGGAGATCCGCGAGCGGATCTTCCCCACATGGGACATGGAGCTGGTGGGTGCTGATGACATCAGAGATGTGCTTGAAGATGCGCTTCATACGGCCCAAGAAGCGAAGAACGTTGATGCATTAAAGGGCCTCATCAAAAGCCTTGAAGATCACAGCTAGTCGCATTCGCGCCTCCGCTCACCTATATTTTTAATCTGCATCTAGCACATCGACTAGCTACGGGCGCTGCCGGTCGAAACAGGATATGGAAGTGAATATTCAAGTTCAGTGCACTACCAAAACGCTGAATCAGCGTTACGGCCCCGGTCGCGCTCTCCTTGAGCTAAATATCCTGCCTTATGGATCGGGTGGCTCGAGATAACCCGATGAACGATGCTCAGCACCTTACCCATCGCATGAGGGTGGGGCAGCGAACAGGTACCTTAGAGGAAAGGGAAAACTGATGACCCACTGACGAAGTGGCACGTCGGGAAATACTTCACCAGAGAGAAGGGCCGCTGTCTAGGCCATGCGATGGGCGCCACAGCTGAGGCAAAACCCTCGTTTCTTGCCAGAGAATGCCACGAGCTGCTCGAAGTGGCACTTATCGCAACGCACGCGCAGGAACCCGTGTTCAAGGCGACCGGATTTGAGATGCGCTTCAAACTCTCGATGGACATGCGTTGGCTAGTTTTTGCCCTGAGATTCCAATTGCCCAACCAGGGCGGGGTAGCGTTTCTCTAAAAGTTGGTAGAGCAGAGTTTGCTCGGGGCGATGGCGTTAATAGGTGGCGTGACCAAGGGCCTCCGGTAGCGAGGTCCGAGAAGCATTTGCCATCGACAGTTCGCAGCTACTCGTCGACTATCATCTGGAAACCGCCGAAGATCAGGCGGCTGCCGTCGAAAGGCATGGGATTAACCTCGCTGGAAATACGCTCGTCTTTATCCATAGCCACCATGCCGGTGTCGCGCACTTCCTTCGAAGGCCAGATCACCTAAGAGAAAACCACTGCCTCATTCTCTTCACATTGAACAGCCGTGAGAAAAGAGGTTTTCTCACCGGGTGGTACGTCGTCACTCCAGGTCTCCACGACCCGCAGCGCACCGTATTCCTTGAAAATACTGGCAAAGATACGGGCGTGCTCGATATAGGCGCTCTTATTGGCCACAGGCACCGCGGCCACGAAACCATCAATGTAATCCATAATCTTGCTCCTCGGTATCAGCCGCGAATAAAGTGCGACTCACTCATCCGTTTCGTAGGTGTAGCCTGTCACACTCGTTACCTCATCGGGATCGAGTGAAAGATAAAGCGCGTTCGCGGCAATGTTGTCAGCCTCTGCCCCTAACCAGACCTCGCAACAGCCCATATCCTCCGCCATATCTATAAGCGTATTCATAATGAGCTTTCCGGCGCTTCTTTTCCTCTGGTTGCTACAAACGTCCACTTCATCCACGTAAAGCCAGAGCTCTTTGCCATAGGGCTTCAACTCTATTCGAGAAGACGCGATACCAAGAAGTACAGTACCTTCCTCGGTGCTCTCTCGGCAGACGAGAAATATCGTGTCCTGGCGCTCCAGGTAGGCCTTGAGGCTATCAGCGTCGTAGTCTGATACTTCATTGGCATCATCCCAGGAAGCCTTGTTGATTTGAGATACAAGGGCATCCAGGTCGTCTTCAAGCGTTACTTTTTCAACGATCACGGTTTCGTTATCTCATTGGAGAGTAGGTGTAACAATACCGGCAAATACGAACTGAAACGTTGCAAGCAACACCAGCCCGAACCAATGAACTGCCGGCTTCTAAAAGATGGTGGGCCCAGTAGGACTTGAACCTACGACCAATCGATTATGAGTCGACTGCTCTAACCAGCTGAGCTATGGGCCCCAAAGTTACACATATATGCGGGCGGCGAGTGTACCACGGTGAAAACTGAAAAGTCGCCGCAACCGTCGTTTATGAGACATACCGTACTCTACAAATTTGTCTTTCGCTTTCGCATTGTAAGATGATAACGTCAGGTGCGGTCTCCCTACCTAAGATATAAGCAGAAAGTAATGAATCGTTTAGGAAAATATCTTGCGGTCGCAGTGATTAGTAGCCTAGGTCTTACTACTTCATGTGCGGTAAACGAGTTTGATCTTGATCGCGAGGTTTATGAGCGACAAATAAAGCAAGTCCGCTTGGGGATGTCGTTTGACGAATTTCAAAACTTTTTCCCACAACGTATTTCTCGAGGCGCTATCAACAACGATGTGGGAACCATTGCAGCTTATGAGGTGGCCTACGCTTACTACTCTTTTGCCGCCACGGGTGTCGAGCGTCGCAATACGATCACGGGCACTGAACGGGTAGTCACTTGGTTTTTCTTTGCGAATGATCGCCTCATCAAAACCGGCGAAGCTGACGTTTGGCCCAGCGAGGCGGAGGTGAGAGCAGCGCGCTAAACACGTTCTAGATCGCTCAGCTCACCTTACACTGAAAGCTTTCAGTGCCGCTGTTGCCTTTTTTCTAATGTCTCTTCCGAGCTGCCATCCAAGCTGACGCGGCTTTTTGTTGAGCCATAGTGGCAGCAAAGACGCTTAGCTTAGGATTGGTCTCTCCCGTTCGACCTATATTCGCAATTTGTTCATAAAACCAAAACTGCGTCGCGAAGGAATTGATGGTTCTTACAGCGTTGAGTTTGGTCAACCACATGAGCCAGCTTGGCAGTAGCGAAAGATCGTCCTCGTAGCGAGCGAGTTCGTCGGCTCCGCTGAGTAACTGATTAGGCCCATCCGCATCGACGCACAGCGGACGGCCAAGGCCAATCATGTCAGCACCGCCAGTTTCTAAAACATGATTCATCACCTCTTTACGGCGCAGTCCACCCGTCACCATGATGGGAATAGCCAGCTGCTCGCGCATGGCTTTGGCAAAGTCGACAAAATACGCCTCGCGCGCAAGGGTGCTGCGCGCCAACGATTGCTCTTCAATGGGCTCAACGCCATCGAGATTGAGTAACCGCGGTTGCTCGTAAGTTCCGCCCGAGATTTCTAGTAAATCAACGCCCGCCTCAGCTAGCCACTGTGCAACGGTTAACGAGTCATTGAAGTCGAATCCGCCTTTTTGGAAATCGGCGCTATTGAGTTTTACCGAAATTGGGAACTCGTCTCCCAATGCCTCTCGCGCTTTCGTTACGACTGAGACGAGTGCGCGAGCACGATTCTCAAGTTCGCCACCCCACTCGTCGTCCCGTTGATTGGTAAGGGGACTTAAGAACTGAGAGAGCAAATAACCGTGTGCGGCGTGAAATTGAACGCCGGTAAAGCCTGCTTCTTTGCAGGTGACAGCGCAGTCTACAAAGCGATCAATTAGGGTTGTGATCTCTTCTGATGTGAGTGCGACGGGTTCACCAAACTGACTCTGTGGCAGTCGCAGTCGCACGGCGGAAGGCGCCTTTGGCGAGGGGTTAACAATTTTCTGAGTCTGTCTTCCTGCGTGGCTTATCTGAGCCCACAAATGGTTGCCGCGACGCGTTCCCGCCGATGCCATTTTCTCAAGGGCTTTGAAGGCACTCGCAGATAGTTTGCCGTCAACTATGACGTTCCCTGGGCGTTCCAGATGGTCACCATCCACTTGAATATTGCCAGAGAGTAAAAGGCCAGAACCGCCATCGCTCCATATCCCGTAGAGGCGCTCAAGCTCTTCGGAGGCCGTTCCATCGGGGTGAGCCAAACCCTCTGTCATAGCAGCCTTGCATAGACGGTTGGGCACCACCGCACCACATGGCAGCGTAAGAGGTTGGTCGAGCATGTTTATCTCCGGAGTCTCATTATTCTTCGGGTTCGAGGGTCACGTGACAGCGCTGATCCTGCAGTAACTCTGCCGAGGCAAGATCATAAACGAAATTCTGCCGATATTTATCCATAAACTCGTTATCGTGGGTACGCAGGCGCTTGCGCTGAAGTGCGCTCAAATATCGGCGCACATCATCCTGTGTTTTCAAGATGAGGGCCGGCACCTCTGCAGTCTTGCCCTCGGGACTCTTTGCCACCATGGTGAAGTAGCACGTGTTCGTGTGTTTACTCACACCTGCCTGCAAGTCTTCTGCAACGACTTTGATGCCGACCACGAGCGACTTACGTCCCACATAGTTGACCGACCCCATGAGTTTTATGACTTCGCCCACCTCGACCGGCTGAAGGAACTCTACGTTATCGACGGAGACTGTGACACAGTAGTTTCCGGCGTGTTTGCTGGCGCAAACGTAGGCCACCTTGTCCATTAACGACATGAGTGTTCCGCCGTGAACCTTGCCACCAAAGTTGGCGTAACTCGGCACCATAAGTTCAATAATAGTACTCTGCGAGTAAGCGACTGTGTGTCCTTCCACGATGGATTCCTTGCGAGGATAGAGCTGTTTTTACCGACCCGGTTGAGGTCTGGATCAGCGCTCGTCCTCACTTGGTGTGAGCCCATAGGGCTCAGCTAGCTTCCATACGTGTGCTGGCACCATTGTGCGAAGTCGCTTGGGTGCTGCGCGGCGCAAGTGAAGTATCGACTCAGCGGCTTTCATCTCCAACCGCGTGCGCGCGAATTCAAGTCCTTTGGGACCGGTAAGCGGCATTATTTTACCTACGATGGGACGCAGCCATTGCGGCATTCGTCGAAGCGGAAGTCCACCTGTCGCGCGGCGGGTATTTTCAATGAAGCCCTTCACTGCGCCATGGCGTTTACCTCCGCTCGAGGGCGCTTTTAACGACAGCTCTGAACGAATTGAATTTAGGGCGTTTTGACCTTTCTGGTTGCGCACCAACAGCCATTGCTCACCGCGGCCGCCCATGTAGCCAACGGTTATGTCAGACAGCGTATTGACGTAATCAACACAAGTGCGACAGGTGAGAGGAAAGAAATCATCCCTCAAGTCAGCGATCGGCAGCTGAAGGAAAGGGATGCGCCGTGTCTCTCCACCGTCGAACCGCAGCTCTACGTGAAAGTCAGGCATAAACTCCAAATAGTTAATACGCTCCGGGTTGTCGTCTAGAAGCGACAAAAACTCGTGGAAATTTTCCGTCGTGGTGTTATCCGAACAGGGTGTCCCGATAACCACTAAATGATCCAAATCCAGTTCGTTCTCGAGCGCTCGCAGTGCATAGATTTGACAAGGTATACCGATAACAGCAATTCGCTTATGACCCGCGGCGATGGCAGGCTCTAATTGTTCCAGAAGCGGCGCGTATCCCATGCGCATACCGCGGCAACTCGCCATGTCCTCGGCCGCTGTGACCAGCCGCGGCACCGGCTTCCAAGGGTCGTGTTCGTCAGGTCCCACACAGAGAACGGCGGATACTTCACCAGAGGTTAATAAGGCTTCACCAAGTCGTGTGGTAATTCCTGTCCATTGCGCGCCCTCGCGTCGCGGCGTGAGCGCTGCTTGATGCATTTCCTGGATAACACCAAAGAAGGGTTCGATCTCACCGTCGGTCTGACGTACGCGACCGTGCACTGCACTCTCAAGCCGGGCGTAATCGGGATTAATAAATTGGCATGCATAACCACAGCGGCCCGGATCGCTGGTGCGGCTAATACCACAATCCGTGCAAAGCTTACGATGCGGTGCGACGTCTTGTTCCTGCACCGCTATGAGAGTCATCCGTCTAGACCCAACATGTATTTCGCGACCAACAAGCGCATGTCCTCAGAGACATGTCCTTGAGGCGGCATGGAAGGGAAGTCTGGCCGTCGTTTTACGGGGTTCGCAACATACTCGGCGAGCGCTTCCGCGTCATCACCGTACTGCGCCTGAATCACAAGCGCAGGTGGACCGATCAGACGCACGTTGTAGGCATGACAGCCTGCACAGATGCCGTTATAGACAACCTCGGCACCGTTCGCATCAGCTGTAATTACCCGTGGATCAGCGGGTGCCTCTAACATTTTCGTGATGAGCTGCCGCGATGTACCTATATCGTCTGCAGTCGCTACCGCGTCCGCAGCGCGTACCGTAGGCGCGTCACAGTCAGCCCACTCCTCGAGACCGTAAGACCGGTAGGCCTCTCGTCGAGAGATACAGCTGCCACGCGCCTTATCGGCGGCGCTCTGATAGGCCAGTATGTCTGGGCCTTTGGTGCTGAACTTACTCAGCATCAACAACTTCATCTCTCCATCGGGGTCGTTCCCATTGTCGAACATCACATTGTTGCGGATCTCGACATTGTCAGAGTGTGGGTCTGAATCGCGGTCACTGGCTACTTCGGTAACAAAGTCACCACTGGTAACAATGATACCGCCTGTATTATTTCCCGTGATGATGTTGTCTTCGATGACGACTCGATCTCCTGACATCACAAGGACACCGGTGCCCGACGGTATACCTGCGACCAATGAACCCGGGATCGCAAAGTTGGGCGTGTTGTTGCTGGTTACGAAATTACGGCGGATAACGGCGTCATAGGAGGACTTAATGGGTAGGCCTGGGGTGATGAAGACCAATATTCCACCGGTATTATTTCTGGCGACATTGCCTTCGACGAGAACATGCCGACTGTTTTCAACTTCGATACCCGCCACGTTATCGAATACCTGATTGTTTCGAACGTCGATGTAGTCAGACATGCCGACATAGATGGCGGCGTCCTCAATTTCGCTCAGTATGTTGTTCTCGATAAGACCGTTATGACCGAACTCGGGAAAAATGCCATAAAGGCCGGTATCGATGACCCAGTTGTTTCTGATCGAGAAGTTATTTCCCGACTGCCCCATGATGGCATTGCCTTTGTACTTCGTGATTTTGAACCATTCGACGCTGAAGCCGTTTCCTGAATACAAAATGGCATCGTTAAGCACTTTTTCGCCATCGAGATGTGGCCACTCGCCGTCCTCAACGACACCAATCAATGAGATATCGTCCTTATCAACGAATACCGTCTCGTGATAGGTCCCGGGGTAAACCCTGATCGTATCCCCAGCTTTGGCTTGGGTGACTGCTGCCTGGATCGACTCCCCTTCTTTTACTTCCAGCGCAGCGGCTTGTGCCACTCCTGTCGGTAGCGACGCCATTAGAATCCATATAAATAGGCTGAGTTTTATTTTCATTATTGTGACCTCGAAGTCAGCTTTTGATGGTTTGTTACTCGCCCTGGCGTCAGGCCGGACGGAACTCGCTCGGGTATGCTGGGCATAAAACCCTCATCCGTTAAAGCGTGGAGAAAATCGACCAATCTGTCGAGTTCTTCGTCACGCAGATTGGGTTCCCAGATATGCCAATGAATCAGGAGGTTCTCGTCCTTTGGCGCTGCATGCCCTCTACCCCCGTTATAAAACGCCACGGTATCGCGCAGGGTCTTAAAGTTTCCCTGGTGCATATAAGGCGCTGTTTTTGCAATATTACGAAGACTCGGCACCCTGAAGCCACCGTGTTGGCTGGGTATGCCCGATGTCCCGCCGGCTCCAGGGTCAAAGGGTCGACCGTTTGGCTCCGGGACGCCAATAATGGCGATTTCCTGGTTACTAAAGAGCGGGGGTGTATGACACTCCCCACAGCGAGAGACAAATGAGCGAAAGACGTTGAGGCCTTCTAGCTCGCTCGGCGACAGGCTGTTGTGCAGGCCATGTGCGTAAAAATCATACCGGCTGTTGAGCGAAATTAGCGAAGCCTCAAAGGCGCTCAGTGCAACGTAGACCTGGTTTAGGCTGATGTTTGGTGTTCCGAACGCGTCCGAGAAAAGCCGTAGGTAGGTTGCGTTATTTGAGAGATCTTCGAGCAGTTGCTCAGGCGTATTACCCATTTCATTGGGCGCATACAAAGGTCCGAGTAGCTGGGTTTCAAGAGAGGCTTTACTGCCATCCCAAAGTAAGGTGTCAAAGAAACCAATATTCCAAAGGCTGGGGGCTGAGCGATCGAGGCTTACACCATTGAGACCAACGGCGCGACCTCGGCCGTCTGCGAAGCCATGGTCAGGGTCATGACAACTTGAACAGGCGATTGTATTGTCGCCTGAGAGCAATGGATCGAAGAAAAGGTAACGTCCAAGGTCGATCACCTGCGGACTGAATCCGTCACGCAGCTCGGGGAGCCCCGCGCGAGGGCCGCCGACGCCGCTGTTGTGAGGTGAGCCGTAATGGTTATAGAGGCTGTCCAGTTTGCAGACCGACTGCTCATTAATTTTGAACCCAGCTGGGCAGTTATCGACTAGAGAGAATTCACCGGATTCGCCTTTTGCGATGGCGGCGGAGATCAGCCAAAGTAAAAGCAATAGGTGGGCGCCAAATTTACTCAGCGATGGAAACCACATAAGCCGTCACGTCGTCGATAAGCTGTGGGTCTTTTAGCGCTTTGGATAGCCTTGCCATCTGTTGACCATACTTGTCGTTGGGGTGAGTACCGCGTTTGCCCTTTGCAAACTTACCATACTGCCGCGTCAGGTAGTCACTACTGAGTCCCAACAAATTGGGGGCGCCGAGCGCATCGTTCCCGTTTGCACCCGTTCCGTGACAGGCGCCACAGTAGGCGGTGTACAAATCTTTACCCCGGGCAACATCGCCATTTTTTGGTGCCACCGACATGACTTTGCTATCAGGCAGTCTGCTAATGGCCATCGTTGCACTGCTCAGAGTTGGTGTGTCGAGCGTCGCAATTGCGGCAGTCATCGACTGAGTGTAGTGATTATCTTGGCTGCGCCAGCCTTCTTTGAAGCCCTGCATTTGCCGCTTGATATAGGATTCGGATAGGCGAGTCAGGTTGGGCGCGCCCAGCGTATCGTTGCCCTCCCCAGTCGCGCCGTGACAGTGTGCGCAGTGGGTTTGATAGCTGTCGTCAGCGGTAGCTGGCATTGTCGCCGCTACCAAGGTCATCAACGCCGCGCACATCCAGTTATTAAGGCTCATTTTATTATTTTAGTTCTTTTGATCTATAAGTCCCAAGTATAAACCTCAGGGTGACGGTGATAAAGAAACTAGGAATTAGCGAGTAAAAAGGGCAGTCGTTCTTTTTCGATAAGCGCGCTAGACTCAACGCAGAAGGGGGGTAGGGTATGGAATTCTTGAAACCGGATTGTCGTGCAACCCTAAGAGAGGGGCTCGCCGAACTCTATCGCTTCGCGCCAGAGGTGGCAGAGGTATCTGAGCACAAAGGCAAAAGCTTTAGAGATCACGACCTCACACACGTGCTATTTGGTTGTGATACGTCGCTAAAAGGCGAGATTTTACTGAAGCCTTGGATCTTATTTGGCACGACCATTACGCTTGATGAAATAAAAGACTATCAGAGAGACCCCGAAGTTCAGCGTTTGAATCAAGAGGGTGTTGACATGCTAGGGGGGCGAGTCAAAGCCTACCTGTTGGCTTTTGTTTATTTTACCCCGCTGTTTTTCTGGATTTGGATTCGCCGTGTCCGGCGAATGTCAGCCAAATGGCCTCATTCGGAGGTGAGCGAGGCAATGTTAGACACGCCGCTTGATGAGCTGCGAAGAACTTACGGAATTGAGCTATACCACTAAGCTAAGTGGGCTCAAGACGGGGCGGCACCCGCCCAATTTACTCGTCTAGGAAGCTGCGCAGATAATCAGAGCGCGTGGGGTGACGAAGCTTACGCAACGCTTTAGCCTCGATCTGTCGTATCCGCTCTCGCGTGACGTCGAACTGCTTACCCACTTCTTCAAGCGTGTGATCCGTGTTCATGTCGATGCCGAATCGCATTCTCAACACCTTCGCTTCACGCGCCGTAAGACCGCCGAGCACTTCTCTCGTCGCCTCGGTCAAGCCTTCTTCAGTTGCCGATTCGACGGGGCTTGAGATGGTCACGTCTTCGATGAAGTCACCGAGGCTTGAATCCTCATCGTCACCGATCGGAGTTTCCATAGAAATGGGCTCTTTCGCGATCTTAAGGACCTTGCGAACTTTGTCCTCGGGCATATCCATACGCTCACCCAGCTCTTCCGGCGTGGGCTCACGTCCCATTTCCTGAAGCATCTGCCGGGAAATGCGGTTCAGCTTGTTGATGGTCTCAATCATGTGAACGGGGATACGAATTGTGCGCGCCTGATCGGCGATAGATCGGGTAATTGCCTGTCGAATCCACCACGTAGCGTACGTGGAGAACTTGTAACCGCGGCGATATTCAAATTTATCAACCGCCTTCATCAAGCCGATATTGCCTTCCTGAATAAGGTCGAGGAATTGAAGCCCGCGATTGGTGTACTTTTTCGCAATGGAGATAACGAGGCGGAGGTTTGCCTCAACCATTTCCTTTTTCGCACGACGCGCTCGGGCTTCACCCATGCTCATTCTGCGATTAATTTCTTTGATCTCACCCGTCTTGAGTCCCACTTCATCCTCAATAACGGCAATGCGTTTTTGCAGTCGGATGATGTCTTCGCGGTAGTTGGCAAGTCGCTCATTGACGTTTGCTTTTTTGGTCGCGCCATCAATCCAGTCGAGGTTGCTCTCGGAACCCTGGAAGCTCTTTATGAACTCCTTACGGTCCATACGGCACTCTCTAACAACGAGCCGCATGATTTCACGCTCTGACTCACGGACAACGGCCAGCACGGCACGGGGTGTCTCAACGAGCGGATCGAATACGCGGGGTGTTAACTTGAAGAACTTAAAGAGCTCACCCAGCTTTGTCATTTCTTTCTGGGCTTCTTTACTGGTGTAGCCCTTTTCTTCAAGTACCTTTTCAGTCTTAGTGCACTGCCGCTTTAAAGCGGTAAAGCGCTTCTTCGCTTCGACGGGATCAGGACCCGTTTCGGTTTCTTCTGAATCGTCGTTGGCGTTGTTCGCATTCTGCTCTGCGATCTCTTGTGCTGATGGCACATGATCGGCTGGGTCGAGGTAGCCCACTAATATGTCAGACAGCTTTCGTTCTTCTCTCGCTACCGCGTCGTATTCGTCGGCCAGCCTTCGCGCAATGCGAGGATAAAAAGCCAGTGCGGCCATCAACTCGCGAATACCTTCTTCGATGCGCTTGGCAATAACAATCTCGCCCTCGCGCGTTAAAAGCTCCACCGTTCCCATCTCTCGCATGTACATGCGCACGGGATCTGTCGTTCTGCCGGCCTCGTTCTCAACCGCTGCCAAGGCAGCGGCTGCTTCGGCTGCTGCGATTTCATCTGCTGAGCGATCGCCCTCAGTGAGGATTAACTCATCGGCGTCAGGCGCTTGCTCAAAGACTTGTATGCCCATGTCGTTGATCATCTGAATGATGTCTTCGACTTGATCGGGCTCAGAAATGTCCTGCGGGAGGTGATCGTTCACCTCTGCGTAAGTCAGATAGCCTTGTTCTTTGCCCTTGGCAATTAATTGCTTCAAGAGCGATTGTTGTTGTAGCGAATCAGACATGAAAGGATCCGGAGTAGAGACGGTCGGAAAAAATCTAGCAGGAGATTATAGTGCCCGCAGGCTCAATAAGCCATGTCAAAACTTGGACTTTGGCGTATTTATGCAATTTTGACGAATCCGTCGTTTCTGGGGAGTTGCGCATCAGTCTCTGCCAGAAAGCTGTCGTATTTCAGTTGTTAGCGATACGAGCTCGCGCTTTTGCTCGTTATTGAGCTCGGTGTAAGTCACCGATTTAAGCTCATGAGCACGTGTACGCAACAAAGCAACACGCCGATCTCTCGATAATTTGTTTAGTAGGGCAACGAGGTGCTCGCTGATCTCTTGTTCTGTATCGATGACTTCTTTGGCGGCGGCCGCGCTTAAGGCTTCTCCTTCCTCGGTATTGGTCCAGTACCCGAGCAGCGCCGCTGTACTCATATCGGGCGTCTCTTGTACCAGGGCCACCACGTCTCTCAGTAAGTTGGCGGTTCGATCTGAGTTGGCCGGGAGTATTTCGTCTGCCACCAGAAGCGCGGCGGGCGGATGAAGTGCTATTAAGCCCAGTGCCCGCATTATTACGTTGTCGCTAAATTCTGAGTCTGGAGGGAGCAAGGTCGATGAATCGGCGTGAGCCCCTGTGTCTTGGAAACCCTCTGCAAACCGGTCGTAATCATCCTCAAAGTGCGGCGGTGTACCATCGCTTTCCTCATGAAAATCAGGCGCCGTGCTCTCGGGTTTTTCCGGCACTTCGCGCAAGCGCCGAAGGCTATCGACGTCCATATCGGTTCGCTCGGCTAGCGACTTGAACAATAATGTTTTAAATACGCCATCCGGTATTTGGTTGAGGTAGGGTGCCACCAACTTTGAGAGCCTTGCTTTTCCGTCCATCGTTGCGAGGTCGATGCCCAGTCCCATCTGCTCAAACAGGAAGGTTTCGAGCGGCGCAGCCGTATCAAATAGGTGCTCCAGATGCTGTGCGCCTTTGTTTCGAACCAAGGTATCGGGGTCTTCGCCCTCGGGTAGGAACAAAAATTTAACCTGTCGACCGTCTTCCATCATCGGCAGTGCAGCTTCCATTCCCCGAAAGGCTGCTTTTCGGCCCGCTTCGTCACCGTCAAAGCAAAAGACGACTTGTTCGACACGACGGAATAACGTTTCCAAGTGGGGCTTACCGACTGAGGTTCCCAGCGTTGCGACCGCGTAATGAATGCCAAACTGCGCCAAAGCGATAACGTCCATGTAGCCTTCGACAACAACAATGCGGTTCAAGTTTTTTGAGAATTTACGGATATGGTGGAGCCCATAAAGCTCATGTGATTTGGAAAACAGGGGAGTTTCGGGTGAGTTTAAGTATTTGGGCTTGCCGTCGCCCAACACCCTGCCGCCCATGGCAATGACTTTGCCGCGCTGATTCACAATGGGAAAAATTACACGATCTCTAAACCGGTCGTATTTTCGACCTTTGTCGTTTTCAATGAGTAGGCCGACCGTTAACGCATGCTCAATACTTTCCTCGTCAGCAAGCGTTTGCATTAGGTTGTCCCAACCCTCGGGGGCAAAGCCAAGCCGAAAATCCCGCGCAATTTCGCCAGATAACCCGCGGCGCTTGAGATAGTCCACTACGCTCTTGCGGTCCTTATGTTGGCGCAAGAACCCTTCATAGAGCTTTGTGGCACGCTCCATCGATTCATAAAGTGGCTTTTGGTTATCCACTTGCGGTGCGTTATCGGCTTCCTCGGGAGGCATTTCAATTCCGGCTGAGCGAGCGAGTACCTCGATGGCTTCTCTGAAATCCATCCGCTCGTATTCCATGATGAATCCGAGCGCGTTACCACCGGCCCCGCAGCCGAAGCAATAATAAAATTGCTTGTCTGGGTTGACCGAAAAGGAAGGGGTCTTTTCTTGGTGAAAAGGGCAGCAGGCTGAATAGTTTTTACCGGCCTTTTTAAGCTTCACACGACGATCCACAACATCGACGATGTCAGTGCGATCGAGGACTTGGTCTATGAATGCCTGTGGAAGTCGGGCCATGTTTGGCAGCCTAAGCCGTTGCTCAAGCCGTCAGTTTAGCCTTAACAATCTTGGAAACGGCACCCATATCTGCACGGCCTTGCAGTTTAGGTTTGATAACGCCCATTAAGGGGCCCATTGCAGCCATACCTGTTGCATCGATGCCTGCTAGTGCCTCGTCAATAATTACAACGATTTCGGCTTCGCTAAGCTGCTGTGGAAGGAATTCTTGAATAACGGCGATTTCGGCCAGTTCGATAGCGGCCAACTCATCGCGACCCGCGTTTTGAAACTGCGTTACTGAGTCGCGGCGCTGCTTGACCATCTTATCCATGATGGCCAAAGCTCGGGGGTCGTCGATTTCGATTCGCTCATCGACTTCAACGCGCTTAAATTCTGCCTGGATAAGCCGGATGGTTGAGAGACGTGCCTTCTCGCGGGCTTTCATCGCCGCCTTCATGGCAGCTTTGATTGTAGCGACTAGACTCTCGGCTTCGGACATCTCGCGACCCCGTGGGAATTAATACAGACGCTGACGCTTGCGGTTTTCCCGAGACATTTTCTTGAGATGGCGCTTAACAGCGGCAGCAGCGGCGCGCTTACGCACAGTCGTTGGCTTCTCGTAGTGCTCGCGCTTACGCACTTCTGCAAGTAGCCCGGCTTTCTCGCATGAGCGCTTGAAACGGCGCAGGGCAACGTCAAAGGGCTCGTTTTCTTTTACCTTAACTGAAGGCATTCAAATCTTCCTGTCTAACTGAGGGCGCAAAAACGCCGCACTAAAAATAAGGGCGCGCAGTATAGGTAGGGGAGCGGCGTTTTGCAAAGGCTAACAACGTGCTAAGTTCCAGATTTTTCCAAGGATGCCCCGATTTGCGAGTATTAGGCATAGAAACGAGCTGCGATGAGACGGGGGTTGCCCTCTACGATACTGAGCGAGGGTTGCTTGCCGATGCCCTGTATTCGCAGATCGCGGTCCATGCCGAATACGGTGGTGTGGTTCCGGAGTTGGCTTCACGCGACCATATACGCAAGACCTTACCGTTGGTGGATGAGGTGATAAAAACTGCGGGATTGGTTAAGCAAGATATCGATGCGGTTGCCTACACGTCTGGACCGGGGCTCTTAGGCGCCTTAATCGTGGGTGCAACGATGGCAAGGTCGATAGCTGCGGGCATCGGTGTGCCGTCACTCGGTGTACATCATATGGAAGGGCATCTCATGGCGCCGCTATTGTCCGATGAGCCGCCTGATTACCCCTTTGTGGCACTTTTGGTGTCCGGAGGGCACACGCAGTTAATCCGTGCCAACGCGTTCGGCGATTACTGCTTACTTGGTGAGTCGTTGGATGATGCGGCTGGTGAGGCCTTCGACAAGACGGCTAAGCTCCTGGGACTGCCTTATCCCGGTGGGCCGCAGGTGGCGCGGCTTGCTGAGCAGGGAAATCCGGATCGCTTTTCATTTCCGCGGCCTATGGTTAAACACCCGGGACTGGATTTCAGTTTCTCGGGATTAAAAACCCACGTTGGTACCTGCATGCGCGATCTGAGTTCGGAGGGCGCCTTGAGTCCTCAAGACAAAGCGGATGTCGCGCGCTGCTTCGAGGAGGCGGTCGTGGATACGTTGGTGATCAAGTGCAAACGTGCGCTTAAGCAAGAGAATGTCAGCACCCTCGTTATGGCGGGAGGCGTGAGCGCTAACAAAAGATTGCGAGAGCGACTGCAAAGCGCCCTCGGGCAATTGGGTGCAGAGGTGCTCTATCCTGAGCCCAAGCTGTGTACTGACAACGGCGCGATGATTGCCTTTGCCGGTGCCTTGAGACTCGCTGCGGGAGAAAGCGATCCCGACGCGCCTGAAGTGCGAGCGAGATGGCCCATTACCGAGTTGGAGCCTCCGACGGCGTCCAAAAAAGGGAACCAATTATGAAGGGGGTGGTGACAATTAAGGGGCTAGAGCCTGAGGCGGTCATCGGGTGTTACGACTGGGAGCGCGAGATCAAACAGCGGTTAATTATTGATCTGGCCATGACGACAGATTTCACGGCCGCGGCAAAAAGCGATGACTTACCCGATGCACTCGACTACGCGGCTATCTCGCTGCAAGTCATCTCCTTTGTGGAGCAGACAGAGTTTCAGCTACTCGAAGCGTTGTCGGCGGCGATTGCTACTGAGATTTTCCGGTCTTGGCCAGTCTCTGAGTTGCGCATTGATATTGATAAACCCAATGCGGTGCCCGCAGCGGCGTCGGTCGGTGTGTCGCTGAACGTCAATCGAGCGCAATGTTTGAGAGATTGAGATTGAGATTG
>JBELJN010000008.1:73859-104916 GCA_042090345.1 Halieaceae bacterium | reverse complement strand
GAGATTGAGATTGAGATTGCGAGGGCGTGACACGCTGAGTTGCAGACGTCATCGGACGCGATTTCTTCCTGCCGCATAGTGTGTCGCCGCGCGAGATTCCTGTCAGAAAAGATGTTTTGTCGCGTCGACACGCTCTTTTTGAATCGCTAACTTGATGTCGTTGCCTGTCAGTCCTTGAGCGGCGAACGCTTTTCCGCCAATAGATGCAGCGATAGTTCGTATCGTCTGGATTCGCAAAATATCGGCGGCCTCAAATCGGGTATCTATGCAGTCGATTACATCTAATACCGCCTCGACAAGCGACCCCTGACGAAACGCATCTAACCGATCGAGTAAGTCCAATGCATCGGACGCTGACCGAGGTTTTTCTCGTAACAATAGGTCTGCGGTAAGCCTCGATATGGCGAGATGTCGTTTAGGGATAACGGCGCGATGCGCAAGCTCAAGCGAAAAGTCATCAGCGGTAAGCGCCGCCCAGCGACGCAAACTATCGCCAAACTGATTTCGCACAGAGGCGAGCCGCTCGATCGCCTTTTGACTGAGGGTAAATGGGTACATAGGAGTATCCAGTCCCAGCGAATGCAAGAGGCTAAAGAAAACCTCTGGATGTCGCTCAGTCAGTGCACGTTCAGTCTCTCGCCATAAGCGATCTGGGGCGAGCTCCGCGAGTTCTCCTCTCTTCACCATTAACCGCATGAGGTCCATGGTTTCGTCTGCCACTTCGAATCCCAGATGATGATACCGAGCGGCGAAACGACATACTCTCAGTACCCTCAAGGGGTCTTCTATGAAACTGTCTGAAACGTGACGCAGTCTTCGCGCGCGTAAATCCTTTTCACCACCGTACGGATCGATGAGCTCGCCTTGTGCTGAGCGGGCCATTGCATTGATGGTTAAGTCCCTGCGCCGGAGATCCTCTTCGAGTGTCACTGTGGGATCTGCGTGCACGGTGAAGCCGTTGTATCCTCTCCCGACCTTGCGCTCCGTTCGGGCTAGCGCGTACTCCTCACCGGTTGTTGGGTGCAGAAACACGGGGAAGTCGTTGCCAACTTGTTTGAAGCCTGCATCTAACAGGTCATCGGGGTTGGCGCCAACAACGACCCAGTCAACTTCATCAAAAGCATAGCCCAAGAGCTCATCGCGAACGGCACCCCCGACTCTGAGTATGTCGATATCTCCCTTGAGGGATAAGACGCTCATTTGCACCGACACCTGTGCAAGGTGCGTGCATCCAGATCGAGCATTGTCATCTTGTTGCCCCAAACACATCCGGTATCCAGAGCTATGGCATTGGGGGAATCTGTCACCCCTTCAAGCGACGCCCAATGACCAAATATAATAGTGTCTGCGGCGGCTCGGCGTTCTTCGTGAGAGAACCAAGGTGCCACTTTCTTTCCTTTGAGCGCATCCGTTTTGGGTTTAGGGCCTTTGTTGATCAAGTCGAGCTTGCCCTTTTTGGTGCAGTAGCGCATGCGCGTCAGGTAGTTGGTTATGACTCGCAAACGAGTCATTCCATCGAGCTTATTGCTCCAGACAACGGGTTCATTGCCGTACATCGCATCAAAAAACGCCTTGTAGTTGGGTCCCTGGAGCACCGTTTCAACTTCTTTGGCGTATCGGAGTGTCTCTTTAATACTCCACATTGGTGGGATGCCAGCGTGAACTAAGGTTACCCCTTGATCATGGTGGGCCAGAGGTTGCTGTCGCAACCACGCGAGCAGGGAATCTCTGTCGGGTGCCTGTAAAATATCGCCGAAGTTATCGGACTTGGACATCTTTCTGGTCCCTGCCGCTACGGCCATTAAATGAAGATCGTGATTCCCCAGGACGACGACCGCGCGGTCACGATGCGCAAAGAACCACCGAAGTGTCTCTAAATTCGCGGGGCCACGGTTGATAAGATCGCCAACGCTCCAGATGACGTCTTTTGCTGGGTCGAAGTTTACCCGTTCAAGCAGGCACTGGAACGGGTCAAAACACCCTTGTATGTCTCCCACTACATAAGTTGTCATCTGAGATCTCGCGGCATAACGACTGGAGGTACGTGGCTCAGTTCAGCTGTATAAGCGAAGTGTAGCTGGGCGCGCGAAATTCAGGTAGCGGATTGATCGCTTATACGCCTTCAGGACCGCCACACTTGGCAAAATGATTGAGACAGCGCGCTGGAAATTCTACGCGGCTACGTCTAGTTTCAGCGACAGATCGATGAGCTGATCGAGTGTCAGTGTCTCTGCTCGACAAGCAGGATCGATATCCAAGGCCTCAATGGTGGCCTCGTCAATAATGCCCTTTAGGTTATTGCGCAGCGTTTTCCTTCGTTGCGCAAAAGCGAGCTGAACCAATTTTGAAAGATACACACGAGAGCAGTCAGGCCGGTGGCGCTGGACTTTTGGTGTGATGCGCACAATAGCCGATTGCACTTTGGGCCTTGGAAAAAACGCTTCGGGCGGAACCTCAAACAGCGACTCCACGTCGCAATCAATTTGTGTCATGACGCTCACGCGTCCCCACGCTTTTGTTCCCGGTGTCGCCGCTAAGCGGTCAACCACCTCTTTCTGCAACATAAAATGCATGTCTTTAATCAGCGCTAAATTATCTAGAAGCTTAAAGATGAGGGGCGTGGAAATGTTGTAGGGGAGATTTCCAACCACCCTTAAATCATTTGCAGATTGAGATAATTGAGAGAAATCAAATTTCAACGCATCCGCATTATGTAATGTTAAATCGCGATTAAAAAACATGACGCGTAACTGTGACTGAAGATCTCGATCTATTTCGATCGCGTTAATTGCACAACCGCTATCGAAAAGAGCGTCGGTCAGTGCACCTTGCCCCGGACCAATTTCTACAAGGTTGTCATCTCGACTAGGCGAAATGGCTCTCGCTATGGCTGTAATCACACCTTGGTCGGTAAGAAAGTTTTGGCCAAAGCGCTTTCTTGGCGCATGAGCGGTAGCACCGGGCCTGCCTTTTCGCGGGGCTTTATTACTCATTGTTACTCATCGAGTGACAACACAAACTGGAGGTCTGCGCTGGGAATAAACGTGTTTGTTTTCCTTCACCTTTAAATAAGGCAGTCGTCTAAAGACCCACCTTGCTCGACGTGTTTGCGAAAAACGACAGGTGTTCGGCCGCGACCTGTCCACTGGTGCGTCTGACCGTCGACCGTAATTTGATATTTCGGTGCGACTTTATTGCCTTTCTTAGGACCAGTCGTATTTTTGCGGGTTGAAATGGGTTTCTTGGGCGTAACAATATCTTCTGCTGATATTCCAAGTTGATCCATCATTGATTTTAATTTTTTAACGGCGAGCTCTTTTTTACGCTCTGCGCGCTGTGAATCACGTTCTTTTAAAGTTTGAGCTGCAGCTGATAGATTCTTGATGGCGCGCTCTAGCTGTTTAATATCAAGTGTTTTAACTGCTCGATTTGCAGCCGCTTTAGAACGTGCGATTGATTGCAGTACCTGTGCTTCACTCATGAATATAAAACCTTTCTTGTCGTTTTTGTCGTAGTGATTAGTGTTATCAAAGTAAAACACAGTTTTATCGCGAAATCATGAGTAAATGAATAAAACAGTAAACCAGTTTTTATGCGGCGAGCTTAATTATGCGGACAGTACTTTCAATAGACGGCGGTGGTATTCGCGGAATTATTCCGGCACTTGTTTTGGATTATTTAGAGCAGGCGTCAAATAAGCCCATATCGGAACTGTTTGATTTGTCCGTGGGAACATCCTCTGGTGGCATTATTGCCTTGGGTATTGCGCAGGCGGATCCACAGGGGAAACCTAAATATACTGCTCACGATTTAGCAGAGTTTTTTGAGAATAGCGGCAGGAAAATTTTTCAGAAAACAGTGTGGCGTAATATTCGTTCTGCGGGGGGTGTTTTGGACGAACGTTACTCGGCTAGACCCTTGGAAGCTGCGCTTCGTAAATATTATTCGGATGCTCGGCTGGGCGATACGTTGGGCTCGACAATGGTTACGACCTACGATATTGAGGGCCGTCGAACACTGTTTTTAAAGAGTTGGCACCCAGACCATGAAACCGTCCTTTGCCGCGACGCAGCGCGTGCAACGAGTGCGGCCCCCACTTATTTCGAGCCGGCACTCATAGACGTCCAAGGTAGTCACCGTGCGCTCATTGACGGCGGGGTTTTCGTAAACTCTCCCGTCGTTTCGGCTTACGCGGAGGCGTTAAAACTTTTTCCGGGCGAGCCGTTGGCGGTGGTGTCACTGGGTACCGGTGAACTCATTCGCCGGATTTCCTACGAGTCAGCAAAAGACTGGGGGCAGGCGGGCTGGGTGACGCCGCTCATTGACTGCATGTTCGATGGTGCGACAAAAGTGGCGAACCATCAGATGCGGATGTTTCTGGGCGATCATTATTTTCGTCTCCAGGTGACGTTGGACGAGGCGAATGACGACATGGACGATGCCAGCGAGGTTAATATTCAAAACCTAAAGCGCATAGCTGACCGCATGATTTCAGAAAATCGATCGACCCTCGATCGGATTCTGGATGTTGTCGCCTAAGCTTGATGATGGGCGCAGATAATCGCTTCATTGATGGCGGCGAGCAGACTCCCTTCTGAGGCCTTTCCCGAAGCCGCAAGTTCTAGGGCTGTTCCATGATCGACAGAGGTCCGAATAATCGGGAGTCCTAAAGTGACGTTGACCGAGTGTCCAAAACCCGCCGTTTTTAAAACAGGCAAGCCCTGGTCGTGATACATCGCGAGAATTACATCGGCACGCTTACCTGCCTCTGATACGAAGGCCGTATCGGCAGGGAGAGGCAAGCTAACGTCGATGTCTTCGCTTAGCGCGACGTCACGTGCTGGGATGAGCGTATCAAGTTCCTCCTTACCGAGGTGCCCACCTTCGCCCGCATGTGGGTTTAACCCCAACATGGCGATGCGGGGCTTTTCTACGCCGTAGAGTTCACAGAAGCTGCGATGAATAATGCGGAATTGTCTGCAAAGACCGTCTTTGCTGATCGCATTTGGAACGTCACGCAGCGGTAAATGAGTGGTCGCGAGTGCTACTTTGAATTTCTGATTAGTGAGTAGCATCACAACGCCTTCACAACGAAAAAAATCGGCGAAGAACTCGGTGTGGCCCGAGAACGGGATACCGCTGTCATTGATGATGGATTTTTGCACCGGGGCGGTCACGATGGCATCAAAGACGCCATCCTGAGTGAGACTTGCTGCCCTCTCGAGGGTTGTGACGACGTACCTTGCGTTAGCAACATTCAAGGTGCCCGGGACAACGTCGTCCAAGCAAGGAGTGTGAAGCACCTGAATTCGATTAGGTACGTGTGCCGATATTTCGGTTGGGATATCGAGTTTTTGAATGTCGCAGGCGACGCCAAGCATATTGGCTCGGCGTTGTAGCAGGTCAGCATCTGCAACGACTGCAATACGCGCCGTGATATCAGATTGCAGGGCTTTGAGTATGACGTCAGGCCCAATTCCCGCTGGCTCGCCTGCCGTGATGACTATACGGGGTAGGCTCATGGTTAACGGGCGCCTTATTTGATGTCGACGAAGGCCTCTTCACGAATCTCTCTGAGCCAGTTCTCCAGCTCTTCTTCATACTTAGATTCGCGAAGGAAGTTGGCCACTTGATTGCGTCGTACCTGTTCGGCAAAATTTTCTGTCCTGCGATCGGTTACTTCTAAAATATGCCAGCCAAATTCGCTACGAATTGGGTCTGTCAGGACATTAATCTCTGCAGCCGCCATGGCCGATTCGAACTCGGCTACCATCTGGCCTGGGTTGGTCCAGCCGAGTTCACCACCCTCTTGCGCCGAACCAATATCGTCAGAATGCTCTTTGGCGAGTTCGGCAAAGTCCTCACCGCCTTCAATCTGTTGCTTGAGTGATGCGATAAACTCTCGTGCAGCGTCGTCATCGAGTACCTCGTTTGGTTTGACAAGAATATGCCGAACATTGGTCTGCTCGACGAGTCGCTCGATGCCGCGTGCCTCGGCCAAGTGCACCAGGTGTAGGCCAGAGCTCGATTGCACCTTGCCTGTTTGCCCGGGCTTCAGATTGGGAACGATCTCGGCAAACATGCTCGGAATATCGCTCAACTTACGCCAACCTAAATCGCCACCTCGAAATTCGTAAGGCTCGATTACGCTTACCGCGTCAGCAAAAGGGGCCCCAGCAAGAATATTAGCTAGGACACCGTCGACAAAGTCTTCCTTTGCCGCGCGCTCAGCGTCACTGTCTGAGCGAGAAACAGAAACGAGCGCCTGCTCCACACGATATTCAGGCTCGACCATAGCCTCGCCTTCTTCCGTCGCCATGAAGTTATCAATTTCACGCTCGGTAATACTGATATCACGCATCACACTGCCTTGCTGCACACGCTGTATCGCCAGTTCGTCTCTTAGGGCCTCACGCATTTGCAAATAGCTTTGGCCATTTTGCGTTAGCGCGTCTCTGAACTGCTCGAGTGTGAGTCGGTTTTGGGCCGCTACCCGCGCCATTGATTGGTCTAGCTGTGCATCGGGAATTCGTATCCCGTAGCGATCAGCGAGCTGCAATTGAATGCTCTCCAGGATCAGTCGGTCGAGAGTCTCTTGGACAAGCGTGTCATCGTCGGGCAATTGCATACCACGTTGAGTGGCGGATGCTTTTATCTGTTGAACACGATCACGCACTTCACTTGAGAGGATTATGTCCTCGTCGACAATCGCTACAACACTGTCTAGTGGAACTACTTGTGCGTTGGTAGAGAGAGCGGCGGCGAGTGCGAGCACAGCCGTTACGTGATGAAAAAACTTACCGTGTAGCATTAAAACCTCTAATCATGTCTTGCATGAGATTATCAACTCTGCGCCCGAAGGAGCCTAGTCCCTTCAGGACGAACTGAAATTGGAACGCGCGATCGCGTCTTAGTTCAGGCTCTGGAATAAAAACATCTGTATCGCGTAGTGCATCGAGATAACTCACGTAGAGAAATCGTGCACGCCAACAGCAGCCATCGTACTCGACACCAAACATATCTTCCACGCTACTGTCGATCTCGAGTGAGTATCGTAGCGCGCCAAACAGCCGCCAGTTCTCATCAAGGGGAATATAGGCCGAGGTGTTAAATTGCTCGGTCACGGGTCGTGCGGCAAAAGACTCCGGAGGCTCTCTCAAGGTGTAGCCGATATTAAAGAGCGTTTCGTCATCAGGGCGATAGCTAACCCGAACATTGGCTGCATCCAATTCGTTGTCATACGCATCAAACAGCAAGTTGCTGTGAATTGACCATCGCTCACTGGCGGTCATATCCAGCGCAAAGGCGAGTGCCGAGCCATCTTCTGTGAGCGGAGAGTCACCTTCCTTTAAGCGGATACGCTGATCGCGGAAGTTGATAATTTGTCCGAGACTGACGCTGACTCGCTCTAAACCTGTTTTGGGATCAATCAATCGTGAAGTGAGCCCGAGTGCGAGTTGGTTTGCGTCGGCCAATCGATCATGGCCTGAAAAGCGCGTATTGCGAAATAGTTGTCGATAGCTAAACGTGAGCTCGGCGCTATCAAAATCGGGAATGCCAACGTGGTCGTCATAACTTGCATACAGATAATGAGCTCGGGGTTCCAGCGTTTGGGTGAACGAGTGACCAAAGAATTCGCTGGAACGCTCAAAGGTGAGTCCTCCGTCAATACTGGCTACCCATGACTCAACACGTTCATCTCTTGAATCCGTCATACCCGGGTCTTTCAGGCTGTATTGAATACCACGATGTGTCACTTGTGAGTTTAAAAAACCATAACTGCGAGAAAGTGGGAGCGATAGGCCTACTTCGTGGAACAGTCTTTGGCCTCGCACTTTTTCAAAGTCAGTGTCAAAATTTGCTGCCTGAATGTTTACGATAGGCGCTAAGCCGACGAGTGTTTTATCACCGCGCCAGAGGGCACTTACTTGGGGCAAGCGTTGATAGTTATCGGTCAGGTCTTCCGCGATGCCTTGAAATTGCTGGGCCTCCACCCCGATTAACCAGTTATCCGCTAACCAATCTACCCTTGCTTGTTGAAGCAAGGCGGTTTGACGTTGCGCGCTGAGGGTGTTGTTTTCCAGGTCCTTCAAATAATCGTTGTCACTGATCTTCGAGAAATCGATCGACGTCCGTAAACGAGAGGAGGGCGTGCTGCTTTGCTTTACCTTGATAAGCCAGCGTGCATCTTTTCCGGGCTCTGCGCTGAGCTTGTCGTCATTCAGGTAAGCACCCGTTACGTCCCAGGAACCCGACCGTTCACCTAAATATCGCGCGTTAAGTTGATGTACAAATCCGCGGTCTGCGATGTGACGCGGTGAATACGTTGCGTCGTAATGAGGGGCAAGGTTGAAATATATAGGGGCCGTGACATCGAGGCCGCCGCGTGTATCGCTGCTAATATCCGGAAATAGCAGCCCCGTCTTCCGTTGATCGCTGAGAGGAAATTGGATCCAGGGTAAATAGAGAATGGGTACGCCTTTTACATCGATCCGCGCCCCCCATGCTTCGCCAACGTTATTGATGGCATCGATCTCCAAGGTCTCTGCTGAGACCAGCCAACTTGGATCTGTGGGTGTGCAAAAAGTGAGCTCACCGTCTTCTATGGTTAGGGTGCCGTTAGCGTCACGCGTAACTTCTTCGGCGATGCCATACAGCTGCTGCTCATACAAAACAAATTCCGCGTCGGTGAGCTGAGCTTGCTCGTCGACGCTGTTGTAGCTGATCGTATCG
Organism: Halieaceae bacterium; assembly: GCA_042090345.1. GTDB lineage: Bacteria > Pseudomonadota > Gammaproteobacteria > Pseudomonadales > Halieaceae > Luminiphilus. The sequence goes on along the minus strand of JBELJN010000008.1, from coordinate 96,183 downwards.
CCATACATGACAATGCCGGGTTCTCGGACCTCTATTGGGCCTGTGGCGGTAACGGTCTGCTCCACTCGGTCAATGGTTACTTCTTCTGCTTTTAACGTGCGATAGCCTTGCGTAACGGTGACGGCGTCGGAGAAAAAAAAGGCATTATCAGTGATGTCGCTGTCGCCTGAGCTTACCTCGAGGTCTGATTCATTGGGTGAAACTGACCGATCAGCGCCGGCGAGAGGGTCTGTGTACTTGCCGCGGCACTTAATGCAGCGGGCATCCCTGTCTGTTTTTGCGACTTGCTTAAGTGGTGTCCAGTTAAGGCGACTCTGAATACGCTCTTCCTCGAGCGACGACGCTATGGCAGCCGGGCCATCGGCGGCGAGCAGGGCCATACCCACCGTTGCGCTCAGGGAGACAAAAAAAGCTTTAATTCGTTTAAGTCTTTTGTGCACCGGCGTGTAGGCTTGCGCTTCAGGTTATTATGCAGCGCATAGTGTACCGCGGACCTCGTGAGTATCAGTGGGTTTTTTTGGCAATGCTGCGGGTTTGGCGTGGCGAGTTGGTGTAGCGAGCAAGGAGGTAATGAGTGCCGACACAGGACTTTCTTTCTGAGCGAGCATGGCTCGCTCAATCGTTACGATGTAACGAGGAGTCTATTGGTGTGCAGCTCATTGCCGGTGATGCCAGCCCGCGAAAGTTCTATCGTGCCTCGCTCTGTCTTAACGGGGAGATACAGACGCACATTCTGATGGTATCGCCACCTACTGAGAACAATGAACAGTTTGTTTTGGTACAAGGGCTACTTAAGGCGGCGGGTGTTCGCGTGCCAAGATTACAGCGTGCCGACTTAAGCCTCGGGCTCTTTTTGCTCGAGGATCTTGGGGACGTTACCTACTGGTCGGTCTTACAAGAGGGGGATGTCGACACTTATTACACGAGGGCACTCATCGCCCTCAGCGCCATGCAGGCCCTGAGCGGGACGCAGACAGTTTTACCTGTATACGACGACAAAGAGCTTCAGCGTGAGTTAACTATTTGCCCTGACTGGTTTTTTGCGCGTGCGCTCTCCATGGACTTAGGCCCTTCGGATGAGGCGATCTTTGAGCGATTCAGTCAGTGTCTATTATCGGTAGCGGCTGAGCAGCCGTCTCGATTTGTCCATCGCGACTATCACAGTCGAAATCTCATGGTGCTCGATGAAGGCGAAATTGCCATTATCGATTTCCAGGACGCCATTGTTGGTCCAATTACCTACGATGCGGTATCGCTTTTGAAAGATGTTTATATCGTCTGGCCACGAGAGCAGCAGATGAGCTGGCTAGAAGAGTATTGGCACTTGTTGGTGAGTGCGGATTATTTGCCTGACGACTCATGGGGGGCGTTCGTGCGCTGGTACGACTTAATGGGTCTCCAGCGTCACGTAAAAATCTTGGGTGTGTTTTCCCGGCTTTGGCTTCGAGATCAAAAGCCAGCCTACATGCGCGATATTCCGGTGGTTATTGAATATATTCGTGAGGCTTGTGGTTTGTATTCTGAGGATTACTCAGCGATTGCTGACTTTTGGAAGTGGTTTGAGGGCACGGTGCTCCCAAAGGTTCAGCAAGCAGATTGGTACGCCACTTCATGAGGCGCGTGATGATTTTAGCCGCAGGAGAGGGGCGAAGAATGCGGCCGCTCACCGACAGCCTGCCTAAACCCTTGATAGAGGTCGATGGAAAACCACTCTTGGCATTTCATCTTGAGCGGCTGGTTGCGGCAGGATTTACGCACATTGTGGTGAACGCATCGTATTTTTCGGAGCAAATAGAGGCCTTTTGTGGCGATGGATCTCGTTGGGGCTGTCATGTAAAGGTTGTCGTAGAGCCCAAACCGTTAGAGACGGCAGGTGGGATTTTAAATGCGTTGCCTCTGCTTGGAGATGAGCCTTTTGCCGTGGTAAATGGTGACGTCTTTACGCACTATCCCTTCGAGCAGCTGCGAAGACACGACCTAAACAATGACCTTGCGCACTTGGTCATGATTCCCAATCCGATACATCACCCAGAGGGTGACTTCCAACTGTTAGAAACTCGGATAGTCGATGCGGAGCCATTGCGGACCACATTCTCGGGGCTGTCGGTAATGAGTCCTGGCTTGTTTGCTGGGTTGGCGCCGGGAAAGCTGGCTTTACGCCCTGTGCTTGATCAGGCTATTAGGTCACAACGTGTGAGCGGCGAGCTGTTCTCGGGACTCTGGTCAGATGTCGGAACGCCTGATCGGCTGCGAAACCTTGAAATTGCGCTAGCAGGTCGAACCTAAGACTCAAGTTGACTGGCGAGCTCTGGCCGCGCGCTTTACACTACGCATCTAGCTTAAATATGACACCATTATTCCTCACACACTTCTGCTCTGGATGCCGCGATGCGTGATTATCAAATAGCTCCGTCAATTTTGGCCGCTGACTTCGCGCGATTAGGGGCCGACGTCGAGGCCGTATTAGCTGCGGGAGCCGATATTGTTCATTTTGACGTTATGGACAATCACTACGTACCTAACTTGTCTGTTGGTCCGATGGTTTGCAAAGCCCTCAGAGATTATGGGATTGAGGCACCGATTGATGTACACCTTATGGTGACACCCGTCGATGCATTGGTTGGCATGTTTGCCGATGCGGGAGCGAGCTACATCACCTTTCACCCTGATGCCTCAACCCATGTTGACAGGACGCTGCAGCTCATTCGCGATGCCAACTGCAAAGCGGGCTTGGTTTTCAACCCAGCGGCTAGCCTCGACGCACTTAAGTACGTCATGGACAAGGTTGATATGATTTTGCTTATGTCCGTCAATCCAGGTTTCGGCGGGCAGTCGTTTATTCCTCAAACGCTGGATAAGTTGCGAGAAGTGCGTGAGCTTATCGATGCCTCGGGGCTTGATATACGACTCGAGGTCGATGGAGGCGTTGGGCCTGCTAACATTGCCGCCGCCGCGGAGGCGGGAGCCGATACGTTTGTTGCGGGTTCAGCGATCTTTGGAAAGCCCGATTACAAAACCGTTATTGATAGTATGCGCGAGGCGCTTGCGGCGGTTGGATAGGATGCGCAATGAATCAATCTGATTACGATGCATTGGTTGCAGAGGGTTATTCGCGCATACCGATTACGCGGACGTTGCTTGCCGATACCGAGACCCCTCTCTCAACATTTTCTAAGTTGTGCAAAGCGCCGTATGCCTTTCTATTTGAGTCTGTTGAGGGTGGAGAGAAGTGGAGCCGTTATTCGATTGTTGGACTCCCCGCAACGCAGCGAATTGCTATTTCAGGTAAAACCGTCTCGCGCTACCAGGGTGGGGAATTGGTTGAATCCCACGAATCGACTGACCCCCTCGCTGAAATAGAAGCGCTCCACCAGTCGGCTTCTAGCGCGCCACTTCCATCGCTACCGGTTTTTCACGGGGGATGGGTGGGTTACTTTGCCTATGACACGGTGCGCTATGTCGAGCCCAAATTATCGGTTGACGTCAATCCCGATGATCTGGGGACACCCGATATTCTGTTAGTGCTCGCTGAAGAGGTTGTAGTTTTTGACAATCTTCGCGGCACATTGACCCTGATTGTTAATGCCGAGTCGAGTGTTCCAAATGCCCTTGGTATGGCGATTGAGCGCTTAGATGCCCTTGAAAAGACGCTGGCGCAACCTGCGACGGATTTAGGCAGTTTTGAGTTGGGATCTACCGATACAAGCGATATCGAATCGCGACTGACCTACGGCACCGACAAAGCGACGTTTGAATCTTGGGTCGCAAGAATCAAGGACTACATTCTCGACGGCGATGTTATGCAGGTCGTTGTTTCTCAGCGAATGACCCTGCCATTTTCGGCATCGCCGCTTAACTTATATCGAGCGCTGCGACATCTGAATCCCTCGCCTTATCTTTTCTACCTAGACCTCGATTCATTTCATGTCGTGGGGAGTTCGCCTGAGATCTTGGTGCGATCGGAGCAGGGCAAGATTACGGTGCGACCTATTGCTGGGACAATTCGTCGCGGCGCCGATGAGGCCGAAGATAGGGAACTTGCTACACGCCTGCTCAACGATGAGAAGGAGCGCGCCGAACACCTCATGCTGATCGACCTAGGTCGGAATGATATTGGGCGCGTCTCGCAGCCTGGGAGCGTCACACTCACCGATAAAATGGTTGTCGAAAAGTACTCGCATGTCATGCATATCGTATCGAACGTCACAGGGGATGCGCGCGAGGACGTGACCGCCATTGACTCGCTACGAGCCACCTTGCCCGCCGGCACGTTAAGTGGTGCACCCAAGATTCGGGCGATGGAGATTATTGACGAGCTTGAACCCGTGAAGCGAGGCATCTATGGCGGTGCCGTGGGCTACCTGTCTTGGTCAGGTGATATGGATACAGCTATCGCTATTCGAACAGCTGTTATTAAAGACAGTCAGCTAATCGTGCAGGCGGGTGCTGGCGTCGTAGCCGATTCCGTACCGGAGGCGGAATGGGAAGAGACATTGAATAAAGCGCGCGCTGTCCTGCGTGCGGCTGCGATGGTTGAGGCGTGCTAACGCGATGAGTGCTAAGGCTGTGACTACTAATACCGTAAAAAGCCCCGATATTTTAATGGTGGATAACTACGACTCGTTTACCTACAACGTCGTTCAGTACTTTTGGGAATTAGGCGCGTCGGTGGACGTTTATCGCAACGACGAGATCACCGTCGATGAGATAGATCGAATTAGACCTAAGCTTATCTGCGTCTCGCCCGGTCCCTGCTCGCCAACGGAGGCGGGCATTTCGATTGAAACGATAAAACGATTCGCGGGCGATATTCCCGTTTTTGGAATCTGCCTTGGGCTTCAGAGCATGGGTGCCGCCTACGGTGGCGATATTGTTCGAGCGCCCGAAGTGATGCATGGGAAAACCAGTCCGGTGCATCACAACGGCACCGGCGTTTTCGCTGGCTTGCCATCACCCTTTACTGCAACGCGATATCACTCGTTAGTCATCGATCCCAATACATTGCCTGCGTGTTTCGAGGTGACGGCTTGGACGGTTGACGAAGCGGGTGATCTAGACGTGATTATGGGCTTAAGGCACAAAGAATTTTCGCTTGAGGGCGTACAGTTCCACCCAGAGTCGATACTGACGGAATACGGCCACGACATGCTCCAGAACTTTCTCAAGCAAACGGGTTGAGGACACATAATTGTCATCGGTAAACCAAGGAAAAATCTTGCCCCGCACTCCCAGGAGGACGCTATGAATATCCAGCAAGCGATTGCGCAGGTGGTTGATGGGCAGAGCCTGAGTCAATCCGACATGGAGCAAGTCATGCTGTCCGTTATGCAAGGTGAGGCCACTGAAGCGCAGATAGGTGGTTTGCTGGTAGGTCTTCGGGTAAAGGGAGAAACAATTGGTGAAATAGTGGGTGCGGCGAGTGCTATGCGTTCGCTTGCAACGCCCGTTGAGATTGATGCCGAGGGTCTGATCGATCTAGCTGGTACCGGGGGCGACGGCGCCGATTTGTTCAATGTTTCCACGGCCGCCACCTTTGTTGTTGCCGCAGCAGGCGGGCGAATAGCAAAGCACGGTAATCGCTCGGTATCCAGCTCAAGTGGTTCGTCCGATGTGCTCTCTGAGCTGGGCGTCAACCTCAGCGTATCGCCACAGGTGATTGCTGAGTGCATTGACACATTGGGTGTCGGGTTTATGTTTGCGCCCATGCATCACAGCGCCATGAAGTACGCGGTTGGTCCCCGGCAGCAATTAGCCATGAGAACCATCTTCAATGTTCTGGGCCCTTTAACGAACCCAGCAGGCGCACGTCGCCAAGTGCTTGGTGTTTTTAATGCAGACCTCTGCCCTGTCATGGCAGCGGCGTTAAAGGATTTAGGTAGTGAGCACGTGATGGTTGTGCACGGTAACGACGGGCTCGATGAGATTTCAATTTGCCAGCCAACCGAAGTCTGCGAGCTCAAGGGCGGTAAACTCACCTCGTATCAAATCGATCCCAGGGAGTTTGGCCACTATCACGCGTCACTGGATGGACTGGCCGTGTCGACTGCGGGCGCTTCCGCTGCCCTCATAAAGGCCGCACTGGGAGGCGATGAGGCTGAGGCTGCAGGAAAGGCACGTTCTATTATTGCGTTGAATGCGGGGGCGGGCCTCTATGTTGGCGGTCAGGCGCAAAGTTTGTCTGCTGGCGTGCAATTGGCTGATAAAACGATCGAGTCAGGCGCAGCATTGGCCGTAATTGACGCCTTTGCCAATAAGACCACTAAGGCTGCGGAGTCAGGGATATGAGAGGTAATACACCCACGGTGTTGAGGCGCATATGTGATCGTAAGCTCGAGGAAATTGCCGAGAGGAAAGCGGTAACAAGCTTGGGTGTGGTCAAGGATAGAGCGCTCGCAGCTGATGCACCGAGGGGATTCATTCGTGCCCTCGAAGCACATCGCGATCGAGGAGTTCCCGGTATCATCGCCGAGATAAAAAAGGCCAGTCCCAGCAAAGGCGTTATTCGTGCTGATTTCGATCCCGTAAGTATTGCAACAAGTTATGAGCAAGGAGGGGCTGCTTGTCTTTCCGTACTAACGGATATCGATTTTTTCCAGGGCGCTGACGCCTATTTGCAAGCGGCCCGCGCTGCGACTTGTCTTCCGGCGATTCGAAAAGACTTTACGTTAGATGCTTATCAAGTGTGGGAGTCTCGCGCCTTAGGAGCCGACGCAATTTTACTTATTGTTGCCTGCCTTGAGGATCGGCAGCTCGCGCATTTGTTTGAAGAGGCAACGCTCGCGGGTCTTGACGTTCTCGTTGAAGTGCACGATCAAGCGGAATTAGAGCGCGCGCTGAAGCTGGATATCAACTTGGTTGGCATTAATAATCGAGACTTACATACCTTTGATACCCGGCTCGATACAACGATTGAGCTCCTAAGTCAGGTGCCCGAGGGCGTCACGGTGGTGACGGAGAGCGGTTTTCATAACGCCAGTGATATGCGAATGATGCTCGAGCACGCGGTCTCGACGTTCTTGATTGGTGAGTCTTTTATGCGAGAGCCGTCACCGGGTCAGGCACTTGCGATTATGATGGCGGATGCCCTGGCTTAAGCGATTTTGCTGCCGCCAGTCGGTTCGCGCAGAACGACAATAGTCTTCCCTGCGACCGTAATGTAGCCGTCTCCTTCGAGCATTTTCAGTACTCGCCCCGCCATTTCTCGCGAGCAGCCAACGAGCTTTCCTAACTCCTGGCGGGTCACTCGAATTTGCATACCATCGGGGTGCGTCATGGCCTCCGGCAGCGTGGTGAGCTGTATTAGCGAACGATGGATCCTTCCGTAGACATCGATGAAGGTGAGGTCGGCAAGTTTTCGCGTTGTATTTTTGAGTCGCTGCCCAATTTGCGTGGTCAGAGCATAAAAGACATCAGGGAAGCGCTGACGAATTGCGTGGAAGTCGTGTTAGCTAATTTTCGCGAACTCGCAGGCTGTTCGCGTAACGAGATTTGCCGTACGTGTCTCTTCCCCGAATAAGCCCATTTCGCCAAAAAACTCGCTGGGATTTAAATAGCTCACCACCATTTCTTGGTCCGGGGCCTCACTGTCGTCAACAATTACCGAAACAGACCCGTCGAGGATCAGATATAGGTCATCGCTGGGGTCTCCCTGTCGGAACACGACTGACTTCGATTTCATCGAGATGCGTTCGCAATGAACCAGGAAGGCCTCAGCGTTTGGAACGCGTTTACTTACTAAGTAATTCATGAACAACACCATAATGTGATTTACCGCACACTTACAGTAGCATAACGCTGTCAAAAGTCCGGTGCCAACCGTAAATCCCTTTGACACGTTTAGTTTGTTTTTCTTATTGGTAGGAGTGAAAGATGCAGGGCACAGTAAAGTGGGTCGATGACGTTATGTTCGTGGGTGAATCAGGTTCAGGCCACAGTGTGGTTATGGATGGACCCCTTGAGTTGGGCGGTAGAAATCATGGTTTACGTCCTATGGAGATGTTGCTCTTAGGTACTGGTGGCTGCGCCTTGTTCGATGTCGTAACGATGCTAAAAAAAGCCCGCCAAGACATCCTTAATTGCCGCGTCGAACTGCAGGCAGAGCGAGCAGACGCTGTTCCCGCCGTGTTTACCGCGATCAACCTACACTTCGTTGTCGAAGGCAATGGCATCAAAGATAGCCAGGTTGCGCGAGCGGTGTCCTTATCAGCTGAGAAATATTGCTCAGCGTCTATCACCTTGGCGACAGGGGGCGTGGCGATAACGCACTCACATGAAACTGTTTCGGTCTGAAAATTTAACCTAGGTTTATGGTTGCACCAGCGACCGCCTGAGACGGGCGTGGGCTTTGGGTGGCGTGCTTACCTATCTTGGTCTGGATCTGGATAGGCAAAAGTGACTTACAGCCAGTAAGTGGTTTTTGTCATGAGTTGGCTAGCGCCTCTCATCGCCTTCTTCAGGGGTGCTGAAAATTCTTGTCCGCCTTGCTCCAGCGCATGTGCGCCGTGACGCTCCTCTTCCTCCAGCATCGCCTGAAGGACCAGCTGAGACTTGCGATCGTCCTCTGGGAGTTTCTGTAGATGTTCTTTTAGGTGCGCAGCAACCCCCTCCTCGGTTGCATGGACAAAGCCCAGGCTGACCTTGTCGCCTATGGCGCCAGTAAGCGCGCCAAGCGCGTAGGAGCTTGTGAAGAAGAGCGGATTGAGCCGACTCGGATGCGTCCCCAGCGAATCTAAACGCTCTTCGCACCAATCAAGGTGGTCCTTCTCCTCCTGCGCCGCAGCTAGGAGGGCGTCCCGCGTCTCTTCAGACTTCGCAACCAAGGCTTGTCCACGATAAAGCGCTTGTGCACAGACTTCGCCTGTGTGGTTGATTCGCATAAGGCCGCCAGCGTGTTGACGCTCGGCCTCGGTCAAATTAGCTTCGCTATGATCCGTTGCAGGCGAAGGGCGCTCGCCAGATAATGACTCGGTACCCTTGCTTACTTCACGCAGCGCGGTATCCAAGGTCGCAATCAATCTATCTAGGCCGGTAAGTTGTCGTTGCATAATCTGTATCTAGCGTTCTTGAAGTCTAAGGTTAACGCGCTAACGCACGCCAACCAATATCGCTACGGTACTTCATGCCTTCCCAGCTAATCGGACCAATAGCTTGGTAAGCGGCTGACGCTGCCTCGGCTAATGACGCGCCTTTTGCTGTGACGCACAGCACTCGACCGCCCGAGGTGACCGTCGCATCCTGATTCATTGAGGTGCCAGCGTGAAATACTTTTACGCCTTGTGCTTCTTCACCAAGACCCTCTATAACGAGCCCCGTTGGACTTGAGGCAGGGTAATGCTCTGACGCAAGTACGACCCCGATTGTCGCGTCGCCACTCCACGTGATGGTCTCTTCGAGTAAACGACTCTCACAGGCAGCGAGACAGTGCGATGCCAGATCCGACTCAAGGCGCATCATAATAGGCTGTGTCTCAGGATCACCGAAGCGACAATTGAACTCGATCACTCTCGGTGCACCTGTCTCATCGATCATGAGTCCGGCATACAGAAAGCCGCGATAACGATTGCCGTCAGTCATCATGCCTTTGACGGTGGGGTTGATGATTTCGGCCATCACGCGCTCATAGACAGAGTCAGTCACCACCGGTGCAGGAGAGTAGGCGCCCATGCCGCCTGTGTTCGGGCCTGTATCGCCTTCACCAACACGCTTGTGATCTTGCGACGTTGCCATGGGGATGACGTCGGTGCCATCCACCATCACAATGAAGCTCGCTTCTTCTCCCTCTAAAAACTCCTCGATGACCACCCTTGCGCCCGCATCACCAAAAACATTACCGGAGAGCATATCTCGAACTGCGGCCTCGGCTTCATCGATCGACATGGCAACGATGACGCCTTTACCCGCAGCGAGCCCGTCAGCTTTCACAACGATGGGCGCCCCTTGTGCCTGAATATAGGCACACGCCGCGTCAGGGTTGGTGAACGTCTCATAAGTCCCGGTTGGAATGGCATGTCTGGCGAGAAATTCTTTGGTGAATGCTTTGGATCCCTCAAGCTGTGCTGCGGCCGCGCGAGGGCCGAAACAGTGGAGTCCCTGGCTTTCAAAAAAATCAACAATCCCGTTCACCAACGGAGCCTCAGGTCCAACCACGGTTAGCTCACAGTCATTCGCCTTTGCGAACTCCGCAAGCGCGGCATAGTCGCTCGTATCGACCCTAATGTTTTCGAGCTTAGACTCGACGGCAGTGCCAGCGTTTCCTGGCGCCACAAAAACGGTTCGTACTTCTGTCGACTGTGCCAACTTCCAAGCTAGCGCATGCTCGCGCCCGCCGCCGCCAATCATCAATACATTCATAATTAGTGTCTAAAGTGCCTTACGCCTGTGAATACCATAGCAATTCCGGCAGCGTTTGCAGCCGCAATGACTTCGTCGTCGCGAATCGACCCACCGGGTTGAATGACGGCTTTGATGCCGCGCTCTGCCGCGTTATCAATGCCGTCGCGAAAGGGGAAGAAGGCATCTGAGGCCATCACCGCACCGGCCACATCGAGCCCTGCGTGTTCAGCCTTGATAGCGGCAATTCGCGCTGAGTTAACCCGCGACATCTGCCCAGCACCCACACCTATGGTTCGCTCGTTGGATGCGTAAATGATGGCATTCGACTTCACAAATTTGGCAACGCGCCAGGCAAAGAGAAGGTCGCGCATTTCCTGCTCACTGGGCGATCGCTCCGAGACAACCGTTAGGTCGTCCCCGTTAATAACGTGGTCATCACGGTCTTGGATAAGTAAGCCACCGTTGACTTTTTTGAGGTCCCAAGTGGGTGTGCGTTCACCCCAGTAGCCTGTAGACATGACCCGCACATTGGGTTTCTGACTCGCTGCGTCTAGCGCCGCATCGTCAATCTCAGGTGCTGTAATCACCTCAACAAACTGGGAGTCAATGATGGTGGAGAGGGTTTGGCAATCAAGTGCTCGGTTGAACGCAATGATGCCGCCAAAAGCAGACTCGGTGTCCGTCTCAAACGCGAGCTTATACGCGTCTAACAGTGTTTCTGCGACAGCTACCCCGCAAGGGTTTGCATGTTTCACAATCACGCAGGCCGGCTGATCAAAAGACTTTACGCATTCGATCGCAGCGTCGGCATCGGCGACGTTGTTGTAACTCAAGGGCTTTCCTTGATGGAGTGTTGCGGTGCCAACACCCACCTCGCTAGCATTCCGGTCAGTATAGAACGCGGCACTTTGATGAGGGTTCTCGCCGTATCGCATGACTGAACTTCGGGAAAATTGAAAGTTGGCTGTTCGCGGAAAGTCGCTGAGTACGTCACCATCAAGGCGTTTCCCAAGGTAATTCGAAATTGCTCCGTCGTAGCCGGCGGTATGCTCAAATGCCTTGACTGCAAGATCAAAGCGAAGGGCGTCAGACGTGCCACCGCTGGCGGAAAGTTCAGTTAAAACCCTGTCGAAATCGAGATGGTCGACGACAATAGTGACGTCACGATGATTCTTTGCCGCCGCTCTTACCATGGTCGGCCCGCCAATATCGATATTCTCAATGGCATCTGCCAGTGTGCAGTCGGGGTTGGCTATCGTTGCCTCAAAGGGATAGAGGTTGACAACAACAAGGTCTATCCCACCGATGTCATTCCTTACCATGATGTCATCGTCTGTTCCTCGGCGCCCTAAGATACCCCCGTGAATTTTCGGGTGCAGCGTCTTCACGCGGCCGTCCATCATCTCTGGGAAGCCTGTGTGATCAGAGACCTCTGTCACCGGCACGCCCTCCGTCATGAGGAGTCGGCAGGTTCCCCCCGTTGACAGTATTTGCACGCCTTGAGCGGCAAGTGTCTGAGCAAACTCAACGACGCCCGTTTTATCGGAGACGCTGATTAGTGCACGTTTTATGGGGGCGACTCTCGCCTCAGTCATAGCAGTTTCCTTGCATAAAAGTGTGTCTGCTCACTATCTGTGCTGTGCTAGAGCAGGTTATGTTGACGTAGTTTTTTACGTAGCGTGCCGCGATTTAGTCCGAGTAGTTCGGCGGCGCGACTTTGGTTGTTGCTGCAATACTCTAAGACTACGCGAAGCAATGGCTCCTCGACTTCTGAGAGCACCAGATTATAAAAATCACTCGTGTCCTCTCCATCGAGCGTTTCCATGAACTCGCGGACTGCACCTTCAACGGCGCGTTTAAGTCCACCCTCTTGGCGATCGTTCTGCTTGGCTGCGTTGCTATGTGTCATGCAGCTATGTGCTCCTCAGTGCGTGCCCGACTTCTCGCCCCGTATATGAGGTCGTCTTCCATAAGGTGAAGCATAGCGTCCGTTTCCTGCTTGAGAAACTGCTGCTGCGCGTCCTGAGATGAAAGTGCGTTGAACGCGCGTTTATGGGGTAGGTAAATTTCGCCAAGCTCGGCTTCGAAAAACCAGCCCATATGCTTTCGTGCGATTTTGTATCCCATTACCGGGCCATGAAATTCATAGAGTAGCTCGCAGTGCTCCCTCGTCAGCGCTAAACGCGCCTCAGCGCAGGGGGGCGTGTCCAGACCCTTGCGTAGTCCGTTGGCAATGTATCCAGGAAGCCAAAGTTGACCTTGCGCGGCGCGACCAATCATGACGCCCGCAGCGCCCGAGTAATTCAGCACGCGCTCGGCTTTATCCACAGAGGTGATATCGCCGTTAGCTATCACTGGGATGTCGACGGCTCGGACAATATCCCGTAACGTCTCATACTCTGCCTCACCCTTAAATTTATCAGCGCGCGTCCTGCCATGGACCGTCAGCATTGAGATACCACACGATTGCGCAATTTCGGCAACGTCAACGCCGTTGCGGTGGTCGCGATCTATACCGGTTCTTATCTTCAAGGTGACCGGAACGGATACCGCCTGCACCGTACTTTTTAGGATGTCTGAAACGAGCTGAACATCGGCTAGCAGAGCTGATCCTGCGGCTTTCTTGCAGACCTTTTTCGCGGGGCAACCCATGTTGATATCGATAACCTGGGCGCCGCGCTCAACATTAAACTGGGCCGCTTTGGCAATGGTTGTCGGGTCATTTCCGACCAACTGTACCGATCGAAGTCCGGCGTCAGCGCTATGGACTGCTCTTGATTGTGATTTACGCGAGTGAGCAAGTGTGAGGTCCGAGGACATCATCTCGCCGATAGCGATATCGGCGCCGTGTTTCACTGCTAGCTGACGCATAGGCAAGTCAGTGACGCCCGCCATGGGAGCGAGCATCACCGGTAGATCACTAGCAAAGGTGCCAAGCTGCATGTAAAACGTCGAGGTCGAAGAGAGCGACTAGTGTAATCAAGGCTGTGGCAAGCGTGAAGTCTCGTCACTGGGTAGTATTAACTCTCTCGGTTTACTGGTGGGCGACGACCGGTAATTCAAAATTAACGAAAAGTCGATAACTTCGGTAAAAACGCACAGACTGGTCGCGTAGTGCCAAAAACAGTGGACACTGTTCTCACGCTATTGGAGACTCCAAGGTAATTTCAGAAATTAGCGTGGTCACTATGGCCGATATACTGGTGCTGCACGGTCCCAATCTTAACCTTCTGGGTACCCGCGAGCCTGACGTCTACGGTAGCGATGACCTCTCGTCGATCAATAGTCGCTTAGAGAAGGCGGCGGTAGATGCGGGTCAAACACTGAGCACCTTTCAGAGCAACGTAGAAGGTGAGCTGATTGATGCGGTACACAGAGCGAGACTCGAAAAGACCCAGGCGATCATTATTAATCCGGCAGGCTTGACGCATACCAGCGTCTCATTGCGCGATGCACTAGCGGGTGTTGCCATTCCTTTTGTGGAAGTGCACCTCTCCAATGTGTATGCAAGAGAGCCCTTCAGACACCATAGTTTTTTCTCCGATCTGGCGATTGGCGTTATTTCTGGTCTGGGAAGTGCAGGTTACGACCACGCATTACAATTTTTATTGAACCGAAATCACTGAAACGAGTAATAACAAAGACGGTAAAGGTGACCCTTATGGATATTCGAAAAGTAAAAAAACTCATTGAGCTGCTAGAGGCTTCGAGCGTAGACGAAATTGAGATCAAGGAAGGGGAAGAGTCCGTCCGCATCAGCCGCAATACGGGCGCGCCGATAGCTATGGCAGCGGCGCCTATTCCTGCTGCGCCAGCGATGCCCGCGCCTGTTGCACCGGCGGCGGCTCCAGCGCCCGCAGCTGCACCAGCGGTCAACACAGACGATGCAGTAAAGTCTCCCATGGTTGGCACATTCTATCGTTCGCCAAGCCCCGAGGCGCCATCGTTCGTAGAAGTGGGACAGAGCGTCCGAGCGGGCGATGTTCTTTGCATTGTTGAAGCGATGAAGATGATGAACCAGATCGAAGCAGATCGTGCGGGAACTGTCACTGCCATCCACGCCGAAAACGGTGAGCCGGTTGAATTTGATCAGCCACTCATCACGATTGCATAAACGCCACCGGGCGAGGAAAAATACCTATGTTGGAAAAGGTACTCATTGCCAACCGCGGTGAGATAGCGTTGCGCATTCTGCGAGCTTGCAGAGAATTAGACATCCCAACGGTAGCTGTTTTTTCAACTGCCGATAGCACACTGAAGCATGTGCGCCTCGCCGATGAATCGGTTTGTATTGGTCCTGCGCCGTCAACGCAGAGCTATCTACAGGCTCCCGCTATTATCAGCGCGGCGGAAATAACCGGTGCCGATGGCATTCATCCCGGTTACGGATTTTTATCGGAGAACGCGGATTTTGCTGAGCAGGTCGAACGAAGCGGCTTTAAGTTTATTGGTCCGCGGTCTGAAACCATCCGTTTGATGGGGGACAAGGTATCTGCCAAACACCAAATGCGGAAGTCCGGTGTACCGACAGTACCCGGTTCAGAAGGCGCACTGCCTGACGATCCCGAGGAGGTGCTTCGCATCGCGCGCGATATCGGTTACCCCGTGATCGTAAAAGCGGCGGCTGGCGGTGGTGGTCGCGGTATGCGTGTCGTCCACAATGAAGAGGTTTTGTTGTCCTCGATCGAAGTAACGCAATCGGAGGCGGCAGCAGCGTTTGGCTCCCCCGTGGTTTACATGGAGAAGTTTCTCCAAAGGCCCCGTCACGTGGAGATCCAAATACTGGCCGACGGACAAGGCAATGCGGTGCATTTAGGTGACCGCGATTGCTCGCTTCAGCGTCGCCATCAGAAAATTATCGAAGAGGCACCAGCGCCGGGTATCCCAGACGACGTCAGAGAAGAAGTGGGTGCCGCCTGCGTTCAGGCGTGCATCGATATGGGATATACGGGTGCGGGAACATTTGAGTTTCTTTATGAAGACGGTCGATTCTTTTTCATCGAGATGAATACGCGCGTGCAGGTTGAGCACCCTGTTACCGAAATGATCACGGGCGTTGACATCGTCAAAGAGCAGTTGCTCATTGCCGGCGGGCAGAAGCTGTCGATCAAGCAAAGTGACATCTCGTTTAACGGCCATGCTATCGAGTGCCGCATTAATGCGGAGGATCCACGAACCTTCATGCCGTCTCCTGGGTTGATAAAGACCTTCCACGCACCGGGTGGGCATGGCGTACGTGTGGACTCGCACATTTACAGTGGATACCAGGTACCCCCACACTACGACAGCCTTATTGGTAAAATAATTACCCACGGTGATGATCGTGAGATCGCGCTTAAGAAGATGCGTCAGGCACTCGATGAATTCGTTGTTGAAGGCATTCGCACTAACTCAGCACTGCACCGTGAACTCGTAGTCGATTCGTCCTTTGTTGCGGGTGGAGTAAGTATTCACTATCTCGAGAGTAAGCTGGAACACGAGCATTGAGTTCGGAAGAGTGGCAGGAGTGGGTTCTTGAAACGCACTCCCACCATGTTGAATTGCTCGAAGATTGGGTCTTTGCTCAGGGCGCGCTTGCGGTTTCTCTAGAGGATAATGCAGACGAGCCCTTACTCGAGCCCGGGCCCGGCGAAACCCCTGTTTGGCAAAACGTTAAGGTCACGGCCTTGTTTGCCGGGGATGTCGATCTTGAGCCTATTCGAGCCGAGATTCCTGACGCTCTATTGGCAAAAAACTCTTGTAGCGACATCACTACACTGCGTGACCGTGCTTGGGAGCGTGTTTGGATGGACGATTTTTCGCCTATTCAAATGGGTCCTCGATTGTGGATTTGCCCTAGCTGGTCAGAGCCTCCAGACGCGTCTGCTATTAATGTTTATCTCGACCCGGGCCTAGCCTTTGGTACGGGTACGCATGCAACCACAGCCATGTGTTTGGCGGCGCTTGACGATGCCGTCAGAGGTGGCGAGCGCGTCGTTGACTACGGTTGTGGTTCAGGTATTTTGGCCATTGCGGCGCTAAGATTGGGCGCGTCCTCTGCGCTCGGTGTTGATAATGATCCGCAGGCGTTAACGGCGAGTCGAGACAACGCTGAGCGCAATCAGATTGAGGCGAGCTCGCTCGCGATTCTTTTTCCCGACAGCCCCGGCATCGAGGCATGGGTGGGGGGCTCGGATTTAGTCGTTGCCAATATTCTCGCTGGGCCCCTGTTAACGCTCGCGGACGAGCTCATTGCGCTAATGATGCCAGGGGCGAAGCTGCTGCTCACTGGGATTCTAACCGAGCAAGCACCAGAGCTGATTGAGCGCTACGCGACGGTGAACCTGCGAGTCAGTGACACCCGAGATGGCTGGGTGTTGATGAGTGGACAGCGAGCACGCTAGCCCTGAGCGAGAAGTTCTCGTAAGTCTATAAGCGCCGCGTTGGCTCGAGAGAGATAGCTCGCTAGAACCAGGGAATGATTGGCCCAGATACCGAAGCCTGAGCCGTTCAAAATCACAGGACTCCACACAGTTTGTTGCGTGGCTTCAAGCTCGCGAATAATTTGCCGCAAACTAACCGCCGCATTTTTCTTCTCAAGCACATCTGCAAAGTCGACTTCGGCTGCCTTAAGGAAATGAATGAGTGCAAACGCGGCGCCACGCGACTCGTAATAGACGTCGTCAATTTCGTCCCACGGTGTTTTAACAAGGATTTCGGAGGTCGAAGAAGTTGATTGTCGCGCAGCGGCATCACCTGCAAGATCAGTGTTGATCCTTTTTTGCCCAACACTTGCTGATAGTCGCTGAGAAAGACTGCCAAGGCGTGTTTCAACGATGCCCAGCCAGTAGCTTAAATTGTCGGCGCGCGCATAAAACTGCGCACTGTCCTCGCCATTCGAAGGCAGTCGCTCTAGGTACGCTTTCAAATAGCGGCGCGCGTCTCCGTATTCAGACTCGGTTGCGGGCAGGGCCCAGCTCGAATTCTGGAAGTTAATGCGAGGTTCCGCGAGCGTTAAATCCACGTCCTCTTGGGACTGTGACTGAGAGCGGCTTAATACTTCGCGGAGCGCTCTCGCAAGATCACGAGACTGAATGAGCGCACCGTACTCCCAGTTGGGCATGTTATCGAGGAGGCTTCCGGGTGGCGCTATGTCATTACTGATATAGCCCCCCTTTTTCTCCAATAGCAAACGCGTCACCTCCAAAAGCGCGGCAGTCGTCGCGGCGCCCGTCACTGATTGGTCTGCACTGCTCAAGTAGGTAGCACGATTCTGTATGACATCAAATGGCTTAGGCGGAATGCTCCAATAGATGCAAAGACCTAAGATGAGCAGGCTGTAGGAAGCGACCATCGCGATGGCAGCACGTCGACCACCTCGGCTTTGTATCAGGCCTAATGACTCGCTCGAGGGAAGCGCGCCGGTGAGCCTTGCTTTGAGCGCAGACAACCGTTCTTTAAATGTCATGTATTCACTTGCCTCATCGGCCGCCTTCTCTGACTTACAGCGCTGGACTTAATGACTTTGCGCCGACATTTTATACTTTGTTACCGAAAAATCATGACAAACGTCGTTATTGTTCTCCAGCTTGAAGCAGATGTCGACGAATTGTCCCTCTTTGAGAGGTGAGTCAAGCTTCATCAACATGATGTGCATGCCACCGGGCGCAAGCTCAGCTTCCTCTCCGGGCGCAAGGGATAAGCTTTTAACCGGTCGCATTGTCGAGCGATCACGCTCAATTAGGGTCTCATGCAGCGAGCTATGTGCCGCAATTTCGGTACTGATCCCCTTTATAACAATCGTTTTATCGCCCGTATTTACTAACGTCCCGTACGCGGCCGTCATCAGTCTTCCTGGTGGTGTTTCACGAGCCCAGCCATGCGCGATGTTCAGATCAGCTGCGAGTGCCGTGGCATTGGTCAGTAAGGTTAGCGTTAGAAGGAACAACGTTCGGGGCATGAAAACCTCTTGCTTGACTATCTTGCCTACTTGGGGGGATTACTGCGCTTTTTCAATGGCGGACAGAACGATATCGCGCGTTAAAAGCTGCGGAAGGATCACCGGGTCACTGCCGATACCACGTGGATACATTACATACAGCGGAATGCCGCTGCGGCCATGAAATTTTACGAACTCGCCGATGTCGGCGTCGTAGTCAGTCCAATCCGCGATCATGTAGGGCAGATCTGCCGCTAGAAAGGCCGCCTCTATCTCGGGTGTAAAGAGGACGGCGGCCTTATTAGCCAGACAGGTAATGCACCAGTCAGCCGTGACATCGACAAAAACGGGTTTCCCCACTTCGCGATAGGAAGCAAGCGTCGCCGCGGAGTAGGCAACCTGTCCCTCCGATAATTTTCGGGCACCCGCTCCACCGTCTCTGCTGTCGCTCTGAGGTATGGCGAGCAAGACCGCCGCAATTACGAGCAGCGCTGTAACGGCCTTTCGCACCGGGGTCTCACCGTAGAGATAAGCTGCCATGGCAAGGAGCACTAGACCTGATAGGGCCATAGCCATGGTATTGACGCCACTTTGATTACCAGCAACCCACAAAAGCCAAACCGATGTGAGATACAAGGGGAAAGCTAATACATTTTTTGCCGTATCCATCCACGGTCCTGGTTTGGGCAGGACTTTTACCGCCGCATCGCTGTAACTCAGAATCACCATCGGAAGCGCCATGCCTAGACCGAGCGACGCAAACACTAGCAGCGTGATGTAAATGGGCTGTGTTAAGGCGTAGCCAAGCGCACTTCCCATAAACGGCGCGGTGCAGGGACTTGCTACAACCACGGCTAAAATACCGGTGAAAAAGCTCCCCGCGTCACCGTCTTTTTCGGTTAAAGATTGCCCCACGTTCATCATGGAGGTGCCAAAGTGTAAGAGGCCGTTGAGACTCAAGCCCATGAGTGTAAATAAGTAGGCCAGTCCAATGACAAAGCCCGTATTTTGAAGCTGAAACCCCCAGCCAATAAGCTTCCCAGTCTGCTGGATGGCAATAAGCACCGCGGCGATACCAACAAAACTGACGATCACCCCCGCTGAATAGACCAAGCTCGAGCGGCGATGGCTCTGTGCACCACCGCGCGTGAAGCTCAGCGCTTTCAGAGAGAGAATGGGGAAAACGCAGGGCATGATATTCAAGATCACGCCCCCTAAGAGGGCAAATACGAGGGCAGCGATCAATCCAAAATCTTCCTCGTCACCACTGCCCTGAGGCGCGTTAGTATCCAGCACAGTTGGGCTCAGTTTGCCTTTTTGCACCTCACCGGAAGCCGTATGCCAAAGGAAGGTCTTTGTCTCCGGGGGATAGCAAAGTCCGGCATCGGCGCAGCCTTGGTAAGTGATCGATAACTCTATTAGTTCGGCTGATTCGGCAAGTTCTACGCTGGCGTCTAAGGCGCCGTAATACACCTCAACGTCACCAAAAAACTCATCGGTTTTGGCGAGGCCATCCGGTATGGCGAGCGCTACTTCAATATCTTGACTGCTCGTGCGCGCTTTCGCGGCAAAGGCGTGTCGGTATAGGTAATAGTCAGGCGCGATAAGCCATTGCAGTAACGCCCCTCGCTCTGTGGTGCCGATAACGCTGAGCTCATAGGCCTCGTCGACCGGGAGGAATTCGGTTTGCTGCTGTGTGTAGGCGGACAGCGGGCTTTGTGCCTGTGCCGAAAATGTGCCGGTCGTTAGTGCGATTAAAAACAGTGAGGCAAGGAGCGCCCGAGTCCGACCTAGATGCATTTTTGATTCCTACTTGTGGTAGCGAAGGCGCGTACCGTGATCGAGTGAAAGCCGGATTTCAACGGCGCTTAATTCGTCTGGGAAATAAACACCGGAGACTTTCGCATCAAGCAAACTCGCGCCTTCAAGATTGGTCTCGCGAAAATCGATCCCGGACAAATCACAATTTCTAAAATAAGCACTGGAGAAGTCGAGACCTCTTGCGTTCATTTTGCGAAGATCACGGCCGCGATAGTCTCCTCCGGAGAGCTGACTGGTATCGAGTGTATCTCGACTGTTGTTAAAACTGTCGACATCTTCATGCCGAAGCATTTGGTAGAGCGGGTCGCTCTTCACCTTGGGTTTAATTTCTTGGTCGCTCATTGTGTAGTTACCTTTGCATCACGCGTCGAAGTGCGAATTTCTGAGTTCCTGACTGTCGTTTAAGCTTAATCTCGGGCCCGGCTGGCAAACAACACGTGCGGCGGCCTTTGCCGCAAACTCGCAGGCGTTGCGCATGTCGCTTTCGCGCCACAGTGCAAAGAAAAACGCACCAGCAAACATGTCACCCGCACCGTTGGTGTTCACGGCATTTACCTTCTCAGCGGCGATCTCGTAAGTTTGCGCGCCGTCAAACAAAATAGCACCCTCACCACCACGTGTTATGACAAAGCTTTGTGTGACGGTTTTGAGCTTGGCTGCCGCCTCGTCTAGGTCGTCGGTTTCCGCCCAGCCAAGGGCTTCAATTTCGTTACAAAAGACAAAGTCGACCCCACCCTCGATTATTTGATTCATGTTGTCGCGAAAGAAGGTGACCATACCCGGATCAGAAAAGCTTACGGCCACTTTGGTATTCGTTGTTCGTGCGATGGCTTTCGTTTTGAGCGCGGCTTCGTGTCCGGTGGGGGAGGTCACTAGATAGCCTTCGAGATACACCCATTGCGAGTCCGCAATGGCCTGCTCATTCACCTCAGTCACTGAGAGCGTTTCAGATACACCGAGGAATGTATTCATGCTTCGCTCGGCATCGGGTGTAATCAACACGAGACACTTGCCGGTTGTACCAGAGCGACGCTCCTCATGAAATCCGTGTGAGACCCCTGATGCTTCCAAGTCCGCGATGTAAATATCGCCGTCGGCGTCATTCGATACCAAACAGCTCATGTAGGTGGGCGCACCAAACTGCGAGGCGGCAATCACGCTATTTCCTGCCGAGCCGCCGCAGGCGTGGTTTGCCTTTGTTAGCGCGTCAGCGAGGTGAGTTTTGATCTCGGTCTGGCGTGATTCATCGACCAGCGTCATCATGCCTTTCTCAATGCCCAGTTGATAAAGATCGCTGTCGCTGACAGCAATTTCAGTATCGACCAGCGCGGCGCCGATGGCGTAAACAAAGTGTGACATGTGGTATGGGGCCAGTAGTGAGACAGCGTGTCATTATCGCATGCCGCCATCGTATGTTCACGTGCTTGTCGCGATTGTAATCGAGGTAAAACGAAGTTGATCGGGGTGAATTGCACGGATATTCCCATGACTAGATTGTGTACACTTGCGAGCGCGAGGAATTTGATGTGTACCCAACTTTTCAAGAATCCATAGATCGATTAGCGCTTGTGAAAGCGCCTTCAAAACCACTACCCGCGAGACGGGCCGCGGTTGTTATTGGCTTACGTGAGGGGCACACAGGACCGGAGATGTTAATGATCCAGCGTGCGGTTCGTGAGGGCGATCCCTGGTCCGGTCACATGGGCTTTCCGGGCGGACGAAAAGATGACACGGATGCCTCAGACGAAGCCTGTGCTAAGCGCGAAACCCTTGAAGAGATAGGGTTTGATCTCGAGGGTCATGCGCGCTTTGTTTGTCAGCTTTCGGATGTCAATACGGGCTGGCGGGCAGACCGACCCGAAATGCTGGTCGCCCCATTTGTCTTTAAGGTTGAGTCTGTACCTGAACTCACGCTCAACTATGAAGTGGCTGCAACCGTATGGATTCCCCTGCATTTTTTACTGGATGATGATAATCGCGGTCGGCATCAATGGGACTGGCGCGGTGAGGTTCTAGAGTCCGACGCATTTACGTACAACGGCCACCTGATTTGGGGGCTGTCACTTATGATGATCGATGAATTGTTAGAGATTGTGGGTAATCGTCATAGCGATGCCGCAAGCGTGGAGCGGGCCTAGCCAGAGTGGGAATGGCGCGGCTCAGGGGCGCCAGCAAAAGAGGTTGAGATAGGGCTTTGAGTCTTCAAGGCCCGTCATTGTCATCACCAAAGTCATCACCAAAGTCATCACCAAA
>JBELJN010000008.1:27592-73759 GCA_042090345.1 Halieaceae bacterium | reverse complement strand
GTCATCACCAAAGTCATCACCAAAGTCATCACCAAATCCCCGGATAAAGCTCCGCGAATCCTTTTTAAGTGCTTCTAGCTCAGGGTTCAGACGCGCCGCCTCAGTGAGTGATTCAACCGACGCACGCCCCTTCAAAAAGGCGATCACGTGACCCACGTGTACCGGCGACATTTTTGGGTTTTGCGCGTAGCGAGGCATCCCAGGTACAAGATTTCCTGAAGCGCGGAGCCCTTGGACACTTAACCAGTAGCCCCCACAACTAGAGAGCTCATAATCCCCAATCCGCCCGAAACTAACATTAGGTGTAGAGGGATTGAAGCCGTCGTTAGGGACTTCGATGATTTTTTTCAAAGCGAAAATGTAACGCTCATCTGATGAGAACTCGCTGGCTTCAGGCCGGCAGTACGCACCCGTTTTGAGCCATACACGTGGGGTTTCAATCCATTCTGGACCCAAGAGTGTGACGTCGACTTTCACGTCAAACGCATTACCTTTCGGGGTGTTGGGACTGCCCAGCACCACCAAATCCGCCGCCCACACCACCTCCGAAAAGCTGCCTTCCCAAAGGCAGTCACAGGCGCGGGCGTAGGTGGATGTGAGTGCGCAGATAAACAGGACAATGGTCGTGCTGATAGTCCGACAAAAGACCGAGTATTTATCCGCGCGCAGGATGCTCATTTTTCTGCAAGCAAGCGGGCCGCATCGACTGCAAAATAGGTCAAGACGCCGTCTGCACCGGCGCGCTTGAACGAGAGAAGGCTCTCTAAAATGACTGCATCACGCGATAGCCAGCCTTTTTCAAAGGCGGCTTGGTGCATTGCGTACTCTCCAGACACCTGATAGGCAAATGTTGGCACTTTTAGCTCGGATTTCACGCGCCTAACAATATCGAGGTAGGGCATACCAGGCTTAACCATCACCATGTCCGCGCCTTCCTGTAAATCCAGCGCAACCTCATGAATCGCCTCATCGCTATTGGCCGGATCCATTTGATAGGTCTTTTTGTCACCGCCTTTCAGGTTTCCAGCGGAGCCAACTGCATCGCGAAACGGCCCGTAGTAGACCGACGCGTATTTGGCTGCATAAGACAGGATAAGCGTGTTGACATGCCCAGTAGATTCAAGCGCTTCTCTGATTGCACCGATGCGTCCATCCATCATGTCAGACGGCGCCACCACATCTGCGCCGGCTTCGGCGTGGCTTACCGCCTGTTTCACCAGCGCTTCTTTGGTGATGTCGTTGAGGACATATCCCTCGTCGTTAATGATGCCGTCCTGGCCGTGCGTGGTGTAGGGGTCGAGCGCAACATCAGTAATCACGCCCAGGTCTGGGAGTGCGGTTTTAAGCGCCTTCACTGTTCGTTGAACCAAGCCGTCAGGCGAATAGGCTTCAGCGGCGTCGAGCGACTTCTTGGCCTCACCCACAACGGGAAACAAGGCTATTGCAGGTATACCCAGCTCAAAAGCTTCTCGTGCGCGCTCGGTTAGTAGGTCGATACTTAAACGCTCAACACCTGGCATCGAAGGAACAGCCTCTCTTTGACCTTCGCCTTCAAGCACGAACATTGGGTAAATAAAATCACTTGCCGTGAGTGCATTCTCCGCGGTCAGCGCGCGGGCAAACGATGTCGCGCGAAGTCGTCGCATTCGAGTGAAAGGAAATGGACCTCTTGGTGTGCTCATAAGACTCTCCTCACAACGCTTTGAACGCCCGACGCGCGGCGTCAACGGTATTCGCGATATCACCATCGGTGTGCGCTGAGGACATAAAGCCTGCTTCAAATGAGGCAGGCGCCAAATACACACCCTCATTTAACATCAGGTGGAAGAACTTATTGAAGCGCTCCACGTTCGCACCAATGACCTGTGGATATTGCGTCACTTTTTTGTCTTCTGTGAAGAAGAATCCGAACATGCTGCCCAGATGGTTGGTGGTAAAGGGAATGCCTGCTTCATCTGCAACTGTCTGCATGCCTTCACATAACTCGGTGGTATGACGAAATAGATCGTCATAAAAACCGGGTTCTGAAATGATATCAAGCGTTGCGAGACCCGAAGCCATGGCTACTGGATTGCCCGACAATGTTCCCGCCTGGTAGACCGGCCCCAGTGGTGAGATATGCGCCATGATCTCTTTTTTGCCCCCAAAGGCGCCAACAGGCATACCGCCGCCGATGACTTTGCCCAGGCAGGTCAGGTCAGGATCAATGCCTAAATGGCCTTGCGCGCAGTGAGTGCCAAAGCGAAAGCCGGTCATGACTTCATCGAATATGAGAATGGCACCGTGCTGTGTGCAGAGCTCGCGCATTCCCTCTAAGCACCCGGGCTCAGGCAAAATACAGTTCATATTTCCGGTAACGGGTTCGGTGATCACGCAGGCGATTTCGTCTCCGAGTTCGTCAAAGGCAGTTTTAAGCGCATCGAGATCGTTGAACGGAAGTGTAACGGTGTGTTGCGCGAGTACATCGGGCACGCCCGGTGAGCTGGGCACACCAAATGTGAGGGCACCGGATCCCGCTTTTATCAGCAATGAATCCGAATGTCCGTGATAACAGCCTTCAAACTTGATGATTTTGTCCCGGCCGGTTGCACCTCGCGCGAGTCGTATCGCGCTCATAGTCGCCTCGGTGCCCGAGCTTGTCATTCGGACCTGCTCGAGACTGGGTACCAGGCTGCACAGCCGCTCGGCCAGCTCGATCTCGATTTCGGTAGGACAGCCAAAGCTGAGGCCGTCCTGCGCAGTCTGTACCACCGCGTCACGAACTTTTGGGTGGTTGTGCCCCATGATCATGGGGCCCCACGACAGCACGTAGTCGATGTATTTATTGCCGTCCGCGTCAAAGATATAGGCGCCGTCGGAGCGCTCCATAAAGCGCGGGGTTCCGCCGACTGCTTTAAACGCTCTAACGGGCGAGTTAACGCCACCTGGAATGTGAGTTTGTGCGCGCTCAAACAACGCTTCTGATTTGGTCATCGACCATAGTCCCCCGACTTTTTGTCGTTTTTATGTTGGTTTTAGTTCGTTCCTTGTCAGCCCGGCCTGATGTACACCAGCAACACAATGGCAAACAAAAACAGCACGGGTACCTCGTTAAAAAAACGGTAGAACACGTGACTTTTACTGTTGTCTCCGCCGTTAATCCGAGCTACATAACGGCCGCATTGCACATGATAAACAAGGAGAGACACCACTCCCAGTAGCTTTAACTGCATCCAAAGGCTACTCAAGTAGTAATCGAGCGCAAAGCTCAATCTCCACAGGCCGAGTGCGACCGCAAGCATCATAAGCGGTGTTACAAATCGGTAGAGTTTGCGCGCCATAATGGCGAGCGTTGTTTTTGTTGTGTCATCCTCTGCTTGCGCGTAGTAGACAAAAATCCGCGGAAGATAAAAAAGTCCCGCAAACCAGGTCACCACAAACACCACATGCAGCGCTTGAATCCAAAGCATTGGTAACTCCGTGCTGGTTTCGAATCGAACAGCAAGTAAACTAGCAGCACAATATCAGATCTTAGGCCTGAAATGATTAAAGTTGGCATTGTAGGAGCAACGGGTTTCGCCGGGGTCGAACTCATTCGTTTGCTGTTGGCGCATCCCGAGGTTGAGGTGACGCGGCTGACCTCTCGTGCTGACGCGGGAGTCCGGGTTGACAGGCTTTTCCCTAGTCTTCGCGGCGGTATCGATCTGTCGTTTGAGGATCCAGCAAACGTCCATTTTGAGGACTGTGATGTCATCTTTTTCGCCACGCCGCATGCGGTGGCAATGAATACGGTCCCCGCACTTATTGAGCAGGGTAAAAAGGTGATCGATCTCTCTGCTGATTTCCGCCTTGAGGATATTGCGATTTGGGAGACTTGGTACGGGGTAGCGCATGTCGCGCCAAGCCTCGTTGAACAGGCTGTTTACGGCCTGCCGGAGTTAAATCGCGAGGCCCTAAGGTCTGCGCAGCTAGTGGCCTGCCCCGGCTGCTACCCCACGGCGGTTCAACTCGGATTCATGCCGCTGCTGCACGCGGGCGTCATTGATCCGTTAAGTTTGATTGCCTCGTGCGCATCGGGAACCAGCGGTGCGGGTCGTAGCGCGAAGATTAATCTTCTTCTCGCTGAGGCAACTGAATCCATGAAATCTTATGGCGTATCGGGTCATCGCCATCTACCCGAGATGAAGCAGGGTTTGTCGAGGATGGCGGGGTCTGACGTCAAGCTGACCTTCGTTCCCCATTTAGCGCCCATGGTGAGGGGTATACACGCGACATTGTTTGCAAAACTGACAGATCCTTCTCCCGATCTTCGCGGTATTTTCCAAACGTGCTACCAGCATGAGCCCTTCGTGGTGTTGACGAACGGTCAGTACGAACCAGAGACTCGGCATGTTGCTGGAACCAATCGCTGCGAAATTGATGTCACCCAGCCCGCCGGAGACACGGTAGTGATCACGGTTGCGATTGATAACCTCGTGAAAGGAGCTTCAGGGCAAGCGATTCAGGCAATGAATCTTATGTTTGGATTCGAGGAGAGCCTGGGTCTTCAGAATCTGGCGGTGATGCCCTAGGTCATGTCGCAAGCGGAGATAAAAACGGTTGTAACGCGCGTCAATGTTGTCCGACAGCGACGTATCCGAGTGGCGATGTTGATCGCGGCGTTACTCGTAATGGGTGGCACGTATTACGGTGGTTACCAAAGCGGGTTTGATGACAGGGTTCCGTTGGTGCTCGATGAGGCTGGCTTAAAAGCGCGCATATCGAAATTGGAGACGCGCCTTTCAGTCGATGCGGAGACGGTAAGGCGACTGCGTACAGAGCTTGCTAGTAAGGAGAGCAAGGTCGGGGAGTTAGAGCGAGAGCTTGTTTTCTACCGAGATATCATGTCCTCGTCCGAGGATGTGAGTTCCGTAAAAGTTCGCCAGCCTGATATGAGTTGGAAATTCGATTCAAGGGAGCTCGAGTATCGAGCGGTGGTTCAGCGGCTTGCACCGGGTACACAGTCTTACAAAGGTGAATTGCGAGTTGAGCTCATTGACGCGCAGGGCCGCGTATTGGATGCGTCTTATTCGACCACGCCCACTTACACGATCGGATTTAAATATTTTCAGCGGATATCTGGCATTATAACGGTGCCGGAGAGTTTTATTCCCGCCGAGTTGCGCTTTGCCATATCATTGACAAAGCCGAGAAAGCGAACGCACGAGCAAGTTTTCGCATGGCAAGAACCTCGTGCAGAGAGTTCAGCTGAGAACACATTAAGTGGCTCGGTCGGTAATAGATAAAAAGCTCTGAAGGCTCGATACAGAAGAAAGTGAACTTAAGGGATCAAAGAATGAGAAATAAACAATCGCAAATGCCTAATGCTGCAAGCGGCAACACAACCTTGATTTCCTCGGGGACCACGGTCACAGGCGATATTAGTTTCTCCGGCAACCTCGATATTGAGGGTAAAGTCATCGGCTCTATTAGTGCTGAGCCTGGTGCGTCAGCACTCTTGCGGGTCGTGGCGGGCGGCTCCGTCGAAGGTGAGATACGCGTGCCTTCAGCCTCTATTAGCGGCTCTGTAAAGGGCAATATCTACAGCGCTGAAAATCTTGAGCTGACAAAGGGCGCTGTTGTGGCAGGCGACGTTTTCTATAACCTGATCGAGATGTCGATGGGCAGCAAGATCGACGGCAGTCTCAAGCACTCAACTGCGTCCGCCAAAGTTGAGCCAATTAGCTCGGTGACGGTAACTTCATCGGCTGAAAAAGCCTAAGTCTGGAGCCTATATGTCGGTCGTTGCAGGATTTGACCCTACCGAAATTCGTTTATCCGACAATGCAGTCAATAAGCTACAAGTGTTGATTGCTGAAGAGGAGAACCCATCATTACGATTTCGGGTTTACATCACGGGTGGTGGGTGCTCGGGCTTTCAGTATGGCTTTACGTTTGATGACAACACGGCCGAGGACGACTGGATTATCGAGCGCGAGGGTGTTGCGGCACTGATTGATGCAATGAGTTACCAGTACTTAATGGGGTCAGAAATTGATTACGTCGAGGGGCTAGAGGGTTCAAGGTTTGTGGTGAACAACCCAAACGCCACTACCACCTGCGGTTGCGGCGCGTCTTTCTCCATTTAATCGGTCGATGCGGGCGCTCAACCAGAGCCCCCACTCAACTCATCGAAAAGATATAACGTTCTTTCTTAGAGGCTCGCGAGGCCAGTTGCGATGTTGCATCTTAGCCTAGCTTGGCACGACCACGGCCGTCGTTATTTCGGCGCTATGCCGGGAATACCACACCCAATACACGTTCGCCGCGGGCGCCAGTGACTGCTGGGTCGTTACCCGGTTTTCCATCGAGGCACTGTTTAGCCAACCAAGCAAAGGCGGTGGCCTCCATAAAGTCAGGATCAACTCCTAGTTTGTTTGTCGGTGACACAGATAGACCACCAAGAAGATCCTGTATGCGCGCCATTAAAAAGTCATTGTGTCTGCCCCCTCCGAAGATAAATACAGACTGACTACCACTTTGCCGTAATGCAGCACTTGTGGTCACAGCGGTTAACTCAAGAAGTGTGCGCTGCACGTCTTCGGGTGCTGGACTGTCCGTTAAAAGGGCGCTCAGCCACGCCAAATTAAAGTGGTCTTGTCCCGTGCTCTTGGGCGCAGCTTTGTGAAAATAAGGGTCCGCGAGCATAGCTTTAAGCAGCTTTTCATCGAGGGAGCCCGCTCTCGCCCAGGTACCACTGCGGTCGAAGTCGAGCCCCTTATGCCGACGGATCCACGCATCCATTAACGTGTTGCCAGGGCCGGTATCAAAACCTGACGCCTCCCCCTGCTTTATGCAGCTAATGTTGGCAATGCCACCAATATTGAGAAAGGCCGCAGACTCCTTCGGCGCAACCAGTGTCTTGTGAAAGGCGGGAATTAGAGGCGCGGCTTGACCACCCGCAGCGATGTCGCGTCGCCTAAAGTCCCCCACCACCTGGATTCCGGTAAGCTCGGCTAAACGGTGGTTGTCTCCGATCTGGAGGGTAAATGCGGGGTTGTCATCGGGACGATGAAGCAGCGTTTGACCATGATTGCCGATAGCGGCAATGTCGGTCCGCTCAACGGAGGTCTTGGCGATCAAGGAATCGACCGAATCGGCGTAATGTTGCGCAAGCTCAGCGTCGAGCCTGCAGACGTCGTAGATGTCTCTGGAGGCGCCACTTTGTAGCGCAAAAATAGGGACTTTTAGCCCCTCAGGCATCGCTTTGCTGTGACTTGCGATGGTCTCAATGGCGCCATCGCCCTTAAATCGCGTCATTACGGCGTCGATCGCGTCTGCACTGGTACCCGACATAAGGCCGATAAAAATATCGGCCCCGCTCACTCGGCGCCTACTTCTGACGCGGTGACCTTTAAGGCAGCGAGTTGTCGTATCGGTTGCTGGATGGCTTTTTGGAATGAAGCAAGCTCGCTTTCGGGGAGCGATCGCGCCTTCGGTAATATCTTGTGGACAGTACGCGGGTTGCGGTGCACGCCGTTGACCAAAAACTCGTAGTGTAAATGCGGCCCAGTTGCGGCACCGGTAGAGCCCACCGTCCCGATCACCTGACCTTGTTTTACTCGACTGCCTTTAGCGACTCGTTTCTTGTTCAAATGTAAGTAGTGTGTTTTGAAGGCTTCGCCGTGTTGAATGAAAATATAATTTCCATTGGCCCTACTGTATCCCGCTTCGATTACCCGCCCGTCTCCCGCGGCATAGACTGGCGTACCTCTCGGAGCAGCGTAGTCTGTGCCTCGATGTGGACGCTTGGTTTTGTAGATAGGGTGCAAACGGTTTGGATTAAAGCTCGAACTGACACGGGTAAAGTCCAGCGGTGCCTTGAGAAAGGCTTTCCGCATACTCACGCCCTCCGGGTCGTAGTAACCCACATCGCCAACGCTGTCGATAAAACGAAAGGCCTCGACGAGTCGTCCGTAGTTATTGAAGGAGGCTGCGAGAATATTGCCGTCTGAATATTTCTTATCGTCTAAGAAGTTTTCCTCAAACAAAATAATAATTTCATCGCCTCTGCGAGGATCGAGCGCAAAGTCGATAACGCCGCCCAAAATAGCGGCAAGTTCCATAATAACGCCATCAGACAGACCCGCGCGTGCCCCGGCGAGAAACAACGAGCTTGAAATGGTTAAGGCGACAGATCGTTCGCGTGTTTCGGTTTCTCGGGTAATGACTTCAGAGGAAAATTGCCCGTCTAAGCGTTTATAAACGGTCTGTTTTAGGGGGGATTCAATGTGTCGTACAGCCAGTAATTGCTCGGCGTCATCCGACGCAAAGCCAATAAGCTGGCCAGGGAATATTTCTCTCAACGCCTTGCCGTCTTTGCTGGTTGTGACATCAAAGACATCGCGATCTGAAAACCCAGCTCGGTTAAACAGTAGGCTGAGGTTATCGCCATTTCTAACCGTCACGTCGACCCACTCTAGTGGCGCCTCTCGCGGTACCAGTATCTGGCCCTCGCTTACTGCATCCCAAGCCACTTGGGTTGTTGCCAGAACAAGCTGGTCAGCTTTAGGGCTTTTCACCACGTGATCTTCGGTGGTGTCACCCCCTAGGAAAAGCTGTGCTACGAACATCAAGACGAGTAAACTTACGCCACCCCAGAGGACGTTGCCCCTGTTAGCTGTCACGATTTGATCTGTTTGAAGGCGAGTGGCGCCTCTGGGCTTGCTATGCAACGCGTTGTTCCTTGTCCTACTGAAGGCAATTCGTTGAGCCGTATCATAACCGACAATGGCTACGTTCAGCATCACTGTTGCGTGCAAGTAGTGTGAGTGTTTTACGCATGCTGAGGTTGATGGCACGATGTCAGGCCGCAGTGCCAAATTTTGAAAAAAACGTTTAACGAAAGGTAATCTAATGGGGCTTTTTGAGGATCTGAAAGCACGAGGCTTGGTTTTTCAGACCACCAGTGACGAGCATTTTGAGGCATGGCTTAGTGAGCGGCCCCGCACACTGTATTGTGGGTTCGATCCAACGGCTGACAGTTTACACATTGGCTCGTTAGTTCCGCTTTTGACCCTACGTCGTTTTCAGCTGGCGGGTCATACACCGATTGCTTTGGTCGGTGGCGCAACCGGACTGATTGGTGACCCCAGTTTTAAGGCTCAGGAACGCGCCCTAAATACCCCCGATATTGTTGCCGGGTGGGTAGAACGACTCCGAACTCAGATGTCGCAGTTTTTAAGTTTTGATGGCGACGCCTCTGCGGTCATGGCAAATAATCTCGATTGGACAGCTGAGGTCGATGTTCTGACATTTTTGAGGGATGTGGGTAAACACTTCTCCGTTAACAGCATGATTTCCAAGGAGTCAGTAAAGCAGCGGATCGAGCGCGAGGGATCGGGCATTAGTTTTACCGAATTCACTTATATGATCCTACAGTCGTTTGATTTCGCAGAATTGAACAAGCGGTTCGGTTGCGATTTGCAAATAGGCGGCTCAGACCAGTGGGGAAATATCACAGGTGGTATCGATCTCACTCGTCGCATGAACAGCGCGTCGGTCCAAGGTCTGACTATGCCATTGGTTACGAAGGCGGATGGGACAAAGTTTGGTAAAACTGAATCGGGCACTATTTGGTTGGATGCCAGCAAGACGTCGCCTTACGCCTTTTACCAATTCTGGTTGGGCACCGCTGACGCCGACGTGTACAAGTTCCTGAAGTACTTCACGTTCTTATCGGTCGATGACATTGACGCGATTGAACGCGAGGACGCTGCGCGGGAAGGTCGACCCGAAGCGCAGCGCGTTTTGGCCAAAGAGGTCACGGTCCTGGTTCATGGCGAGGCGGGCTTAGAAGCCGCTGAGCGCATTACCCAAGCCATGTTCAGTGGCGATGCCACAGCCTTGTCTGAGTCCGATTTGGCTCAGTTAAGTCTTGATGGACTGCCCAGCAGTGAGATTAGTCGAGATGCCCTCCCTGAGACACTCACCCAACTTTTGACTGATGCAGGGATGGCGAACTCCGGGAAACAGATTAAAGATGCCTTAGGACGCGCTGCGGTGTCGATTAATGGCCGCGCTGTCTCGTCTGAGGATAACGGTAATCCCGGAGCGTGCTTTGGTGCCGATGCCGCCTTGCACGGGCGTTACTTCATTACCCGTCTCGGCAAAAAGAAGGTTCATCTGTTTATTGCCAAATAGCCACACCATGAGGCTGAGGACTGCTTATGACACCGGCTATTTTTGGTCTTGAAGGTTTAGCTGTCACGGCCTCTGAGCGCGCCTTTTTTAAAGACGCGGCGCCTGTGGGCTATATCCTTTTCGGTCGTAATGTTGCAGACCGAGAGCAACTACGCCGACTCACTGATGACCTTAGGAGTATTTCGGGCCGCTCAGCACTGCCTATTTTGATCGATCAGGAGGGTGGGCGCGTGGCGAGGATGCAGTCCCCTCAGTGGTTGAGCTATCCACCGGCGGCGGTTTTTGAAGCGATATTTTCGCGTGATCCCGTGGCTGGCGCACAGGCATGTCGTTGTAACTTTGAGGCGCTGGCGCTCGATCTTGCTGAGGTGGGAATCACCGCGACCTGTGCACCTGTTTTAGACGTCCCTGTTGATGGTGCGCATAGCGTCATTGGTGATCGAGCCTTCTCGCGCAGTCCGCATCGTGTCTCTCTATTGGGGAGAGCCTGCCTCGAGGGTCTTTTGGCCGGTGGCATAGGACCTGTGATCAAGCATATTCCTGGTCATGGGCGGGCGGCGGCTGACTCGCACCTTGAGTTGCCTCGAGTCGCGGCTACACGAAGCGAACTTGAGAATGATTTGACGCCCTTTAGGGCGCTTGCTGATGCATCGATGGCCATGACCGCGCACGTGATCTACGAGGCTTGGGATAGCGAGCGATGTGCCACACTGTCCTCGAGCGTTATCAATGAGATTATTCGTAACCAAATCGGGTTCGACGGGTTACTCATGAGTGATGACCTCGATATGAAGGCGCTCTCTGGAGAGATTGGCAGCTTGGCCCTCGAAGCGCAGCAGGCGGGTTGCGATGTCGTTCTAAATTGCTGGGCAAAGATGGCCGACATGGTCGATATTGCTGGGAAAATGGCAGCGCCAGGACAAAAAACCATCGCGCGGATCGAGCGCGCTGAGAGAGGCCTAATGGCCGCGGCTTCCTCTGTTGCAATAAAAGACCGTCAGCGGGCATTACTTGCGCATCGCGACGCACTGTTGGCGACCTAAACTTCGACCGATAGCGGATGACTTGCCGCCTCCCCTCGGGTGGATCGCCCAGCGCAATCGTCTAGACTTGTCAGTGCAAGGCCTTGCGGTTTTTGATGGAGGCGATAGGCTTCAGGTCGCGTTTACGAGCATATGTTGCTTTGAGGGGTGAAGCGCATCGGTCCCAAGCCTTCAGTGGGTTACAGCGCGTCAGCCACAAGCGCGCCTTTAAAGACAGAGACGGGCAAAAAAAGTGCCGGTCAGAAAAGAGCGCCGGTCGCAAAAGAGTAGAACGATGAGACATTCCTCAAGTACCAATTCCCAATGGCTTAAAGCGCGCGGCCTCGGTGCAGGCATTTTGTTCTTAATGATCTCTGGCTGTCAGTTGCTCGAGGAAGTCGCTGGCTCGCAGAGCGCTTCGCGCCCAGAGCCCAAAGCGGCGTCTGAGAGAACAAAAATGTGTGAAGATCCAAGGCCGAAAATTTGCACAATGCGTTACGAGCCTGTTTGTGCCGTCATGGCATCAGGCCTCATTACCACGTACCCTTCAGCTTGCAACGCGTGTGCTGACATTGCTGTCAGCGGTTGGCGAGCGGAACCTTGTGAGGAATAAGCATGTCTCTGACTAATCGAATTTTGCTGGCTATGGTGCTGGGTATCAGTCTCGGCTCTATCCTCGAGATAATCTTGGGCAACTTAGATACTGAGACTCAGCTCTATGGCTTTGTGTATAACGGCCTCGTTATGGGTGTCTTCGATGTCCTCGGTCGTATTTTCATCGCTTCCCTGAAGTTACTCGTCGTGCCCTTGGTCTTGGTGTCGCTTATCTGCGGAATGGCGGCACTCGGTGCAAGCAGCCGTATGGGACCGATCGCAGGAAAGACCTTGGGGCTTTACCTCATCACGACCTGTATCGCGGTAACACTTGGCTTAGCTGTTGCAATCATTGTGGGGCCGGGCAATGGCGTTAACGCCATTGCGAGTGTGGATTTTGTGCCGAAAGAGGCGCCGCCGATCAAAGAAACGCTGATCAATATATTTCCTACGAACCCCGTCGCTGCAATGGCCGAGGGCAACATGCTGCAGGTCATCGTGTTTGCACTGCTCGTCGGTTTCGCGATGACGCGCGCAGGCGAGGCAGGTGAGCGCCTAATTGCCTGGTTCCAAGACTTAGAAGTGGTTGTCATGAAAATGGTCGGGGTGCTTATTGAACTCGCACCCTACGGTGTCTTCGCATTACTGACTAAGTTATTCGCCACCATGGGATTTGGGACGATATTCGATCTAGCAAAGTATTTTTTCACGCTGCTAGCCGTACTGCTTTTCCACGGTCTGGTCATTTACGGTTTGGTGTTGCGGACACTCACTCCACTCTCGCCTGCGGTGCTGCGTGCAAAGATGCGCCGCGTCTGGGCTTTCGCTTTTTCGACCTCCTCGTCCGGGGCAACGCTACCCGTAACGCTCCGCACTGTTGAGAAACGGTTAGGCGTTAACAAGAGTGTTGCAGGGTTTGCGGTACCGCTGGGTGCCACCATTAATATGGACGGTACGGCCATTATGCAGGGGGTTGCCACGGTCTTCATTGCGCAGGTTTACGGTATCGACCTCAGTAGTAGTCAGCTTCTGAT
Source organism: Halieaceae bacterium (assembly GCA_042090345.1). Classification (GTDB taxonomy): domain Bacteria; phylum Pseudomonadota; class Gammaproteobacteria; order Pseudomonadales; family Halieaceae; genus Luminiphilus. Next base: position 60,948 of record JBELJN010000008.1, on the reverse strand, counting down.
GGTCGTTCTAACAGCAACACTTGCCTCTATTGGGACTGCGGCGGTACCGAGTGCGGGTTTGATTATGCTCTCGCTTGTGCTGACGCAGGCTGGCCTTCCAGTAGAGGGTGTTGCCCTGATTCTCGGTGTCGATCGTCTGCTCGATATGGTTCGGACAGCGGTAAACGTGACGGGCGATGCAACTGTTTCCACCGTTGTTGCCTACCATGAGGGGCAGTTGGATGAGGTCGTATTTAACGATCCCAACGCGGATCTTGAGTTGGACAGTGAGGAAAGCACAGAGGCGGTGGTATGAGTCTGTCCGTAACGATCGTCCCGGTCACCCCCTATCAGCAGAACTGCTCTATCGTTAAGTGTAATGCGACAGGTAAGGCGGCTGTTGTTGATCCTGGCGGTGATATTGATCGGATAAAAGCCGCCATCGAAAAGATGGGCGCAACCGTTGAAAAGATCCTTCTTACTCATGGTCATATGGACCACTGCGCGGCAGCCGACGTCCTTCGGCGGGAGTGGGACGTCCCCATCGAGGGTCCAGAGGAGGGCGACAGGTTTTGGATTGATAATCTGCCTAAGTGGTGTGAGATGTCCGGTTTCCCATCCGCCGAGGCTTTTGAGCCAGACCGCTGGTTGGTTGATGGGGATACCGTTTCCGTGGGTAACTTAGAGCTTGCTGTGATTCATTGCCCAGGACACACCCCGGGGCACGTTGTATTTTACGATCGCCATCAAAACGTCGCCTGGGTGGGCGATGTGATATTTGCTGGGTCGATTGGCCGCACAGACTTTCCTAAGGGTAATCACGACGAGTTGATTCACTCGATTCGTGAGAAGCTTTTCCCCCTCGGCGATAACGTCCAGTTTGTTCCCGGGCATGGACCGGACTCAACCTTTGGCCGCGAGCGGGCAACGAATCCCTTCGTTGCCGATATGCAGTTTGGTTAACCTGATTTAAGCTGCCACAAACCCTTTCCATGACGCCATATAGTCGATGAACTTGGGGCCTAGGCCCTGGTCGGCTAGATGTTGGCGACTTACCGGTAGCTCCAGCATGGCAAAGTCAGGATTTGCCATGGCCTGCGCTGGGAAGTCCGCGTGAACCACGGCTCCACGTCCGATCAAAACAAAGTCGAGGCCGCTATCTATCGCGCGTTGGCAGTCACCAGCAGAGTACAACTTACCCGCCGCACCCAATGCGACACCTTTTCGAGGCAGATCAGTAAAGACCTTAAGCAGTGACTCGCCCGCAAACGCCTCATCGTGTGCCGGCTTAAATACATCCCAGAGCGACATATCGAGGTAGTCGATGCGATCATCGGTGAGTAATTGACCGGCTAAATCTCGTATTTCTTCCGTGCGTTGTCCAAAGCGTTCGGGCGATAGTCGGACCCCTAAGCTAAAGGATCGCCCACAAGAGGCGTTGATTCCCTCGATAATGTCGAACAACACCTTCGCGCGCTTTACGGGACTACCACCATAGGCGTCGTCTCTACGATTAATCTCGGGACTCAAAAATTGAGCGATGAGATAGCCGTGAGCGCCGTGCAATTGCACACCGTCAAAACCGGCCTTGTGGCACCGAACGGCCGACGCGATGCAGTCCTCGATAAACCCCTCTACCTCTTCAATTGTCATCGCTTTCGAGTTGGTGGACTCATCATCTGAGGGGCACATAGGAGTGTCATCGCAATAGTCTCCCATCGCACGCATTCCGCCGTGGTGCAGTTGCACCACAGCATGGCTACCTTGGGCTTTGATGCCACTGGCCATGCGCTTGAGGCCCTCGAGGTGCAGGTCATCGTGTGCGCCCAACTGACCAGGGAAACCAACACCCCGATGTTGTACCGATGTAGCGCAGGTCATGGTGAGTCCAAATCCTCCCTCTGCGCGACGCGTCAACCAGTGATACTCATCGTCACTCATGACGCCGTCCGTACCGCTTTGCAGATTGGTAAGCGCGGCCAACATGAAACGATTTTTAATGGTGGAGCCATTTTTGAAGCTGAGCGGTGTCGCCAGAGAAGTCATTTTTTATTCCTCGTTAGTTTTGGTGCGCTTCGCCGGCGAATACTGTGCCGATCACTTCAATGTGCCGTAACTTTTCGAGTGGCACGGTAATAGGGTCGTCAGCAAGGATCGTGAAGTCCGCAGCTTTACCCGCGCGGATCGATCCGATCTCGTCTTCAAGACCCAGTATCCATGCCGCATCGATGGTAATCGCTTTAAAGGCACCCTCGCGCGTCATCACCTCGGCCTGTCCCGTCTTATCGCCAGAAATATTCTCGCGCGCGACGGCAGTCCACATGAGCGTTAGCGGCGAGAGCGGCGCCATGGGGCTGTCGGAGTGAAGACCTACGGGTACGTTCTTTTGCTCTAACGAGCCCAAACGTACCATCTGTGGCCCTCTATCTGGCCCAAGCCAATCGCCGCTGTACATCTCAGAGAGAATATAATGATAGTACGGGTTGGCCGAAACCGCCGCTCCAAGTGCTGCAAGTTTTCGGTTTTGATCCTCGGTGCTATAGGCGAAGTGCTCGAGCGTCATTCGGTGGTCGGCTCGGGGGCTGACGCGTTGTAGGTGCTCCAAAAGGTCTATAAACCGGGCAGTCGCGGCGTCACCATTACTGTGCGCGTGAATTTGAAAGCCCGCGTCCCAAAAGGTCTTCGCAAAGGCTTCGAGGGTAGGGACATCGACCATCCAGACACCCATATGACCATCGAGGTAGCCTGGCGCGCCCATTTGAGAGAGCCCCGAGAAGATCGCGCCATCGACTATGAGCTTAAAGTGATTACCCACCGTCACTTGATCATCGTTCATCGTTTGCCATTCGCGGACTTCAGCAAGAGCCTCCTCAGCGGTTTTTTGGCGCCCGATGAAGTCGGTAATGATGGGGGTGAGGAGTACTCGAGCACCAACAGGGTCATTGGTCACCGCAGCCTTTACTGCCTGAATCTCACCGACCGGGTTGCCAAATATACCGGTACCCATGTCGGCTGCTGTCGTCACTCCGGACTCGTGCATCATCGACAGAAAGTTCTGCATGCCTTTCATGTAGCGCGCAGGCTCAAAGAGAAAACTCATGCGAGGAAATACGGCCCTTAGGCCCAGCTCATAGAAATGTCCTCGCTCCCAGTTTGCACCCTCGTGGATGGCTTCGGCGTCTTTCTCAGTTACCTCTAGGAGTTTCCATGCGGCGTCGTTCCCAATGAGTTCGTGAAACGACCGGTGCCAAATCATGACCGGTTTGTCGCCGAACCATTCGTTGAGATCCTCACGCCACACCTCACCGTGCCAGAGCGGGTGGTAGCCAAAGGCAACAAACGGGACATTGGGGTCATCGTGATCGGCCACGAGGTTGGTGAGCGCACTCTTATAGCCCTCGGGCGTCGTAGCGCCCGGGAAGTCACCTGTAGGCAAATACCAATCATCGGGCGCAAGGAACGGAAATTGGGTGAGGACGGCTGGTAGCGTCGGGTGAACATGCGGGTCAATGAGCCCCGGTGTCATAACATGCTGTTCGAACTGCCGGTCAATTCGTGCGCCGCGGGAGGCGATAAGTGGCCCCAAGCTCTCGAGGTCGCCAACCGCCAAGATCTTCCCGCCTTCCACTGCAACCGCCGTTGCCTCTGGGAGTGCGGGCTCCAGGGTGCGAATGAGTTTGGCGGTGTAGACCACTGTTTCTGCCGCACAAACGGGCGCCGCAACCAGGAAAATGATGGTTTGAATTATTGTTCTTAGCATCATGCATTTACCCTCCACGTGCCTTTCCCATCATGTCACGAACAGGGCAAAAAAGTGGAGGGGTTAGCGCAGAACTTTTATCCAGTCACCGGTACGTGGCTCACCACCTGGGTAGTAACCATTGATAAGGCGGAGCTGATTTTCTGCATCGGGGATACGGATGCCGGTACTTAGCGAGGCGAAGGTAGCACCACGAGGCACCTGCACATAGGTTAATGTGAGACTCTCACCCCGTTTCTTCTCCTTGGGAAACAGGGGGCGAAACGAGGTGATTATTTTCTTAAAGGCGTCATCGGACCCTGCAAAGTCTGATGACTCACCCTCAAAGAGGTAGCGAAAACGGTAATCAACAATGCCGAGCCGCTTTTGAACACCGCCAGCACTTGCCAGCCCCGTCGCTCCTTTGAGGCCTTGGTTCTCAATTTCTTCTTGTTGACTCACTTCGCCGGTTGCGAGGGTTGGTAGCGCGGCTGTTGGCTCTGTCTCGGGATCAATCTTTGCAATCTTTATTGTCAAAGCAGCATCGGAGTCAGGCGCCCGAGCCACGATCTCGCGTGTATTCGCGGTGACATTCCAGCCCTCCGGGTGCTCGAACGTGAAGTCGAGTTTATTGTGGTAGTAGCGCAGTGGGTCGCTTTGCGCCTCGGCGCTGGCACCGACCACCATGCCCTGGGTTTCCCGTCTGAATCGACCCGGTAGCTCAGGATCATCTGCCATGGTGTCAAAATCGAGTGTGTTGGCTGTTTTGATAACGGTTTGCAGGCGAAGGTCATTACGTGGATGACTGGCGTAGAGACCGTGATAGGTGCCGGAGGGTTTACCCGCGGCTTTGGCGGCGGCCTTTCGATAGCGCTCTTGATCTTTAAGAACGCCAATTACCGATAACAGTGCATCGGCGTCATACCCGCTTTTGTGCATAATCTCGGCGCCCTCAGCGTCCGCTTCTAGCTCCATTTCCCGACCGAAGCCCGAGACCAATTCCGCACCGTACATGTTCGTTGCATCGTAAAGATCCCCGGATCGGGTAAGGATCAGAGCGGAAACTGCGACGGCCTGCGTCGTGAGCTGTTGTGTACGTCTTCTAGCGTGATGCCGCTCGGTGATGTGGGCAATCTCGTGCGCAATAACCCCTGCAAGTTCTGCTTCAGTATTGAGGTAAGCCAATAGCCCACGGTTGATGTAAATCATCCCGCCCGGCAGAGCAAAGGCATTGATATCCGGCGAATCGAGCAGGGTGAAGGTGAATTCTTCGTCGGCTAAGCTCGAGTTGGCGACGAGTCTTTGGGCTATTTCGTCAACGTAGGCATTGAGTTTTGGGTCGTCATAAATACCAACATTCTCAATCAGTTTCTCATGTTCATCTGCGGCCTTTTTGGGGATGCTGACCGGCCTACCACCGACCGTAACCGTAGATGATCCCGCACAGCTTGCAAGGAAAATCGCGGTCAGCAATACGGTGAGTAATCGGGTCACGAATTAAGACTCCGCTGACAAATACTGAAGTAGTTGACTGCCTAAACTCTCACAGGCGGTGTCCTGCACGGGAGCAATGATGGGAATGGGAACAACCACGGCGGGCATATAACTTTGCCCACTTGTTTGTGCGCTCATACGACCGACTTCAGATCCGTCGCCGAAGTTCCATATCGTGGCTTCGTATTCAGATTCGGTACCCCACGTTCCAAAGCCAAAACATCCAGCGCCTGTCGGTCCTACACCGCAAGTCATCGAACCGCTACTGTTTGTGTCCTCGGTTCGCCCATCAATCCAAATCATGTACTGCAGGTCTAGCTCGCCCAGTTTGTCAGCAACGCTGGGCAGCGCCATTAAGCGGTCGACACTCTCGATACTCAGGGGCGCCGTACGGGGTTCGAACCAGGGATAAAGCGAGTCGATAAACTGACGTTCGGGAATCACGCTGATGCCGGTGTCGCCGCGACTAACATGTCCCCCAATACAATCAATGAAGTCTGGCTCGGTATCATAATCGGGTGCGTGTCGACGACCTAATATAACGATGGTGCCTTCGCCCATGCCGGCAACGGGCGCATCAAAGGTCATCTCGTCGACATTCGCCGTGACACAGCCACCCAACAACGAAGTGACTGCCATTAGGCACACACAAAAGCGCATCATTGGGCCTCCTCGGACTTTTGGACCCATGCTACGACGCCCGGTACGCGACCAAAACTGGTGATGAAGTTTGCGCCTGCGTCTCGAAGCGCCATTACAGCGGCCTCATTGACAGCATCCGTGTCACTTTGAAGAAATGCCGTGGGCGTTTTTCCATAGGCGGTCAGCGGCCACTGAACAAACGGCTGTGCATTTTCGGTAGTAATAGTTTGATTTTCATCGTCTTTGAGTTGCTGGGGCTCCACGAGCGAAAGTTGATAACGCATCCAAATCTCATAGACCTTTACATTGGTGTACAGCGGTATGGCGTATTGGACATCGGTGACTTCAGGAATGAGAACGGCATCAACGTCGTAGGTGTTGAGATCCTCATAGTTCTCTATAAAAACCACATTCTGGAAAAATTCGGGTAGGAGAGTTGACCAAAAGTTAACTTGTGCAAGGCCCGTACTCACCCGCCAGCTGGCCTCACCGCGGCCTGTAGCGTCGTCGACAAGCTCGTGCTCGCGAAACTCCTTGGTGAAGAGCACACCAACGGACACGGGAAGTGGGTCAACAACGGGTGTCGGAAAGCTACCCTCGACGATGACCTCTCGGCTGCTGCAAGCCGCCAAGGTCATGAGACAGAGTAGCGCTAAAGCGCTTTTGGCCCTACGGCCTAAAGTCGTTGAGTCCAACAAACGTTCCACCATTTCGATGAGTCAGTTCTCGCATGAGTGTAGCAAATCGAATGCCCGTATCCTGCAGTTCAGGGGGGCGTATGAACTGTACGGGGAACCCGACCGCATGGATGCGCACTCGACGCTCTCCCGTTCGTGCCTCCGCATTGAGCTTATCTACTGTTAAGACGACGTCTTCGATCGAGCGCCCTGTGAACTCATCGCCAAAGACATAAATCGAAATCTTTTTGTCACGGTCATAAAACGAGCGCACCGCTTGAGTGATGCCCTCAACGGGTGAAGAGTTAGAAAAGGCATTCCAGTTTGCAAGATTACGCAAGATGAGCTGTCGCCTTGCTGGTGTGTCGGGAATCCACTGTCCCGCGTAACGACTAAATAAGTAATTACCCATATCGTTCATGACCTGAATGCCCTTGACGTTAGGGTAAATATTGAGCGTCGCCTCCATCTCTCTCAGCATGCGATCCCAGGCGTAGGAGAACATGGAACCCGAGGTATCAATGATAAAAATGATGTATTCGCTGTCTACCGGGATACCCCCGATTAGTTGGTTCTTTCGCTCGGCGTCACGACCCAAGAGACGCTCTTCCTCTTCGCTTAGTTCTTGTCGAGCTATTGCTAATTGTGCTTCAACGATACTGTTCGCATTGCGCGTAGTCTGAAGTGAATCGTAGCGGGATTTTGACGAGGCGAGTGCGCCCTGCAAAATGGCAATCTGCTCTTCAAACTCCGAAATTTGTTCCTGCTTGGCCGCAAGATCTCGATTAAGCACGGTTGTTTCACCGCGGATTTCAAAGAGCTGCTCTGTGAGCTCAGCAACGCGGCCTTCCGCAATGACTGTTGATTCTTCAAGAACCTGTGGTTCAACGGTTTTGGTAATCATCAGTAGAAGAATCACGGCACCAAACCCGCAGCAAATAACGTCGAGGAAGGAAAGGGATATTTCAGGTGCCGGTCGTCTTTTAGGCATTATGGCCAATCCTCGGCAGGTGCCATGAAGCTACCGCCCGTTTCTTGCGCGAGCTTCCAAAATTCCGACGCGGCAGCCGGGTCGCCCTCCATGGGAGATAGCACGACATTTACCGGTACATTATTGGGTAACTTTCTGAGCGCATCGCGATAGTGTTTTAGACGCGCAGGCCCTGACACTGTGTTGCGCCTCGGTGCAGATTGGCCCTGTGTCGGCAGCCCGTCCGTAATGAGGAAGATGTTGTCAGGCTGGCTGTCGAGTTCCTGTAAGAAGCTAAAAGCGTTGTGCAGCGAGGTGCCACCCGTTGGTAGCGTCTCTCTCACAGAATCGACAACGCGTTCGATTTGCTCGCCGTCTGCGACCTCCAACCATCGACCTTTGGTCTCGGGAAGGGCGAACTGCGCTTGTGTGTTGAACAGTATGATTTGATAACGAGACCCTGTTGGGAGTTGTGCCGTTAGCCAATCGACCACGTCGAGTGCTTGTACCCACTTTCGCGCAGAACGCTGGATAGCCTCCGATTGATTTCGTATTCGGATCACGTTCACTACCTCGGGTGCGAGCATGCTCGCCGACACATCTAACAAAATAGCGATGCGATTACCGCCGAGTTTCAGTCCTGTCAGATATTGGCGATTGCCCTCACCCTGAAACTCCCGAGCACTCGCACCCCCGTCAGCCTCCGCCGCTTCACGCAATTGCTGGATACGCTCCTCGAGCGAATTAATTTCGGCTTTCAGCGCATCGAGGTCAGTGGTTTCGCTCACATCGGATTCTTCGAGCGAGGCTATCAATGCCTCCAGCCGATCTAGCTCTTCGGTCACGACTCGCGCACGACCTTGTGCTTCAACAATATCGAAATCGGTGCTGCTGACGGCATTTCGAAGCTTTACCAGGCCTTCCTCGCCCTCTCGAATATCCTCCTCGAGCAGATCTACTTCGGAGAGCACTTCGGCGTTTACCGATTGGATTTGAATCTCAATTGAGTGATCAATAATAAGAAACACCAGAACGACAGCACCAAATCCGCAGGACATGATGTCCAAAAAGCTCAGACTAAAGGTAGTGGTTTGTCGCTTCCGGCGCGCCATTGGTTAGCTTTCAACACGAATCAGTAGGGCCTCGAAACCATCGTCACGATAGAGGCGACAGCCCGCGTACAGTTGCTCATGTGAGCTTTGGGTAGACAGCACGTTCACCCGGTTTCTAAACGCATCTGAAACGTAAACGCGATCAGGGCCGGCGATAAGACCGAAGGCCTGTGACTCAGGACTCTGATTTGTGAGCGAATACGCCTGCGAATTGATCAAAATATGGGTAGGGACTGTGGAGTGAAGCGGAGGCTCATTGCTCGCGTCGGGACGGTGCGTTGATTCCCTAAGTTCGGGGGACTCAGAGACATCATCCACCTCCTGTGAAGGAGCGTTAGTGCTGCTAATACGAGACAGCGGAGCATCAGTGCCCCGTGCACTGAGAATGTGATCTGATGCGTTTGTAAGGCTTTGCGGATCGGCAGCGTAGTCAAATTGAATGCCTGGGAGATTGGCCAACAGACCGTCAACGTTCAATGCTCCCGGAGCGCTCTCAACGGCTGTCATCACTTGCGTACCTATGAACGTTAAACCACTGCGCGCGATCTTAAATTCGTAGCCATTAACCGAGAGCGCGGCTTCCTCAGCGTGTTTGAGGGTCTCGAATGCACCCGGAATGGCATTAAATAGATTTTGCTCAGCTTCCGCGCTGCGCCTTGGATCAAACCGAGTCTGTTCCACACACATATCCGCACAGTACTCGAGACATTGTTCTAAAAGATCCAGATAACCAAGCCCGGGTATGGACGTCGATTTCCCTACTGTGAGCTGACCCTGATCGAGGCTGACCTCGGTGACTATGAGTTGCCGCCATTGAAGATCCAGATGGACCCCAGCCTTTCCCGTAGCGTGCTGATGCAGCAGTGCACGATCTAAAATGGAAGCAGGCGTTTTGCCGAGCGCATTCATGATGCCAAGGAGCAGCTCTAGCTGGGCTTGGCTCAGACTTGAGGGGGCGATCACTGAAAGATGGGTGATCTCACCTATTTCGCGCTCTGCTTCGTTAAAAATGAATTTGAGGTGCTCATAGACGAGGTCAGCGCTATGCCGGGCTCCCGCGAACTCAGAAGTAAGCGATACGGTTGATAGCTGGGACCAGAAGTCGGTTCGTGTTTCGAGTGGACGACGCTTTAACTCTTCGAGTACCACGTGTCCAAACACGAGCCGTCCGTCGCTTGAGGCCAGTGCCGCACCGGGTGACGCGATGACAGTGCTACCCGAAGTCAACGTAATTTGGGAGTCCGTAATATCGAGAAGGATATGGCTCATTTGGGTGCAGCCAAGTGTCGTATGAGTTGCTTGTCGGTGTAACGCTGTGTCCTTAGGACAAGGCGTTCTTGCGACAACTGCAGCTGGTGCAGCGCAAACATGATGATGATTGATAGGACCAGAGCGACGAACGTACTGTTGAAGGCGACACCTAGGCTGACTGTGACGCCCGAAATATCACCCTCTACGGCTTTGTAAGCCTGCCCTAGTGCATCACCAATGCCGCGAACTGTTCCAATAAATCCAATCGACGGGATCGCCCAGCTGATGTACCGCACCATCGATAATTCGGAATCCAGCTTATCCGCTTCAATGTCGCATTGCTCACGCACAGCCTCAGACACAGCGGGTATGCTTGCGGTGGTGGAGAAACGACTCAGTGCATTAAGTAAGGTCCTAGGTAGCAGGAGATCCTGTTCCGTTTCAGGCAGAGCCTCGATGGCTCGCGCGTAGTTACGCGCGTCCTGAGGCAAAAGCGTTGTGCCTTCGGTTACTTGTATAAGGTTTCGCTCAAGCATCGCGGCTTCTTGTCGGGTCGACCAGGCTTTGAGACTCATGATCGCAAGTGCCCAGATCATGAGAATGAAACAGGCTTCTTGTTCGAAATCTCGAATGACGACGAACAGCGACCGCTCTGGCACAAAGGCCTCGCCCGAGGCTTGAAGCGCAGCTTGTGCGACGAGCTGCGCATCGGCCGAGGGCCTAATCAATCCCACGTAAAAAGCGTGCACAACGATCACCGCGGCCAATAAAGCCAGGACCTGAAAAGCAAATTCGGAAGGCAGTCTTGATTTATTCATGGCAGTTGTTCTCATATGTCGATCGGAAACGACACGGATCGATCTTCCGAGATGCGTTCGGTCGGACGATATCGGTCTGCAGCACTATTCGTTTCGCCGGAGCTCATCTCTGGCTCGGTGGCGTTGGAGTCCTGCGTGCTCGTGCTTTCAAGCGCTTGTGTCTGAACTTCATCTGATATTTCGTCATCAGTATCAGTTGTTGTGGCGGCGGCTGGGGTCTCGACGAGTGATTCCGATCCAGTCGCGGGCGAACCCTCCTGCCCAACGGCGGCTGCGGCTGTCGCCAAGAAAATACTTAACATCACAATGTGTTTATTCGGCATATCTGGCCACCCTGAATCCGACATCATCTCTACCGCGCTCGCCATAATCTCTGTAAGTCAGCCTGAGTTCTCTCAATCGACTCAGACTCCAACTTGCGCCTCGAATTGTAAAATTATCGCCCTGATCATCTCCCAGCGGGTTTTCTTCTACGGCCTCCCCCGGAACAGGAATTCGATAAACATCATTTACCCATTCCGACACATTTCCCCCAAGATCATATAAGCCTCTGGGATTAGCAGGAAATTTACCCACTTCGGAACTGACAATCGCACCATCAGAGTAACCATTGAGTATCCGACCTGTCACGATTGCCGAGGAGCCATCCGCCAAATTGGCACTGTTATTTGCAGGTGGCCAGGCATCTCCCCAGGCGAATCGCCAAATATCAGTATCGTGTATACGACTTGCATAGGCCCACTCGGCCTCGCTGGGAAGGCGATAACCGATACTCTTCTCGTCAAAGCCGATAATGATGCCGTCGCGCTCTTTGTAAAACGGCTCTAAGCCCTCGCGTGCGCTTAACCAATTGCAGAAACTGGCCGCTTGCTGCCATGACAGATCAACGGCAGGCTGATGCTCTCGATTTAAACTCTTACCGCCGGCTTGTCCTGAATCGTGATCCGCGGTGAACTGGCGAAACTGCGCATTGGTGACTTCCGTTGTGGCGAGATAAAAGGCACGTGTTAAGCGGATTGTGCGCTCTACTTCGTTGGCGCCGCGTCCAGCATCACGACGGGGCGCACCCATGGTGAATTCGTTGACGGCCTCGACTTGGGGGTCTATCAGCAGTAATGACTGGCCAAGCGAGGACAAGAGCTGAGGCTTAATAGCGGCTTTTCTTGCTTCATCCTCGGTCAATAAATCGATTTTTAGACGCTGCGCGAGGCCTGCTCGTGGCGTTACCTTTCGTTCAACACTTGCGTATCCAGGCGCACTGACAGTAATCGTCTGCTCGATACTGGGCAGCGATAACGTCGTGCTGCCTGCGCCTCGGTCAGAACCGTTAACCGATACACGCGCTATCGACGGTGTTATTTGAAGTGAGACATCTCCCAACGTGGGGGTGAGTGTCAGGGCTCTGCGTTCGGTGGCACCTTTCCCCAGTGAGGATCGAAATTCACTTGGTTGATACCCAGCACGTCGCAAGACAATCAGATGATTAACATTAGGCGACATAGCAATATCGACAGGCGTGATGCCGATAAATTGACCATCGCGCGTTACAGAGGCTCCGCTGGGTGTTGAGGTCAAACTCAGAGTGCCCTCGGCCGCAACGAGCTTCACGGTGCCCAAGTCTAGATCTGTATTCGCTATCGCGTTGACCTCGATTATTTGGCTGACATAACCCGGTGCGCTGATTAACAGTTGCTGTTCACCCGCCATCACTTCGATGACACCGTTGTTCTGAGTGATGGGCTGTTTGTCAATTTGAAACCTGGCCCGCTCTGGTATGGCGTCAAGTGTCACGCGCGCCCAACCGGGCACCAAGTCTTGGCTGTATCGCTGCGCGATGCCGCGCCCTTCGAGGTTGATTACGCCTTCGAAATCGAGATAACGGTCGACAGAGAGCTTAAATGCGACATCGCCCGCAGCCACATCTTCTAGGGTAAGTGGAGTGACGCCGGCTACCTGCCCATCAATGACTACCGTTGCCCCAGTTGGTTGCGTCTCAATGATTAACGTGCCCGGTAGGGGTATGAGATTCACCGCGCGGTTCTGGACGTCGGCTGAATCGACCTCCAACGTGCCTTGAAACGGAGAGTAGCCGTCGGCTGTGATAGTTAGGGGGTAGGACCCGGGTCGGATTAGCAGTCGATCGCCAAAGGGCAGGGCGAGTCCACCGACGTTGATATTAACTGGTGTAACCGTTTCAGACGTTACGGCGACAGATTTCGCGGTCAAAAGGAAAAAGAGTGCATAGGCCAACACCAGTGTACCTAGCGCGAGTACTACTAGGCGCGGTTGCAACTTCGCTGTCTTTTGCGCGATAACCGCTTGTCGCGGCTCAAAGGTGGCTGCCGCAAGGCGTTCCTGCGGTGTTTGCTGCTCTGTCATCAGCGGCGAATTGCCTCCGTGCAACGGATGTCGACTGTATTTTCGCGATTCATCCCGACGTTTAATGTTACCAATACATCACGGTAGCCGTTTCGACTTCCTAGCAATTGATACTGGCCGGGTCTTAAGGAGACAACGCGGGACGTGACGGTGCCGAGTCGTGCTACCCGCTTTAGGGTAATTTCGGTCTCGCCATCAGAGAGAATAGTGACGGGAAGAGGGGTACTCGCGTTCTGAACGATGTCTTGAGCCCTGGACCCTAGCGCCTGTAATTTAGGCATGTTGTCTGCCGTATTCAGCGCCGCGTTCGCCTCCCTGACCGTCGTTTGCGCATCGCCCAAAATGGTGGGGTCCACAAGCCTTGCCGGTTTTTCGATAATGGCGTCTAGTCGTAAGAAAAGGTCTGCCATCGGCTCTGTCCTCGCAAGTCCCTCAGAGGCTTGGACCAGGCTGGGATCAAGTGCTAAGGCCTCTCGGTAGGTCTCAGATGCTGATGCCCAGCTTTCACTCGCCTCCTGCTTCGCCGCCGTGCTAATGAAGCGATTGAGCGAGCTCAGTATTTCGGCTTCTCTGGTTTGATCGAGCGCCACGCGCGGGGATTCATCGGCCGGCTTTAGCTTTGCGGCTGTTTTGAAGACAGTGCGTGCCGTATCAAAGTCACTGACCTCGAGTGCTTCGAATCCGCGGGTCATAGCGGCGAGGAATTGCTCGTTGGTCAGTGCATTGCGATAGGCTTTGGCAATGGTCTGCAAGCGCTTATGGGGAGGGTCGAGTTCAATTGCTGCTTGGATTTTGCCGAGCGCCTCACCGAAGGCGCGGTCAGAATACAGCGCACTGGCTTGATCAATGAGCGCGACGACTTCGGGAATGCTTGGTACCCGCGCTGTGGCATCCATCACATCAAGGCTGTCGGGTGCCATCTGCAGCAGGATGTTACTCAACCTGTTTGCGCCCTCGGCCTGACCGGTCTCGATCATATTTAATAAAGTGGCCAGTCTCTCAGAGACCTCATCCGGTAACCGAGCCTCCAGCACATCGAGCGCGGACTGTGCTCTTTGGTAGTTTATTTCCGCCTCAGCAAAATCTTGTTCTCGATATGACTTATCGCCGTCGATGGCAAAGGTGGTTGCTTCGCTGAACTCACTGTCTGCCCAGTCATTGACGGCCCGGGCTTCGAGGCGAGCCTGAGTCTCTAATAGTCCTTGCAGTGCTTCCTGTGCGGCTCGGCGAGACTTCGCTATTTGAGCCTCTGCGAAGGGGCTTCGCTCTTTTGTCTGGGTGGCGCTATCCATCCCCGCTCGGTTGGGTACTTGTATTTCCTGTGAAGCGGGATTATCGGACGAAGCTAACGGCAGGGGGGCGGGCGTTCTTTGCGGCAATACAAAGACGACAAAACCGAGGAGAATAATACCGATAACGCCTGTTATCCACACACCACGCTGAGCCGATGCGGGCGCCTCGATTTGGGTTGGTGAGGTGCTTGGCTTTGGATCGAAGCTAGTGGCTCGCAACGCTTCGTCGCTGTCTTTAGACATACCGGTTATACCTATGGCTACGACGAGGGCTGGTCGAGAGACGATGGTAAGTCAGCGATTTCCGCCGCGTAAATGTCGCTTAGAATCTCTCGCCACTGACCGTATTGATCTTCAATGCTACCCGATAGCTGCACTGTTCGATCCTCGAGCTCAATGACCTGCGGCGTTATTTCAGCCTCTAAGGATTGCCCCAGTTCTTCAAGGGCAAGTGAATGGATTTTGGCTTCAGCTCGGCGCTCGAGGCCGCTCTTGACCAGACTGCCGCCTGCATAGATTCCCACTGCGCCGGCTGTTCTTGTCTCTCTATCGTCGGAAGTGGCTGCAGCCACACCGGCTAACAGCGATAGCCCACCGACAATTAACTGCGTTCTTGCCTCTTGCTCAAGCTCGCGTAATGCAACGGTTTCGTCGTAGCTCAGACGTCGCCACTCGTTGTAGGGCGCCTCCATGCTGCCTGAAAAATTGTCGTAATGACCTTGGAGTGTATCGACGAATACGTGATTACGCTGCTGGATGGCACTAATGCGCGCCATCATGGGATCACTCTCAGCCGGCAAGCGAATGGCCTGCGTGATGTTTGACTCATCTGTTTTCAAATAACCACTAAACGCCTTGGGCGCAAAACTCTGGGCGAACTTCAGGCGCGCTACATCTCTAATAGCGAGACGCTCCTCTCTGGAGAGCGCCTTGAAGGTCCGAATGAGGTCGTTGGCAATTTTTCGATACACACCCAGGAATGGGTCTCGCTTAACCCGCTGCGTTTGCTGGTAGGCATATCGACTCGTTGAGCCGGAGTAGGCTTTATTGAGCAAAAGGGCCCCGCGCGCATCGCGTGCTTGAATGTTCAGGACAAGTGACTCGCCATCTGACTGCTCAATGGTGCCCGCTATAACAATATCGCTTATGTAATCTGCAGATGGCACTACGCGACTGGCGCCCCACACGCCCTGGTCGTCAAGAACCAAAGCGAGCTCACGCGCCATGAAGGTTGCTTCAGCGCGCCGTATTTCGGGGTATATGCTTTCATTGATCTCGGTTTCTGAGATGCCTGGATCGAATACAGCCACGGCAATATCGAGGATTTCATCACTCGAAAGCTCGCTTTCGTAGGTCGCAAGTGTTGGCACGGAGGTCGTCTTCACCGTCTGAGTAACACAGCCAGACAAGAGTCCGATAAGCGCGAACAGTGTGACCCAGCGATGCATCATTCTTTTGGTATCTCTATGCCTTTGTATTTCCGATACTCGTTCCAGAGTGCCTCTCTGACCTCGGGGTCAGCTTCACGCATGGCCGCCTCACGGAGCTGCCGTGCAACAATGTCGTCGTCATTACCAGAGGGTATGTCCTCGGGTGCTTCGAAGACTGCAGGGTTCTCGGGCGCGGCACCTGAGCGACCACCAATTCCGCCCCCCACCGACCCATAACCACCGTCGTCAGATGCTTCATAAGGGTTTCGACCACCCGATGCACTCTCGGTTCCTGAGCCACCGGTGCTTTGCGACTGATTACCTTGTTCTCGACGGCTTGAGCGTTGCTGTCGTTGTTCCTCTCTTATGATGGCGTCGAAAACACCTGTACTGGCTTCTAGCTGGCGATCGAGAACAGCCACTCGTTCGGCCGTCGTCATCGGATCGCTACCCCAGTCGGGCTCTAGTCCACCCTGGGCACGCGTCCCAGTACCTTCGGTTCCTGACGCCACCACGGTGCCTCCCGCTGCTGCAGACGGTGATCCGCCCGAGCTGCCGCTTTGACTGCCCTGTGGGCCACTGCCCTGTGACGATTGTCCACCTTGTCCATCACTTGATTGCGAACCTGAAGCTGAACCACTTGACCCATCTGCGGATCCTCCCTGCTCGCCAGGGCTCGCTGAAGCGCTGCTGTAGGTGGGTTGTTCATCCACTAAGCTTGGCAGCGATAGATCACCACCCGCGGCGTCACCGAAGCCGGGATCACCGCCTGAAGTACCTGGACTCGAACTGCTACTGCCCCCTGCTGCTGGTCCGGCCGATGATCCCCCGCCGGTGCCCGCGGTTTGATCTCCTGAGGCACCACCGCTGGGTGTAGAGCTCCCCGGCATCCCACCGCCAGACGTTGAACCACCACTTGGCATGCCTCCGCCTGAACTGCTGCCGCCTCCTGAGGAATTCCCGGAGGAGCTGCTTGAACTACCGGCGGCACTACCCGAAGATCCACTGGAAGATGAGCTTGCGCCACCGCCACTCGTGCTGCTCGAGGAACTGCTACTCGAAGAGCGGCTGCCGGATGAGCCACTCGATCCTGAGCTGCTTGGCGAGGGCATCGAGGCCGAGGGTATTGAAGGCGTCGACGGCGTAGTTGGCATACTGGCAGACGGACAACCGGCAATGAGTGGTAAGGATACGACGGCCGCGGGAAACCATTTCAGAAACTGTCCATTCATGTTGAAACCTCCGTGGTCGAATCGTAGGGAGATGCCCAATGCTCAGGACCAAATACCCAGGTAATGGGTGCGCTCTCCACTGGTTCACCAGCGTCAAAGACGGGCCTAAATCGCAGTCTTCGCAGTCTTCTCAAGACCCGGTCAGGACTGCGCCTAGTATTCGTGACAGGCACCTGCACGCGCTCTAGGTTATCAACTTTACCGTTAGCGTTAACGGTAAAAGTCACAATCAGGTCAGCCTCGGTGGCAGGCTCTGTCTTTACCTTAAGCACTGGGCCTAATCCTTCAATTGCCGGTAATGGCACAGGTGCTTCTAATATACTGAATGTGGGAAAGGTTTGTGTCGCTGGATCGCCACCCGCTGTCTCAGGAGCGGTCTTTGCTATTTGGTCGGGCGCCTCATCGATTGCGAGGTTCATCTCCCCAGCCGCGCTGACCGTTGAATCCGTTTTTTTCTCAGCGTGCGTGCGAGTGGTTTCAGCATAAGCAGCCCCATCGAGGGTTTCCCTCTGAGTCTCGTTAGAGGCTGGCGAGGCGCCGTCTATGGCATTAGTTGTATCGACTGAGGTGCTCTCGTCATTCGAGGCGAGGTCTGCAGCGCGCTCGGTTTGAGGGGCTTTGTCCTTTGGATCAGTGCTTTCGGGATCAGTGTTTTCTGGATCGGTGTTCTCCACCGCGGGCCCACCATCAGCGGCATCAGTAGCAGCCAAGGCGTTTTTCACAGCTTCGGCATCTGCGAGGTCAGCATTTGCTTCAGGTCCTCGATTTAGCACCTCTCCATTGGCTAGTCTGATGGCGTCGCCGTAGAACTCGAGTGCAAACGTGCGATTGCCGGTCCACCAAGCCCAATCACCCATGCGGACAAGGTCTTCAGCCTGAACTTCCCGGCTGACCTTCAATCGATCGCGATTGAGCTGTTGCATAGCTATTAATAGTGAGATGCCTCGTTTGAAGGAGCTTTTAGATTGGCTGGCTGAGGTGCGCTCGCGCCGCATTTTGCCAGGCATAGCGGCGCCCACGCCTTGGTGGCCGGCAAGGAGATATTGCGCTCGCACCATACCGTGGAGTGCCGGTAGCAACTCTTCGGAGTTTTCGCCATAGGTGGCAACCGATTCATTGAGTGCTCTGCGATAGAAATTCCACGCTTTCCCCATTCTTGCTTGGATTGCTTCCTCCTCATCCATATCTTCTAAGAGCGCATATTGATGCCACTCGGCCTGCCGGAGTAGTGCATCGATTTTCTCAGGGCCGGAGGGCAGCACCTGCTTTTCAATGCGTGACATATACGCGTGACGCTCGTCGGCCAATGCCAACTCATCTAGGGCACGGTAACTTTGAATTTCAGCTCTTACGTAGGGTAGCTGGCTGGCAGCATTTAATCCGTCGCTGATACGACTAAGGTGGGTTGCCTGCTTTAGCACCGGAATCGCTTCTTCGTGGCGGCCTTGAGCTTGTAGGTCAATGGCGGTATTCCAAAGCGACTCTTGCTGCCTCGGATCGTAAGCGCCGTACACCGCCATATTGGCCCATGCGGGCGTCGCACAGACGCCAGCGAGAGCGGTTGTTATGACGAGACTTATCGAAAGCGTTTTCACGAGTCAGTCCTCTTTGTGTGCAACCCAGTATAGAGATAGTTCTATCTAAATCTCTACGTCTTGTATTGGGGCATGTACACTTCGTGCGCATCCACCGTCTGGGCGAGAGCTGGACAGTCGATGAGCAAAGTGAGGAGGAAGGAAGGCCCATGGGTAAGTTTGTAGACGACACATCGCTCGAAGAAATCGGTAACCATCGTTGGAAAGCTTGCTTGCAAAAAGGCTGGAGAATAGGGCGTGTGCCGAATGGTGGTTATGTACTGGCTATTGTTGGGCGTGCGATTTCTCAGTCCTTGTCTGGTGCAGATCCACTATCGATTAATGCGTTTTATTTAGAGCCTACTACTTTGGGCGAGGCAGAAATTCACGTCGAAATTTTGAGACTGGGCAAAGGCACTCAATTTGCCACAGCACGGATGTACCAAGAGGGTAGTCTTAAGGTGATCGCGAACGCGGCGTATACCGACCTCGATAAGTTGAAGGGCCCAACCAATACTGTCATGACCATGCCAGATGTACCGTCCTTTGATGCTGTCGACGTGCCTGCGCATAACGTTCTAGAAATACACAGCACGATTGATACGCGGATCGTCAAAGGGCGGGAGTTTTTTGACAGCCAGGAGCCGACAGGCACCGGAGAGTTTATTGCCTATATGCAGCACGTCGATGGCGCACCGATTGGCGTAATCGATTTGCTGATGTTTGGCGACATGATACCGCCGCCCTCATTTACCTTAGTTCCCAACTTAGGGTGGGTGCCAACCGTGGAGATGACGATTCAGTTAAGGGGCGCGCCGGCGCCGGGGCCTATTTTATGTCATGCGCGCTCGCACACCCTGATCCGTGGTGTGACGGAGCAGGACTGTGAAATTTGGGATTCAAATGGCGACCTTGTTGCTGTGGGTCGCCAAACCATGAAGGTGCGATCGATAAGTTGATTTACCAGGTCGCGACATGACCGCCGGGTCGTCTGGGGTCGGCGTAACCATAAAACCACCCATCTTCGATTTGCACCGAATTTACGCGCCCGATCGTGCTGTTCGAGCGTAAAATCTTGTGTTTACTCTCTTCGAGGATGCGAATTGTATCCTCTGAAATACCGGGCTCTACCATCGCCATATCCGGCATCCATTGGTGATGTATGCGCGGGGAAGATGTAGCCATGCCGAGTGTCATATCAAATGCCATGAGGTTTAGCAGCGTTTGAGCGACCGCCGTGATGATGCGCGAGCCTCCAGGGCTGCCAGTGGCGACCCATGGTTTCCCTTCTTTGAAAACCAAAGTGGGTGTCATTGACGATAGGGGGCGACTGCCAGCTGAAACCGCATTTGCCTCGCCTTGCACAAGGCCATAACCGTTTGGAAATCCAGGCTTTGCTGCAAAGTCATCCATCTCATTGTTAAGCAGCATGCCCGTGCCGGGGACCACAATACCCGAGCCAAAACTAAAGTTGATGGTGTACGTGTTAGTGACGACATTGCCAAACTGATCGACAACAGAGAAATGGGTCGTCTCAGTGCTTTCATAATCGTCAACGTCGCCCGGCTTGATGATTTCTGAGGGCGTCGCCTCGTCGTCCTTAATAAGCACCCGACGTTTTTCCAAATACGGCTCACTCGTGAGCGTAGCAATAGGGATCGTCGTTCGATCTGGATCGCCGAGGTATTCACTGCGATCCGCATAAGCCAACCTCATCGATTCGATTAGCAAATGTAGGTAGGCCGCGCTGTTATGACCCATATCCTCGATGGGGTAGGGCTCCAAAAGCTTCAAAATCTGAGACACATGCACGCCGCCAGATGAGGGGGGTGGCGCACTGACAATGTCATACCCTCTAAACGAGGCGCGAACGGGTTCTCGCTCGATTGCGCGGTAGCTTGCGAGATCGTCGGCGTTCATAACACCGCCGCCGCGCTGCATTTCTGCTGCAATAAGCGTGGCCGTTTTACCTTTGTAAAATCCGTCGAAGCCTTTATCTCTAACAAGCTTGAGCGTGGCGGCAAGATCAGGCTGCTTGAACAACGTGCCCATTGCCGGAGCTGTCCCCGTCCCTCCGAGATAAATGCGGTTTGCCTCTTCGTTGCGGCCGAGGCGTTTTGCCGCAGAGCGCAAGTTCAGGTGAAGCGCTGCAGGCACCGCAAAGCCTTTCTCTGCAAGATCGATGGCGGGCTGCATCACTGTTTTTAGATCAAGCGTGCCGTACTGCTCAAGTGCATGAATGAGTCCCGCAACGGTCCCGGGAATTCCAGCGGCACTGACACTGTTGTATGCCTTGCGCTTATTGACCGTCCCGTCTTCATTTAAAAACATATCTCGAGATGCGGCGGCCGGCGCCATTTCGCGATAATCGATGAATACTTGCTCGTCAGCGTCAGCGAGGTGGACTAGCATAAATCCGCCGCCTGCGATGTTGCCGGCACGCGGCAGCGTTACAGCAAGCGCAAAGCCGGTCGCAACGGCCGCATCAATCGCATTACCGCCTTTTTTTAACATAGCCAAACCGGCTTCTGAGGCTAATTTCTCAGGGCCTGACACCATGCCCCGCGACGCGATTGCAGGTATGAATCGCGTTCCGTAGTCGATCAACGGGCCCCCTTGACTCTCGCTCTGCGCCAAGCTCCTCATGGGGCTTGTGATAATCAGGAAGGCGAGAAATAAACGAGTTAGACGCATCAATACGTGCTCCAAAAAATACGAGAGAGGAAATTAACACAGGTTGCTCCTCATATTGACCACCCTCTGAGAAGTGAGCGTGCAATATCGTAAACGCGACTTGCTCCGCAATACCTTTGCAATATCGATTACCATTGCCACTTCAGGAGGGTATATGGAACTCAAAGACTTTCGCAGACAGTATACGAAGGGTGGGCTGCGGCGCGGTGCGTTACCTGAGCAGCCAATGGCCTTGTTCGAGCAGTGGCAGGCAGATGCGACGGCGGCAGGGCTCGCCGATCCAACCGGCTGCGTTGTGGCGACTGTGCACCCTGGCGGCATGGTGCGCCAACGCTTTGTACTTCTAAAAGGGGTCGATGAGCGAGGGTTCGTTTTCTATACCAATTATAAAAGCGACAAGGCTGTTGCGCTCTCTCACTGTGACGAGGCCTCGATGCTATTTCCCTGGAATGAGCTTGATCGTCAAGTCAGTATTTCGGGTGTTGTGCGGAAAGTGTCTGAAGAGGAATCTGATCAATACTTCGCGGCGCGACCGCGCGCCAGTCAACTCGCCGCATGGACATCACAGCAAAGCCAGCCGATTGAGAGCCGTGATGCCTTAGAACAACAGTTTCACGCCACCGTTGCTCGCTTTCATGGCGATCACGTTGCGCGACCCCCGCACTGGGGTGGATTTCGCTTAGAGCCTACTCGGATTGAATTTTGGCAGGGCGGTAGCGACAGGCTTCACGATCGTTTTGTTTACGTTTCAGAGCCGTCCGAACAGGGCACAGATCAATGGCGACTATCGCGCCTACAACCCTAATTTGAGTCTGAACTCGTCGTGCCCTGCGAACGATTCACGCACTCCGATAAACAAATCGCTTGATGTAGTGAGGAATCGGCGGGAGCTCCAAGAGCTGCCGTCTCATAAGATCAAGGCCAATCGCAGCAACGAGGATCTGAAATCGCTCGCGAGAACCGGGGATTTGCAACCGGATAGCCTCGTTTTTGTCCTTTGTACCCCAGGCGAGCCACACCGTGCCTACGGGCTTGTCCTCGCTGCCACCACCTGGGCCGGCAACGCCTGAAACGGCAATACCGATATCCGCAACTGCTTTTGTTAATGCGCCGAGCAACATAGCGCGAACAACCCCTTCACTGACGGCACCGTTGCTATTAAGTGTGTCCTCAGAGACATGGAGTACCTGCTGCTTAGCCGTGTTGGCATAGGTAACAAAGCCGGCTCCAAATACCTGCGACGATCCCGCTTCTTTTGTAATCAGTGAGGCAATGAGGCCACCCGTGCACGACTCTGCCGTGGTCAACGTCATGCGCTTTTTAACTAATACACGCTGCAGCGCCATGGCGAGCTGATCGCTGTCTTCTCCAATGACGTGATCGCCAATGAGCTCAAGGAGTAGCTGCTCAGCCTGGTCGCGCTTTTCAATAAGCGCTTCGTCATCAACTTGCAGTTTTAGTTCGAGTTGCGGTAAGCCTGAACGAAACCCCAGGACCACCCCTTCTGGCCAATCTTGATCTCGTTCGTTGACTAATTCTTGAATGGTGGATTCGCCAATGCCGAATGTTTGAAGCCGGCGTATATAGGTGGTGCCCGAGCCCACGCGCTGAGCAACGCGTTGACCTATTTCAGGCAGCATGGCTGTTAGCTCCACCGGCACACCAGGCGTGGTAATGACTAGGCTTTCGCCTATTTCGACTGCAAAACCGACAGCGCTGCCAATAGGGTTGTCAACGATGTCCGCGGACTCAGGTAAATGCGCTTGTTTAAGATTGCTCGCGTTGAGTTCTAGACCGCGTTTCTCACACCATTCTTCAAGGTGTTTGATCGCCTTTGGGTGGTCAGTCAGTCGCTCCCCTAAGACGTCGGCAACGACGTCTGCTGTCAGATCGTCCTCGGTGGGGCCGAGGCCACCGTTGATGATGACAACGCCTGCGTCCTGACAAAGCGCTCTGAGGCTTTCTCTGAGCAACCCTTCATCGTCACCTACCGTAATCTTTTTACTGATCGCGATTTGCCGTTCCCCCAGTGCGATGGCAATCCGCGAAGAATTACTGTCTACGGTATCACCGCTCATCAGTTCATTGCCGGTAAGAAGAAGCGCGACTTTTTTATGCTGTGACATGTTTATCCTTCGAGATAGCGAAACACTGAGAAGCGGCCTTTTAGGCCTCAATGACTCGTTGATCAGAAGTCGGCGTTTCCTGGTGTTCTGGGAAATGGAATGACGTCTCGGACATTTTCCATGCCGGTGATATAAGCGACGAGCCGCTCAAAGCCAAGACCAAAGCCCGCATGCGGCACCGTCCCGTAGCGGCGTAGATCGCGATACCACCAAAGCGTCTCTTTGAGCCCCTCGTCCATTCGGGCATCCAATACATCGAGCCGCTCCTCGCGCTGGCTACCCCCAATAATCTCACCAATGCCCGGCGCAAGGACGTCCATGGCGGCCACGGTTTTTTCGTCATCATTTAGGCGCATGTAAAATGCTTTTATATCGCGCGGGTAGTCGGTGACGACCACGGGTGACTTGAAATGCTCCTCGGCTAGGAAGCGTTCGTGCTCGGAGGCCATGTCGATTCCCCATTTGACGGGGTATTCGAACTTTTTGCCTGACTTCAGCAAAATGTCGATCGCATCGGTATAGGTGACGCGAACAAAGGGGTTTTCAACAATATTCCCCAAGCGCTCGAGCACTGTCTTATCGATGCGCTGTTGAAAAAAGCCGAGATCCGTTTCGCAGTCGTTCAGCACCCGCGCGGATACCGACTTCAACAATCTCTCTGCAAGTGCTGCATTGTCAGCTAAGTCAGCAAAGGCTACTTCCGGCTCTACCATCCAGAACTCAGCTAAGTGTCGCGACGTATTGGAGTTCTCTGCGCGAAATGTCGGACCGAAGGTATAAACCTTGTTCATGGAGAGACAGTAAGACTCAACGGCAAGCTGGCCCGATACTGTGAGGTAGGCGTCACCACCGAAAAAGTCCTGCGCCGTATCGACTTGCCCCTCGTCATTACGCGGTAGATTGTTCAGATCCAAAGTGCTGACGCGAAATAATTCGCCGGCGCCTTCACAATCGCTTGCCGTAATAATGGGTGTGTTGACCCAGTAAAAATCTTCGCTGTGGAAAAAATCATGGATAGCGTTTGCTGCGGTGTGACGCACCCGAGTGACGGCACCAAATGTGTTTGTTCGCGTTCGCAGGTGTGCTTGGGTACGAAGGTATTCAAACGTGTGGCGTTTCTTCGCGATAGGATACGACTCAGGGTCATCGACGTCGCCGATTAAGACAACGCTTGAGGCCTGAATTTCAACGGTTTGCCCGCCGCCTTGTGACGCAACTAATTGACCCGTAACGCAGACCGCACAACCGGTGGATAGCTTTAGTACCTCTGACTCGTAGTTGTCTAAATCCTGGGGTGCGACACACTGCAAACTGTCAAAGTGACTACCGTCGTTTACGGCTAAAAATGAAATACCGGCCTTTGAATCACGTTTGGAGCGTAGCCAACCGTTGACGGTGATTTCTGTGCCGATAAGCGATCCGTCTGTCAGTAGTTCTTTTACGGGATGAAGCTTGGCCATGGTGGAATGATCCTGCGAACGAGATGGTTTGAAAGGCGTGTTAGACCTCGGTTTAGGTTTTTTGTGTGTCATCAGTGGCACTGGAGTCCGGTGCCGTGACTGAGCTTGATGCCAAAATCGAAAAAGCCGCTTGTGTGCCACGAGGCTTTTCTGCCGGCTGGTACTCGACCCTAATCTGTTGCCCCAGCGCAAAACGGGCGTTTTTACTTTTGAGCGACATTTCCCATTTATCAAAACTGAACTTATCGTTGTGGCTACGCAAATCGACGACGCCTTCCAAGCCATTTTTGTCGAGCCGGACGGTGAAGCCGGAGGTGTTGATGTGAACGACAGACGCGTCGAACTGATTTTCTCCGCCTGCTGCAAGCTTGTTCAGGAAGTTACACGTTAGCCAGTTTTGAGCTGTGTTGACCGCCTGGCGATTTTTTGCACTGGCTTGGTTAATCGCATCGAAGACTGTCGCTTGAGCGGGTGTTACGGACGTATCTCCAAGCATCGCTTTGAGCTGAAGGTGCACGCAGTAGTCGAGCGCCTTGCGCAGAGGTGAGGTGCCGTTTGTGTAGAGGGGAACTGCCATTCCCATATGCGGAGCCGCTTTAACACTGAAGCTAGCTCGAGCCATCAATCTGTTAACCATCGCTCTCAGCGGACGTTCATCCGTGGCGGCGTTCAGCGCATTGATCAGTGCGCGGAAGCCCTCGATGGTAGAAAAGTCTGTCTCAGCCATCTCCGGCAGAAAGCGGCTTAAGAACTCTTTTGCCTCATCGCTTTTGTCGCGGCGAATGCCGGCATGCGTTACGAAAGGTCCGGGCTTATCCGAGGCTCTCAGTTCATTGGCAATCGCTTTGTTCGCGGCGACCATGCACTCCTCGACGAGGATCTGTGAGGTGCGTTTTGCAACAGGCTCAATGCTCCCGATCTGCTTGGTCTCATCGAGTATCCATCGATAGTCGGTTCGGTGCTCAATCACTAATTCGTTCTGCTCGCGCCAAGACCTCAGGGCCTGAAAGCAAGCGTGTAAGGTGGCGATCTCTGCCGACATGTCGTGGTCAGTGTTGCCATCAATAATACCATCGACCTCTTGGTAACTCAGCTTAGCTTTCGAGCACACAGTGCCAAGCGCGAGCGAGGCATTTGAGGTCTCACCCGTTGCGGCAATTGTCAGCTGACAAATAATGGCAGGGCGGTTTTCGGCGGGTGCAAGCGCGGCCGGTTTGGAAACCGAGTCAGGCAACATGGGAATAGCAGTGCCATGGAAGTAGTGCGAGGTGCCCCGTTCCGCGATAACTTTTGTCATCGAGCTGGAGTGCCCGATCAAAGCACTCGGATCTGCAATCGCCACACTGAGTTTCCAGCCCTCTTCGATCGACTCTGCGCAGATAGCATCATCAATGTCAGTAGTCGATGCAGCGTCAATACTTACTAGCGGCAGAGCGGTGAAGTCTGTCCGCGCTGCAGCTGTGTCAGGCATCGTTTTTAATGCCTGGTCCAGCGATTGAACAGACGTTTTTGGCAGGTATCGAGCGATGCCCGCGCGCAATGCGCAGTACTCGTTCTCGATTCCTGGCGTATGCATGTTACCTAGGTTTTGAAGTACTTTTACCGCAGGCTTGCCATCGCCAAACGGGTGCCGTTGCAACTGACATTGAACGAGGTCGCCCTGCTTAGCTCCAGATCGCGCGTTGGGAGGAATAAATAGCCATCGAGTGAAGTTGGCTAATTCCGGTACATCGGGAGCAATAAAAAAAGCCTTTCCTTTTTGAACAACTTCGCCAACAAAGCAATCAACGCTTGTGCTTAGAAGTTTTTCTAACTCCCCGGCTGTCTGGGATTTGGCCTTTTTGTCGTTTGACGCAACCGGCTTTATGACAATGGAGACACGATCGCCAGGAAGCACACGCTGCATCTCGTCGGGTGCTAGAAAGATCTCGCGGTTGTCATCAAGGACAACAAAACCAAATCGATGCCGCGTGGCCTTGACGATGCCTTCGGCGTATTCCTTGTCGGCTTCGATTTGATCTTTGAGGCCCTGAAGCTGTGTGAGGGCGTTTTTATCTAGCATTTTATGGGCGAGTCTCTTGCGTCATGCTTGCGGCGGTCTTGTTTTCGCACTCACATTAGAGCGTGAAGTGAGTGCACACGGGTTAGGCGTCTGTATCTTCGTTCTGACTTCAAAGCGGTGATTTCACAAAGTCAGCACGTTGTTTTTTTACCCGCTTAGTTGAGTTCATCTTCCAAAGCCAAATCCTAGCTGACAGACGGCGATTTTTCACGTTTTTATGGCGAACAAAAAATTCATCAAACGCCGATTGACATGCGATACGCGTGTGGTTTTACTGAATGGGCCCGAAATGGAGAGAGTAGGACGATTGATTGGTAATGACGCCGAGACCTAAAGCCTTGACGCTTCGTTCCATCCGCCGACGCTGTGATGTCTTAACGGCGCTCAACTTTCCATTATCCCGAAAGAAACACTATAACCGTCCTGCGGCCCGCTTCTGGGGACGTTCTTTGAACGTGCCTCACGTGTTTCTGATCCGTTTTTTAACTCAGCGCCTGGAGATTCTATGCAGCAATCCGTAACCCTGCCGAATGACTTATCTAAGCTCGCGCCTGCCGGCATTAAGACGTATGTGTTGGATACCAACGTTTTACTTCATGACCCGACAGCGATAACGGCGTTTGCGGAACATCGCGTTGTGATCCCTATGACGGTGCTCGAAGAGCTTGACCACATCAAAGACCGTCGCGATAAATCGGTTAGCAGAGAGGCTCGGATCGCTATTCAAATGATCGACAAGGTTGTGGGTTCTGCTGCGCCGCAAGCGATCCAAGCGGGTGTCGATATTCCGGGTTCTACTCTGTCGGGTGATTTGGGACGCCTTGCTATTTTCCCCGATCAGCTACTCGATGCGAGTGACAACGTTCCGTTTTTAGACAGCACTCAAGATCAGGCGAATGACAATCGCATTATCAATGTTGCTTTGAAATACCAAAGCGAACATCCGGGCGAGTTTGTCTGTCTGGTAACCAAAGATATCAATATGCGAATCAAGGCCAAAGGATCGGGCCTGGAGCATGTTGAGGACTATCGGCATGATCGAGTACTCGATGATATCGACCTCTTGGCCACAGGCTATAAAAAGAGCGCGGGTGATTTTTGGGATGGCATTCTCGAAGTGGATACGGTCCGAGAGGGCAGTATCACCTTACATCGGATTCCGCGCGTGGAATTGCCGGAGGCCTACCCCAACCAATTCCTCTACGACGACAACGGTTTTGTCTCCTTCGTTGATCACGTTGACGCTGATTATGTCTACGTGGCCGTCGATAGCCGTGATAATCTTATGAACCAGCGTTTTTGGGGACTGGCCCCTCGGAATTTAGAGCAGGCGATGGCTATGCGCCTTTTGGATAATGACGATCTCGATATGACGGTACTGACGGGGCCGGCTGGATCTGGAAAGACCTTATTGGCGCTCGCCTATGGCCTGCACGCTATTCTCGAGCAGAAAAAATTCAACAAACTAATTGTCGCCAGATCGACGCCGCCAATGGCTGAGGAAATCGGTTTTTTGCCGGGTACCGAAGAGGAGAAGATGGCGCCATGGCTGGCAGCGTTTGACGACAACCTCGAAATCTTACACGGGGCCGATGAATGTGCCTTTGGCAGCATCGATTACGTCAAGGAATGTGCGAATATTCAATTCAAGTCACTGAACTTCATGCGGGGCCGTTCATTCAATGGCGCCTACATTATTATCGATGAGTCTCAGGGTCTGACGCAGTTTCAACTAAAGTCCATCATTAGCCGAGTGGGTGCCGATTCGAAAATCGTTGTCTTGGGCAATCTCGCCCAAATCGACAACAAATATATATCGCCGCTCACGTCCGGGCTGACTTACTTAGTAGAGCGAGCGAAGCCCTATCCCCACGCGGGCATTATGCATATCAATGGCATTGTCAGATCGAGACTCGCGGCATTTGCTGAGGAAAACTTGTGATGACAAGGGGCTGACGCCCCCTGTCGTCAGAAGAGGCATCCCTACTAAACGCGAGCTGGGCGGCATCTCGCACGCTGGTCCCCGTTAACAGTGCTAAGTTATGTTTTGTGCTCGGAGTTTTTGATCAGTCAAAGAGCAGAAACTCAACTCGCGCTTCAACGGCCCAAGCACCTTTTCGCTTAGCATAAGGCTCGTCGATACGATAGTTAAACGTGGGTTCGAGTTCGAAGAACAAGAACTTGCGCAGTTCCTGTGCTCTAAACCGAAGACCAAGTTGATAGTTATTCACGTGGCTGTAAGGTTTAGTTTGGCCTTGCACCTCAAAATACAAAAACGAGGCGCGCTCAAACCCCTCTGCGTCAGTCCACTGCCGTACCCGGCCAAAATTCGTCGACCATTCGATTCCCTCTGCGTCACGCCCATACAAAACACGATTTTGTGTTCGTAACAAAGAGGTTTCCGATAAGACGTAGTCGGCATCCAGCTTCGTCGTTGCATACGCTCCGTCGTCAAGGTCGTATTGCGCCCGCTGTGAAAATCGGAGTGCTGAGTTGGCGCTTACGGCTGTGTGATAGCGGTATTTAAATCCCGGCTTGGGCCCCGAACTTGATAGACCAACGGTAAGGTCGGTACGGTGCTTGCCGCTGGCGCTTTCGTCCAGGTTAACCTGAATACCTACCTGACTCTGTGAGGGGTCGTTTTGATCGCCACGAATCAGCTCGTCGGGGTCGTCACCTCTAAATACCAGGTCGACGCGATTGGCGAGACGCGGCAGGTCTATTTTACCGCCAACGGTGACGCGATTCTGATTGGGAAGTCGTGCGTCCCATTGGTTGCTGAGCTTCACCCTGAGGCGCGACTCTGCCATTTCCGCGTCACCCTCAATATCACCAAAGAAGCTGTCGACCCAGCGAGTAAGCGCCATGGTTTGATCGGTCGCGAAACGGTGGCCAGAATCGACCCATCCAGACTCTTTTGGTGCGACACTGTCTTCTGTTAATACGTCGGTTTGAGGTGCCTTCTCTTGCACAGCGCCGAGCTCTTGCACAGCACCGGGATCCGCAAGTGCCGTTGCGGAGAGGGCTGCGCAGGTAGCTGCGAGCAACAAGTGCGCAAAGAGCGCTCGAAGCAAAACACCCGGGGTCGTCATCACTTTAGTCTATGCGAAAAAATGAGCTCAGTACGATTTCGTATCGATGTCTTTTACAATATTCACGAAACTGTCATATCGCTCTTTCGAAATAGAGTCTGCGTCCAATGCAGCCAGAACGGCGCAGCCCTGCTCAACCAGATGCCGACAATCTCGGTATTTGCAATGGTCAATGAAGGGGTGAAACTCTTTGAATCCCGGCGCAACATCCTCAGGGGCCACATGTTGCAGCCCAAACTCGCGAATGCCCGGAGAGTCGATAATAAGCCCCCCCTCGGGTCGCAAAAAGACCTCGGTTGTTGTCGTTGTGTGCTTACCCTTCAAAACGCTTTCCGAAAGGGCGCCAACACGCAGTTCTTGGTCAGGGATGAGGCGGTTGATCATAGACGATTTCCCAACGCCGCTTTGACCAACAAAGACCGCTGTTTGATCGCCCAGTAAATCGTTCAGGGCGCTGGTCGACTGGTCGGCTGGCCCTGTCTCGATAACAGTATGCCCAATGGTTTCGTAGCGTTTCAAAAGCGCTCGACTTTCCTTATTTGTTGCAACGAGATCAGACTTATTGAGTGCAATAACTGTGTCGATACCGGCGAGATGCGCAGCCACTAAATAGCGATCGATTAAGTTACCAAAGGGCTCGGGCTCTGGTGCTATCACAATGACGATTAGGTCAACATTTGCCGCGACCGCTTTAAGCTGTCCTCGAACATCGGGACGTTTTATTTCAGATTGACGCTCGAGCTGGGTTGAGACAACGCCCCCCTGCTCGTTTTTCTGCCAAAGCACACGATCTCCCGCCACGAGGTGCGCGAGGTTTGGCCGAAGGTGGCACCGATGCACGTCATTATTTTCATCCATGACAATGGCTGCTTTGCTAAATCGGGCGATGATGATTCCGTTTGAATCTTCACCCTCTCCGGACAACGAGCTTTCCCTGCGTTTAGCCGCATTTTGTTCGATTTGCCGTCGCTGCCTGTCCGTAAGTCGCCGATTTCCCATTCGATCAGTGTACCCTGTCCCTGACGCGTGATTTGAAATTTTTGTGGAGTAGGGGCTCATGCAAAACGAGCAGCGATTGATTTGGGTTGATATGGAGATGACAGGTCTCGATCCGGATGAAGACGTCGTGATCGAGATCGCCAGCATCGTGACCAACACTGACCTAGAGGTGCTGGCAGAGGGGCCGGTGATAGCGATTCATCAAAGCGATGCGACGCTTGCTCGCATGGATGAGTGGAATACCCGAACGCATGGCGAGTCAGGGTTGATCGATCGTGTGCGGGCGAGCTCATTTGATGAGGCGGCGGCAACAGAGCTGACGCTCCAATTTTACAACGAATGGGTTGAGCCCAATACGTCACCGATGTGCGGTAACTCCATCGGCCAAGATAGGCGATTTATGGCGAGGCACATGCCCGAGCTAGCGGCGTTTTTTCACTATAGAAATCTCGATGTAACGACGCTTAAATTACTCGCTGGCTATTGGCGCCCTGACCTTCCAGCGCACCCAAAGAAAAATGCGCATGAGGCACGGGCTGATATTCGGGAGTCTATCGAAGAGTTACGCTATTACCGGGGCCAGCTGATCCAAGGTTGAGAGACCCAAGCATTTCCCGCGTTGTGCCGCCTTGTATCACTGGGATTGATCTGAAGCGGGGTCAAATTGCACTGCCATGCTCTGTGGTGAATCGTCTAGCTCGGCGTGTTGTGTCAGTGCCCAAGCCACGTGTTCTCTCACGAGCTCAGAGGGGTCGTTTTCTCGCGATTTTAACGCGCCGATAACGGAGCTTGTAGAGTCTGCATTGCCTAGTGCAATAGCGATATTGCGCAACCATCTCTCATGCCCTATACGGCGGATTGGCGATCCTTGAAGTCGTTGCTCGAACTCCTCTTCGGTCCACATAAACAGCGAAGCCAAGTCTGGGTTGGCGAGGTCACCGCGCGGTTCAAAGTCGGATTCTTTGCTGAGAGAGGCGAATTTATTCCAGGGGCAAACAAGCTGGCAGTCGTCACAGCCGTAAATCCGATTTCCCATTTTTGCCCGCAGAGTAGGGTCGATGGCGCCCTTGTGTTCGATGGTGAGATAAGAGATGCAGCGCCGAGCATCAAGAACGAAGGGCGCGACAAAGGCGCCGGTCGGACAGGTGTCTAAGCATGCCGTGCAGGTGCCGCAATGCTTTTCACGCTTGGGTTCAGAGTGCACAAGCGCAATGTCAGTGTAGATTTCGCCGAGAAAAAACCAAGATCCTGCCGATTCGTTGATGAGCATGGTGTTCTTCGCGATCCAGCCCATACCCGCTTGCTCGGCGATGGCGCGTTCAAGGACTGGCGCGCTGTCGACAAACGCACGGAATTCGCCGGATGCGAGTTCAGTACGAATGCGCTCGGCCAGTTTCGCCAGTCGGCTCCGGATCAGTTTGTGGTAGTCGCGACCCAATGCGTAACGAGAGATGAATCCTCGCTCACTCGAGGCGATGACCTGCCAGGAATCAGCGGCCTCGGGTAAATAATCCATGCGACATGAGATTACTGTACAGGTACCCGGGACCAATTCGTTCGGGCGGCTGCGCTTGGTCCCGTGCCGCGCCATCCAGGACATCGTGCCCTCGTAGCCGGCATCGAGCCATTTTTGTAGATAGCCTTCGTGCTCGCCTAAATCGACTCCGGTAAAGCCGATATCCTGAAAGCCAAGTTCGCTCGCCCAGCCTCTTATCGTGGCTATTATTTCTTTATCGTTTGCTGTATTCACCGAAACATTGTGACAGATAAGGGGTGCTGCGAGGTACACTTCGCGCATGACGACCGAACCACCCATTTTGGCGATCTTACGCAATGAAAGTGAGACAGTTGCGCTGGGGAGTACATTAAGTAGCGCCCTTGTGCCGGGAGCTGTTGTGTTTCTCGAGGGCGATTTGGGCGCGGGCAAGACAACGCTGACACGGGGTGTTCTCAGGGCGCTTGGTCACGAAGGTGCTGTAAAGAGCCCTACTTATACCTTGTGCGAGCCTTACACACTCTCGGATAGCCAGCATTT
The DNA here is from genome assembly GCA_042090345.1 of Halieaceae bacterium. GTDB lineage: Bacteria > Pseudomonadota > Gammaproteobacteria > Pseudomonadales > Halieaceae > Luminiphilus. The sequence goes on along the minus strand of JBELJN010000008.1, from coordinate 27,891 downwards.
TTGCCACTTCGATTTGTATCGGTTGTCGGATCCCGAAGAGCTCGAGTTTTTGGGGTTCAGAGACTATTTGGCAGGAGAGGCGATCTTGTTCATCGAATGGCCAAGCCGCGGTGCCGGTTGGTTGCCAAAACCTGACGTCACGGTCACTCTTACTGCACGAGGTGAGGGTCGCGCGATCACACTCACTGCGGGCACAAAAAAGGGTGTGGGTATTCTCGAGTGTTTCAAGAGGGTGAGCTCGTGAAAGCGGGAGCGAATTTATGGGGCAAGACGCTACTTATCACGCTGGCGCTATTGGT
>JBELJN010000008.1:0-27492 GCA_042090345.1 Halieaceae bacterium | reverse complement strand
GCTGGCGCTATTGGTTGCGCCGGTAAAAGCGAGTCCGAGCGTTGAAGTTAAAGACGTTCGCTTGTGGCGTGCACCCGATCACACGCGAATCGTCCTCGATCTTACAGGCCCAACAAGTCACAGTGTAATGGAGCTCAAAGGGCCTGATAGGCTTGTTCTTGATGTGAAGAGCGCATCCCTACAGGGCGTGCTAACGGATCTGCCGCTGGAGGGAACACCGATTACGCGGGTTCGTTCGGGTATAAGGGGCGGCGAAGATCTTCGCGTTGTTTTTGATCTCGCCTCCAGCATCAAGCCTGCAAGTTTTGAGTTGAAGCCTAATGAGCGAACAGGCCACCGTTTAGTGCTCGATTTGTATGATATTTCTGTATCCGATAAGACTGCTCCGCCCGCCGTGCCCGCAATGACAGTGGAGCAAGTAGACACACGTCGTCCTGTGGTCGTCGCTATTGATGCCGGGCATGGCGGTGAGGACCCCGGCGCATCGGGACCCAACAAGCTCAGAGAAAAGAAGGTCGTGTTGGCGATCGCACAGCGCCTGAAGAAAAAGCTCGAAGCATCGCCCAAATACCGTCCAGTCATGATTCGATCAGGCGATTATTACGTGAGCTTGAAGGGGCGTCGTGAGTTGGCGCGAAAACATCAGGCGGACTTATTTGTGTCGATTCACGCTGACGCGTTTACCCATCCGTCCGCTAATGGCGCTTCGGTCTATGCACTCTCGAGGCGAGGCGCGTCATCAACCGCCGCACAGTTTTTGGCCGACAAGGAAAATGCGGCGGATTTAGTGGGCGGCGTCGCTGTTTCAGAAATGGACGACGTTCTCGCCGGCGTGCTGACTGATTTGTCGATGACCGCCACCTTGGATTCAAGCTTGAGCGTTGGTAAAGAGGTGCTGGAGGAGATGGGTGGCTTTGCGAGGCTCCACAAAAAGCAGGTCGAGCAGGCCGCTTTTTCAGTACTCAAGTCGCCCGATATTCCGTCGATACTGGTTGAAACCGGGTTTATTTCAAACCCCAAGGAAGCCAAGTCGCTAAATACCAGCTCCTATCAGGAGAAAATGGCCACGGCTATTTACCGTGGTGTAGATCGGTGGTTTGAGGCCTACCCGCCGCCGGGTACGGTATTTGCCCGTAAATCAGATGCTGCTGGCACCCCTCGAACAGTGACCGTCGCACGAGGCGATACGCTTTCTGATATTGCGCGTCGTTACGATGTGTCGCTTGGTGATTTGCGGGCTCTCAATGCACTCAGTTCGAGTACGATTCGAGTGGGTCAAGTATTGCGACTTCCGGAGTCCGGCTGATGTCTGCGCCTAAAATACGACAACTCGATAATCGTCTGGCCAACCAAATAGCTGCCGGGGAGGTAGTAGAGCGCCCGGCCTCGGTGGTGAAGGAGTTGCTGGAAAATGCAATCGATGCCCATGCTCGGGTTATTACCATCGACATTGAAGAGGGCGGGGTTAAGCGAATTCGAATTACGGATAACGGTGTCGGCATTGCTGAAGAGGACCTGAGCTTGGCCCTCGCACGTCATGCAACGAGCAAAATTGCGTCTATCGAAGACTTAGAGGCCGTTGCAACGCTTGGATTTAGGGGAGAAGCATTGGCCTCTATCGCCTCGGTTTCAAAACTGTCGATCACGTCCAACACAACGGATCTACCCGCGAATGGCCGCGCAGCTTATTGTGAGGGGCGCGACATGCAGGTCAGCGTATCGCCGCAAGCCCACCCACTCGGCACCACTCTCGATATTCGAGACCTGTTTTACAATACGCCCGCCAGGCGAAAGTTTCTTCGCACACAACGCACGGAATATGTGCGCATCGAGGAGGTGGTCAAGCGAACGGCGCTTGCTCATCCAGATGTGGCCTTTGTGCTCTCGCACAACGGCAAAGTGATTCACCGGCTGCCCGCAGGTTCTTCAGATTCAGATCTTCAACGGCGAGTCATTGGTGTTTGCGGTGATGCTTTTGCGCATCAAAGTGTTGTTATCGACCGAGTGGCGCACGGCTTATCGCTTCGGGGTTGGGTCGGATTACCAACCTTCTCGCGTGCGCAAGCAGATTTGCAGTATTTTTTTGTGAACGGCCGCGTCGTAAAGGACAAAGTCATCACGCACGCAGTTCGTCAGGCCTACCGTGATGTTTTGTATGGGGGGCGACACCCCGCTTACGCATTATTTCTCGAGCTCGACGCTAACCGGGTTGACGTTAACGTACACCCGACCAAGCATGAAGTTCGATTTCGTGACAGCCGCTCTGTGCACGGGTTTGTTTTTAGTACGTTGGGGCGAACACTGGCTGAGGTCAGACCGGGGGAACATGCCAATGATGCCACTGTACCTGCGCTTGAGACTACCTCGTTTGAGCAAGTACCGATGGGACTTGAGGTTCCAAGGAACCTGTCGGTTGGCGCACTGGATTACTCGGATGCCGAGGTATCAAGTTCCGGCACCTCCACCCTATCTGATTCCCGCGGCCAAACGCCTCAGTCATTTGCTCCAACTGCTTTCTCTCGCGGGTCCCGCCCACTCGATGCCGCGCCGTTGGCAGCTGTGTCAGGGACAGAGGTGCCGCCACTGGGCTTTGCTGTGGCGCATTTGCATGGGGCTTACGTCGTGGCACAAAATGCTAATGGCATGGTCTTGGTCGATGCGCACGCGGCACATGAGCGCATCACCTACGAGCGTTTAAAGTCTGCGCGAGCCTCTCACGGTCTCGCCAGACAACCGCTGCTCGTGCCCATTTCGCTGCACCTTTCGAGCACTGAAATGGCGTCATTTGAGGAGTTTTCCTCCGCTTTCGATAGTTTGGGCTTGGTCATTGAGATCGCTGGTGAAGACAGTGTTTTGATTCGAGAGATCCCGGTTATTTTAGCTCGCGATAACGCAGAGCAACTGGTGCGCGACGTCCTCGCTGATTTGGCTGAGGTAGGGCACAGCGATCGATTAGCTGCGCGGATCGATGAGATATTGGCCACCATGGCCTGTCACGGTGCCGTTCGCGCTAATCGAGCACTCTCTATTGGCGAGATGAATGCCCTGCTTCGCGACATGGAGGTCACACAGAACTCGGGTCAGTGTAATCATGGCCGACCAACATGGGTGCAACTTAGCCACGACGAGCTCGATAAGCTGTTCTTGCGAGGCCGGTAAGTGACAGATCCGCTACTTTGCATCATGGGTCCCACCGCTGCAGGGAAAACCGATGCCGCAATTGCACTTGCACAACAGTGTAATGCCGAGCTGATTAGCGTTGACTCGGCCCTTGTATACCGTGGCTTAGAAATCGGCGCCGCTCAACCCGATTACCCCCATCACCTCATTGATATTCGTGATCCGCTGGAGATCTATACGGCAGCAGATTTTGTGGACGGTGCCTTGGAGGCAGCTGAAGACGTCCGTGCTCGCGGGAAAGTACCTATTTTCGTCGGCGGTACCATGATGTATTTCAAAGCGCTCCTTGACGGCCTTTCGGAGATGCCGGCTTCCAACCCTGATGTTCGTGCAGCAATCGAGAAAGAGGCAATCGAGCAAGGGTGGCCAGAAATGCACCGGCGGTTGCAGGTAGTTGATGCGATAACCGCCGAAGCCTTACATCCGAATCACAGCCAGCGGATATCTCGGGCGCTCGAGGTGTACCGTCAAACTGGGGTTCCCATGAGTCAGTGGCGTGAGCGCTCCCAGGGACAAAAGCGAGCCGCTATTTGTGTGGCACTGGCACCTGCAGAGCGACGCACCCTGCATGAGCGGATCGAGCATCGCTTCGACGACATGCTCGCCAACGGGTTCCTTGAGGAAGTTGCAGCGCTTTATCAGCGTGGCGATCTGCACGTCGATTTACCGGCTGTTCGTGCGGTGGGATATCGACAACTTTGGTCACATTTGTCGCAGGAGTATTCGCTTGAAATCGCCAGAGAAAAGGGCATTGCAGCAACTCGGCAGTTAGCTAAGCGTCAAATTACGTGGCTTCGCGGCTGGTCTGGTCTACACTGGGTAGACAGCGGTGTAAAAAATGTACAAGAGCAGGTCAAAGCGCGGTTTCGGAACTACCTGTAGGCACCGCTGTCGTAGTAGACTATGCGCCCCCAATTTTGGGGATATTGGGCCGCCTCGTTTTTTGCGGCCGCTGACATTTTAAGGAGCACCCATGTCAAAAGGGCAAACGCTACAAGACCCTTACCTCAACGCACTCAGAAAAGAGCGCGTTCAGGTATCCATATACCTCGTAAACGGCATCAAGCTTCAAGGCCAAATTGAGTCGTTCGATCAATTTGTCGTGCTGCTCAAAAACACCGTTTCGCAAATGGTGTACAAGCACGCTATCTCAACGGTGGTCCCCGCACGCAATGTACGTATCCCCATCGCGGCGAATGAGGAAGAGGCTGCATAACATTGAGTCTGAACGCGGCGCTGTTAAACGCGTAGCGAACGTCAATGTTTTTTGAACTCCACTCGGGTGGCGAACGCGCCGTACTTGTTCAAATCGCCATCGATGGTGGTGCGAATGAGCCTGATCTAGGCGAATTTATTGAGCTTGTTCGCTCTGCGGGCGGCGAGCCAGCGTCTGTTATTCGCGGATCCCGCCGCACGCCCACGGCGAAATATTTTGTGGGTCAAGGGAAGCTAGATGAGATCGCTGAAGAGGTCGCCAATGCGGAGGCCGAGCTCGTCGTTTTTAACCACGCACTATCGCCGAGCCAGGAACGTAATCTAGAGGCGTATCTCCAGTGCCGTGTCATTGCGCGCACGGGTTTAATCCTCGATATTTTCGCGCAACGTGCGCGTACCCATGAGGGCAAGCTGCAGGTGGAGCTTGCGCAATTGAAACACGTTAGCACGCGCTTGATTCGCGGATGGACTCACCTCGAGCGTCAGAAAGGCGGAATTGGTCTGCGTGGCCCGGGTGAGACGCAACTCGAGACGGATCGGCGCTTATTGCGCGCACGCGTGAGCACCATCGAATCGCGGTTAGATAAAGTGCGGCAACAGCGAGCTCAAAATCGCCGGGCGCGGCAGCGCGCAGAGGTGCCGCTGGTATCGTTGGTGGGGTACACAAATGCGGGTAAGTCGACGCTGTTTAACACGTGGTCTGAGTCCGGTGTCTATGCGGCTGATCAGCTATTTGCCACACTCGATCCAACGTTGGCGCGTGTCGAAGTTGAGGGCTTGGGCGGCGTTATTATTGCTGACACTGTCGGTTTTATTGCCGACCTCCCACACACTCTGGTGGAGGCATTTCGAGCGACGCTGGAAGAGACGCTGAACGCGTCGCTCTTGATACACGTCATCGATGTGGCCGCAGATGATAGAGCTTTTTTAAAAACTGAGGTTGAGTCTGTTCTCGAGGAAATTGGCGCTGGCGACATACCTCAGCTTATTGTGTACAACAAAATCGATTTGTTGGAACGTGAGCCCCGGATAACGCGTGACAGCGATGGAACACCCGATACGGTGTCTGTGAGCGCGAAAACGGGGGAGGGTCTCGACTTGCTCCGCGATGCGATTGGTGAGCGCCTGGCGGGGCGCTTTTTCACCGGATGTGTAGAGATAACCCCCATGCAGGGTAAGCTAAGAGCGGCCTTGTATGAGTTGGGTGCTATTCAGGCGGAGGAGTGGCTGGACAACGGTAACAGCACTTTAAATCTGCACTTGCCGGACGCTGATTGGGCGCGTTTGAAACAGCAGCACGGAATTTAGGCCTTGAAAGTGAATGACAGGCCCCCAATCTCTAAGCTTTTGTTAGACTGTGTGCATATTTAACCGAGGAAACGACTATGTCATGGAATGAGCCCGGTGGCGGTAACCGCCAGCGCGATCCCTGGGGCGGGAAAGATCAAGGACCGCCGGATCTCGATGAGGCGTTGCGAAAACTCCAAGATCAGTTAAACGGTCTCTTCGGTGGACGCTCCGGTGGTGGTAGCTCAAAAGGTGCCGGTGGCTTGATCGGCATCCTTGCGATCATCGCTGTAACGGTTTGGGGCCTCATGGGCCTTACGCAAATAGGCGAACAGGAGCGGGCAGTGGTTCTGCGACTGGGTGAATATAACCGCACAGCACAGCCGGGTTTGTTTTGGTATCCCCGCGGCATCGATACGATAAGCCGGGTGAATATCACACAGGTGCGCGCTGCACAGTTTCGCGAGACGATGTTGACGCAAGACGAGAATATCGTCGACGTCAGCATGTCGGTGCAGTATGTCATTAACGATCCCAAAAACTTCGTTCTTGAAGTGCGTGACCCGGAGCGATCACTCCAGCATGCGGCGCAAAGTGCACTGCGTCACGTCGTTGGTGACGGCACCATGGCCTTGGTGTTAACGGAAGGTCGAGCTGAGATTGCGGTGGAAGTGCGTGACAGGCTGCAGCAATACCTCGTTGCCTACACGACGGGCATCACGGTGCAAAAGGTCAACATCGACGACGCCAGCCCACCCTCGCAGGTACAAGAAGCCTTCGACGACGTGATTAAAGCGCGTGAGGATGAGGAGCGCGTGAAGAACGAAGCTGAGTCCTACGCTAACGGCATCGTTCCAGAGGCGCGGGGTCGTGCACAGCGTATTAAGGAGGAGGCCGAGGCCTACCGACAGCAAGTCATCGCTAAGGCTACGGGTGAAGCGCAGCGTTTCGATCAGTTACTTTCTGAATATGAAAAAGCACCTGAAGTAACGCGCGAGCGACTCTACATCGATGCACTGGAATCTGTTTTGACCAATACAAGCAAGGTGATGGTCGACGTAGAGGGCGGCAATAACATGATGTATCTACCGCTCGATAAGTTGGTCCCCGGTGGTGGAAATTCGGCGACCCCAGGCTCAGCGGTAAACCGCGGGTTGTCATCGCAGCAGTTGAGAGAGGTTACCGATGCGGTGACGGAGCAACTTCGCCGTGATCTTGGAAGCCGAAATGGACGAGGAGGGCGCTAATCATGTCTAGATCTAATTTACTTGGAACCCTCTTGTTCTTGGGCTTTATCGTCTTGAGCAATTCGGTATATGTCATTAGCGAGACGCAGCGAGGCGTTCTTCTGAAGTTTGGTGAGGTTGTGAAATCGGACCTTGAGCCGGGACTCCACTTCAAAACACCCTTTGTGAATTCGGTACGGAAATTCGACGGACGGATTCTGACCGTTGACTCGACTCCTGAGCGTTTCTTTACACAGGAGCAAAAGCAACTCATCGTCGATTCGTACGCGAAGTTCCGTGTGGTCGACACCGCTAAATATTACACGGCAACTAGTGGCGAGGAGTTCCGCGCTGCCGCTCTGTTATCACAGCGGATCAACGATGACCTGCGTAACCAGGTGGCGGGTCGCACCGTTCAAGAGGTGGTGTCGGGTGAACGTGACCAATTGATGGAAGCGGTGAAAGCGCGACTGAACGAGACCGTACTCGCTGAGCTCGGTATAGAGGTCATTGATGTGCGCGTAAAAAAGATCGATCTGCCGAATGAGGTCTCGCAGTCTGTCTATCGCCGGATGAATGCCGAGCGGGAAAAAGAAGCGCGTGAACTTCGTTCGGAAGGTAAGGAGATTGCTGAAGGCATGCGAGCCGAGGCCGACCGAAAGGTAACAGTGATTGAGGCGGAAGCGGTGAGAGATGCGGAAATCATCCGTGGTGATGGTGATGCGACGGCTACTCGAATTTATGCTGACTCGTTTAATCGCGACCCCGAGTTTTATGCATTCACGCGGAGTCTCAACGCCTATCAGCAGACCTTTTCTACTGGCAGCGACATCATGCTCCTCCAGCCTGATAGTCAGTTCTTCCAGTATTTAAGAGATCCCAAAGCAGGGAAGTAATCTTCCACTGTATATCTAAGGCCGTACCGGTGATAATACGCGGGTTCGGCCTTTTTTTTGCGCGCACTACCTCGGCTTTTATAGCTTGGAACTAAGACATGAGTGACACAACACGATGGTTGCTCCCAAATGGGATCGATGAGCTTTTGCCTGAACAGGCGAGCCGTGTTGAGCATTGCCGCCGAAGGCTCCTCGATATCTGTACCGGATGGGGGTACGAGTACGTGGTTCCCCCATTGGTGGAGTTTACCGATTCGCTTCTTGTGGGACTGGGTGCGGATCTTGATGAGCTCACCTGTAAGTTCGCTGACCGAGAAACGGGCAAAACCCTCGCTGTGCGCGCCGACATCACCCCTCAAGTGGCCAGGATTGACGCGCATAGTTTGGGCCGCGAGGGCGTTACTCGACTCAGTTATGCCGGGTCGACGCTAAAAAGTGTAGCCAACTCGATACCAGCGGATCGTAGCCCTGTGCAACTCGGTGCGGAAATTTTTGGCTCTGCTGACATCGAAGCGGACACAGAGGTTGTAAATTTACTCTTGTCGTTGGTTACCCAAAATGGATTGTCGGGGGTGACTTTTGATATTGGTCACGTCGCGTTTTGTGATCTTGTGCTGGACACCACAACGCTTAGTCCTGACCAGCGAGAAGAGGTTCTCTCGCTGCTGGCACGCAAGGCGTCTTCTGAATTAGAGCGTCTCGTAATGACGCTGCCCCAAGTGGATGAGCGCGAGCGAGTGCGTCTACTTGCAAGTATGCATGGTGGGCGCGATGTCCTCTCGCTGGCGAGACAAGGTTTTGCAGACGTGCCGGGCGTCGATTCACTGATGGACGATCTCGAGGCAGTATTGGCTTGCTGCGATCGCTACGCGGACGTCAATATTTACATCGATCTGACTGAGGCACATGGTTACCGCTATCACTCAGGAGTTGTGTTTGCGTTGTATGCAAAAGAATTGGGCGCCCCGATTGCAAAAGGCGGCCGCTACGATGGTGTTGGGGAAGCTTTTGGTCGCTCGCGCCCTGCAACGGGCTTTGCGATTGATTTGAAAGCGTGGTCCGTGCTCGCTGAGCTGCCCGTTAGTGACGGTAGCTACGTGGCCTCGCCGGCCGTTGATTGCAGTGAACTGCTTGTTCAAGAGACAGACTTGAGACGCACCGGTGCCATCGTTATTAAGTCCCTCGGAGATATCATTGATCCCCGATGTTCACAGCAACTTGTTCGAATTGAAGGAAAATGGCTGCTAAAGCCAGTGGAGAAAAAATAATGGGTCGTAATGTGGTTGTGCTCGGCACGCAGTGGGGTGATGAGGGCAAGGGCAAAATTGTTGACTTGCTCACTGAGCAGGCGGCTGCCGTGGTTCGCTTCCAGGGCGGACATAACGCGGGCCACACACTGGTCATAGACGGTGAGAAGACCGTCCTGCACGTGACGCCCTCGGGCATTCTTCGCGAGGGTGTGGAGTGTCTCATTGGCAATGGTGTTGTGCTCTCAGCTCAGGCGCTGTTGAAGGAGATTAAGCAGCTTGAGGCGAGAGGTGTTCCGGTTCGAGAGCGACTTAAAATCTCTTCGGCGTGCCCACTTATTCTTCCTTATCACGTCGCGTTAGATCAGGCGCGTGAAGCAAAGCGTGGCAAGAAGAAAATCGGGACAACTGGCAGGGGCATCGGACCTGCTTACGAGGACAAGATTGCACGACGCGGACTTCGCCTTGGGGATCTCAGAGACCGAAAGCGGTTTACAGATACGCTTCGCGAAGTTCTCGACTACCACAATCATTCCCTGGTGCATTACTACGGCGCTGACGCCCTCGATTTTGACCAGGTATTGGCAACAGCGCTTGAAGAGTTTGAACAGTTGCTGCCTATGATGGCAGACGTCACGACGCGCCTCCATGAGCACCGTGAAGCAGGTGCGAACATTATGTTCGAGGGAGCACAGGGCTCGCTGCTGGATATCGACCACGGGACGTATCCTTTCGTTACGAGCTCAAACACCACTGCGGGTGGAACGGCGACGGGTTCGGGCTTTGGTCCACTTTATCTTGACTACGTGTTGGGCATTACCAAGGCGTACACGACTCGCGTCGGTTCGGGCCCTTTCCCAACAGAGCTCTTTGACGATGTGGGTCAGCGGCTTGCTGAGGGCGGTAATGAGTTCGGCGCCACGACTGGGCGTCCTCGTCGATGCGGTTGGTTCGATGCGGTTGCGCTGAAAGCCGCCGTTCAAATTAACTCTATTTCGGGGCTGTGCTTGACCAAACTCGATGTTCTTGATGGCCTCGAGCAGATCTCGATTTGCGTTGGCTATACCGATGCGCAGGGCAACGAGATGATGGGGGGGGCTGAAAACTATGACGATCTGCATCCCGTCTACGAGCAAGTACCCGGTTGGACAGAGTCCACTGTTGGTGCGCAGCGGGTAGAAGACCTTCCACCGGCCGCAGTGAGCTACATAAAGCGGCTCGAAGCCTTGGTCGGCGCGCCCATTGACATTATTTCCACAGGGCCTGATCGTGCAGAGACGATCGTACTGAGGAATCCTTACGCCTGATGTTCACCCTGACGAAAGTTCTCTCGCTTTTTGTCTACCCGCTCTCATTGGGCGTATTCCTGATTGGTCTCTCGCTGCTGTGTCAGCTGCGTGGCAACCGTGCTGCAGCCGGTCTTTACACGTTTTTTGCGCTCGCGGTGCTCTATTACCCCTCGACTGAGTTTGGGGTAGAGGCACTTGCCAAGCCACTTGAAGCCCGCTATCCCGCGTTTTCGCCCGAGGAGTTGCCAGAGGGCGATATTATTGTTGTCTTGGGCGGAGGGATTGAGAACGAGGGTTATTTCGGGCGCTGGGGTGATTTGAACCATGCCGCTGATCGCGTCGTCTCAGCCGCTGAACTTTGGCATGCAAACAAGGCACCAAAGATTGTGGTCAGTGGAGGAGCCGCTAACGGCCCTGTCTCAGAAGCGCGCCGTATGAGCGATTTGTTGGAGCGGTTGGGTGTGCCTGCGACCGCCATTAGCCTGGAAGAAAAGAGCTTAAATACTGAGGAAAATGCCCGTGAAGTGTCGGCTATGGCAAAGGCAAGTGCTCAACATGTGCTTCTTGTGACGTCCTCTGTGCATATGCGGCGCGCCTCAGCACTTTTCGCTGCCTATGGCTTCAGGGTCACTGCGGCACCAACAGATCATCGTGTCGCGCGGTACCCCGGCGCTGTGCCCGGCTGGATGCCGCAACTCAAACATCTCGATACGTCGACTGCTGCCATTCACGAGTGGGTAGGCTACTGGGTTGGTAAGCAACTGGGCAGTTTTGAACCCGCAACGGACGATACGGTGCAAGCCGCCGACTAAGACGTAATGGCGAAGGGGCGGGCTGTGTTTCGCGAAGCACGAATACTTATTACGCCTTATTTCATGGTGCCACGCGATCTGTAACCGTCATTGCCGGCGCGTAAAAAGCGTTCATTGAAGGCACCGTACTACACAGCTCACACTTCAGTATATTTTGCTCTGCGCACACTCGTCTTGCGGGCCGTTACTAGGTCAGTAGAAGCTTAAGCGCGCTGTAGTTGTAGCCAGTCCAGCGTCGGAAAGCCCTGTAAAAACTGTTGACCTCTGCGTAACCGAGCTCCCAAGCAAGACATTTCCCTGGAACCCAATCGCCAGCCAAGGTTTCCTCACAGCGATAGCGCCGCACGGCGTCTAGGATTTGCTGGTAGGTCAATGAATCTCGACGTAAACGGCGCCTGAGGGTAGTTGGACTGATTCGCAGGCTGTCTGACAAGGTGTCGGACCGAATACGGCTCAAGTCGCCAATAAGCAAGGCGTCGATCACTCTAAGGGTGGTTTGAGAAAGGTTGCGAGGATTCGGTGCCTCAATAAACGTGAAGAGTCGCTCGGGCGGTTGTGGCGGGCTCTGCCTTAGCCTAAGCGCAAAAACCTCTTGGCCGTTGCCCCATGCAAGTTGTGGGAAGTGAGCGCCGGTGGTTGGGTGTTCTTTTGACGCAGATGCGCCGGTGGTTAGAGCGTTTACTCGCATAATGACGTCCTTGTTGTTGTTACCCGTCCTTGGGTCTGTCCAACGTTACTCGTTTTATCTCTGTAGTAAAGTCGCTGATCACATTTGATCTCACTCGGATGACTACCGTCCGATACTCGTGATGTGATTCGTTCAGGAGCAAAGCTACGAACTAGCAGGTTTCACTTGATTGTGCGCTAGCGCGCAACTAGCGTGTCAGTAATGAAAAAAATAACGTATAGGTACCGGTATGAAACCGCTCGAGTCCGTCACCATTCTTGAGTTTTCCACGATGATTACGGCGTCGCTCGCTTCTATGATGATGGCCGAGCAAGGGGCCCGCGTAATCAAAGTCGAGCCAATGGAAATGGGTGATCCCATGCGCTACATCGGTGCGCGCAAGGCTGATATCTCCGCACTCTTTGCTAACTGCAACCGCGGTAAGGAATCCCTCCGTATCGACTTAAAATCGGCTGAGGGCGTTGAAACCATTAAAACAATGATTTCCTCTGTTGACGTCGTTATCCACAACTTTAGGCCTGGTGTTATGGATAAGCTCGGGCTTGGTTCAGAGTGCTTGCGATCGATTAATCCAAAGCTTATCTACACAGCGATATCAGGTTTTGGCACTAAGGGTCCCCTCAGTGGCGCACCGGCTTATGACCCCATGATCCAGGCACATGCGGGTGTTGCAGCGGCCCAGGGGCGAGGCGATCAGCCTGCGTTTATGCGGACATTGCTGTGCGACAAAATCACCGGCTATACCGCATGTCAGGCTGTGACCAGTGCGCTGTTTATGCGTGAGCGAGTGGGAGAAGGTCAACACTTGGACCTGTCGATGATCGACTCTGGCTTGTTCTTTATTTTCCTAGACGGTTTTCAAAACGATACGTTGCTCAGCGACGACCACGAGCGTGGCCCCATGCTGATCGATATCCTTTACGACCCGTGGCTATGCAGTGATGGCAGTGTAATTATTTCGTTAGGTAGCTATGAGATTCAAAGGCGATTCTTAACGGCAATCGATATGTCAGAGTTGCTCGAAGATCCGCGTTTTGACTCGTTTGAAAACCAGATTCGCAATATCACAGAATTAAAGGCACTGGTTGCCCCGCGCTGCGCTGCATTGACGTGCGACGATATGGTCGACCGTCTGCGACTAGCCGATGTGCCCTGTGCAAAAGTGATGACGAGAGAAGAAGTTCTATCGCAAGAACAGCTTGCAGCGAACGGCACGGTTGAAATTTATGACCATCCGGTTGCTGGTTTGTCGCGGCGCGTACTGTCACCGCCCCTCTTTGGGGGTGAGAGGCTTGAGCCGGGAAGGGGTGCTCCTACCCACGGACAACACACGGATAGTGTTCTACAGAGTTTTGGCCTAAGCGATGAGCGAGTTCAACACCTGAGAAACAAAGCCGTAATAACCTAGCCCATTGATCGAGGGGTCGGCAGCGCAAAGCGACTTTTGTCGGTGCGCTGATGCATTATTATATCGATGTAGTAATGCGCTATCATCACCTGGTGTGGCGTCGACCATATTTTGGTCAGAACCAGTATTTGTGTGGAAACGCTCCCGTGACTCGTGTCCTGTGTCATGCGAAACAGGGCGCGGTTGCTCTGCAACATTTGTCGTTTTCTCATCAGTATGTTTGATGTATCTGTCACGAAATCTTGCGTAGCGGGGGCAATAGGGTGTCTGCTACGACGTGATATTTAAGTCCTTGTTACACCGGTGTACACGTTTGAAACAACCGTCAACATTCTGGTTAGCTCTGTTACTGATTCTATTTAGTGGGTTTGTGTGGGCGGATCATGCAGCGCAGATTGACCAAGTGCGTATCGACGGTTCAAAAATAACGGTTTATGGGCGCTTCTTTGATTCGGCGAACACGCGGGTGACCTTTGGCGCAGAGGGTGCGTCTTATCCCTTGCTGCCTAGGGTGACCAACACCAGTTTTCGGGCTATCGAGTTGCAGCTCCCGTTTCAGCCTGTACCAGGGCAGTATCGGCTCACCCTCCAAGAGCCAGGCGAGGCTGAGTTGGACCTTGCTATAACCATTGGCGAAGACGGTTTGTCTGCGATCGCTGTCGCGAGTCCAACGGTTATGGTGAAGGATGCCGACTCAGTTTCATCTGCGGCCAATAGTTTGTCACCTGAGATCGTTGATGCTTGTCGTGGCGCCGCGGCGGCTTGTGATAGTCCCTCAGTTTTGACAGATGACTCGCCATTTTGTGATGCCGTGGCGGATTTTGATCCCTTTCGAGGCTCACAGGCAATGACGATTGACGGTACGCAAGAGTTGTATCTCGATGAGAATTTTACTATCGAGGCGCGCGTATTCACTAAAGGCTATCTTCGCTCTGGGATCTTGGTGGACAAGTACTCTGGCAACGCTAGGGGACGCGAGTATCGCCTTTCGGTTAATCGCGAAGGTTTGCTTAAAGCCTGGTTCTCCGTGGATGGCACGCTGCATAATATTCGCGCCTTATATTCAAATACACCGGTTCCTAAAGACCAATGGGTACATGTTGCCAGCACATTCGATGGTCAAGTTATGCGGTTATACATTGACGGCGTACTGGTGGGCGAAGAAGCGATGCGCGGTCGTCCGGCGCAGTTGGGTTATCAGAATATTGCAATTGGCGGTAACAACTGTTGCGATGGCTATTATGAGGTTTTTAATGGTCTTATCGATGAGGTTCGGATCAGCAGCACAGTGCGCTACTCGGAGAGTTTTACGCCCCCAACGGAGGAGTTCGTTTCGGATAATAGTGCGCTTTTGCTCCTGCCTTTTGATGAGTCCGGAAAGAACTTTGGGGTGCTGGGCGGAAAGGCGACGCTCACGGATTACAATCGCATCGTTCCCTGTTCAGCCCTCTGACCGCCTGGCAAAAACCACACGCAATTAAAAATCTCCTGACTAATATTGCCTCGATAACGTGATGTGGCATGCTCGTTGATACGAAACGGCAGCCCCTCGGTTTAAATGCGTGCGCTGTACAATAAAAATACTGGGAGAGACAGCATGCTTGAACATGACACGCTCATGGCCTACCTCGATCAATGGGCTGAGGAGAAGCCTCATGAAATATGGCTGCGCGATTTAAAGGGTGAGGGCAGCGACGACTACTCTTGGTCTGAAAGTCGTCGGCAGATATATGCTGTAGCGTCAGCCCTCGAACGCCGGTACGAGAAAGACACAAAGATACTTCTCTTGTCTCGTAATCGTGCACACTGGTTTTTCGCCGATCTATCGATCATGGCCTCTGGGAATGTGAGTGTGGGTCTGTTTACGACGCTCAATGCCGACGTTGCCCAATACATAGCTGAGTTCAGCGAGGCGAAAGCCATTTTTGTCGGCGAGGCGGAAAACTGGTCAAGTGTTCGAGCTGTTTTATCTGACGATATCGATATTGTTAGTTTGCCGGGCGTGGATATACCTGAGGCGTCCCTAAGCTGGGATCAGTTAGTGGCGGAGGGTAACGGCGAGAGGCCGGCATTCCAGCCCAAGCACGACGACATGATCGCCCTTATTTTCACCTCTGGAACAACGGGTCGCCCCAAGGGTGTCATACAAACCCACGATAGCAATGTCATACCCATCAGGCGAGGCAGTGAGTTTTTGGGTATTGAGGCTGAGCCCAGCTACTTCTCTTATTTACCCCTATCGCATCTTGCCGAGCGCCAAGTCATCGAGTTTACGGCACTTTGCCGAGGTGCCCCGGTAAGTTTTAACGAGGCTTTAGTGCACTTAGGTCGCGATATGCAGCGCACTCGTCCTACCTTCTTTTTTGGGGCGCCTCGCGTTTGGGAGCAGCTGCAGCAAGCCGTTATTGCAAAGTTTGGCGGGCGCGAAGCTTTTGATTCGGCGCAGGCCGCGGACCCTCAAAAAATGGCCGTTGCGGTAAAAGCTGCCTTGGGGCTCGACCGGTGTGAGTTTCATCTGACGGGTTCAGCGCCCTTACCGGCGCCGCTTATGACTTGGTGGGACAGTGTGGGCATTTCCTTAATGGAGGGCTTTGGTCAAACCGAGGCAATGAGTTTGATCATTAGTCGCGAGGGGGAGCGCCGCCTCGGATCGCTGGGTAAGGCGCTCCCGGGCGTTGATATCAAGATTACCGACGAGGGTGAGCTCGCCATCAGAGCCGATGGTTGCACGCCGGGCTATTACAAGCAGCCCGAAAAGACAGCTGAGCTCATTCAGGATGGTTGGCTACACACGGGTGATCGATTTAGGCAGGATGAAGACGGGTTCCTGTATCTCACAGGACGAATCAAAGAGTACTTCAAAACCATTCAAGGGAAGTTTGTCGCGCCGACGCCGATCGAAGCGCAATTTGCCGGTAACAAGCATGTTGAGCAGCAATGTTTGTTGGGATTGGGTATGACGAAAACGGTCATGGTGGCGGTCGTGTCCCAGACAATGCGCAATGCACCTAAGACAGAAATTGAAGCATCGGTGCTGCAGACCTTAGATACCATCAATGCAACACTCGACAAACACGCACGCATGGGCGGTGCTATTTTGAGCTACGAGCCTTGGAGCATCGAGAACGGCGTGCTAACGCCGACTTTGAAAATTAAGCGTGATCAAATCTCAGAGCGATTTGGGCATTACGCTGCCCGGCTTGCGGTTGCGTCCGCAGAGCAGAAAACGTTGCTTGTAGAATGGCACTAAGGCTAGGCGACACCGCTGGGTCGTCTTAGCCAGTCTTAGCGCTAGCACACTGGACGATTCCGAGCTTACCTTTGACTTCGAGCTTACCTTTTGTGCCCCGTGCGAATGTGACAATTTACTCCCATTGGTCTATCGCTGAGGCTGAAATTTCGCACAGGCGCACCATTTGGGTGCTATCCTTATAACTGTTTGGAATGTGCAAGACATTAGCGCGTCTCCCTGTCTGACCCATGGATTAATTGTAAGTGGTTTTTCGATACCTCCTCGTTTTGTTGATAGGCACGTATGGCTTTGGACAAAGCCCTGGCGTGCTCGCTGCGCCCAGTGCTCAGGCTGTTCGTTTGGAGGCAGTTCCTACCCTTGACGGAAGAGTGCTCAGCGATGCCGCGTGGGACCGACCCTCCCTCAGTGGGTTCTGGCAGCAGCGCCCGGTAGAGGGGACGCGCTCAACTCAAGAGACTGAGGTTTATATTGGCTACACGGAAACGACCCTGTACGTCGGGATTGTGGCCTATGACAGTGACCCCTCGGGCATCATCGTGGCCGATAGCCGCCGCGATGCGTCGCTTGAGAACGGTGATAATGTCAGCTTCATTATAGATAGCTTCATGGATCAGCAGAATGGACTGGTCTTTGGGACTAACCCGGCAGGAATTGAGTACGACGCGCAGGTAAGTCGCCAAGCCAGTGGCTCTATGATGGGGAGTGGTGGTTTCAACCTCAATTGGGACACAAACTGGCGTGTTGCTACCCATATTGGTGATTATGGTTGGTCTGCTGAGTTTGAAATCCCCTTTCGCTCGCTACGCTTTGGTAATCAGGACGTGCAAACCTGGGGCTTTAACTTTCAGCGAACAATTCGTCGCAATAATGAGATCGCGTACTGGGCACCTATTTCACGCCAATACAGCTTGTCACGGCTCGCGGATGCGGGACAGGTAGCGGGTATTGAGGCGCCCGCTATGCGAAATTTCAAGATTACACCCTATCTCTTAGGGCGCGAGCGAACCGGAAATAGAATCGCCTCGTTGAGTGATCAAGATGGCGGCTTTGACATTAAGTACAGTGTCACGCCGAGCTTGACGCTGGACGCGACGTACAACACCGACTTTGCGCAAGTGGAAGTGGATGAATTCCAAATAAACCTTGATCGCTTCAGCCTATTCTTACCTGAACAGCGCCCTTTTTTCTTAGAGAACTCTGCGCAATTCACGGTGGGAGATCCTGGTGAGATGGAGCTTTTCTTCAGTCGACGCATTGGTATAGCGGGTGACGGCAGCGCGATTCCCATCAAGGGTGGCCTGCGACTTTCAGGCAAGGTGGGCGATGCTACAAACGTGGGCCTGTTACATATGCAAGCCGATGAGGTGGCTGGTGTCGCTCCGCAAACCGACTTTAGCGTTGCGCGTGTGAGTCAAGAATTTGATAACCGCTCAAGCCTTGGCTTCCTCGTCGTCAATAAAGAAGAAAATGGCTCGCTCGACGGCGGTCCCAATCATTACAACCGAACCTATGCCGTCGATGGGCAGTTAGGCCTTGGTGACGATGCACTCCTTTCTGGTTTCGTGGCGAAGACGGACACGCCTGGGCTCAGTGGCGACGACATGGCGGTTCGACTGGCGGCTGCCAGCGATACCGAGGCGTGGTCTTTTGCCGGTAGCGTGACGCATGTTGGCGAGAACTTTAATCCTGAAGTCGGTTTCCTTCGCCGCAAAGATTACACGCGTGTTGGCATATTTGGACTCAATCGTTGGCGTGACGCCAGTTGGGATAACCTCCTTGAGATGAGGCCACACATTGCCTACCGCGGCTGGTGGGGTGGTGATGGCCTCTACGAAACAGGCTTTTGGCACGTCGATAACCACTGGGAGTGGAAGTCCGGCTTCGAGATTCACACAGGTGTTAACTTCCTGCACGAGGGTGTCCGTGAGTCTTTTGAATTTGCTCCGGGCTACGAGGTCGCAGCGGGGGATTACGACGATGAGGAGCTGCAGTTGGTGCTCATCACAGATGATAGTCAGCCCCTTTCTATGCGCGTGACCGCGAAGATTGGCGGATACTTTGGCGGGGATCGAGTGCAGGTGACGCCTGCGATTAATTATCGTGTGGGTGAGGTGTTTAATGCGCGGCTGGGTTGGACACTCAATGAGTTAAAGCGACCGGGCAACCCCGAGAAGCTTCGTGTCAATGTCGGGTCGTTGCGTATGACATATTCATTCAGTCCGCAAATATCCCTTCAAGCACTCTTTCAGTACAACGACGCAACTGATGTGGTTGGCGCCAACCTGCGGTTTGCCTGGTTAACATCGGCAGATGCCGGGTTTTATCTTGTCTATAACGAAATGCGTGATGAGGACGTAGGGATGTTCACAGAAAAGCGTCGCGAGTGGATCCTCAAATTTTCGCATACCTTTGACTTGTTTAATTAAGCGCCACTTTTAGCGCATTGATGCCCTCATATCGGCATCAATAAGTCGACAGCGGGGCCAGCGCTATCCGCCCTTAATCAGAAATCGAAGACGTCTATGGCCTATCAAAGTTCATGCATCTGATTTTGTTGATGGCTAGCTGAGCAAGGGGCATTTCAGCACGAAAAAAACGCAGTTACGCTGACACATAAAGTGTCACGGCAGTGTTTTTCGCCAGCGCGTTATTTTCACCGTTTCAAATAGGCCGGCGAGAGCGTAGGGGTCGTCAGCACAAAACGCCTGCGCAATGTCATCAGAGTCAAAGTCGATAATGAGAACGCTGCCCACCATTTCATCACGATCATTAAGCAGCGGACCTGCTGCGAATAGTGTCTCACCCAGAGTATTTATATAGGCAAGGTGTGCTTCGCGGTTGTCGAGACGAGTTTGCAAATGTCCGGGCTTATCCGTGCACAGGATGTGGTAAAGCATGTGTACTCCGAGTTCAAAGTCATAGTGAGACGGGGTGATTCTACTCGCTTGCCCGATCAGTTAAACCTCGGGTGTGCGATATTGCCGGCTGTGAGATCGCCGCTGATCAACCATCCGGAAGTAAGAAGAGTGCGTACTGTCTTGCGGAGGCGGTCGCGGCTTTCTTTGTGCAGAAAATCGCTGACTGTTAATTACGCTCGTTGCGCACCGGTGGTCCCACATGTCGTCATCTGAATCCCTTGTGTCACGTCTGCAACTCAATAATGAGTGGCATGCGCGGCCGGTCGCAACGATGCCGGCCCCCTTTCGGTGTACTCATCAGGTCATTAAGCGATCCGGACAAGCGACGGAAAGTCGAGACGCCTTCACACAGCTTTGTGCGCGGCACAGCCAGCCAGGTCCGAGTGAGGGTAGTCGCTACCATTTGGCTCAATTGGGATCAGCGCTCATTAAGTGGGAGGGGCACACGGAGGCGGACTCGATTACTTGCCTGGTACCGGGTAATGGAGCGCCACTCTTTGGTGAGTCTGCAAATCAATTTGCACCAAACGAAGTGGAGACCGTCTTTAGCGGTGAGCTTGTTTGTGGCGTCAATGTGGAGGTGCTGAAGCAGTCGGTGGATAAGCTCGATATGGACTTCATCCGGTCGAGCCTGGGTTCCAATGAGATTTATGGCGGCCCGGTTGTCGATGGTAAAGCATCGCTTTGGACCAGCTTCCATCTCGACGCGGAGGGCTACTGCCGCATCGTATTGATTGATCACTCGCTGCCGGACACAGCGGTCGGTCGATTGCTACAGCGCGTGTTGGAGACAGAGAGCTATCGACTGATGGCGGTCGAGGGGCTACCTGTTGCTCGCATGACAATGGCTGAACTCAATCAGCTTGAAAAAGAACTCGAGCCGCTCATGGATGAACTCATGCAGTCGTCTGACAATACTGACCATGAATCGTTATTTATGAAGCTTTCGAATATGTCGGCCCGTATGGAGCATCTTGCTGCCGAGTCGAGCTATCGGTTCGCTGCATCGCGTGCGTATTCGAGAATAGTCGAGCAGCGGTTAGCTGACTTGCGGGAGGATACCGGACTCCCGCAGCTGCGCTATTCCGCCTACTTGCTGCGAACGCTCCAACCCGCAATGCGTACCTGTGAGGCTGCAGAAAGACGGATCGAGGAGCTCGCCCAACGGGTGACACGCGCTATCACGTTGCAGAGCTCGGTGGTGGATCTCATCCGCACGCGGCAGAGTCATGCGATGATGAAAACGATGGGTGATCACTCAGCGACGCAGATTCGCTTGCAGCAGGCGGTAGAGGGCTTTTCTACCTTCGTTATTAGTTATTACGCCATGGGTCTGCTGGAGATTATGTTGGAAGCGGGTATTGCCGCACAGTTAATCGATGTGAACCCAAAAATCGTCCTCGGTATTACAGCCCCCATTGTTTTCTTCTCGGTCTGGGGGCTTACCCGCTGGACACGCAAACGGGTGACCCGCAGCTCGAAGTAGCATAATTGGGCGAGATAGAGTCCCGCCAATCTCCTTATTCCCTGTGTTGGCTTATTCCGTGTATTGGCTAATTCCGATTGGCAGCCAGCTCTGGCGTAAGTACGATCTGCTCAGGCAATTAAAAATCGATGAGCAGTAAGATGAATAAGAATACAAATGCCGAAACTCGCGTTGCGGAAGGCTACGACATTCCCGCTGTTGAGGCCTGGATTTCTGAGAACACGGATTACTTCGAGCCCCCTTTCATTTGGACGCGTCTTGAGGGCGGACATTCTAATCTGACCTATCGACTAGAGGATTCCTCCGGCAAGAAAGCGGTCATCCGGCGCCCACCCATGGGCGAGCTGCTCCCGAAAGCGCACGACATGAACCGAGAATGGTCGCTCATTGCTGCCTTTGCACCTCATGGATTTCCCGTTCCTGAGCCAATTGGCTTCTGCGATGACCTGTCTGTAACTGGCGCTCTGTTTTACATCATGGGGTTTGCCGGCGGCCGGCCCTTATTTAAAGTGGAAGATACGTTGGAGTGGGTGCCAGAACACCAGCGCACAACGCTGGCTTATTCGTTTATCGACACACTGGCTGATATGCACGTACTCGACCCTGACGCCATTGGGCTGACATCGCTGGGTAAAAAAGAGGATTACATCGGGCGTCAGATAAAAGCCTGGTATCGATCTTGGGTTGCGTCCGTAGATTACGCGGAGCTAGACGATCCGAGGACGCATGAATTTAAAGATTACTTTCTTGAAAATCAGCCCGCGCAAGTCACCGCCAGTGTCGTCCACGGTGATTATTACTTGCATAACTGCTTGTTTTCGAGCGATTCAAACGTATCCGCTGTGCTGGATTGGGAGCTCGCGACACTGGGTGACCCGCTCGCAGACTTGGGTTACACGCTGCGGGCGTGGCCTGAGGAGGAAAATGATCCCTACTTGGAGCCCACGGCCCCCACTGCGGTGCCTGGCCTTCCTCTTAGAGCCGAATTGGCACAGCGGTATGCTGAGCGGACCGGTTTTCCGATTGAGTTATTAGACTATTACGTGGGCTTTAACCATTGGAAGACGGCGGCGATTCTACACGGTGTATACGCACGCTATCGCGCCGGGCAAAAGAGCACAGAGGGCGTTGATATGGAAGGCTTGCGTGAGGGTATTCTCAAAGCACTCGATGGTGCTGAACGCGCGATCGCTCGCCTAAATTAGTCTTCACGCTCGATTGAAACCAGCTTTCCCGCGCTGTCATAGGTAATAGCGAAGCGACCTTGTAAGCCCGACAAAGAGAAGTAGGGCTGTAAAACGGACCAGGGAAGATTGATGGTCTTTCCGTCAAAGGCCGTCACCTGAATGCGTGTCTTACTTCCTGTGTAGAAGACCTTTGCTTCGTCATAACTTAGACTTATTGAGAATGTAGATGCGTGTTGCGTCATGCTCGAGAAGTGGTGGTACGGACGTGCAAACATTGTCACATTGAGAGACAGATTGCACTATGACTCAATCGTGTGCTGTCTTCTTAGACAAGTTGTGGCTTGTTCAGAGGTTGGTTTTTCCGGTGACGTACCAAATAGCATCTCAGCCTGATTAGGATAGAGCGTGGATTTTTCTGAATTAGTCGTAGCGCAAATTAAAGCGCCCCTTGATGCGCTGTGTGCGAGCTTGATGGCCGCAGGTGAGCTTGACCAGTATCTATTTTTCAATGGTGTTGCTGAAATGATGGGCGATGGCACTGACGAGGGCGCGGTGATGATGGGATGTATCGAGCTCGGCAGGTGCGCGTTTCTTGGCTTTTACTTCACCCCTGATGTTGAGCTGCAAGTTACGACCATCCTAGATCGGGCCATAGAGCTTTCATCGATCATGAGCGCAGATACACTGCAATAGAACGCTTGTTGGACGTGGGCTTTCATCATTCATTCGTCGCGAGATAACACGACCCGTGAGTTCATATAGCTAACGCCGGGACAGTCATTGACTCGCTGCGGTTCTTTCTGAGCGTTAGCGTGGTTGCCATGGTGATGTGCGGCTAAAAGGTCAGTAGCTTTAAATAATATCTCCTTCATACTTGAGTCTTTGAAAGCGCATCAGTTTTCATATTGCGGAAGGCTTTCTGTGATTAGATTGGCCAAGGACGTCATCGTTTATGGCAAACGTGTTTAAAGAGCGCGTCATCAAGCCGCTCAAGCAATTACTCAATGCAGGACTTACGCCCGCGAAAATGGCTCAAGCGCTGTCTATCGGGTTTGTACTTGGCATAACGCCTCTTCTGGGGATTTCCTCGCTACTCGCCGTATTGATTGCTGCGATGCTTAGGCTGAATCAGGTGGCAATACAGGTGGCAAATTGGGCTGCTTACCCCGCTCAGATTCTCTTATTCATACCCTATATTAGGGCGGGTGAGTGGTTGTTGGGTATGGAGAGCGTTGCGATAAGTCCGACCGAGATTGCCTCAATGTTCAACGAGGATTTCTACGCTTCGCTTCAGACCTATGGGCAATCACTCGCAGCGGGTTTTGCTGCCTGGGTGGTCACCGCCATTCCCTTATCGGTTGCATTGAATTACCCCTTTCAAATCATCTTGCTCAGAACGCTTTACAAACAGAAACCCTAGCTCACGGCGTTAGTTGTAAGCTGTTTGGATCGCCCCGGCTTCCGTAAACACGGCTCTGCCTTGTGGACCTATGCCCCCTCAGTCTTATCCTATTTAAGCGCGTTTTCCGATCTTAGGTGCGGGCGGGCGTGGCCATGAATACCCCGGTGCTTGCATTGGGCATTGATAATAATGTAAATTAAACTTTACTTTTTGTAAAAAGAGCCATACTAAAATGACTAACATTAGCGAGAGCAGCTCCTTACAGCAGGACTTGCGACGAACAACGCGACTGCTTTTTGTCTGCACGGCGGCGTGGGTCGCTACAACTGCAGTTGCCGCGTTTGGGCCCAGCTCATTGTGGGCATACAGTGTTTCAGAGAGTCAGGTAGCGATATTGGTAAATGTTGTGGCTGGAATCTTGATGCTGTTTGCTTTTTATAAGCACCTTTTGAGCATGGACGAGTTACAGCGTAAAACACACCTGGAAGCCATGGCGTTATCACTTGGCGTAACAATGATTTTTACTGTTGCTTATGTGAGCTTTGAAACTGCAAACCTGCTTGCCAATGCGCGTCCATCAAATATTTTGTTCGTTATGGGCATCACTTATTTTGGTGCTGTCGTCGTGTTGTGGCTAAAGCGCACGGCTGAATGAAGAATAGGCTTAAAGTTCTGAGGGCGGAGCGAAACTGGACTCAGTCAGAGCTTGCAGATCGTCTAGGTGTCACACGCCAGACGATCAACGCTATTGAGAAAAATAAGTACGATCCCAGTCTTCCCTTGGCATTTAAATTGGCGGGGGTGTTCGATATGACTATCGAGGCGATATTCACACCGGATGAAGGGTAACGGGAAGTCTCGACGCCCTGTTAGCTAGGTTTTAGCGGTAACGTCTGGGCAGGTAGCTCGTCGCGGCAATGTAAGATGTTAGGTGGTGCTAAAAATCTGCAAAGAGTGGGTCTCAGTCGGCGGCAATGGTATGTTGGTGCTCAATCAGCGAAAGTAAAAAAAATCCTCGGAGCCGTGTGAAGACATGTTTTTGTATCAACTGTACCGTCGCCTCTCAATCAAAGCCGCTCAGTTGATATCGCTGCACGGACGCATTGCCCCTGCCATCGTCATAATGTTGTCAGCGTTAAGCGCGCAAGCCCAGATTGCTCAGACGCCTGACGGATATTGGCAACACCCCGAGGACCCTGTCTGGATTGAGGTATTGCTCCAAGCAGGGACTGGCATAGCCCTGCGAAACGATGATCAGCCTGAGACCGTTGGGTTTCATGTTGTTAAAGACTTAGCTGCGACGGACGAGCCGGGTATCTGGCAAGGTCAAGTATTTGTGCCCCAATTGGACGGATACAAAAAGGTCACGATTACTATGCCCGATGACCAGACGCTGCGCATGACAGTAAAGTTTGGCTTTCTTCGCCGCTCTGTGGATTGGTCGCGGGTGGGGGAGCGAGAAGACGTAGTCCAATGACCTGTGTCATTACCTCGCCTAGGCTAATCAGATATTGACCGCTCCAAAACTACTGCTTTTATCCGCAGTCGAACCGGTCATACTCTAAACCTCATTAAAAAATAATAACGAGGCAGCAACCATGATTGATTTCGAAATTCCAGATGAGACTAAGCTGGTTCGAGCACAGGTTCGCGATTTTGTGCAGAGCGTTTGTATACCCGCTGAGAAAAATCTGAACGTTGATACATTTGATGAAATTCTGGCTGAGCTGCGTCTCAAGGCGCGGGCTCAAGGTTTGTGGTGTCCATTTTTTCCTATCGACTGGGGCGGCATGGGTCTAAAACCCTTGGCGAATGCCCTGGTGCAAATGGAGTTGGGCGAATCCATGCTGGGTGCGCTCGCCCTAAATACGCAGGGGCCCGACGATGCCACCATGATGACCCTACTTCGTCATGGGACGGCCTATCAGCACGAGAAGTTTTTAAAGCCACTTGTTGAGGGCCAGAAGCGCGTTTGCTACGCGATGACCGAAAAGGGTGGAGGTGCCGATGCAACGGGCATGAAAACGTCTGCCGTTGAGGTGGGCGATAACTACGTTTTGAATGGTGACAAGTGGTATATCTCGTCGGCGAACGTCGCTGACATCGCTGTCGTTATGGCGAAGACGGATCCTGATGCGCCGCGCCATCAACAGTTCTCCACTTTCATTGTTGAGCTGCCTAACCCAGGATTTAATATTTTAAGAAATATCGACACCATGCATCGGCATACCCCCTTAGGAGAGCGACTGGGTGCAGCACACTGCGAAATCCAAATCAAAGACCTCGTGGTACCCAAAGAGAATCTCCTCGGCGGTCGGGGTCAAGGGTTTAATATGGGGCAGCATCGTCTGGGCTACGGCCGGCTGCGCCATGGCATGCACAACGTAGCCAAGGCGCAGCGCGCCCTGGATATGGCTGCCAAGCACGTACTTGAGCGTGAAACCTTTGGGAAGAAATTATCAGATCGTCAAAGTGTGCAATTTATGTTGGCCGACTGTGCGGCGGAGATTTACAAAGCGCGCTTGATGCTGATGCATATCGCCTACAAAGCTGAAAATGGGCTCGATATGACCCAGGAAAATTCTATTGCCAAAATCTTTCTCGCCAACATGGTTCATCAGGTCGTCGATACGGCCCTTCAATTGCACGGGTCGCTTGGCTATTCCCGCGATACGCCGCTTGCCGATTGGTACACCTCGATCCGCAGTCAGCGGTTAGTCGACGGGCCCGATGAAGTCCATCGCTGGAAGGTGGGAAAAAATGTGCTTCGTGCGTTCGAGCGGGACGGAACGACAGCCATGGCGGCAGGCGGGGACCTACTCTGACGCTGAAGCAAACAATGAGTGAATCGATTCGAAAGATCTCATTTACAGGGGCTTATGAGGAGTATGAGTTCACGATGAGCCAATAGACAAAGCGTTGGCTCCAATGGGGGTTATAGTCGACACGCATGGAACAAGCGTGCCGGGATGCAATGCACACAAAAGGTGATAGATATGACCGAGACGGTTTTGATTATGGGTGCCGGCGCAGTTGCGGGTGTTGGGGGGGCTCTGGCCAAACAGTTTTCTGACAACGGATACCACATCGTGGTTGCAGGCAGGACACAGTCGAAGCTCGACGGAATTGTTGAAGCGATCGAGCGCGAGGGTGGTTCTGCGGAGGCTGTCATCGCCGATGTCACTGCGGGTAAGGATCAAGATGCAGTATTTGATTTGGTAAGCCAGCGCGGTGAACCCCTCGCTGCGGTCTTGTATAACGCGGGTAGCAACCTACCCATTAAGTTTTCCGACCTGACGCCTGAGCAATTCGATGAGTTTTGGCGAATCGGTTGCTTTGGCGCCTTTTTAACCGCTCGGTTGGCACTCCCCATTCTTCAGCAGCAAGGCCGCGGCTCGCTATTTTTTACCGGTGCATCGGCTTCGATGCGAGGGCGTCCCAACTTCGCACACTTTGCGGTCGCAAAAGCCGGACTTCGTAACTTAGCTCAAGCACTCGCGAGAGAGTATGGTCCACAAGGTATTCACATCGCCCACGTGATCATCGATGGCGTTGTAAATGGTGACATTGTACGCGGTCGTTTTGCAGACTACCTCGAGGCACTGGGCGATGACGGCGCGCTTGAGCCACAGGCAATTGCCCAAGCATTCTGGGCCTTACATCAGCAGCATTCCTCGGCCTGGAGTCATGAGCTTGACCTAAGACCCTACAAAGAGAGTTGGTAGGTTTCCCGCGAGCGTCATCGCCATTGCGGTTATGTCGGCGTTTGTCTCGCGGCGCATTGTTTCTCAGGAGAGTTTCTTGGTGGGTGGTAAGTTTGGAGCGCTGGGGAGGGTAAGTTGAGGTTTAGCGCAGCACGGCTGTGAGTCAACGAACGCATGTGTCTGATTTTGAAACGGAGGGGCGGCTAACTCGATTGGTCTTCTTGCCTTTCACAGAAATAGGCTTGCGATGGCAAAGGGGCTATTCGAAAGATTTTAAAGATGGTGCCCAGGAGA
>JBELJN010000055.1:0-8017 GCA_042090345.1 Halieaceae bacterium | reverse complement strand
AGCGCCGGGGTGGCCCGAGTTGGCTTTTTGGACCGCGTCCATGGAAAGCGCCCTAATGGCGTTAGCTGCCTTTACCTTTTCCATTTTAATCCGATTCGTTAACTGCAATTTAAGTCCTCTACCTGAGCTCAAACACGAAAAGTTAGCGATTATTGCACGACTTACAGGAAATCAAGCCCATTTTTGGCATTATTTATCATCACGATTGTAGTTTTGACGGGACTGCTCGGGTATCTTCTAATTTCGGCCAGCTGACTCACAGCGTCCGGAAAACATCACAATTGTTAAATCGTGTGCAAAGTAAAATCTAAGGAGTCCTCCATGTCACAAAAAAATACTATGCGTAACGCGGTCCGTATTGCCCTTGGCATTACAACCGGCGTCTTTGCGTTGCAGGCTGTTCCGGCCTTGGCGCAAGAAGATGAGTCTGCAAAGGCAGTCGAAGAAGTAGTCGTAACAGGGTCGCGCATCACGCGTAACACTCTAAACTCTCAGTCACAAGATACTTTGGTAATTACTGCGGAAGATATGCAGATCGCCGGTGATATTTCAGTGGCCGATGCGCTTCGCACCTCGAACCTCAACTCTTTGGGTTCATTCCGAGAATCATCCGGTAGCTCAGCACAGTCAAATGCAACCGTCAACTTGCGTGGCCTAGGCGCGGGTCGAACTTTGGTTCTAATCAACGGCCGCCGAGTCGCAGGCTCTCCATCACTAGGTGGTGGCGGTACGGTCAACCTTAACCTCATCCCATTTAGTGCAGTTGACCGAATTGAAGTCGTCGCAGACGGCGCATCCGCGATTTATGGATCAGATGCAATTGCGGGCGTAGTGAACATTATCTTGAAGCAGAATTACGATGGTTTAAGTATATCTGGTCGTATGGGCGATCGCGATCGAGACGATGGCACAGAAGAAAGCCTTTCCTTCTTGTGGGGATCCACCAGCGACAAGGGTAGCGTAACGTTTGGTCTCGAATACGATAAGCGCGAACCTATCTTCGATGCTGACCGAGATTACACGGCTGCACGCTGGAATGATGACGACGGTGATGGCCACCTCATGGGTTATGCAGAAACCGCCGGTGTATCGTTTTACGGTTACGCAGCAATCAACCCAAACGAACTCGAGACTCCATATTCGGAGGGTAATCCTGCCTCATGGGCTGTATACCCAGGTGCGGGTTGTGCGGATAACACAGGATCAGGCGGCGGTTTTATTGGTCCCGTAAAGTCAGACTTAGTATTTGGTCCTGATACAGGCTTCTACTGCGGATATGCGTACGCTCTTGTATCTGCAAACCGTGCTGGTATGAGCCGCCTTAATAGCTGGGTGTCGGCAGATTATGAGCTCAGTGATAACGTCGAGATCTACATGGATGCGATCTTCTCAGACAATGAATCGTTTGGTCGATATGCACCACCAGCAGCGCCTGGCCCAACAATTCCTGGCGATCCTCGCAATGATATCGGGGCGACCTTTGGTTACTTCCGTTGGACCGACATCGGAACACGTGACAATACGGTTAACGATACATTTATCGACATCAATACCGGTTTCAAGGTGGACGTCAGTGATAGCGTAAAGCTCACCTACGAGTACACCTCGTCAGACTATCGCAGTGCATCTATTGGATCTTACTACCTGAGCTACGGTGGTCTTGAGTACAATATTAATTACGACGTTACTGACTTTGATCAGTTCGTTGCGAACTTAAAAACGACGACGCTCAATGACGACCGTCAAAGCCTTAATAAGCACTTTTTAGGCTTGCAGTTTGATGGTTTTGAGCTTCCAGGGGGTGTCTCCACTTTCTATGCGGCTGCTGAGTACTACGAAGTAGACTATGTTGCTCTAGTAGATGCTCAGTCGGAAGCTGGACTCGTCGGCGGTTCTGCGGGCAACTCAGCAAGAGGCTACCGTGACGTAACTGCATATTCGCTCGAAGCCATTTTCCCCGTGAACGACAATCTCGAGATCTCTGCTGCGGTTCGCTACGACGACTACTCAGATTTTGGTACTGCAACATCACCTCGAATTGGTGTGAACTATGTAATCCCAGGGTATGAGCAGGTTCGCATGTTTGCGTCTTACGGCAGTGGGTTCCGTGCTCCAGATCTGTCAGACCTATACGGTGCAACGTCGTTCTCCGCATCTTCGGCTGTAGACAACTACGGCTGTCAATTAGTAAATCAAGACCCATGCCCAACTCGACAATTCGATACCTACATTGGGTCGAATCCCAATTTGGACGCAGAGACTGCTACGTCATTATCGGCTGGCGTTGAGTGGGACTTCATGGAGAACTGGCAGGTTGGCGCCACTTACATCTCAATGGACATCGAAGATAGCATCGAGTACACCTCTGCGCAGGATCAGCTCAATGTTGATTTCCAGTCGGGCGGTAATAACCCTGCAGTACAGCGTAACTCGAGTGGCCAGGTGCTTGAGATTTCTGCAGGCTTCCAGAACGCGGTTACTGACTTCAACAGAGAAGCAATGGATCTGAGCTTGCAAGGTGATATTGCAACAAGCTTTGGATCGTTCTTCTTGTTGTACAACGCGACTTACTACATGAACTACGATAGCGAACTAACTTACGGCACAGGCGAGTTGTTCAACGCAGCTGGAACACTAGGGTTCCCAGAATGGCGAACAAGCTTCGTAGGTAGGTACAACTATGAGGATTTCCAAGTCAATCTTGGGTGGGACCGCATAGGTGAATCCGAGTCGTCCGTTTCCGACGATAAGTACGATGCTTGGGATATCATTAACGCATCTGTTGCGTATGATATGAATGAAAACGGGGTAATCACTCTTGGTGCCAATAACCTGCTTGATGAGGATCCCCTATTAGATGAGCTTGGGTCACCAGTAGACGAGTATCAGTACTCACAGGTTGGCCGAGTTATGTACCTGCGCTACAACATTGAGTTCTAAGCAAAGGTGTTCCAAAATAAGGCCCGCGATGCGGGCCTTATTTTTAATTGCTGCTTGAGAATAAGCATGTCTGATGTATGGTCACAGTACTGGCGGCAAGGCCATCCAACAACGTTCGGTGCCTACTTTTGTGATGGCTACACCGGTGCAATAGCCGACTTTGTTACTGAGAGCTTACTGAGTAACAACTTAGCCACCATGTCGATTACTGAATTTTGCTGCGGTAACGGCGCAAGTTTGGCGCCGCTCGCAGGTTTAGGAAGTGCAATAAAATACACGGGTATTGATCTTGCGCAGGTTAAGTTAAACCGTGCCACAGCGTCTCTCTGCCAGGACTCCGGAATTGACGTAAACATAGTTCCCAACACAGGGGTTGAAAACACTCCTTTAAAGGACGATAGCCAAGATGTTGTTTTATCAATTTACGGCATTGAGTATTCGGATATAAAAAGATCTATAGCTGAGGCACGCCGGGTGCTCATTGATGGCGGTCGATTAAGAATATTGATGCACCATTGCGAGTCGTCCGTCGCAACGATGTCTCATCGAGCCTTGAGCGAGTTTGACAGCGACGATATCACTCGAGTTACTCAAAATCTCAGAACGATAAGCGATGCGTTAATCCGTTTAGATAGTCCGCAGCAGCTCAAGCTGGATCGTGAAGCTGAAATTGCGAGATCAAAAATCAACGGGCTGTGTAACAAATACCTAGGCGACACCAACCCTGCCACGGGCAACGCATTTATGATTGACCATGTGTCAAGAGGACTCCGCTTTTTTCAAATACTAAGGGAGCCGAAGGACGCACGAAGTAAATTTATCGAGGATTTAGAGCTCGAGTCACGTTCATCGCGTGAACGACACCAGCAGATGGTCGATGTCGCTTACGATGAAGCCAGCATGTCAGAACTGGCGACAACAATGCACGACAATGGCTGGAACTCGGTCTATTTCGAGCCCTATAAAGATAATGACGGAGTTATTGGATGGTCACTCACCGCAGTCTGCTGATAGCAGTTTTACTAGCGAGTCCGGTACTTGCCGATGATGAATCTTTAATAGCTTGTTCCGAGATTTCGCAGGAAACGGACCGGCTACACTGCTTCGATCGGCTTGTCGCAGATCTAAAGGACTCACTGAACACCCCACAAAGAGGCACCCGGTTAGAGCGTATTGAAGCGAGGTCTCTCGACATCCAAGCCGCCGTCCTTGGGGTCAAGAAGGCCGAAGAAATGAGTAACCATGCGCCTGCGGCAGTAGGCATTAAAATCGTGAAGGTAGAAAAGACGCCGACTCGAAAAACCATTTACACTGCAGACACGAGGGAGCGGTATCTGAAGCTTAGTGCAAAAGGTAGCGATTTTCGTGAGGGCGACAAAATAACGCTCGAAGCCGGTGTGTTTGGCTCACTCTTCTTGGTCGGCACTAATGGTCTTCGAATTAAAGTCAGGGCCCTATAACCCTACGGCGCGAAAAAAGTGTCGTCTGCAAACTTTTTGAGAGCCGCAATCTTAGGAAGTTCCTTTATGAGACAATGCTTATAAACTAAGCCGCTCCCAGCACCGTTTGTATTAATTGGCTCTCTTACCTGAGCCGCACTCGGTGTGGTGATGGCGCGGTCCGTTTGATGAGGATTAAAGCACGCAGGCTGTTGCTCTAAGGCCGCGTAACTCAATAGCTCCGTAATAGTTTGAGTTGGCCGTCTCACAAGCCTTTCGTAACTCACATGGAAGATTTTGTCTCCGTAAACAGTATCCCAATGCTTCATTAATGATAAATACCCCTGCCAGTAAAAACTTATAGCATCGAGTGAATAGCTATATTCACGTCCCTCGGCAAAATAATGTCGGTATTGAGATACGAAATTATCCAGCGGGTCGCGCAAAACATGCACGACTTTTGCGTTAGGGAATAACGTAAAAATTAGGCCTATGTGAAGAAAGTTCTCTGGTGCCTTATCGACAAAAAAAGTACGATTTAAGTGCCGAAAACGACTGGCCCCTCCCACGTAGCGTTCAACCTGCTTATCCCAAAATTCGGAACCTTTCAGAAAAAAACTTTTGCTGTAACCGCCGTCGCGCTCAAGATCTGAAGCGATGTGACCTAGCAAAGTGAGCTCATCTGTGGCCTCTACTTGGGAATGTGCTGCCAAGATACTCTCTAGCAGTGTTGTACCCGAGCGAGGTTGACCCACAATGAAAATAGGTGCTTCATCCGAGGAACTTACTTGCGATGCTGGTAACTTAGCTGTGGACAATTGCGAGACCAAAGAGTGAAACAACTCACCTTTAAACGGTTTAAGGCACCTCAGCACTTCATTTCCCTCGCGCAGATGAACGAAAGCTTGGTCAAAAACACCTGCCTGATGCCATATTTCTGCGCGAGTAAGATGCAAAAGTCCCACATACGGAGAGCCCTGCGGCGCCTTAGATATCAAGGTATCAAGCTTTACCGCGTCCGCCGAATTGAACTGCACAGTCTTTAAATTAGCCAGGCTCCACCACCCAATAGCAGCCTCCGCCTCGACATTTGAGTCTGCTACAGCTCGATATGCGGCCTCAGCCTCTCGGGAACGCCCTAATGACTTGTGCGCGTGCCCCAAAACAACCACCTCGGCCAGAGAATCACTGACTTTCCACTGGAGTAAATCAATGCATTCTTGAGGTTTTCCTAGCCTTAGAGCCTCGCGAGCCGCACCAAAAACGCGTGCTTGTAGCTTATCCACTGTCAATTACTGACAACTGCATCTGTCTTATTCAATAAGTGCCGGTCGAAAAATTCGAGCATCAAGGTATACATTTCCTCTCGATTTTCCGGATTAAAAAAACCATGCCCTTCGCCGCGCTTAATAATCCAGTCATAAGACTTATTCGCCTTGTCTAGGGCATTTCGCATAGCCAAGGCCTGACCATAATCAGCCTGTCTATCTTCTCGGCCATGCACTATCATGATAGGAAGCTCGAGCTTTTCCGCATTCCATTGAGGGCTCTGGGCGCGCATTTCCTCTTCTGTCACCGGGAGAACTCTGTCTAGGTAGGCAGGTCCATAACGAAGGCGATCAGGCACGTTACCCTCCTTCTTCATTAGTTCCAGGTCGTAAACACCAACGAAACCTATTGCTGCCTTGTAAAGGCCTGGCTCGACGATTGGTGCCATCAAAGCAGAGTAGCCACCAAAACTACCACCATAAATTCCCAATCTATCTGGATCAATTAAGCCTTCACCAACCGCCCACCTAGTTCCATCGACAATATCTTGCTGAATTTTCCTACCCCATTCTCGATAACCGGCCCGCTCGAAAGCCTCACCAAACCCACCTGATCCGCGATAATTAACTTGCAATACACCATAGCCATTAGTCGCCAAAGCTTGCACATCGCGTTGAAAGTCCCATGTATCTCTTGGCCCATGAGGGCCGCCGTGTACCATAACGATGGTTGGGTAGGGAGGCGTCGCGCCGACAGGCGTGGTGAAGTAAGCTTGTATCGGCATACCATCGCGCGCTTTGAACTCAATTCCCTGCATTTCGGCAAGTTGCTTGCCCTCAAGCCGGCTGTTGCTGTGAAGAAGAAGTCTTAATTTTTGAAGCTTCTTGTCCCAAAGGTAGTAGCTTGATGTGTTGTGGGGGGCGCTTACACGCAACACAAATAAATTTTCATCGTCAGTGACAGACGTAATAGATACTGTTTGGTCAGGAAATACCCCTTGCAGAGCCGAACGCAAATTCGTCCGATAAGTTGGCTCACCTAATGGCACAAATTCTGGCCAGTGCTTGTATTGAGTCACGCCGTAAATAAACCCGGTTTCCTTACCTTCGCCGTCGAAATGGACTGTCCACACCTCAGCATCTTTGCCGTGATAGACTCGCTTGTAATCGCCACTGTCTAGGTCAACTTTATAAATACCGTATTTTCCCGCGTCGCCCGGCGCTCCGGCCTTGAAAAAGGCGACACCGCTCTCATCAAACCAGACATCTTTGACTTCAGTTGAAAACTTTGAGCCGAAAGCGGTCCATCCATCGGAGTCGGGGTGACGATAGGCAATTACTTGTTCGTAGTCTTCTGATATCCCAATATTAATCCTCGGCTCATTGTCTGCGTCGAGGTACAGCTTACTGGTCGGGTATTTGCCGCGAGCAATTCGCCTTGCTTTGCATGACTTAGTGTTCACTCGGTATAACTCGGGAAGTCCGCCTTGCAGCCAAGGCTGATAAGACATCAAAACATCCCGGTCATTAAGAGCAGCAATAAAACCGGCACTGCCCCTGTAATCCAGTCCACAGTCTCTAGACTTACTGCCACCACCAACGTTTTGATAACCAAAAGCATAAACATATTGGCTGCCATCCACGTTCATAGCGAAGTACTCGCCCGCAGAAAGTGCTCTCTCCTGACCTGCCGTATAGAACCGCTTGCTAAACAGAATCCGCTCATCGCTGATCCACCAAAAACCGTCAACCTCATCGCGGCCAGTGAAGCCTTGCAGATGCACCGGCTCGAGAGTATCTGTCTGCAGAATTATGAGCGCATTCTTTCCCTCGTGCTGTTTTCGAACCGCGAGATGTGCGCCATCGGGAGAAATTTTTATTCCTGAATACTCAGCAAATGCTGCAATATCAGCGAGGGTCGGTAGCTCTTCCTCGTCCTCACTAGTTGAGCTTTGCGACCAAGAAGCGTTGGATGTAAATACTACCCCCACCAAAACAATAGATTTTAGTAATCCCATAATCCTCATTCCCGATTCACTCCCTTTTCCCTCAGATGTCTCACTCAGTAGCCGCAGTTAAGGATAGTATTAATTTGTCTGCACCGCGAGTATGAAGTGTTACGTTACGGAAGCTTAGCTAAGGGGGTTCCTTTGCGACGGAACAAACTCTTAGAACAAAACACGCACACGCAGCGTGCCATCAATAGAGGCCAAGCCAGCCACTAGCGCGGGTGAATAGTCAGATTCGATATCGATGACCACGTAACCGATGACATCCATTGTCTGGAGATATTGGCCGCTTACGTTGACATTGTTTTCACTAAACACCTGATTAATCGCGCTCATGATCCCTGGTGTATTGCGATGCACG
>JBELJN010000054.1:0-8023 GCA_042090345.1 Halieaceae bacterium | reverse complement strand
CAGAACAGCTGGGCTTTTACCACCCGACAAACCCGGACTGGCAACACATTTCTTTTTGTTTATTTCGCACGCCCGTTATCTCAGGCGTGACACGGCACGCGGTTGCGATTCGGCCAGGGAAGATCGATCGCTCGCCAACCGGCACAGGGGTGTCGGCCCATCTAGCGTTGCTGCAGGCGCGTGGAGAGGCGGGTATCGGAACGACGCTGACCGCACGTTCGATTATCGACTCCGAGTTCTCAGGTCGAATTGAAGCGTTGACTGAGATAGGCGAGCTCGACGCGATTGTTCCCTCTTTGACGGGTCGCGCTTGGATTTACGGCAGATCGGAGCTTCTTTTAGCGCCAGACGATCCGTGGCCACAAGGTTATCGGGTCGCCGACACTTGGCCCGGCGCAGAACAAGGGAGTTAATAAACGATTTGAGTGATATGACCGCTAATGAGCTTGTGATTCTAGGTCCAGAGTTATCTCATAAGTTGAACTGGGCTGACGCTGTTGAAGCGCTTAGAAAGGGGCATACATTTCCCAGAGCGACCATTAGCGACATGCTGATGCCCATGTCTGATGGTGAATTACTGACTCGCTCAGCTGCCATCCTGGGGTTGGGTGCTGGCACCAAATCAGTGACGATTCGTCCAGACAATCGGACCCTTTCACCACCGGCACCAAGCGTGCAGGGGCTTTTTACTCTTTTTGATAAGGATCGAGGTCATCCTATTGGTTTGGTGGAGGGTGCTGTACTGACACTCTGGAAAACGGTGGCAGATTCGCTTTTGGGTGCGAGTTATTTAGCTGTGCCCAAACCCTCGTCGATTGCCGTTATCGGAACAGGGCCGATTGCGAGAGGATTACTTGAGGGTTACACCGCGCTTTATCCGCAGTTGACCGATATCCGCATATGGGGAAGAACAAGAGTACGCGCTCAGGCGATTGCAGACGCTATGGGGTTTGAAGTTACAGTGTGTGATAGCGCAGAGAGCGCGGTTCGAGGGGTAGATATTGTCACCAGTGCTGTTGGCTCGAGGTCGCCGGTAATTAGCGGTAACTGGGTAAAGGATGGCGCCCACGTCGACCTTGTTGGTGCGCACGGGCCTGAGATGCGCGAGGGTGATGACGAGCTTATTTCGCGTGCGTCGTTGTTCGTGGACTCGCGAGAAACGGTACTTGAGCATATTGGTGAGTTACGCATTCCCATTTCTCAGGGCGTCATATCGACAAAAGACGTCAAAGGTGACCTTTACGATCTCATTGAAGGGGACGGGGAGACACATCGCTGTGAGACAACGGTTTTTAAAAACGGAGGAGGTGCACACCTCGATCTCATGATGGCGCTTCACTGTTTTGAGCAATATTACAGGGGATGACAAGATCGTTTGGGCGCCATCACCAGAGGGTAAGAAAATATCGGTCACTCGCTAGGGACTACCCGCGTTCTGTGTGTGGACTGCGATGGCCGTCACCCGCATCATCCACCCCGCCCACCGATAGCCAACTTAGAGTCAGGTTTCCGCCAAGCTCAAGGACGCTCACCGATGCAAGTCGTGATCTTTTGCGGCACAAATAGCGGTACTTTTAATGAGCGGTACTTTTAATGGTGCTTAGTGGTACTTTTAATAGTGCTCTTAATAGGTTCCTCGGGCCACGTCACTGACGACAGGTGCCAAGGTGACAACGTCAAGCTGACGATAAGTAAGATAAGCATTCTTTGGTGCGCCCTATGATTCGTGTATCCGATATTCCCGAGAGTCAGATCGAGTTTTCTGCGATCCGCGCCAGTGGTCCGGGTGGGCAGAACGTCAACAAGGTCTCGTCAGCTATTCATTTGAGATTCGACGTTATGTCTTCGACATTACCGGCAGTTGTTAAGTCCAAAATTCTCGCTATGCGCGATGCAAGAATCAGTCGCGATGGCGTCATCGTTATCAAGGCTCAAAAGTTTAGGAGTCAGGAAAAAAATAGACTAGAAAGCCTAGCGCGACTCGACGAGATGCTTAGAGAATCTCAACATGTGGAGGCGCCTAGAATGAAAACTCGCCCCTCAAGGTCATCGGTGCGTAAGCGACTCGACAGTAAAAAGAGGCAAGGATCTCTGAAAAAAGCCCGCGGTAAAGTTCATGACTATTGAGCGACTGATAATGTTTTTTGACATACACCGTCTGGTAAAGGGGGTATTGGCTAAGGTCAAACCACTGGAAGCTCTATGGTAAAGGCCCTTAACGGCGCGCGACTTGTGGGTCTCACGTGGCTTGTCTCGGCGGGTGTGTTCTTTGCTACACAAGTGAGTTCACCCACGTTACCCCCGATTGCTATTGACGCACTTTCAAGTCTGTTTTTGGCCTACTTTCCTGTTTTAGCATTGAGCGTATTCCTCCTTCTCTTTTTGACGCGTAACAGAGATGCATTCGACTGAGAGTCGCTTTATAGGGTAGATCGAGACCGAGCAGGCCAAGAGGTGGTATTGGCATTCGCTTATTTATTACTAACGCAGTGGGTTCTTGGCCTGTATTTCGAAGTGGGGCTTCACTTCCCTGGACCTCATGTTTATGAGGCGGGACGTTTTGATCTGCAAAAGGTGTTGCTATGGGCGTTGGTCAATAGCGTTGTGTATGTCGTTATTCCTTTGGTTTGGCTTTGCAGGTCGGGCCTTGATCTGTCTAAATTTGTGCAAACCCTCCAGTGGCGAAGAAACATTTGGATCTTGATTGCATTTTGGGCGCTCGATTTCTTTGGGCCCATTATTGGGGGCATCGATTTTTTTTCATTAACCACCGAACAATATGTGGTGGGTGTGCCGCTGAGCATCCTTGTTAACACATTCGGTGCTGGGTTGCCGGTTGTTATCTTGATGCACGTCGTGCTCATCCCAAGATTGATGCTGATCTATGACAGTAAACTCTCAGTCATTGCGATGGCAGGGTTGTTTTATGCTGTCTTCAGCCTGTTTGATCCAGGCGTTGATTACAGCAGCTTGAACATGACGATTCTAAGTGTGAGCTATATTGTTATGACACAAGTGCTCGTAGGTATGGGCAAGGCCACATTCACGGTGGTTACTGCTAACCCGTTTATTCATTTTGCAACGTTACATGTGCTTAGTGCGAGAGTGCCGTTCGATACGGCAATGTACGCCGAGATCTTCAAGGCTTTTAATTAGGACTAGGGTCGCTGTTGGCCGAGTTGATTATCGGCTATCTCTAGATTTTCCGCTTCGTGGAAATGAAAAAACCAGCAAACAAAGCCGCTGATTTTCTTGAATAGCGTGGTAGCTACGGGTGGACTTGAACCACCGACCCCAGCATTATGAATGCTGTGCTCTAACCAGCTGAGCTACGTAGCCACAAAGGGCGCGTAGTTTGTCGAGAAATAGATCACAGGTCAATGTCCTGCTGGTTGAATTTGTTACTTTTTCGCGCCTTACTTGGGCTCGGTGTAGCACCTGGTAGAGAATTCGATGTTGAAGCCGTTTCTGCGACTTTTTTGTAAGCCTAAAAATCCCGCAGTTAGGTCTGCAGTGAATCCGAATGACGATTCGGAGCATGCTTCAGCCTTCAGTGAAACAGATTGGATCGAGCCAGAAATTGTTATCGCTGAGAGCGAATTAGATCTAGCAGATCTACCCAAGGCGGCAGGCGCTTTTGTGCGTCAGATTGTTCGTGATGCACTCAAAGACGAGCTCGAATTGCCGATCATGCCCGAACTTGGTCTTGCGGTGAGGCGCAAAACGCTCGATCCATTGTCTTCAGCATCGGACCTGACGCTCATTATTCAAACCGATATTGCCATTACGACAAAGCTCATTCAGGTTGCAAACTCGCCTCTTTATGCGGGATATGAACCTATTCAGTCGCTGAACGAGGCGGTTGCACGTATTGGTATGGCTGCGGTTCGGGATATCGTAACGGGGCTCACGATCAAACAAATATTCGTTACGGAGCAACCGAGACTTCGAAGAAGAATGCGCGATTTGTGGGAGCATAGTGCTCGGGTCGCTGCCAACTGTTCGGTTCTGGCCCGCCATCAGATTGGCGTTGATCCGGAACAGGCGTTGCTGGCTGGTCTGGTCCACGATATTGGTGAGCTCGCGATTATCAAATACGCCAATGCGCTCTCGTTTGATGAGCTAAGCGATGAGGCGCTGGTCGAAGCTATCGACCACTTAAGCGGGAAATTAGGCGCCTTGATGTTGCGTCAGTGAAATTTAGATGACGAGTTCGTGTTCGCTGCGCTACATGCGGATAATTTCAGACGTGAGTCCGAAGCAGTGGTCCGGCTTGTGGATTTAGTTCAGGTTGCGCAATTGCATTTGTTATCCGGTACTCCCACTTCAGAGGCAATGGACTTAAGCGCTGCGCCTGCTGTGAAGCACCTTGGGCTAGCACTCGATGACTCACAACAGGGAATAGCTATCCTCAACGAGGCACGCCAGGATATAGAGCAAGTCAGAGCTGCACTTGCAATTTAGGCCTCACATTTAAGAGAAAGTTAATCTCGTCGACGCTCGCAACGGTGCGGTTCTCGCATTTCTATTCACCCAATATCTGCCTTAAAAGAATAAGCCACGTTGGAACCAAGTTGAATGAGAAGCGCGTCACAGGGCGATAAGTGGGCGCTTGAATTCCTTAAATTCATGGTCATTACTATGCAAAACTGTGATGAGGAGGTTGGTCTCTAATGTTTGGTGTCATTAAGCGTTTTTTTCGAAGAGATGACGTCAGTCTGAGTAGACCACCCCGTGAAGGCATAACGTGTGTTCAAAATAACTTTCGTAGGGGGTTAGTCGAGACCGATTGGATAGAGTCTCGCTCTGCGATGGTCTCGGAGGATCTTGATTTCTCGAGTGTGTCCTCGTTCGCGAATAAGTTTGCGACCCGCATCGTAAGAGATGTCTCGGAAGAGAGGCTGGTGCTTCCAACAATTCCCGAGTTAGGTCTGGCCGTTAGGCGGAAAGTGCAAGATCCGTCATCTTCCGCCGCCGATTTGACTCGGCTTTTACAAATTGACTTAACAATCTCATCAAAGCTGATCCAAGTCGCAAATTCACCGGCATATGCGGGCTACGAGCCTGTAGACACACTCAATCACGCGGTCACCCGGATGGGGTCCAATGCTGTCCGGGACCTTGTTACAGGGCTTACACTCAAGCAACTTTTTGTCACAAAACAGCCCCGTTTACGAAGGCGCCTCAGGCATCTCTGGGAGCATAGTGTCAGCGTGGCGGCGCACTGCGCAGTCTTGGCACGACACCAAACCAATCTTGATCCTGAAAAAGCTTTGTTGGCGGATCTTATCCATGATGTAGGCGAGTTGGCAGTCATTCAGTACGCCAATTCGAATGGATTAGATAATGTGAGTGACGTCGATCTCAGCAACGCAATTATCGAACTAAAGCCAAGACTGGGCGCCATTTTAATTCGGAGCTGGAGTCTCGGTGAGGAGTTTGTAGCCGCCGCCTTGCACGCGGATGAGTTCCAGATTATGACCAGTAGTGAGGTACAGCTCCTTGATCTTATCCACGTAGCTCAATTGCACAGCCAAGCGGGCATCAACACCGCAATGACAACTGATCTCGAGAGCGTGCCCGCCATTCGCAAGCTTGGTTTAGCGATAGATGGCGCGGAGAAAAGTATCGCCTTACTCAGGGAAGCCAGAGAGGAGATCGAGAGCGTTCGATTAGCCTTAGTGGCCTAACTATCGAGTTACACGTTAAAGCGGAAGTGGATGACATCGCCATCCGCAACGTTATAGTCCTTGCCCTCAAGTCGCCATTTGCCGGCTTCCTTCGCGCCCGCCTCACCCTTTAAGCTGACGAAATCATCGTAGGCAACAACCTCAGCTCTAATGAAACCTTTCTGGAAATCCGTGTGGATGACGCCAGCTGCCTCAGGCGCCGTTGCACCCACTTTGACGGTCCAAGCTCGCACCTCTTTGGGGCCTGCCGTAAAATAGGTCTGCAGGTTGAGTAGCGCATAGCCAGCGCGAATGGTTCGGTCGAGCCCTGACTCTTCCATTCCCATGTCGGCGAGAAACTCGAGTTTCTCATCATCTTCAAGTTCGGAAATTTCAGATTCCATTTTGTTGCATATGGCGACAACGCCCGCATTTTCAGACTGGGCAAATTGCGTCACCGCATCGAGGTGCGGGTTGTTCTCAAAACCATCTTCAGCCACATTTGCAATGTACATGGTTGGCTTTGTCGTCAGAAGATGCATCATCTTCACGAGAGCCTGCTCGTTTTCGTCGAGGTCTAGCGCGCGCACTGGGAGCGCCTCATTTAAGTGCGGGAGTAGTTTTTCCTCAAGCAGTGCCTTCGTGGCAATCGCGACTTTGTCACCACCTTTTGCGGTGCGAATGACTCGCTGCAATTGTTTCTCGCAACTCTCTAGATCAGCCAGTGCCAATTCGGTATTGATGGTCTCGATGTCTGCCAACGGATCGATTTGATTTGCCACGTGAATGACGTTTGGGTCCTCGAAACAACGCACCACATGCGCAATTGCATCGGTCTCTCTAATATTGGCTAAGAACTGATTACCCAGACCCTCTCCCTTTGACGCGCCCGCTACCAGACCCGCAATGTCCACGAACTCCATAGTCGCAGGAATGCACCGCTCGGGGTTGACCAGAGCCTGTATCGCATCTTGACGAGGATCGGGTACGGATACGACGCCAGCATTTGGTTCTATGGTGCAAAAAGGGAAGTTTTCTGCGTCAATTCCGGCTTTGGTGAGTGCATTAAATAGCGTCGATTTGCCAACATTTGGTAGGCCTACAATGCCGCACTTAATACCCATAAAAAATTCCTTAGAGATCGTCTTTCGTTTTATCGCTGCTGTGCAGTTGTGTCATGGCTTTCACGTCATCCCCGGCCATTAGCAGTGCAAGTGCACTCACGGCCTCTTCTTGGGAGTGATCAATCAACGCCTGCTCGATTTTAGAGGCCTTATTGAGCACCCACCCCGATACTTTATTGGCACTGCCTGGGTGTCCAATACCCACGCGCAAGCGCCAGAAAGCGCGACTGCCGCCCAGTGCTGGAATGATATCGCGAAGACC
Source organism: Halieaceae bacterium (assembly GCA_042090345.1). GTDB lineage: Bacteria > Pseudomonadota > Gammaproteobacteria > Pseudomonadales > Halieaceae > Luminiphilus. The sequence goes on along the minus strand of JBELJN010000054.1, from coordinate 968 downwards.
ATTGTGCCCGCCGTGTCCGCCGTCAAACTTAAAACGGCTCGCGCCAGGTGGCATATCCAGCTCATCGTGTGCAATTAAAATGTGCTCAGGTGCTATTTGAAAATACTTTGCTGCGAGCCCCACAGATTTTCCGCTGCGGTTCATAAAGGTATCAGGAATCAGGAGGCGCACGTCTTGGCCGTTGACCATTCCGCGTCCAATTCGGCCCGCTAGCTTTTTGTCAGTTTTGAGCTCGATAGCATTACGTTTTGCTACCGCCGAAACGAAATCGGCACCCGCGTTATGGCGAGTGCCGATGTATTTTTCGCCAGGGTTACCCAGACCGACAATGAGTCGAATGCTGGGCTTCACGACTAGCTCTCTTCGCTGCCTTCGGACTCATCAGCCTCTTCAGCTGAATCATCACCGTCGCCCGAAGCTGCCTTGGCGCCCCTTGGCGCGAGCACGCTGGCTACACCCATATCTCTGTCATCACCGAGTGCAAGTGCCGTTGATGTAACGCCAGCAGGCAGTTTGAGGTCAGAGAGGTGAATAATGTCACCGACCTGGACATCCAACATGTCGACTTCAATAAATTCGGGGAGGTCACCTGGTAGGGCGAGTACTTCAACTTCGTTCAGTGTGTGCTGGATACGACCGCCACCTAACTTGACGCCCACACATGTGTCTTCGTTGATGAAGTGTAGCGGGATAGAAACTTTGACCGCTTTGTTCGCTTCGATTCGGAAGAAGTCAGCGTGCATTGGAAAATCCTTTGCAGGGTGACGTTGTAACGCTTTTAGAATCGCTTTTTCTTTCTTACCGTCGTAAGCCACTTCAATAATTGCGGAGTAAAACGCTTCCTTTTCGAGGTGCTTTTCGAAGTCTTTTCGGATCAGCGATAAACTCACGGGCGCACTATCGCCCCCGTATAAGATGGCGGGTACTTTTGCTTCGAGTCGGCGAAGGCGGCGGCTCGCACCTTTCCC
>JBELJN010000020.1:0-40142 GCA_042090345.1 Halieaceae bacterium | reverse complement strand
ATCTGTGGTGGGCTGGCTGGACTATTCCAGGTTCGCTCTAAGTACCAAGCGTTAAGTTAAGAAAAGGGCGGCCCTCGGGTCGCCCTTTTTTTGTTCATATTTTACGCACTTGCCGAATAAATTGGTGATCCACCTTTTCTGAAGGTTCGTAACAATCGCAATCTTATTTGGTTTCCAAGCCATCTTCCCCCAGATGGTTTTTTGATTCCCCGGTCATCCTTGACCGGGGTTTTTTTTGCCCAAATGTTTGTGAGAAAAATGGAGTAGAAGATGCGGAAAACGATAGCACCGATGTTGGCGATAACACTTAGCGCTTGCACAAGTGTCGGTGTCGAGGAGTACGAGGGTAGAGGGCCCGTATTTTCCGCGGAGTCATTTTTCGACGGGTCACTGACGGCGCACGGCGTTGTTAAGAATTACCGAGGTTATGCGAGCCGCTCGTTTGTTGCAGATATAACCGCTTGTTGGCAGAACGGTGTGGGCACGCTCGATGAGCGTTTCGTCTTTGACGATGGCGAAAATCAAACACGAGTCTGGCGACTCACTCAGGCTGCTGATGGGTCGTACGCGGCGACAGCGGGGGACGTGCGTGGCGAGGGCAGGGCAACACTCTCGGGTAACTCGATGTTTCTCGATTACGTTTTGACTATTGAACTCGAAGACGGCTCAATAGATGTCGCAGTCGATGATCGAATGTATCGAGTCAGCGAGAACGTACTAATTAATGAGTCCTCGCTAACCAAATTTGGTCTGCCTGTAGGTGGTATTCTACTCACTATCATTCGTCATCCAGAGGTAGCGGTTGAGTGTCCAGTCGACTAATTTCCCAGCTGTTAGGCTATGCGGGTCTAGTTCCCTTTTTTGGCTTTTGTCTTGGTTTTAGCTCGCTCGAGGATTGGCCCCGATCGCTCTCCATTCAGGGCTTTATTATTTACTCGCTGGGCATCTTCGCGTTTTTGGCCGGGGCCCTTTGGGGACAGGTTCAAGCCGTTAAAGCCGACGGTGCCGTAAGTACGTTGATCGTAAGTAATGGCCTGGTGCTGTTTGGTGTTGCTGCAATCCTTACTGCACAGGCAATGATGGCAGCGGTGTTTTTGATGTTGGGTTACATGGCACTGCTTTGGTACGAACGACGCATATCGTCACTTGAGCCGTGGTATCAACGCATGCGGCAGCGATTGACGCTAGGGGTGGTCGTTGCGCATATTATTTTTGTCGGATTACACGTTACTGGTGCGTAAAAGGTAGGGTTAACCACTGCTTATTTTTGCGCAGTATGCGAGTATTGCGCGCCATGAAGGATCTGCCTGATAACCCTACTGTTCTCGCTCTCGATACATCGACGAATCTGTGTTCCGTCGCGGTGATTTCGCAGGAGAATGTCATCGAAATACAACGTGACCTTCCCAGAGCACATAATCAACACATTTTAACGATGATTGATGAGGCGCTGGGTGAGCGGGTCGTGAGTAATATCGAGCTAATACTCTGTGGTGTTGGTCCTGGCTCGTTTACGGGGATCCGTGTGGCCGTGGGTGTGGCACAGGGTTTGGGTTGGTCTCTCGATGTTCCTGTTCTTCCTGTTTGTTCCTTGGCATCTCAGGCGCAATCGCTCTCGCGACCCGTTGGATCGCGTATTTTAAGCGTTATGGATGCACAAATTGGCCAGATGTACTGGGCGTGGTTTGAAACGACGGCGACGGGTATCGATGAATTGAAAGGCCCTACGGTCAGTATCCCTTCAGAGGTGACTGGACCCGGTGGGCAAGAGCTGGCTCAGACGGGTGATGTTTTTGCGATTGCAGGTGACGGCGGTCATCTACTTTTCGAAAGCCATGCGGGGCTCTGCGATGTTGAATTACTCAGCGAGGCTCGGCCGAGACCATCGAAAGCGGCCCTTGCGTTTCTTGATAGCATTGACACTTCTGTACTCCTCGACGCGGCTCAATTGGAGCCCCGGTATGTGCAGAGAGACATTAGCTGGAAAAAACTTTCGGAGCAGGGGAAAAAAGCGTAGTGGATACTGTTCAGCTGGTCGTACTGGCTTTAATCCAAGGACTCAGTGAATTCCTGCCCATATCGAGCTCAGCACACCTCGTCTTACCTTCACAGGTTTTAGGTTGGTCTGATCAAGGTTTGGTGTTCGATGTCGCTGTCCACGCGGGAACACTGTTCGCGGTGCTTATTTATTACCGAAGTACATTGAAAGAACTTCTATCAGCTGTAACGCGGCGAAATCATGCTGTTGCCTCTGCTGGCGCTTGGCGGGAAATAGGGTGTCTCGGAATAGCCACGTTACCCGTTATGCTCGCGGGTTTTTTGTTCATAGATTTTATCGATGTGCATTTGCGCGGATTGACAACGATCGCTTGGGCGACACTGGGTTTTGGCATCCTGCTGGGGGTTGCTTATCGTTTTCGCGGTTCGGACGGTGATGAGCAGTCAATTACGCGTGTAGATCATGCACTTATTATCGGGCTGGCGCAGGCCCTTGCCGTCATTCCAGGCACGTCACGATCGGGAATCACCATTACGGCCGCGTCATTTCTCGGTTACAACATCGCGACGTCAGCACGATTTTCGTTTTTGCTATCGATTCCTGTCATTGGCGGTGCCTTATTGCTTATGCTCGTCACTCAAACCAATGCCCTAGACGCTGGTTTGATTTTTGAGACTGCAACGGCGATGGCGATCGCCGGCATTAGCGCCTATATGACAATTGCCTTTTTTGTAGGGCTGGTGACGCGTGTCGGTATGCTGCCATTCGTGGTGTACCGGGTCTTACTGGCTGTGGCACTTCTGTTGGTGGCGTCGGCCACCTAGTTCTCGCCGTATGCGTGAGAGACAGTGGGGGGGCGCTTCACGCGGAAATACTGGTAGAAATGGATGCTGGCTCTTACAATCTCGCCAAATTAAAGACAATTGCTCGCCCTAATTTGTTCATGGGGCGGCAGCACTAGGGAAGGTTTAGATGGCACGTCATCGTGTATTAACGGGGATCACCACGACCGGTACGCCACACTTGGGAAACTATGTTGGTGCGATACGTCCTGCGATTGCCTCGTCACAACGCGAAGATGTCGATGCGTATTTGTTTCTCGCTGACTATCACGCCCTCATCAAGTCACAAGACCCCACCTTAGTTGCTCAGTCCAGTAGGGAGATTGCGGCGACTTGGCTCGCTTTGGGGCTTGATCATGAGTCAGCTCACTTTTATCGACAATCAGACATCCCTGAGATCACGGAACTGTCCTGGATTCTCACCTGTAATGCAGCCAAAGGGCTGATGAACCGGGCGCACGCCTACAAAGCATCGGTGCAGGCAAACGAGGAGGCAGGGGAGGATCCTGATCACGCTATTACAATGGGACTCTTTTCCTATCCGATCCTCATGGCGGCGGATATATTAATTTTCAACGCAAATGACGTTCCTGTGGGGCGCGATCAGATTCAGCACGTTGAGATGGCACGGGACATTGCAGCGCGCTTCAATCACCACTACGGAGAGACTTTCGTGCTTCCTAAGGCTGTGGTGGATGATGAGGTTGCTGTCTTGCAAGGGCTTGATGGGCGCAAAATGAGTAAGAGTTATGGCAATACCATTCCACTCTTCAGTACGCCCAAAAAACTGCAAAAAGGTATCAATAAAATAAAGACCAACTTGCTTGAGCCCGGCGAGCCAAAAGATCCAGACACCTCTGCCGTTTTCCAGATCTGGTGCGCATTTGCCAACGAGGCCGAACGCCAGGAGATGCGCGAAGCGTTTGAGGCCGGTCTTGCCTGGGGTGAGGCGAAGAAACGCCTGTTTGAGCGCATTAACGATGAAATAGCGCCTGCACGTGATGAGTACGACCGGCTGATGGCCAACCCTCAAGAAGTTGAAGCCGTTTTGCAGGCGGGTGCTGAGCGCCTTAGACCACAGAGTGCAACGCTTTTAGATGAGGTGAGACACGCAGTAGGTTTGCGCACGTTCGTCTGATAATCCTAGATGAACTAGCCCCGCAGCTTGTGCCCGCCCATTTACGTCAGTCGTTAACCCAGACTGTTTGAGAGAAAAACAACACGCAGGAGGCGATTGACGCTGCCGGCGTGTTATCGATTTTCGAGGCAGGGAGCGCTTATTACCGAAGTTCCTCGACGTCGACTTCAACCTCGACGGTTGCGCCCGCATCACCGGCACCGAGTGTCTCTGCGACAATCGCTTTCAGCTCCTTTGGACTAGGCTTTCGCCCCTCTTTTCGCGCCTGATCGATGAGCGCCGTCACCTTACTAGCTAAATCTTGCGTGGCAGTCCCGTCGACCTTCACTTTTATCATGGTGACGCCCTCGGTAACTTCGGCATCATCAGCGAGCACGGTGATTTGCATTTTTTCTGTGACGTCACCATCAGCGCGCTTATGGATCCAAACCTTGGATTGGGTGTCCCCATTGGGCGCCATCTCCAACTCGTGGATGTCTTTCGGGAAAAACGGCATATCCCCCATCTCGATCGCTTCCACCATCACAGGAGGTATCGGTGGATGGGGTCGCACATAATCATCGAGTAAAATCGCACCGCCGATAAGCACACCGACAACGATCGCAGGACCGTACTGGTTCATATACGTACCTTTTTTTGTTAGAGCGTGAAGTATAAACCAAGAACGGCGCTTCTTGGTTCCCCCACAAAGTACCGGTAGTTACCAAACCCGTAATCGGCTCGCTCGGCATAACCTGTATCCAATAGATTGGTCACGGTAAGCGTTGAGCGCACTGTTTCGCTTATCTGCCACTCTGCGCGAGCGTTAATAAGCTCGTGCCCGGGGTAGATATGCTGGTTATTGGGGTCGATGAAGTATTCGTCTACCCAAGTTGCCTCGAGCTCGAGACTTGCTGGACGGTCGCTGAGTGTTATCAATTTTTTAACTCGAGCGCTACCAAAGTGACGAGGTGCAGTGTCAATGTCATTGCCCTTTATTGAGTCACGACTGCCTAAGATTTGGATGTCACTGTCATAGGTGTGATCAGCGAAGGATGCATTGAGACTCGCGCTTAGCGTGTCATCGATAATCCAGGAAAGATCGATGTCGATACCGCGATGGCGCGTTGAGGCGCCACTGACGCTTTGACGATTTCGGTCGAGGAAAATTACCTCGTCTTTACCGATCCCATAGAGAGAAATATCAGTCGACACTCGTTCATTGCTGAATCGCCATCCGATATCGAGCGAGGTGGCCTCCTCAGAATCAATGTCGGCAACTTGCTGGCCGGCCTGAAGTCGATACAACTCGGTCGCCTGCGGCGCTCTGAATCCCTTCGCTGTTCTCACGAAGAGGTTGTGGCTACCGCGAGTCCAAACCAGGGCGAGATTAGAAGATAGGTTTGAGAAGCCGTCGGACCGGTCCTCGGGGCGATAAAAACGACAAGCACTGGCCTCGGGGGCACAAGCTGATCCCGCCGCTTCTCGTGTTGTGTAATCGTAATCGGTGCGCTCCGAGCGAAGTCCGGCTTGCAGGAGCAAGTCTTCAGCAAGGGCGACCTCTATTTGCCCAAATAGGGCAACGTTTGTCGCATCCACCTGATAGTCATAATGGATACCAGCAGGCTGATTAGGACTAAAAGATTCTGCCTGGTCTTCCTTCAGTCGACCGTCGGTTGAGTCGAATTCGATGCCCGCTATGTACTCACCCCAGCCACTCACCCCTTGTAGGTGAGCCTGCAAACCAAAACTGTCGTGCTCATTCATCTCGCGAGACTTCCAAGGTAGGTAATGCTGTAGGAATGCCATCTCGTTGGAGCGTAAATAAGGTGTGAGGCTGACTGTCCGATCACCCAATTCACGCTCGAAGCGTAGATGAGCTCTCAGCGAACGCGCATCGCGATAGGCTTCGGGGTTTCGATTGACCTTGCGCGCGGCACTGTTTCGATAGGCGCCTTTGCCATCTTGAATGTAGCCCGCGGTCTCTTGATTCAGATTTGACGCAGAAACAACGCCTGTGAGTTGCCAGTCGTCGACCTCGCCGTCGAATCTGAGATTTGCTTTTTGCTGGTCGTAACCAGATTCCGCTTGGTAGCCGCCGTAAGTGGTTGCGTTAGCATTTAACGCAACGCCACCGTTACTAGCGGCGATGCGCGCACGACCAAAATCTCTGCTGCCCACTTGCAGGCCAAAAGAGTCTTGCGTTTGCTCTGCACTTTTCGTTAGTACATTAATCACACCGTTTACCGCATTGGATCCGTAGGTTGCATTCGACGGGCCTTTCACGACCTCAACGCCACTGGCTTGAAGCAAGTTTGCGTCGAACAGCTGGTTGACGTTGCAAAAGCCGGGTGCGCGCAGATTGATACCGTCCTCTGCTGTGAAAAATGCGCCACAGGCGCCCGCACCGGTTAGAACTGGGGATCGCAATGAGATAAGGGATTCTTGTCCATTCCCTCGGCTAACCCATGCACCCGAAACTCGATTAAAGAGCTGATTACTGTGCTGCAAGTCCACAGCATTTACGTCCGCGGCCGAGAGTGCTGACCAAGCTTGTCCCAGTGTTGCGCCGCTGTCAGCAGTGCGATTCGCTGTAACGATGATGGTTTCAAGTCCAGATTCAGATGTGTCAGCCCACGAACTAGCCGAAGCGATGATCAAGAGGAGACATGCTATGTTGCGAAGATACATAAAGAGCCCCGTTTTTTGTTATCGGTAGAAGGTAAAAGCGAAGGATAGCGCCATCGACTCACTGGTCAAACATTAACGGATATTGGACAATAGTAAGTCTTCCCACATCTCGTCGGTGTTGTTCAGTTGCGTGTTTTGGCTCAAAACAACGATCTACCCATTCGTACGGAGCAATCTGTCCATTCGGGGAAGGTCCGGTCTGTTTATTGGCTGACAAAAGCGGATAGCGCCCGTTTAATAAAGGAGCGTGACTATCCCGCGCACCCGTCAGCTGAACTCGCGATTATGGTCATTAGCGATCGTCTTTCAGCCTTTGAGTGTATGTGGCGTGCTGAAGGCGGATTGGACGGCGTTCCGGGCAAGGGCGCTGCACTGAATGCGATTTCTGGTCATTGGTTCCAACGCTTTGGTGAAGCGGGACTTGCGCGAAGTCATATCCTAGAAATACCTCACCCGCTGGTATGGGTGGTACAGCGTGCAAAGCCAATTATGATTGAAGCGATTGCACGGCAGTACATCACGGGTTCTATGTGGCGGGCCTATGAGCAAGGTGAGCGGGCGTTTTGTGGAATCCGATTACCTGAGGCGTTAGTGCGCGATCAAAGACTAGAACAGCTCCTCATTACACCATCCACAAAAGGCATAATGACGGGGATTCCCGACGTTCCCGAGGTGGATGATGTCAACGTAAGTCAAGACACTTTGCGTACGCATTGGGAGGCGTTTAAATTTCAATCTGCAACCGATGTCGACCATTACGCTTCCTTGCTGGCGTCAGGCTTTGAGGTCATTGCTGATGAGATCGACAGTCTTGGGCAAGTTTTTGTGGATACTAAGTTTGAGTTTGGCTACGCCACAAACCGTGACGGGATTGATGAATTGATCTACATGGATGAGGTTGGCACGCCGGATTCCTCACGAATTTGGGACGCTGAAGCCTACGCTCAGGGGCAGGTGGTCGAGAACAGTAAAGAAGGGTTTCGGCAGGCGTTGCTGGCCTATGCGGATGATCCGGACATTCTGATCAACAAAGACCGGATGGACGAACGTTATGCCTTTGCGTCAGGTACTGTGTTGCCTCGACAGATGATCATGGATGTGTCTTCCACCTACATCGATATTGCAGAGCGTATTACCGGTCGACCGCTGGAGGTCTCCGAAAATCCGCGCAACGACATCGTTCGTGTGCTGAGAGAAGAGTTGGGCATCATTCAAAACTAATCTAAAAAATAGGGGATTTCATGACAGCGTTGATAGAACTGACCGATACACTCTCAATGGCGGGTCAAATTCAACCCGCAGATGTTGCTCAGCTCGCCGCGGCTGGCTACGAGACGATTATCTGTAATAGACCAGACGATGAAGAGCCCCATCAGCCGTATATGGACAGTATTGAAGAAGCCTGCGCCGACGCCGGTGTGGCTTTTGTCCGTTACCCCGTCAATGCGTTTACATTCCCCGGTAATGACATCGCCGCTATGGACGATGCAATGAACAGCGGTAAAAAAACACTGGCCTATTGCCGCTCGGGAGCGCGCTCTACCAACTTGTGGGTGGCGACCCTAGCAGGTGAGGACCGAAAAGCGGCTGCAGTAAGGGCGAGTCAGCTGGGTATTCCGCTTAGCTTTGTTATGCAGCTGGGGTCTTAAGCCCCTCTTTAAGGCGGAACCGTTGCAGTGTTTTGAGGGCGCGTTGGGCCGCCGCTTTTAGGTCGGCAATCTCCGTTACCTCTTCGTGAGCGGGTGGATAATGATCTGGGTGATACGCCTCCGCGATCACGGCATACGGCAGGGAATCGTCTGGCGTCTCTGCGTAAAGTGCATAAACCTTAGTGAACAAGCTTTGCCCCTCACCAACGGTGCCACGCGCTAAGGCAATAAAGGCAGCGGTTGCGCGGATTTCTGTTTTGATGAGTAGCTTCTTATTAATAGTGAAACCGGCAGCCCGCAACGTTGCACCGATACTGTTGCCGTCAAGGATTTCTTGGTGGCTGGCTAATAACCCTGGGTTTATTGGTTGCACAAATTCAGTCACGGCGAGGGTGCGGCAGACCTTTTCTGAGTCTCGGCCGCTGAACAGGTTAGCAACCCGGGTGCCAGGCCCCTGTTCGATGACCTCTACACCGTAACTACCAAAGGCCGCCTCTATTGCGTCACTGTTCAATGTAGGGGTTACCTCTGCTCGAGCTGTGCATACAAAGGCCAATAGAGTGAGGGCCAATGCCCGTCGATGCAAATACATATACGACTCAAAAAGTTGACGTTTCTTTTATAGGTGATGAATGAATAGCGAATTTGATGCAGGATACCCGTATCGCCCCAAGAAATAATAGGACAGTTAATCAATGAACAATACAAAGACCTCTCTTTCTGTGGCTGCTGCCTTGCTGAGTGCGCTTGTTAGCTGTGCAGTTAATGCTGCGACCCTTGCTGAAGATGTGCAGTCACTGTACGACGCGCAGCTTAAGGATTTATTCATCCATTTCCATGAAAACCCTGAGTTGTCATTTAAAGAGGACAAAACAGCCGCCCGTCTCGGGGACGAGCTTGAGGCTTTGGGGTACACGCTTCACAGGGGCATCGGCGGAACCGGTCTCATTGCGATGTTGGAAAATGGACCTGGCCCTACCGTAATGTTTCGCGCCGACATGGATGGTTTGCCTGTGCAGGAGAAGTCTGGACTGGCTTATGCGTCAAAAGCGAAGCAGTTGGATTGGGATGGTAACGAAGTTTATGTGATGCATGCCTGCGGGCACGACGTTCACATAACCAGCTTGGTGGGTACGGCAAAGTTAATGGCCGAGCGCAAGGACCAGTGGTCTGGAACACTGATGCTGCTAGGTCAGCCAGCTGAGGAGCGAGTGGCGGGTGCGCGGGTCATGATGGAGGACGGTCTATGGGACCGCGTCGTGAAACCTGACTACGCCATGGCCTTTCATGTGACGAGTGCATTACCGATAGGGCAGCTTGCGGCACCTGAGACGTCTGCTTATTCAGGCGCTGATACGGTAGATATTCTGATCAAGGGCGTAGGTGCCCATGGTGCGAGCCCACACACAGGTGTTGATCCGATTGTACTTGGATCGCAAATCGTGATGGGTTTGCAGACGGTAGTCAGTCGCAACCTTGCGCCACGCCGGCCCGGCGTTATTACCGTGGGGTCATTTCACAGCGGTACCAAGCACAACATTATTTCAGATGCGGCAAAACTTCAGCTTACTGTGCGCAGCGAGAGCCCGGAGGATCGACAGGTCTTACTAGAGGGCATAAAACGGGTCGCAGTCAATATGGGCCGCGTGGCGGGACTGCCTGATGAAATGCTGCCGGAAGTGATTGTCTATGAAGGAGAGGGTGTACCTCCAACCATTAACGATGCGGCATTCACGAGAGAGGTTCGCAGCGGATGGAATGAGTATTTTGGCTCGCAAATTTTCAATGACGGTGAAAGGCTTGGTATGGGTGCCGAGGATTTTGGCTTCTTTACGACAGACCCTTACATTCCCAGCTTGTATTTTGCGGTTGGTGGCACCCCAGAGTCGGCATTTAAAGCCGCGGCCAATGGTGGCGCTCCTATACCGTCGCATCACTCCCCGCTATTCAAAATAGAGCCCGAGGGCTCGGTAACCTTGGGTGTAGAGGCTTCGGTTAGTGCGTTGCTTAACGTGATGGCGCCCTAATGGTTGTACATCCGGTGTGGGATTTGCCCACCCGGTTTATTCACTGGTGTTTTCCGGTCGGTATTGGCTTTCTTTGGTGGACCGGTGAGACGGGGCGGATGGAGTGGCACAGCTATGGAGGCTACACGCTCATTGTTTTAGTCATGACCCGATTTATTTGGGGCTTTGTCGGTAGCTTTCACAGTCGTTTTGCGCACTTTGTTCGCAGCCCTAATGCGTTGCTTGCCTATTTACAGGCTGCCCCAGAGGTAGAGGCGCAATCAGTTGGGCATAACCCACTCGGTGCGTACTCGGTACTGGCGCTGCTGTTTGCAGTAATGGTGCAGGGGCTATCGGGAATGTTCAGCATTGATGACGTCGCCTTTGACGGCCCCCTGGCTTATTACTTTGGGGGTGAGTACATCGATGTAGCCCTGCAGTGGCACGACATTGGGTGGGTCGCTCTGCAAGCACTTATCGCACTGCATCTTTGTGCCATCGCTTGGTATCAGTTTAAAAAGCGTCGACCCTTAGTTCAGACTATGTGGTTTGGGTCATATTCGGGTAGGCAGTCCGTACACGCGCCGGTTGCTGGGTGGCGCGCCATCTTGACCGTGCTGACCATGAGCGGTGTTCTAGCCGCCACCATCTTTCTCGCGCCTGAGGCTCCGAGCTACTACTAAGCTCGCACTGTCAGAATACCGAGAGTCGCTGTGATAAAGGTGCCCAGCGGGCACCGTGTCATCCGGGACTTAATCGGAAGCTAAGAGCTCCTACAAGGCCCTCGCTCATCGTTAATAGAGGTAATTGCGCGCTTTGTACTCGTCATGACAGGCCTTGCAAGTGCCGCCCGTCTTTTTGAACTGGGCAACGGCCACTGCTTTGTCGCCACTTTTTGCTGCGGCAGATAGCGCTGCAGCTTCTGTGCGTAATGCGGCCAACTTCTCAGCGAAATCTTCAGGATTCTCCCAAATGGCGGGTTTAGCGCGTGTTTTACCTTTGTCGCTGCCCGGCGCAAAACCACGCTCGACGCTTACGCTGGAGATGGCGGCTAAATCGTTCGCCCATGTTGCAAATTGGGCGCCATTCCATTCAATTTTGCCTTTAACCATGTCGCCCATTGGACCAAACGTCATTCCAACGAGCGCAAAGTAAGATTGGCGCAGTGACTGCAAGGGTTCTGAGCGCTCAATGTGCGCGAGTGCGGGTAGGGCAATTGCCGCCGACAATGAAACCGTAAGTATTGTTTTCAATCGAGCGTTTTTCATGGACTCTTCTCCTTACATTTGTGATCGTCACGCGTAGCGCCAACTTGATTCGTTGGATACAGTACGCGAAGACTGGGTCTGCAGATTGCCCTGTCAGTATGGCCGAGTTTCTGCTCAAAAATCGAGCGTTGCCTCGTGATACTTGAAAGCATGAATCAATAAGTGAAATTGAAGAACGTTATGAAAACAGATTTTGACTTAAGCGCTTATTGGATGCCGTATACGGGTAATCGCCAGTTCAAGCAGGACCCTCGCATCATAACGGGCGCCGACGGGGTTTGGTTTACCGATAGCGATGGGCGCAAAGTCCTAGACGGTCACTCCGGACTTTGGACCTCAGGTCTTGGACATGCACGTCCTGAGATTACAAAGGCTGTCAGTGAGCAAGTTGCGACCCTCGATTTTTGTCCGCCATTTCAGTTTGGGCACCCAAAAGCGTTTGAGCTGGCCACAAAAATAGCGTCGCTCATGCCTGACGGCCTCAATCATGTCTTCTTCACCAACTCTGGTTCTGAGTCGGCAGATACGTCCTTGAAAATGGCGCGCGCTTACTGGCAATTAAAGGGTGAGACGAAAAAGACGCGCTTTATTGGCCGTCAAAAGGGCTATCACGGAGTCAATTTTGGCGGGGTTGCGGTGGGAGGTATACCCGCCAATAAACACCTTTTTGGCGAGGTATTAGAGACAGATCACCTGTCTCATACCATGCTCCCTGAAAACGTTTTTTCGCGAGGCATGCCTGAGACAGGCGCTCACCTAGCGCAAGAGCTTGAGCGTTTTGTTGAGCTATATGGAGCCGAGACGATCGCGGCGGTTATTGTTGAGCCCATGGGCGGCTCAGCGGGTGTTTTACCCCCTCCGACTGGCTACCTGAAACGACTACGCGAGCTTTGTGACAAGCACCATATTTTGCTTATTTTTGACGAGGTGATTACCGGTTTTGGTCGCTGCGGTGCCATGACCGGATCCGATGCGTTCGGGGTGGTGCCAGATATTTTAAACGTGGCCAAACAATTGACCAACGGCGTTATCCCCATGGGAGCGGTCATCGCTTCCTCTGAAATTCACAATACGTTCATGGAGAAGGCAGGTCCTGATTACGTGCTGGAATTTGCACACGGCTACACCTATTCGGCTCACCCAGTCGCCTGTGCTGCTGGCCTGGCGGCACTCGACGTCTTGGTTGACGAACAGCTACCGCAGAGGGTGGCGCAGGAAGCGCCTTATTTCGAGGACCTGCTGCACGAGCAGCTTAGTGAAAAACCCTTCGTAACGGACGTTCGCAACTACGGATTCGCCGGCGCAATAACGCTGGAGGCTGCAGGAGATGAGCCCTTGAAACGGCCTTTTGAGTTAGCCATGGCTATGTGGGAGCAAGGTGTTCTCGTAAGGTATGGCGGTGACACCATTCAAATGGCCCCTCACTTTGTTATGCAGCGACCTGAGCTGGAGCGGTTGGTGGGAACGCTCTCTGACTGTTTGGATCGTCTTGCGTGATCCAGAGTATGGCATTGGCTTGTTGGAATTGATAAATGACTGCTGTTAACGAGGTGCCAGTATTAGTCGTTAATGCCTTTACCCAGAGAGCCTTTGGTGGGAATCCGGCGGCTGTCGTCGAGACAAAGCAACCGCTCTCTCCGACGATAATGCAGTCTATCGCCGAGCAACATAATCTAAGCGAAACCGCTTTTCTCGTCAGCCAAGGAGACGATCACTTTCGCCTGCGTTGGTTTACGCCAACGGACGAAGTGCCGCTGTGCGGTCATGCGACCTTAGCTGCAGCGTTTGCACTCGATTACTGGGATCACTGGCAAGGCACGCGATTAACCTTTGATACCGCCAGCGGTCCGCTTTTCGTAACGCGCGAATCAGGACGCTATCTTATTGAATTTCCCGCCGTCCTCATGGCTGAGATTGAAACGCCGCCAAGACTGGCCGAAGCTTTGGGTGTCAGCGTTTCCCGCAGCTTCCAGCCTATTCAGGGGGCATGGCAGATGGTCTGCGAGCTCGAAGATGAAACAGCGGTTAGAGACTGTTCGCCTAATTTTGAAGCGCTTATGTCAGCGACTTCGATGGGAGTGAGCGTAACGGCGGCGGGGTCAGACGTTGACTATGTATCACGTTTTTTTATTCCGCAGCTGGGCGTTAATGAAGACCCCGTTACCGGATCAGCCCACTGTCAGCTCGTACCTTTTTGGTCGCAACGCTTGTCACGAGGTCAGCTGCACGCGAGGCAAATCTCGGCGCGCGGCGGCGAAATAGAGGGTTGGCTAAAGGGTGATCGTGTCCTGTTGGCAGGAAATTGCTCGATGTTTTCAGAGGGAAGATTGTTTCTTCCCTCTGATTCCATTTAAAGCTTCCTTTTCTCTTGTTCGATCCAGCGGGTCATTCTTACTTCGAGCGCATCCAGCGGAATAGCACCGACCCCAAGTAATTCATCATGGAATGCGCGTATGTCAAAGCGCTCTCCAAGCTCTCGCTCAGCCAAGGCACGAAGCTCCAGCATTTTGAGTTGTCCAATTTTGTATGCCAGAGCCTGCCCAGGCCAACCAATATATCGATCGATTTCATTGATAATATCGGCTTCGGTCTTCGCTGCATTGTCCTTGAAGTAGTCGATCGCCTCCTGTCGAGACCAACCGAAGTAGTGAATACCTGTATCGACTACCAAACGGACGGCTCGCCACATGTCATAAATGAGTTGCCCATAACGGGAGTAGGGGTCCTCATAGAGACCCATGTCATAACCCAAGCGTTCGGAATACAGTCCCCAGCCCTCTATAAAGGCCGTGACGCTGCTGTTTCGCCGAAACTCAGGAAGCCCCTCAATTTCTTGTGCGAGGGCTATCTGCAGGTGATGGCCCGGTACGCTCTCATGAACGGACAGTACTTCCATTTCGTACTTTGGGCGGACTTCCGGTTTGTACAGGTTGACGTAATACCAACCGGGACGGCTGCCGTCGAGTGCCGGGCGCATGTAGAAGGCGGTCGTGGTATCAGGGGCTAGCTCCGGAGCAATGGGGCGCACGCCATACGGCATGCGAGGCAGTTTTCCAAATAGCTTGACGAGTTGTGGATCGAGGCGCTTTGAGACCGCTTGATAGCCTTCAAGCAGTTCCTCCGCCGTCTCGTAGTAAAACTGTGGATCGCTTCGAAGAAAGTCATTGAAGGCGTTGATATCACCGTCAAATCCTACTTCCTCGATAACCTTTATCATCTCACCACGTATCCGAGCGACTTCAGACAGACCCACATTATGGATCTCCTCTGGGGTCATATTTGTGGTTGTGAAGTGTCTCGCGAGCATGGCGTAGACTTCCTTTCCGCCGGGCAACGAGCCAATTCCTGGGCGTGCTCGACTATTAGGAAGGTACGTCTCTTCGATGAAGGCTTTGAACTGTGCGTAGGCGGGGATTAACTTATTTTTGATGATATCCGCCGCCTGTGCCTGAAGCTCCTCAGCGCGCGATGGAGAGATCGAGTCGGGAAGGGTTTCGAAGACACCCCAAAAAGGACTCTCTTGTGGTGTCTCAACAATGAGGGCATCGAGTTGCTTGGGAATTCGCTCAATAATGATACGGGCTTGCGTGCGCTGACGGTCTGCCCCTTCTTCTAACAACGCCTGATATTGCGACAGTTGCTCGGGGAGCTTTTCCAGTCGAGCTAACCAATCGATGTAGTCGGTCTCAGTCGCCATGGGAAGCCGCTCGACCATGGTGTAGCGGTGCTGTGGACCGCTACGCATGTTTAACGCAATCAAATGCAAACCGTTTTCATACGTTTCGACTTCTTCTTGTAAGGCGGTTTTCAGCATTCGCTGGTTAAGCTGCGCCGTTGGACTCAAAGACGACGGATCAATACGTGACAAATCAGCAATAAACGCTTGAGTGTCGGCATTGCGCTTCTTGAGCACGTCGGCGCTCAAATCGGTCCAGCTCTGATTGCCAGACATATCACCGTATTCACGACGGTATTCGGGGTATTGCTCGAGGACCCAATCCCAGTGATTGCTGATAATCGCGTCCAAGCTCTCGTCAGACGCCTGCGTAATGGGTGCTTGAGTGACAAGCAATGCGATAAAAAAAGCCGGCAAAAAGAGCCGGCTCAAGGGTAAGTAGTTCATAAGATTTTCCGCAGTCCAGTGAGACGCGATGTTAGTCTCGACCCAGTATGGATCGAGCGACTAGTTCGCGCATGATTTCGGATGTGCCGCCATAAATCGTCTGGATTCTGGCATCGACATAGAAGCGAGATATCGGGTATTCCGTGGTGTAACCGTAACCTCCAAATAGCTGAAGGCACTGATCGGCCACGTCACACTGCATTTCACAGCTTGCCAGTTTCAGCATGGCGGCCTCATCGGTAGTGAGCTCGTCAGTGGCATATTTAAGCGCGCACTGTTCGTAAAATGCCCGATTAACCGCCACTTGGGTTTTGACATCGGCCAGCTTGAAGCGAGTATTTTGGAATTGACCAACCTTCTGTCCAAACGCCTCGCGCTCTTTAACGTATTCGATCGTGATATCCAGTGCGCCCTCTGAGGCGGCAACGGCTTGGGCTGCAATACCAAGGCGCTCACGGGGCAGCTCATCCATTAGGATAGCGAAGCCCTTGTTCTCTTCACCGAGCAGCGCGTCTGCAGGCAAGCGAACATCCGTGAAGAACAATAGCGCTGTGTCCGACGCATGCTGGCCGATCTTGTCAATTTTTCTCGACTTCTCAAAGCCCGGCGCATGCGCGTCGACGAGGAATAACGATGTGCCTTTTGCACCCTTGCCGGGATCAGTAATCGCCGCGACGATAACGAGATCAGCGTGAATACCGTTTGTGATGAATATCTTTGAGCCATTGAGCACCCATTCTTCACCGTCGCGGACCGCGTTGGTTCTGATGCCCTGTACGTTAGAACCTGCACCAGGCTCGGTCATGGCAAGCGCACCGACGACATCACCTGTGACCATGCGCGGCAACCAGTGTGCTTTTTGCTCCTCTGTGCCGTGTCTGCTGAGATAGGGCGCAACGATGTTGGAGTGAATTCCGTAGCCCGATGCAAACCCACCAAATCCCATTCGAGATAACTCCTCGATCATGGCGAGGGTGACGTGAGGCGTCGCTCCTGCGCCGCCGTATGTCTCATCGACATCAGGGCAGAGAAGCCCCGCGGCGCCAAGGGTGTTCCACAATTGGCGAGGGACCATGTGGTCTTGTTCCCACCCTTCGTAGAACGGCGTTATCTCCTTGTCAAAGGCGCGGCGTGCCATGTCGCGAAATAAGGTGAGTTCGTCTAAGTCTACTGCTTGATTCACGTTTGAAGCCTCAGTATGTTTGTTTGTCCTAGTATGAATTAAAGCGGCGCGTCGCACCAACTCGAGATAATAATGACAGCCATTCACCACGCCACTCCATCGTCTGAACACGTTCAGGCCGTGTCACCATGGTTAACGCAGGAGGCTTTTTTGACGGCACTGCGTGATGTCCACGATTGCGGCTATGCGGTGATCAAAAATGTGATGAATGAGAGCGAGGTCGAGGCGTATCGCAAGGTGTTGCATGCGCACATGGATCAGTCTCCTACAGGGCGTAATGTCTTTGAGGGCACGAGGAGTCATAGGCTTTACGCATTGCTAGCGAAATCGCCCATATTTGCTGACATGATTCAGCATCCATTGGCGATGGCGTTCGCCGAGCACTTCCTCGGAGCAAGCTGTCTTTTATCGGCTTGCCTGTCAATCAACTTGCACCCGGGTGAAACCCAACAGCCCTGGCATACCGACGATGGCCACATCTCCATACCCCAGCCACATGATATCTTCGGGATTTCGGCGTTCTGGGCCCTAGACGACACTAACGAGCACAATGGCGCGACGGAAATTCTACCGTTCAGCCATCGATGGGTCGGGAGTGAAATCGAAGGTGGATTAGATGATGCGCATTTCTCACAGCGTGACGACTTAGATGCGAAGGCATCTCAAAACTCGGCCGCAGTGAAAGCCATAATGCCGGCTGGCTCAGTCATGATTATGCGAGGGGATGTCTGGCACCGAGGTGGTGCCAATCATTCGGATCAGGATCGTATGATCGTCACGCCCCAGTACTGCGCTGGCTGGGCGAGGCCGCTTGAGACCATGTTACTCGCTGTTCCGCCTGAGAAAGCAGCATGCTTTCCCACGCGGATGCAGGAGCTGTTGGGGTATTCGATTCATACACCATTTATGGGTTATGTCGATGGGATGCATCCGAGCCGAGTTCTACAGTAAAGTTTAATACATTATTGATAACGTCAAAAACTCGTAAGACTGGAGAAAAACAATGCGTGACTACACAAAGTTCTACATCAACGGCTCATGGGTCGAGCCTACTGCCAACAACACGCTGGCGGTCGAAAATCCGGCGACACTAGAGCAGTGCGCAACGATCGCCATTGGGAACGATTCTGATGTCGACGCGGCGGTTGCAGCCGCAAAGACCGCTTTTGAAACCTTCAGTCAGACCTCGGTTGAAGAGCGCGCAGCGCTCCTTGATAAAATTGCCGAGATTTATATGGCGCGGATCGGCGACATCGCTGAGGCCATTCGTGAGGAGATGGGAGCCCCGATCTCTTTGGCGTCCACCGCCCAAGCTTATGCGGGTCTCGCGCACATCACTGAAGCGGCAAAAATTCTCCGTAATTTTGCTTTTTCAGAAGACTTGGGTGCGCATCGCGTGGTGAAGGAGCCCATTGGTGTATGCGGTCTGATCACGCCGTGGAACTGGCCAATGAATCAGGTTACCTGCAAAGTGGCACCGGCCCTGGCCGTTGGCTGTACCATGGTCTTGAAGCCGAGCGAGGTCGCTCCACTGTCGTCGTACATCTTTACCGAAATCATGCATGAGGCGGGTGTGCCAGCGGGCGTTTACAATATGGTCAACGGGGACGGACCCGGTGTTGGCACAGCACTCTCAAAGCATCCAGACGTCGACATGATGTCATTTACTGGCTCGACACGTGCGGGCTCATTGGTGGCTCAGAATGCAGCGCCTACGGTGAAGCGCGTAACGCAGGAACTCGGTGGTAAGTCACCCAACATCGTTCTTGATGACGCTGACTTGAAGGCGGCGGTTACCGGCGGTGTATTGCACATGTACAACAACACAGGTCAGTCATGTAACGCACCTTCGCGGATGTTGATTCCGCGTGGACGGCTCGCAGAAGCGGAGCAAATTGCGGCGGCTGTCTCGGAGACCGTTGTTGTCGGCGATACCGCCAACAAAGACACCACTATGGGTCCCGTAGTCTCGAAAGTGCAGTGGGACAAAATCCAAGGGCTCATCCAGAAGGGTATCGATGAGGGTGCGAAGCTGGTTTGCGGCGGTACGGGACTGCCCGATGGCGTCGACGCCGGGCATTATGTGCGTCCAACCGTGTTTTCGGAGGCCAACAATGATATGACGATTTCTCGAGAGGAGATTTTTGGTCCCGTCCTCACCATGATCCCTTATGACAGCGAAGAAGAAGCCATTCGCATTGCTAATGACACGCCCTATGGACTCGCTGGATATGTTCAAAGTGGCGATATGGACCATGCGCGCGCTGTGGCGGGCAAGATTCGTGCGGGAAATATACACATCAATGGTGCAAGCGGTGGTCCCGATATTCCGTTCGGGGGTTACAAGCAGTCGGGTAATGGTCGAGAGTGGGGCGCGCACGGCTTCACCGACTACCTCGAAATCAAAGCTATTGAGGGCTATACCGCGGCCTAAATTAGCCGGTATTCAATCGTTTTTGGAGGTGTGGTGTGTCTGACTTAGTACTTGCGATAGATCAGGGCACCACGGGCTCTACGGTTGCGTTAATGAATGCTGAGGGTCAATTACTGACCTCGGTAAACCACGAGTTCCCTCAAATTTTTCCTCAGCCCGGCTGGGTTGAACACGATCCTGAGGCGATTTGGGATTCCGTTCTTAAAGGCTTAAAAGCCGTCTTTGCGGACGGCCTATATGCCGTTGAGAACGTTGCGGCTATTGGTATTACCAATCAGCGTGAGACCGCTGTTTTGTGGGATGCGCAGACGGGTAAAGCGATCCATAACGCCATTGTCTGGCAGTGTCGTCGAACCACCGATGTTTGCGAACAACTCAAGGCAGACGGCCATGAAGCACTGATTAAAGCCCGCAGCGGTTTGGTGCTTGACCCCTATTTTTCAGCGACAAAGTTTAAATGGCTACTTGATCACGCGCCGGATGCTCAGCGGCTACTCGAGAAGGGCCAACTTCGTGCAGGGACGATAGACAGTTATCTGATTTGGCGACTGAGTAATGCAAAGGCCCACAAGACGGATGTCTCTAATGCCTCGCGCACATCGCTAATGGCGCTGGATAGCCTTAGTTGGGATGACAGTTTGTTGTCCATTTTTGGTGTCCCACGCACGATTCTGCCTGAAATTTGTCCCTCGAGTGGCCGATTTGCCGTCACTGAAGGTGTGCCGGGGTTACCCGACGGTGTCCCTATCTCGGGGGTTGCCGGCGATCAGCAATCGGCGCTCTTTGGTCAAGCTTGTTTTGCTGTGGGTGATGCTAAATGCACGTTTGGGACCGGGTCTTTTATTTTAATGAACGCGGGTGACGCACCGGTTGCGTCAGACAATGGCTTACTCAGCACGGTTGCTTGGCAGCGCGAAGGTCAGCCGGCCGTGTATGCCCTTGAGGGAGGCGCGTTTGTCTGTGGTGCGGCTGTGCAGTGGCTACGAGATCAGTTGGGGATTATCGCGACGGCTTCTGAAGTTGAAGCATTGGCGAAAAGCGTCAAGGACGCGGGAGGCGTTGAATTTGTTCCCGCCTTGGCGGGGCTTGGTGCTCCATACTGGTCGCCCGAGGCGCGGGGTATGTTGTGCGGTTTGACGCGTGGTTCGGGCCGGGGAGAGATCGCCAGAGCGACGCTCGACGCAATGGCACTGCAAAATGCCGATATTCTTAAGGCAATGGAACAGGATATCGGGGAAGCCATGCAGTCGTTAAAAGTTGACGGGGGGGCCTCGGCTAATAACTTTTTGATGCAACTTCAGGCGGATTACTTAAACCGCGCTATAACGCGCCCCGAGGTGATAGAGACGACCGTCGCTGGTGCATGCTTCCTGGCGGGCTTGGGTGAAGGTGTGTGGCGCTCAGAGACCGATGTGATAAACGTCTGGCGCGCGGATAGATCCTTCGATGTTGAAATCACGGAAGAGGAACGCACCGCGCGGTTTTCATCATGGCAATCGGCGGTTGCCAAAACGCTCCTAAATTAGGTGATGCGAAAACAGCAAACCTCAATGACTTGTCTGCGTGGCCGACATAAGTGGCGGGAAGTAAAGCCTGATAGTCTGGCTTTATTGCGTGGGGAAGTTGTCATGCGACAACGTTGTGAGCGTTGCGGTAAAGAGCGAAACAAGGCCCGTTAAGCGCTGTCTTATCGATGCAAATTCCGTGGAGTGGTCGCGACAAAAGCACCCCCACTGTGTACTATTTTTTCATCGGGAAGGTGAGTCAAACTAAAGCCTGTCTCAACGGTTAAGACGCTAAAGCGGGTCATAGTAAAAGCGTCAAAGGGGAAGCTGCAATGACATCTATGTTATATCCAACCACCAATCCGTCTGCCTCGGAGCAAATGGTCGTCGCACGCGGCGAAGGTCCTTACATTTTTGATCGCAATGGTAAGCGCTACCTCGAGGGTATGGCGGGGCTGTGGTGCACCTCACTGGGTTATGGCAACGAAGAAATTATCGAGACGGCTACACAGCAGATGCGTGAGCTGAGTTTTAGTCATATGTTTGGTGGTAAAACCCACGACAGTGCAATGAAGTTGGCTGACAAGCTGGCCAGCATGGTACCAATGAAGGATGCTCGGGTCTTTTTGGGAAACAGTGGTTCCGATGCGAATGATACGTTGGTAAAACTGATCCGATACCACGCTACGGCAACGGGCCGACCCGAGCGCACAAAAATTATTGCGCGCGACAAGGGCTACCACGGCGTCACAGTGGCTTCTGCGTCGTTGACAGGCATTCCAACAAACCATAACCATTTTCAGTTGCCGTTCGACGCGCTCGGCGTTATCCGCACAGGCTCGCCGCACTTTTACCGCGGCGCGATAGCCGGCGAAAACGAATCCGATTTTGTGGCCCGTCGTGCTGCAGAGCTCGAGGCGCAAATACTCGAAGCAGGTCCGGATACGATAGCTGCGATGATCGCCGAGCCAGTGTCTGGGGCGGGAGGCGTACTCATTCCACCGGCGGGTTATTATCAAGCGATTCAAGCGATTCTGGATAAATACGACATAGCACTCTGGGATGATGAGGTTATCTGCGGATTTGGGCGCCTTGGCGCTGATTTTGGTGCCAATGCTCTCGATATGCGCCCTGAAATGATGGTGTTTGCTAAAGCCCTGAGTTCTGCCTATGTCCCCGTTAGTGCGGCGGTTGTAAGTGGGGATTTTGTCGAGGCGGTTGAGAGTGCTGCTTCCGATATGGGGGTCTTTGGGCACGGCTATACCTATAGCGGACATCCGCTTGGCTGTGCTGTGGCACACAAAGTACTTGAGATTTACGAGCGCGATCAGATTTTCGAGCATGCGGCGGAGGTGGGGCATTACCTTCAAGAGAAACTGCAAGCGTTTGTTGACCATCCGCTTGTGGGTGAAGTGTCAGGCAAGGGTATGATCGGTGCACTCGAACTGGTTGCGAATAAAGAAACCAAGCAGGCTTTTGAGGGTATGGCCGTTGGTGCTTACTGCGCAAAAGCCGCAGAGGCCGCGGGGCTCATTGTGCGGCCTCTAGGCGGAAACAGAATTGCTCTTTGTCCGCCGCTTATTCTTGAGCGTGAGCACGTTGATGAGCTTGTCGACAAGCTGACCATTGCGGTTAATGCGACGCTGGAATTTGCGAAGCAAGAAAAACTCCTGGCATAACCCGATCAATCTCGCTGTGAAAATTCTTCACATTGAAGCTGGTCGTTTTCTTTATGGCGGCGCACAACAGGTCTCTTGGCTCACACATGGGCTGGCAGCGAAGGGTGTTCAAAATGTGCTTGTCTGCCCGGAGGACGGTGCAATCCAGCACGCCGTTGCCGAGGGGACGCATGTTCACGCCATTCCCATGAAAGGCGATCTAGATATCGGCTTAGTTCTGAGGCTCCTGGCGATAATTCGTGCTGAGGCACCTGACCTGATTCATATACACAGTCGTCGCGGTGCCGATATTTTTGGTGGCATTGCCGCGAGGATAGCGGGTGTTCCCTGTGTACTATCACGCCGGGTTGATAACGTCGAGCCGCGCTGGTGGGCACCGCTTAAATATAGGCTCTATGACCGAGTAATCGTCATTTCAGAGGCGATAGGTCGAGTGTTGGTTGAATGCGGAGTTGACGCCCGTTCTATTACAGCAGTAAGAAGCGCTGTTGATTGCCACAGCTACAACCTCCCCATTGAAAGGTCGTGGTTTCAGGAGGAATTTTCTTTGCCCTCGGATGAAATGACGTTTGGCATCGTTGCGCAATTAATCCCTCGCAAAGGTCACCGCTACCTGCTGGAGGTTCTTCCTGAGTTACTTGTTGCCTATCCAAATCTTCACGTCTTGATTTTTGGTCAAGGCCCTCTTGAGTCTGAACTGACGCAGGCAGTGCAACATCCTGATTTTGATGGTCGCGTTCAGATGGTTGGCTTTCGCAATGATTTGCGACGAGTGATGCCTAATTTGTATGCGGTGATTCATCCAGCGGAGAAGGAAGGGCTCGGAGTGGCGCTGCTGCAGGCTTCCGCTTGCTCGGTTCCAGTCGTAGCCGCGCGTGCCGGTGGTATTCCCGAGATTGTGCGACATGATGAGAATGGACTCACATTCGACGTTGGTGACGTTGGAGCTTTAAAGCAGCATTTAGTGCATCTACTATCTGACCGCAGTTTACGAGACAGGTTGGGTGGAGAGGGGAGACGATTAGCAACGTCTGCGTTTTCTATCGATGCCATGGTAGAGGGCAATCTCGCGGTGTATAAATCGCGTCTCGAGGTCTGATCTATCGACTTTTTCGTTGTCGATGACAGGCGTGCCTTATTGACACGTTGTTTTCAGGACCGGCTCGCTCGCGTGCGCAGCCCATGCTTTCGTATAAGTCCGCGTATCTGGTCATAGCTTAGACCCAGCTGCTCAGCGGCCTGCTTTTGGTTTTGACCGCTGCGTGTCAGCGCTAATGAAAGCCAGGCCCTTTCTTGCGCCTCGAGGGCTTTGCGTAAATCGCTAGGTATTGCAGCTTTGGCCTCGTTCTGTTCGGCAGTCTGAGTGAGGTTTACGCTATGTGTCGTTTGTCCGCCAACGTCAAAGGGATCAATGACTAGCTTCTGAAGGCGGGCGCCGTCATCACCCTGACGATGGAGCGAGCGTTCAATTGTATTTTTGAGTTCTCTCACATTGCCAGGCCAAGGGTAGGTATGACATGTCTCAAGGACTTCATCTGAGAACCCGGGGAAGTGGTGCCAGCCAAATTCAGACGCGAACCGTATGGCGTAGTGCTCGGCTAGGAGATGGACGTCGTGGCCCCGTCTTCGAAGTGGAGGCATGTGCACGACGTCGAAACTGAGTCGGTCGAGTAAATCCCAACGGAACAAACCATCTTCAGCCATTTGCTTTAGATCAGCATTCGTTGCGCCGATAATTCGCACATCCACTTTTATTGTATCGGAGCCGCCAATTCGCTCGAGCTCGCCATATTCGACCACTCGCAGCAGCTTCTCCTGGAGCGCAAGTGGCATGGTGCCCAGCTCATCGAGAAAAAGGGTGCCTTGATTTGCGCGCTCGAATCGGCCGGCGTGGCTTCTTCGCGCTCCGGTAAACGCGCCCGGCTCGTAACCGAACAATTCGCTGTCTAGTAAGGTCTCAGGTAATGACGCGCAATTGAGCTTTATGAAGGGGGCTTGCCACCGCTGGGACAGGAAATGCAGGCGATTAGCTGCGATCTCTTTACCCGTCCCGCGCTCACCGATAACCAGAATAGGCCGATCGATGGGCGCCAGATTCGATAAGTGATCGAGTGCATGATTAAGAGCGGCACTCTCCCCAATAACATTCTGAACGTCTGCCATAATTTTCAAATTTGGGTAATTTAAGCCTTATTAAAGGCTATTTTTACCACTTAATAAAGGTTTAAAAAGCCTTTAAAGGTGTTGTTCGATCTGCTGCTCTGTTTTATCGACCCGTTAAGCGGCTGATTTTCCTTGAAAAATCATTGCTGGCTCAGTTCTCGCAAACACTGTACTGAAAATCGTTAAACGCTTTAGGAAAAAACTATGGGTATTTTTTCGAGACTCTCGGACATTATTAACTCTAATCTCAACGCGATGTGTGACAGCGCGGAAGATCCTGAAAAGATGATTCGGCTGATCATTCAAGAAATGGAAGACACATTAGTAGAGGTGCGCTCTGCTTCGGCCAAAATTCTGGCCGACAAAAAGACGCAGGAACGCCAATTACGGTCGTTGAAAGGTCAGGCAATCACTTGGGAGGAAAAGGCCAAACTTGCCCTTTCAAAGGATCGCGAGGATCTCGCTCGCGCCGCGCTCAATGAAAAACGTCAAGTGCAGGGGGACGCGCGCTCCCTCGAGTCGGAGCTGCAACTGGCGGACGAGCACATTCAACAGCTGCATGGCGAAGTAGGCCAGCTCCAGCTAAAGCTGGATGACGCCAAAGCGAAGCGTAAAGCAATCCTAATGCGCGCGGATTCAGTGACTCAGCGTCGGAGAACTCAGCATCAGATTCACCGTACTCACCTCGACGAAGCATTCGATCGGTTCGAGCGTTTCGAACGCCGGGTTGATGGTCTGGAAGGTGAGCTAGATGCCATGAATCTTGGAAGAGGGAAGCCCAGTCTTGCCGATGAGATTGACGCCCTGTCGGAGGATGATGTGCTGAATGAGGAGTTGGAAGTCCTCAAGCGGTCGATGGCGGTGAGCAAAAAAGGGGATGAGGTAAGTAACAATGCGTAACACCAATGCCATTTTATGCATCGCACTATCCGTGCTCGTATCCCTATCGGCACAAGCAAATACCGAACAGTCCTTCGATGTTGAGCGCTTTACCCGAGTCGCCGCCTCACAAGGTGTTGAAGTTAACGTCACTATGGGTTCGTCAACTCAGGTCGTTGCAAGAGCAGAAACTGAAAAAGATTTAGAGCGGCTCGAAATCGAAGTCGATAATGGTGAGCTTCGTATCAGGCGTGGCTCTTGGTCCTCAAGTATTTGGAACTGGAGAAGCTCTGACGGAAAGGTCTCGGTAGACGTTGTTGTTTCAGAGCTGGAAGGTTTGTCCTCGAGCTCGGGTGCGAGGGTAACAGCGGTTGAGGTTGACTGTGAGGAACTCTCCCTCGACGCCTCAAGTGGTAGCAGAATAGTCGTTAGCGGGGGCTGCAATGAGGTAGAGGTTGACGCATCGAGCGGCGCAGTTATCGACGCACGCGATTTTAAAGTGGAAGTCGTGACTGTTGATGCCTCTAGCGGCGCAAGTATCGACGTTTATGCCTCAGCCAATTTCCAGGGCGACGCGTCGAGCGGTGCGAGTGTGGATGTCTTCGGTACACCAAAGTTGTTTGAATCCGATACATCGTCAGGGGCACGGATTGCCCGGCGAGGCGAGCGCGAGCTTATTTAAGGTATCAATTTAAGGTGCACGTCGCTTCTTCGAAAGGGTAGGTAGTCAACGTTATGGAAGGTATAGAGAATATGGAAGGAGTCATGGCGATCGGTGTGGGTTATGTGGTTACCTTGACGCCGGCGATCATCGTATTTTTGGTGTTGCGCGCCCAACAAAATACCCTCGAAAAGCGACTGGATGCCTTGGTACAGATGTCTCGAATTTCGGGTGAGGCCATCGGTGTAGACGAAATTAGTCGATCTCTTGTAGACGCAAGGGGGAGAGGGCGGTTGCAACGCTGGGGCATTATTCTTGTTGCCACAGCGCTCGGTGTATGTGGCGCCAGCTTCTTAGGCGGGGTGGAGCCCTTGTTACTGGCCTCAATTGTCCTAGGCGCGTTAGGCTTCGGGATGCTGTTGGCAAATCACGTTTCTGCTCTTGGCGAACCCGATGAACCAGGTGTTGCGACGGGCAAGTCCTTGTCCTAACCGGCTCGGCTTTTTACAGATTGGAGAAGTAAGTGAGTTTTTTAGAATTTATGTTTGTCCCCATGATCGTATTTCTCACGATCGTAGTGCCCATATGGATAACGCTGCATTACCGGAGCCTCAATAATTCAAGTCGCGCGCTCAGTGATGAAGATCGCGAGTCGCTTGAGGAGATGCTTGAAACGGTTGATCGTATGACGGATCGCATTGTAAATCTTGAAGCCATATTGGACGCGGATCGTCCTAACTGGCGAAATGAAAAGGAATTTGGCCAATGAGTCGTAGAAACCGCAACCAATATCAGAGTTTCAATGAAGGTCGGAAAAACGGCTGGGGTATTGGACTTTATCGGCATCCCTCAGACGGTTGGTTTGGTGGCATTTGTGCTGGGTTGGCTGACTACTGGGAAGTGCCGACGTGGGTTACGCGTTTGTCGGTCTTTGCGCTTTTCTTGTTTACCGGATCAGTCATGTTTTGGCTTTACATCGCCGCTTGGGCCCTGATCAGCAAGCGTAACTCGCGTTGGAGTGACGATGTGTACGAGGGTGAGGTTGTTCGTGAATACGACGAAGATCGCCGAAAGTATCGTAAGCGTGCTGCCTTTCGATATTCAGAAGCGCCCGGAACTCGCATGGACAGGGCGCGCGACCGGGTGCGAGACGCTGAACGGAGAATCGCGGCGATGGAGCGTTATGTCACGTCGAATCGCTACGATCTCGACGAAGAATTCTCCAAACTTTAGCGTACTGTAGGCGCTAACAGGTGTTTCCCTGGATAGCGCCCCTCAACTTGCTCGCCATCAGTAACAACAGGGCGGCCACCAACAAGAACGTGCTGGATGCCTTGCGAGGCTTTGTAAGGATCACCGTACTGGGCTTGTGGTGAGATCTTATCGGCATCGAAGATCACAATATCCGCATCGGACCCGACTTGAATCCGACCCTTTCTAGAGAAGTCATCGGACGCCAACGCGAGCCATTCTGCCGGCAGTAGCGTAATACGCCGCAGACCCTCCATGAGCGGCATGACCTTTAATTCGCGAACGTAGCGTCCAAGGAATTGAGCATAGGTTCCCGCGATGTTGGGATTGGTTTTGACGTCGATATCGAATGCGGGGAGAGCATCGGTCGATACCATCATCCCTGGCCAAGCCAATGCTTTGAGGAGCCAGTCTTCTTTGACGTAATGGTGATTAATAGAGCTCGTCGGGTAGTCGCGCTGGTAGCGCAGGAACCGCTCCTCGTCTAACCATTCTCCCGTGGGTACCCACTGAACGTCCTCATACTCGATATCGAATATCGCCCGCCAGTCGCGATTGACAAAGACATCAGCGGCAATCGAAGTGCCGCCGGCAAGGTATGACAAGGTCTCTGTTGTGATTCGTGCGCCGCGCGCATTGGCAGCATCAATCTTTGCCAGCCAGCCTTCGATTCCACCCATAGCAGAGTGAGTTATGTGGCAAATCAGCGTTGCAACTCCATGCGATTCGGCGAGGGCGATGATCTCGTCGAGACCGGTTGGGTCGCCCGGCATACCGCGTCTAACGTGCACGTAGACTGGTTTGTCATATTCAGCCGCAGTGGCGAAAATCATACTCAGTTCACTCTCGCTGACCGCCTCGGTCATGTAATCCAAGAGTACGCCAATCCCTAGGCCGCCTAGGTCGAGGCCATTGCGCAAATGTTTGCGCATCGCTTCGACTTGAGCCGACGTTGCTTGCTTGCGCCACATATCGCCACCCAGCGTGATAAAGCCGGTTTCATCGAAGAAGTAGCTTTGAGATGCGCCCTCCATGACGAGCCCGCGAATGGCGAAGTGTCCGACTGATGATCCGTAATGCAGTTGTGCGCCACCGCGATACTGATAGCCATAGGCTGTAGGTGGATAGGACCCAGCCTCCAGGTCGAGCTGGGTTGTGATGCCATCGAGAACGCTTAGATGCTCGCCAAGACGGGTTGGGGTATGCGAGTGAATGTCGATAAACCCGGGTGCCACAACCAGACCTTTCGCATCGATGGTGTTTTTGCCCTTGATGACACCATCGGTAATTTTCGCGATTTGGCCTTTGCGAATGCCCACATTTGCAACACGGTCAGTAAGTGTCTCCGGGTCCATGACCCGACCACCAAGAATTACCGTATCGTATAGCTCAGAGGTATAGGTTTTTGAGTGCGCTAGCGCAGAAAGAAGCAGTCCACAAAGTAGGATGCTTTTGATCGTAATAACTAACGATTTGCGCATGTTGTTTCTCGTTGGATGCCACTGGATGCCACTGGATGCCACTGGATGAAAGTAACGTTTTATAATCGTTTAATAACTTTATGTGGTCGATGATAGTCACTCGCCGTTTGTTTGTCTTGGAGTAGTTGTTTGCAAACCCTCTCTTTATATTCTGATGCCACTGACTCCTCGGAACAGCTTATCTTTTTGCATGCCAACGGTTTCCCGCCCGCTACTTATCTTTCCTTTCTGGATGAGCTGAAGTCACTAGCGCGGATAAGCACCCTCGAGCACCGCCCACTGTGGCAAGAGAAAGCCCCCAAATTTCTGAGCTGGGAAGTTTATGCACAGGATGCGATAGAGACACTGAGACGCGAGGCCTCCCAGCCTGTTTGGCTAGTGGGGCACTCTATGGGAGGCGCGATTAGCTTACTGATCGCCCATAAGGCGCCCGAGCTGGTAAGAGGCGTTGTCGCACTTGATCCGGTAACCATTAATTCTCCTTTTCTCGCTTGGTCTCGGCTAGCGTTTAGGCTGTGGCCTAACAAGCCCAAGATAATTCAGGGGGCGCTCAGGCGTCCGCACCATTTTGAGAGTCATCAGGCTGCCTTCGAGTTCTATCGTGGGAAACGTGCTTTCTCGGGAGTCGCCGACAAGGAATTAATGGACTATGTCATGGCTGCGCACGCACCTTCGGATCAAGGCGTGACCCTTCGATTCTCTGGCGAGTGGGAGGCCTGCGTTTACCGATCGCCACCGAGTCTGTGGTCAAAGCTGGGTAGATTGACAGTGCCTGTGCATATTTTGGGGGGGCAGTCGTCGTACGTCTTAACCTCCTCAGTGGTAGAACGGCTTAGTAATTATTCAAATCTCGAGGTGGAGATGATGGATGCAGGTCATTTACTGCCGATGGAAAAACCAGATGCAACTGCCGCATCCGTCTCTCGTGTCATCGAAATGTCATGAGAAGTCGCGCAAGCCGCAATATTTCTGTCGTAAACTGGTGGAAATGAGGAGTAGTACCTAAGTTGAATACGACCGAGACCAACCCTATTGACGGGCGCCTGGCTGATCTCGACGATCGCTTGTTCATGCCACGCGAGCTTAGCTGGTTGTCATTTAATGCTCGGGTGCTGCAGGAGGCGGCCAACGAGGCGGTGCCTGTAATTCAACGGCTTCGGTACCTCGGTATTTTCTCGAGTAATTTGGATGAGTTTTTCCGGGTGCGCGTGGCAGAAATCCGACGGCTCATTGTGGTGTCGACCGGCGGCAAGAGGCAGCGCGCAAAAGACCTGCTAGAGACGATTCAACAAAGAATCGTTGAACTACAGACAGAATTTGATCAGATCCAAGTGGGTGTCATGGCAGAGCTTCGGCGACGTCATATCTATATCACCGATGAAAAAGAACTCACTACCGCCCAGCTCGCGTTCGTCGAGAGTTATTTCTCAACAAAGGTGTTGCCCGCACTCGAACCGATCATGTTGAGCGATGAGCTGGCGATACCGGCGTTGGCCGACGAGTCCCTGTACCTGGCGATCGATATAAAGACTGATCAAGGTGTCGAGTACGCGGTTATGGAAGTACCCTCGGACCTGCTCGGTCGCTTTGTCGCTATTCCGCGAGGCAAAGATCCCAAGGGTAAGGTTTATATTCTTCTTGACGATATTATCCGAGCCTGCCTACCGCGTGTATTTCGCGGTGTGTTCGATATCAAGTCGGCTGAAGCCTACTGTTTCAAGTTCTCGCGGGACGCTGAGATTGAGATCGAGGCCTCTATCAACGAGAGCCTTATTGAGAAAATGGCCTCAAGCCTTAAACAGCGTCGAAAAGCTGATGCTGTTCGCTTTGTCTACGACAGCGCTATGCCAGAGCCTTTGCTTGAACACTTGCGTAAGCGCTTGGGGTTTGGACGTTACGACAGCTTGATTCCCGGCGGTCGCTATCACAACTCTAAGGACTATATCGGCTTTCCCAATGAGGGACCAAAGTACCTCGAGTTCAAGCCATACAAACCCGTGCGTATTCCTGAGCTAGACGCGACTACAAATATTTTCAGTGAGCTGCGAGAGAGAGATTACCTGCTTTACTACCCGTATCACCCTTTCGACTATGTTGTGGATGTTCTGAAAACAGCAGCTATTGATCCTGCGGTTACATCGATTCGCATCTGCCTATATCGCGTGGCGAGTAATTCTCAAATTGTCGAGGCACTGATCAATGCGCAGTTCAATGGTAAGCGTGTGCGAGTTGTCGTGGAGTTGGCAGCGCGCTTTGACGAACAGGCGAATATCGCCTGGTCTGAACGCCTCACTGAGGCTGGTATCGAGGTGATTTTTGGTATCCCAGGGTTAAAGGTACACAGTAAGCTTTTTCTCATTGAGCGGATGGAGGAGGGGAAACTTGTTCGGTACAGCCACGTTGGGACGGGTAACTTCAACGAAAAGACAGCGAGGCTTTACACTGACTTTACGCTGTTGACTGCAGACCCAGTGATTGGCGAAGACATCAATAAGGTTTTCGATTTCCTTAAATATAATTATCAAAGACCAGATTATCAGCAACTCTTGGTGTCACCACATACTTCGCGTGAGGGGCTGGTTCGGCTTATCGACGCTGAGATTGAAAATGCCCGCTCTGGCTTCAGGGCGCAGCTATTTCTCAAGTGCAATAACCTGGTAGACCGCCAGCTCACGCTCAAGCTCTATGAGGCGAGTCAAGCAGGCGTTGAGGTCAAACTCATCATCAGGGGGATGTGCTCACTGCTTCCTGGTGTCGCTGGCATTTCTGACAATATTCGCGCGATCAGTATTATTGATCGTTATCTTGAACACCCGAGAGTGTACGTTGCTTACAACCGAGGCAACCCTAAATATTACATGGGCTCAGCCGATCTCATGACTCGAAACATTGATTACCGTGTTGAGGTGTTGTGCCCTGTCCACGACCCTAAGGCGCAGTGTACGCTTCAGGACGTACTCGACCAGCAATGGAACGACAACGTCAAAGCGCGCATTCTGGATGCTGAACAGACAAATGAATTGGTAACGTCTCGGGGCAAAGCCGCATCTATCAGGTCACAAAAGACCATTCATCAGTACTTTGATGGCGGTAAATTGCCGCGTATGCCGCAGTCGGATATTCGTAAGCCCTCAGTTCGCCGCAAAAAAGGACACAAAAAGTAGCTGTTTTGTTACCTTAAGTCGTCGGTGCGCACGTTAAAGAAAGGGCGTGTAATGCCGTCTGTCTCAAGGAGCAGGAACTCACTGCCGTCGGGGTTAGACAGTACAACCTCCATGGGCTGAAACAGTGGTCGGCGAACAAATTTTACAAACCAGCCAAACTGCTGCTTTTGGTTCAGCGCAATGCGCTGCTCGTGGGTAATCAGGCTGGAGAAGTCGTCCGGAATAGGGGGCATGCGCATGCGTCGTTCAACAACGCCGCCCACCTTCTTTGTTTGCATGTCTTCGACTGCATTCATTTCTTGACTACTTTCCTTCATAACCACTCAATATTAGCAAGTTAACGTATTGAGCAAACGATACGTGTTGCGAGGCGTGAGCTAGTTCACAGTACAGTATGCTCAGGCGGTTGGTTCAGATCAGCCATCGACTAATGTCTTCATGGTTTGCAAGTACGATTTGCTGCGCGCGCGGATCGTCGAGTTGCTTGCCAACATTGAGGTTGAGTAATTGCAGTAAATACGGGGCGAGTTTTGCACGCACCCGCAGGCTGAGTTGCCCAGAGTGCATGCCGTAGTCATGCGCTATGACTTCTTGTTGGTCCGACGTAAGCCGATTGTCCGGTCTGATCTCAAGCGTAATTCGGGTTTGCCAGTCCTGATCGTCAGATTCCCCATAATCGCTTTGGTCCATGAGGTCGGCATCACCTCTGAATCGACTGAGAACGAAATCCCTAAAATCTTGATTCTTCTCGCACCAAGCACGTACATGCCATCGATATCCCGTCCAAACTAGGGTGTGGGGTACGATGATACGGCCTTCTCTATCGGGGTTATTCAGCGAGACGTAGTCAACGTCGATGCGTCGGGACTCTGACATGGCTCGGATAATCGGCCGAAGAAGGCTGGCGGGCACCTCGCGAAGCGGCGCGGCGATGACCTCCACCTTTGCACTGGCGACAGGAAGATCGCCGAGTATCTGCTGGACGTCGCTCTGTTGCGCGGCCATTTGCAAATACTCAGACGCCAGACCTTGAGTAAGCGCGGGCGCAAATTGGTCCGACGGATAATAGTGTTTAGCCACCGCGTCGTAGAGTAAATCGCCATTACTGAGTCCTCGGCGGTAACTTGTGAGGTCTTTGTTCGCTTGCTGGCGACCAATGCCAAAGGTGTCGCAAAGTTGACGTGTTGTGAGTCGCCCCTCCCAGAGAGCAATGAGCTCGATGTATCGATATCGGAGAAGTTGTTCCCAACGCGGATTGGTGAGTTGCGGGCACGGTATGTCAGTCATAGCACAACGCTACAGGGTCGCTAAAATTTCCTCAATATGGGCGACAGTTGTTCTTGGGTTCACAATGCAAAATCGCAAAACGGTTTCCCCTTTGTGCTTTGTTGGCGTAACAAACGATTCGCCTCGCTCAAGCTGGTCATCACTCCATTGCTTGTAATCAGTGGGTTCCCAACCGATACGGCGAAACACGCAAATTGATAAGTTTTGGTCTACCACCAGCTCTAAACGTGGATGATTACTAATGCGTGTGGCGGCCTCTCTTGCGACGAGCAGCGTCTGCTCTACCGCTTCGGCGTAGGCGTGGGTCCCGTGTGTCGCGAGACTAAACCACAGCGGCAGGCCGCGCGCACGTCGAGACAAGTGATGGGCGTAGTCGGAGGAGTTCCAGACGCCGTCGTAAACCACTTCAAGGTAGGCGCCTTGTTGTTGGTGCGCCTCGCGCGCGAGGGCTGGCGATTGATAAATGAGCGCACAGCAGTCAAAGGGCGCGAACAGCCATTTATGAGGATCAACGATGAAGCTATCAGCCAGCTCCATGCCGTTAAATTGATCCCGGACACTAGGTGCTGCGAGACCCGCAGCGCCGTAGGCGCCATCCACGTGCATCCAAATGTCATAGTGTTTAGCGGCTTGGCCAATACCTGATAAATCGTCAATGATCCCAAGATTGGTCGTGCCCGCAGTGCACGCGACGGCAACTAGGCGCTCCCTGTCGAGTGTGCTCAGACTCTCGACGGCCTCGGTTACGTGATCTCCAGTCAGTTGGTCTCCGCCCACTTCGAGTAGGTCAGCATCCATGACATAGGTAGCTTGCTTGATCGAGGCATGCGCGCCTCTCGAGGAGATGATGAGGCCACGCAATGCATTTCGGCCCTCATTTCCTCGTCGCCATTTATTTCGAGCGGTTACTAACGCCGATAGGTTGCCCGCCGTACCACCGCTTACAAATGTGCCGCCGGACTCGGGACCAAATCCAGCAAGATCTGCGATCCATTTCAGCGCCTGATTCTCAGCATAAGTGGCACCGGCACTTTCTAGCCAGGTCGTACCACATATGCTGGAGGCTCCTACAATTAAATCAAACAAGGTCGCCGCTTCTGTCGGAGCTGCCGGGACAAAAGCGAGAAATTTTGGGTGGTCCGTTGAGATACATGCGGGCGCCAAAACATCGGTGAACAGGCGCAACGCTTCTAATCCACCCAGTCCTTTTTCAGTAATGGTTTGGCCTGCCATGGCCGACAACTCTGCAGCGTCTCTCGGCGAGTCTAATTCAGGCGGATCCATTCGCACGCGCTCGACGCTGTATCGAACAATCGCCTGTTGAAGTACTTCCATGTCTTTGGTGAGTTCGTGCATCGCAATGCCCCCAACGATTTCAGAAAGAATCGTATCAGTAGTTTCTTGGGCTGCTAACTACCCCAGTGGGTTTACTTTGATGTTTTAGACTGGTTTTTGTTCATAGCGCCTCAGTACAAAGATGCCTATTAGCGCACCGAGTGAGCAACAGAACATAATGGCAATAGGCTCGAGCATTCGGCCACTGTAGGTGGCGCCAGCGAGTGCTCCGACGGCGGCCGAAGCTACAGAATGAATACTTCCATAGACAGCTGACGCGGCTCCGGCCTTGTTGGGGTAAAGCGAGACGGCACCCATCGAGGCATTGGGGGCGATGAGTCCGACTCCGAAGAAAAAGAGCGTGGATATAACTGCCAGGAGGAGGGGGTCTGAACCTGAAAGGGTCAGACAGGTGAGCGCCAACGTCGTCGATGTTGCGCAAATAAAAGCGCCTCGGCGCAGTGTGCGATCTTGTCCCCACTTAAGGACCAAACGAGAACTCGAGAGGCTGCCAATAATAAATCCCGCCGCGGTCATGGCAAAGACGACTCCAAAGTACTCGGTAGATACGGCAAATACATCGCGCAGAAAAAACGCAACGGTCGAGATGTACACAAAGACGCCGCAAAACGAAAAGGTGCCGCTCAGCTGATATCCAATGAAAGACGGATTTGATAAGCAATCTTTGAACGAGTTGAACACATCCTTCAACTTCAGTTTTTGCCGTGTATTGCTATTAGATACTTTCACCGTTTCTTGGAAAGTCGCAAGACCAAGCAACACTGCTGTGGCGAAAATGGCCTGAGCGACAAACGTAAATCGCCAACCCAATTCTACCGCTATCAGGGCGCCAATCGTGGGTGCAAATAGCGGTATGCAAGCCATCGAGGCACTTGTTAAGGCCATGATCTGGGCGGCTCGGTCTCCTTCATAAAGATCCCGAATCATCGCGCGTGCAATAACAGCACCGCTTGCCGCTGCCGCTCCTTGAAAGATCCGACCCACCCACATTGATTCGATGCTCCAAGCGAGCGAGTTCAAAAGCGAAAAAGCAATAAAGACAAAACATCCCGCACGCGCGACGGGTACGCGGCCAAAACTGTCGGACAAGGGACCAAAGAAGAGTTGACCAAGCGCAACGCCAATCATGAACAGCGACAAGGTCAATTGCCCTTCGGACACCGTGGCTACGAGCTCTCCAGACATGGCCGTTATAGCGGGAAGGTACAAGTCGGTGGAGACAGGGATGAGGGCAAGAAGCCCTGTAATAGTTGCGAGGATTAGCAGTTCGCGTTGATCGAGTCCGCGTTTAGACTTACTCAATTTACGGTGGGTGTCTCAAGCGGGATAACGGGACACACTTCTGGGATGAAGAACTGCCCGTTCTCCAGATCCATAATATCGAGACCTATCGCGTTTCCGTTACTGAGTACCGCGAGCCTAATCATATAGGCTGTACTTGCGTGCTTGACCTCTACCATCTGGAATGTCGTCACGCCGGCGCCAGCTTCCTCCGCCATGCGAACAGCCGTGTGTTCCATGTAAACTTTTGCTTGACCGGGTTCCATAGGGGTCAGAGAACACTCTAACATCTCATGTAAATGAGCTTCTATGGCTGCTTTGTTTTGATCGGCCGTGAGCGTGGCTGAAACATAGCTTTGTTGTGTAGTCATATTGTTCCTCCCCCAGAAGGCGGGCGCGAGTGTACCACTAACTAAAGTTCGATGCGCTACTGGCAGTTCGCTCAAGGCATGGTAGACTTCGCCGCCTGTCGAATGTGACAGCCGCTCCGCCCGTAGCTCAGCTGGATAGAGCACCAGGCTTCGAACCTGGGTGTCGGGAGTTCGAATCTCTCCGGGCGGGCCATTTCCCTAGGGATGGCCCCTAAGCTGTTGATTTACAGTCCCAATGCTTCCTATAGTCCCCATATTGCCGTTAAAAAGTGGGGGCAAAATGGGGGTAAAAATGCCCAATATCACTGTAAAAGAGTACGCGGACCGTACGCCCAGAAAGTCCAAACTCGGTGGAGAAGGGCGTGAATTTTCATGTGCGCGAAGTTTCCAAAATACTTCAAAGACAGTGGCGATAGGTAAAGGTTGAGTCGGGATTGAGACCAGTATGACCTCTGAAACCACCCTTAAAGAAGTGCTTATTCTAATGACCTCGATTGCCATCATCGCCATTGCTGGCTCCGGGCTAATTGTACTTCCAACGAGTAAGGAGAACTGCGAAGCGTCTGCAGAGCGAAGAAAACTTGAATGTATTGCGTCTGGTCAGGCGGTCGCTGAGTGCCACAGCCAGTATGAATTGGAAAAAGACAACCGATGCCAAGCGAATCTGCGATATTGGTAGCGTCTATGAGACACATTATTTTCATATTTCTGTTTGCTTTGACTGGTTGCGTAATCACTGGTGGCGGTCATCTAAATCGTTGCGAAATTGAATGACCGACGTCATATATGCCATACAAGTCGCGATCGCAGTCCTAATTAGTCTGTGGATTTACGACCGCCTCGCCAAACGGTGGACTGCCACCCTTGGTGATGATGTTGTAACTGGCACCGTTACTAGTGTTGGTTATGTGGCATCAGAAGGGGGGGGTTACATCTCTGTTTCGTATGCTTACTCAGTCAAAGGCACTCGTTTCTACGGTGCCTTTAACCCTTCGATATGGGGTGTCGATGGTGTCTCTTGGAAGACAAGTATGCACGAGGTAGAAGACAGAATGCGGGAGGAATACCCCAAAGGCTACGAGGTGCGAGTCTTTTATTTTCGGGGCTCACCCGTGGAGCATTGGTTACATAAAGCGCCTTCAAAATGGGCGATATTTTGGAAGGCGGTTTGGCTTCCTCTCGTGATACTGGTGCTAACTTACATTCCCTTGATGTTCATTAGCCTACTGATTTACCTACAACCTCGATAACCACTGGCGGCAAGTCCACCATCTCCTTCTCCGCCTTCACTGCGGGCTTGCTATAGCCTCGGTACACCCATCTGCCCGTTTCATTTGTCGCTTTCAGCAATATGTTACGCCCATCCTATATAACTTCTCACAATCGCGGCCTACCCTTACTCATGCAGGGTCCAGTTATTGAGGGAGTAGTCTTAATGGTTACAAGACAAATGAATTTGGTCTACGGCGTCTGTATGCTTCTTGGCGCGGCTTATGGTGGTTATGGCTGGTTCGTAGGTGAAATGAGTGAAGCACGAAATTTGTTCTTTGTAGGAGTTCTAGGCTCACTGCTGTTTTTTTGGAAAGCAAGAAAGCGTGATAACGAATGAGCAAACGACTGCTTCGTGTCATCCTGATTTGATTATTGATTTGACGTGCATCCTATTCAGTAATCTGCTGACTTTTCTACAACCTCGATAACCACGGGTGGTAAGTTTGCGACCCAAGGCGTTTCGCGAGCGGTAGGCTTGCCATAGGCGCGAGCGGCTGCATGAGGCGGTCATAATTCGGAGCAAAAGCGGCTCTATTTCAACTGTCAATTACTGCGTGTAGATCTCGATAATTGCGGTAATTACTCAATAATTCATCACCACGATCGACCTTGCTGAAACGATAGAAAATAGTGGCTTCAGGCGTGGCTTCAATGATTAATAGCGGGCCAATTTCATTCGTCAGACGCCTTCTTACATGACCGTCTAATAGGTCGCGAAGTTCGGCTTCAGAATCACCCTCTATGTGAAAGAGATTATCGAAGGCTGCATCGCCTACCGATACATCCTCTCGACCTGCCTCAAAGCCAAGACGAAATTTGAAGGAAGTCCACTCGCCTCGCGCTTTCGCAAGGTCGCGCGCTGTGAACGTTCGCATGATCTTATAATTGAAACGTGTCCGACGGTTTTTAAAACAGTAAACGGTTTGCCCAAAGCGGCTAGAGAAGTCGGATGGGAATGAATAGCGATAAAAGTGGTAATTGAAGATCGTGGGAAACTGACCTGATAAAAAGAAGTCGTTACAAGAGTGCTTTGCCTCAAAGAGGCGTGTTGGATTGGAAAACAGAACGAATCTTTTGTTATCACAAAACGCGGGTGCAGTGCCTTGAGGTTGAAAACGAAGCCCCATTTGCTGGGCTTGAATTCGAATACGCTGCGCTTCGGGCTTTATGTGTGATCGAAGCCAAGAGGGTTGAATTATGAGCGGTAAAATAAAGAGGAGGATGACGAAAGTCCAGCTGAGGCGGGCATCCCACCACTTCGGTATACCTTGGTGCCAGCCAGAAATAGCTGCCTGCCATTTATCGCGTAGGAAGTTTAGGAGGCTTCGTGACGGTTCGCTTGGGATGGTGTGTGTTTCTGCTGCCTGCTCGGGCAGTTCAAGTCCTTCACCTTCAACCAGTACCCACGCTTCGTGTGCGGACTGCGGCCTGCAATTGGAGAGAAACCGAGAGGTTCTGAGGTCACCCGCAGCGATGGCGAGGTCTTGGGCCAATAATATTTCGTCCGTTGTAGCGGGACAGCTTCGTTCAGCACTCGCTAATGCATGGACGGTGAAGACGGCATAAAAAGTACTTGCTGCAAGTACACAAAGCGACAGGCGTGCTGCTGATTGTGGCCTCTTCTTGCGAAAACACATCAGTTCACCCCTCGTTTTTAATGCGTGAGCTTGAGTGTACGGGAGAAGGCGGCGTGTTTTATCGAGCCAGGCGAACTCTAGCTCCAAATCAGATAATCACGACAAATTTCTGCTGTATTTAAGGCGTGCCGTCACGCCTCTAGTAGGCCGTATTCATTGGTTTTGGCTTGTCCCGCGTTTTACCGATAGGCCTCTTTTGTCTATCGGCTTTTGTTTATCTGCACTAATGCTCTTTGAGCCTTGCGACAGCAAAGCGCCTCAGAATGTATCAGATGACGCTTAAGTCACTCTCTCAATAGCAGGGGCAGCGAGGGTGGCCGCAGAAGTGTTTTGGTTGAATGTGTTAAGAGGAATGTTATGTACTGTAGACACATCATTGTTATCAAGAGAGCCACGGTATGTGTGACGACAAAACGGTGCATGACGAGAATCAATCAGAACCGATTACGCGTAGGGAGTTTAATACCCTGGCGACGGGTGCGGCCGTTAGCTTTGCCTTGCCACCTCTTGCCAATGCAAAAGCTGTGTCGGGGAACGACGTTAGGATTCAAACCTCGGATGGGCATTGCGATGCTTTTTTCGCACACCCGTCAGAAGGTAGACATCCCGCTGTATTGATTTGGCCCGACATCTTAGCCCTAAGAGCCTCATTCAAAGCCATGGCAACAAGGCTCGCAGAAAGCGGTTACACAGTGTTGTGCATCAATCCCTACTATCGAGACGCCGTTGCGCCCGTGGTAGAGACAGGGGAGAGCTTTAGCGATGCATCGACCCAGCAAAAGGTCCTGCCGATGTATCGTAACTTAAGCCCTGACACCCACCGTAGGGATGCGCGCGCATTTG
>JBELJN010000019.1:0-40289 GCA_042090345.1 Halieaceae bacterium | reverse complement strand
CAAAGCGAATGTGCGAGAGATTTTTTACCCACTCAAAGTAAGAGACGGTCACACCACCCGCATTGGCATAGAGATCGGGGATAACCACTACACCGCGCGCTCTTAGCACGTCATCTGCAGCTGCCGTAATCGGGCCATTCGCCGCTTCGATAATGAGCTTCGCGTTGATGCGAGCCGCATTCTCTGCATTAATAACACCCTCTAGGGCCGCAGGGATGAGAATGTCGCACTCAGACTCAAGCACCGAGCTGCCCTCTGAAATAAAGGCTGCATCGGGGAAGCCCTCAACACCGCCCGTCGTGTTAATCCACTCCTTAACTGCGCCAACATCAAGTCCCTCGTCGTTCATGAGCGCGCCATCACGCTCAATAATCGCAATGACCTTGGCACCGTCTTCAAGCGACAGGAACGTTGCCGCATGGAAGCCAACATTACCCAAACCTTGCACAATAATGCGCTTTCCATCCAAGCCGCCTTCAAGGGAAGCGCGCTTGACGTCCAATGGCTCGCGGAAAAACTCTCGTAGAGCGAATTGAATCCCTCGACCTGTCGCTTCCACTCGGCCGGCAATGCCCGATTTGTAGACAGGCTTGCCTGTGACACAGGCGAGTGCA
This sequence comes from Halieaceae bacterium, assembly GCA_042090345.1. GTDB lineage: Bacteria > Pseudomonadota > Gammaproteobacteria > Pseudomonadales > Halieaceae > Luminiphilus. The sequence goes on along the minus strand of JBELJN010000019.1, from coordinate 39,675 downwards.
TCCATTTCAGTGGGGTGCAGTCTCTGATACTCGTCTGCAATCCAAGCCATCTCTCTCGCCGAGGTGCCCATGTCTGGTGCCGGGACATTTTGGCTTGGGTGAATCAGGTCACGCTTAATTAGCTCGTAAGCGAACCTGCGGGTTATTTGCTCTATCTCGTGGTCGTCGTAGTCATTGGGGTTTATGCAAAGCCCCCCTTTTGAGCCACCGAATGGGACATCGACCACGGCACACTTGTAGCTCATCAAAGCAGCAAGCGCCTCGACCTCGTCCTGATTTACTGCCAGCGAATACCGGATGCCGCCTTTAACTGGCGAAATGTGATCGGAATGCACCGAGCGATAACCTGTAAACACGTGAATCCTCTCTCGGAGGCGCACGGGAAACCTGACCGTATACGTTGCGTTACAGGTCCGAATTTGCTGAGCAAGACCGGGGGGCAGATCAAGGAGATTAGCGGCCCGCAGAAACTGCCGGTCAACATTAGCTGTAAAACTTAACTCCTGAGAAGACATCATCAAGCCCCCACTCGATCACATTACAGCAAGCTTAGTCCTACCGCATTTAGAGATCTATACCGCCTTAGATCGCATCGACCCGCGCACCCTGAGCCTGGAGAACTGGCTTCATCTGACGGTAAGCCTGAGGTGTTCGAACCAGCGGGATCCGAGGATATAAATGGTGAATAACGTGATACTGCATACCTGAAGACCAGATATTGCCAAACCGCGACCTAAAGCTTTGCGTGTCGTTATATCGGTCGGTACCGCAATCTGGGTAATGCGGCGCCCATGACAAGTAAAACTGAATGTAGAACGTCGCAACGAATCTTGGCAACCACCACAGCAGCGCAGCCTCAATCGCCAAACCATTGAGTGCCATACCACACAGGACACCTAAATAAAAGAGCTGATAAGCCACCGACTGAAGAATAAGATCTTCACGACCAATACGCTTCAAACAGCGCACATAGGGGTGATCTCCGCCGTGAGGTTTAGGTTGGCGCCATTGCAGGCTAGACCAAAAAAAGCCGCCTATCGTGTCGTAATGTTCGCTGTAATCTGGGTCAAGCTCTGGATTGTTCGCATGCTTGTGGTGCTCCATATGCGTTGCACGCAATACAGAATAAGGGATGACTAAAGGAATGGGGCTCAGCCAACCGACCAACTCGTTAAGCCAGCGCTTTGGTTTGCCAGGCATTGCAAATATGGAGTGCTGAGCTTCATGAGATGGCAAGTAGGACGCGGCAACGTTGACTGTCGCAATAATAAAGCCCAACCAGAGCGGCATCACGCCATTGAGGCAAAGCACCCAAACAGCGATCCAACACGCTAAATTACCAAGGCCCCATGCGAGGGAAAGATAGGGAAATTTATCGAGATGCTTTTTCGCTATTGCTCGCTCCATCGCGCGGAGCTCAAGTTCTGTTTTAGCAGTTAAATCCATCGTCCCGTCCATGACGCTACGCCTCCCCAGGCACCAAAAATGATGAGTGCGACCGTCCACATATCAACACCACCAATGGCGTTGACCCCGAACTCTGCCATAACCTGAACCGCGAGTGGAGCCAAAAACGCCAATCCAAAGAAAAAAGGCAACGCCCCCAAAAACCACTCTAAGATTTTCCTTAGCATCGTTTCTACTCTTATTCTCTGGTTATTCCCACTCAGGCCATTGCGGCGCGGATTCGCTCTATGGGGATAGAGCGACTCAATAACTTATTAGCGGCAAATGCGCGCTGCGGTAATGCGCCTAAACGAGACGCATGCGCCATGGCACGATCCATGAGGTCATCTGGCGCCACGACCTCATCCAAAAAGCCGGCAGCCATCGCCGATTCTGGGGAGTGAATTTGTGCCGCTACAATCGACTCGAACCGGTGCGCCTCGGCAAGTCGATAGACAGCAGGCTCATAGCCAAAGGCCGGTAGGTCCATATCGATAGCGGTTTCGTTGAGTCCGTATTTGAAATCCCCCTCAATACCGATTCGCTTGTCTGCGCAAACCAACATGACTGAGCCCAAGGCGAGACAGTGCCCTGTCACCGCACAGACTACGGGGTGGGGAAAGGTGAAAACACGTAACGCTAGTTCACCGCCCGCTTTAACCATGGCGGCAGCCGCATCAGCGCCTCCCCCCGACATGACTTTCAAATCAAAACCTGCAGAAAAACAGCCTTCACGGCCAACCCAAGCCAGTGCCGCAGATTTTGCTTCAACTTCATCCAGGGCCGAGTTGAAATCACGGATACAATCGGGTGAAAAAGCATTCCGCTTCCCATCGTCGTGCGTCAATACCGCAACATTATCTTGAAAATCCAATATGAGTGACATCGCAGCTCCTTACCTATTTAGTGTTATTGGCTAAGCTTCTCTTAGGCCTATATTTAAACAGAACAATTACCCCATTACATTACCGAGGATGACGATGGCTGCTATCGACAGAGCGAGCATTCGCGCAATGCACTACGCACCCTCTGCCTCAGCGTTAGAGATCGCCCGTGCCGGGCTCATACACGACAATGATCGGCGTCAAAGTGTCACCAGAATTGCTCGAGACTTTGTAATAAACAGCCGCCAACGATCCGATGAGTCAGGCACGCTCGATGCATTTTTACGCGAATTCGGCCTGTCTAACAATGAAGGTATTGCCCTGATGTGTCTTGCTGAGGCGCTGCTCAGAGTGCCCGATGATGCGACATTGGATGCCCTGATTGCTGAAAAGATCGGTGACGGAAACTGGGGAGCTCACGAGAGTGCCTCTGACTCGCAGCTTGTGAACGCCTCCGTATGGGGGCTAATGTTAGCAGGAACGCTTGTAGGCAAATCGTCTACTAGTCAGGCATTTCCGACAAATTGGCTGGCCAATCTTGTCTCGCGCGTTGGCGAACCAACAGTTCGCCTCGCAACACTCCAAGCGATGAAAATTTTAGGCGGCCAGTTTGTACTGGGGCGAGATATCCAATCCGCTCTCAAACGGGCGAAGCGTCAAAACACACTGTGCAGCTTCGATATGTTGGGCGAGGGTGCTCGTACAGCTGAGGACGCTGAGCGCTATTTCAAGAGCTATCAAAGCGCCATACACCGTGTCGGCGAGGGCTGCATGGGATCGGATGTACGCCAAAACCACAACGTTTCAGTCAAACTGTCAGCCTTGCACCCCCGGTTTACTGAGAGCCAACGCGCGCGTTGCCTGCCCGCTCTTCAAGAGAAGGTATTGATACTTGCCAAACTTGCCAAAGGTTACGGCATGGGGATGAGTCTAGATGCCGAGGAGTGCTCTCGCCTTGAGTTGTCCATGGATGTTTTCCAGTGGCTTTGTAGCCACCCGGAACTGACTGATTGGAATGGATTAGGTTTTGTCCTTCAGGCTTATCAAAAACGATCCATGGAGGTGGCCAAGTGGCTCGTGACATTAGCCACATCGCGTCAATCAGGCTTCATGGTTCGACTTGTCAAAGGCGCCTATTGGGATACCGAAATAAAAATTGCTCAGCAACAAGGTCTCGATGACTATCCGGTATTTACCGATAAATCGCACACTGATCTATCGTATGAGGCCTGCATGCACACCTTACTGGCGAGTCCAAGCATCTTCTGCCAGTTCGCTACTCACAACGCGCGCTCCGTAGCTCAAGTCATTGAAGCAACGGAGAATCGCGAGATATCTTTCGAGCTTCAAAAGCTACACGGCATGGGTGACCTGCTTTACACCCTTATTTGCGAACAACATCCTCACATTTCCGTAAGGACCTACGCTCCCGTGGGACAACACGAGGATCTATTGCCTTATCTCGTGAGACGTCTTTTGGAGAATGGGGCAAACAGTTCATTCGTTAACCGATTTTTAGACGAAAAGCTTTCTGTCGATGATCTGATCGTTGACCCCTTTGCTAAGCAAGACAACTCGGACGCACCTCTGCAGTCGGCTATTCCACTGCCCGAAGCGATCTTTTTTAATGCGGCCATTCCTTGGAAGGCGTCACAAGGTTTTGATTTGGACGATCGTGATTTAATCAGGCAGATGAGCAAAGACGATATCGCGGCAAGAGCTCAAGACTGCATACGTGCCATCACACCCCCTTGTGCAAGCTCAACCACCGGTAGCTCGTATTCACCCAATAACGCAGACCCTATTGGCATGTTCACCCTCGCCACACCAGAGGATGTTGAACGCGCCGTCGCCGCCACGTACGAGGCGTTTCCAAACTGGTCGCGGCTCACCGCCATGCATCGTGGCGACTTGCTGAGGAATCTCGCGACGCTTCTAGAAAATCACACCATAGATCTTGCGGCGCTCATAGCCCTCGAAGCCGGACGGACACTCAATGACGGTGTTGACGAGGTTCGTGAGGCGGTCGACTTCTGCCGGTATTACGCGGCGAATGCTGAAGCGTTGATGGACTCAGAGACTGCCCTTCCGGGTGTCACTGGCGAGACAAACCGACTGCAGCACCACGCGAGTGGCCCCTGGCTCTGCATAAGCCCCTGGAACTTCCCGTTGGCAATATTTATCGGTCAAATCACCGCAAATTTGGCGGTGGGCAATACGGTGATTGCTAAGCCGGCAGAGCAGACGCCGCTTGTGGCCCTCTTTACTCAAACACTTTTTATCGAGGCAGGGTTCCCTCCGGGTGTCTTACAGATCTTGAACGGAGATGGCCCTCAACTTGGCGAACAGCTGTTACCGGACAGCAGAATTAAAGGGGTCTCCTTTACCGGCAGCCATACAGCGGCGGTCACCATTAATCGCACGCTCGCTGCACGCCCAGGAGCCATTGTACCGCTGGTCGCTGAAACCGGGGGCATTAACTGCATGATCGTCGATTCGACTGCGCTTCCCGAACAAGTGGTTGATGACGTTATTACCTCGGCATTTCGCTCGGCGGGACAGCGGTGCTCGGCTCTGCGCGTTCTCTACCTGCAAGAAGATGTAGCTGACAAAATGATTGAACTACTTCGAGGGGCTATGGCGGAGCTTGTCTTAGGCGACCCGCAAGCGCTCTCGAGCGACATTGGGCCGGTGATTGATGTTGAGGCCCAAACTGCGATTAAGCGGCACATTGCCGGCTTAGAAACACGCGCCAAATGTATCGCAAAAGCGCCGACGCACTTAAAACAGGGAACCGGCTTTTTTGTTGCACCACAGGCCTGGGAAATCGGTTCGCTCAAAACGCTTTCCAATGAGGTATTTGGCCCAATTTTGCATGTTATTCGCTATCGCGCCGAGGAACTACAGGCCATTATCGAAGACATCCGCGCCTCCGATTTTGCGCTGACAATGGGTGTCCACAGTCGACTTCATGGTCTCCACAAGCGCCTGGAGGACGAGGCGCTTATTGGCAACCTATATATCAATCGCGACACAGTAGGCGCCGTCGTTGGGAGCAACCCCTTTGGTGGACATGGGCTATCAGGAACAGGTCCAAAGGCGGGGGGGCCAGACTATTTAAAACGCCTGGTTCGCGAACATACCATTACCGACAACATCACCGCGCTCGGCGGGAACACCGATTTATTTAATCTTAATTGAATGAAATCGGTCGCAGTGCGTTACTCTACAGCGCATTAGTCGTACAACAACACAACACACTTGGGAGCGTGAAATGGAGTTATTTTCGGGAAAAACAGTCGTCGTGTCGGGTGGTGCTGAGGGCATAGGCTTTGCAGTAGCTCAGGCTGTTGGACGCGAAGGTATGAATGTTGTCATTACTGATGTATCGACCGGCACGTTGAGCGCGGCCGAAGCACGCCTCTCTGAGCAGGGTATTCACGTACTAGCCATGGAAGCCGACGCGCGCAAAGAGAGTGATTGGGAGCGAGTTGCAAGCGCAGCATTGGATAAATTTGGTGCTATCCATGCCGTCATGAATAACGCAGGGGTTGGCGGTGGCGGTTCGAGCGGTCCTATCGAGGAACAGTCTGCAGAGGACTGGCGTTGGACGATCGACGTGAATTTAATGGGGGTGGTTTTTGGCGTTAAGACCATGGTGCCCCACATTAAAGAAGCAGGCGGCGGCTGGATTCTCAATGTCGCATCCATGGCAGGTATGAATGGCTTCCCTTACGGCGGCGCTTACAATGCCACGAAGCTTGCTGTTGCCGGGCTATCAGAAGGCTGGGCAATGGAGCTCGCACCGTCTGGCATCCAAGTCGCAACACTCTGCCCCGGCTTTGTGAAAACGCGTATTTATTTGTCTGATCGCGTGCGCCCCTCAGATTATGATGCCAGCCATAGAGAACTCATCATGTCGGATGAGGACCTCGAACAAGAGACAATGTCAGTCGGTATATCCAATGAAGTTAAAAACGGAATTGATGCTGACGTATTGGCAGCCCGAGTCATAGAGTCGCTGCGTGCAGGAGACCTGTACATCTTCACACACCCCTCGTTCCGATCAGGTGTGGGTGAGCGTTATGCGATGATCGACCGCTGCTTCGAAAGCGCCGAAAGAAGCCCCATTGTGGGGGCTGTCACATCGAGCGTCTCGGATCCCGATGTCTTCAAGTAAATTTCTTCAAGTAAATACCTGCAGGAAAGCCTAAAACGGGTTTATGTGAGCAGGCCCTACTAGACGCGCGATAAACGAAGTTCCAATAATTTCTCGTTTAACGCGTCCATAACATCGAAAAAGGCTTTTTGAACTGTGTGCTCAGGACCCTCGACTCTTGAGGGGTCCGGCATTCCCCAGTGCAACCGAGGAGTCTCCCCCACCCAAAGAGGGCAGGCCTCTTTTGCCGCACTGTCACAAACGGTTATGACAAGGTCCAAGTGTTGGTCCGAGAAGTCTTGCCAAGACTGACTCACAAGCCCGTCAGTCGGTAAACCGCGGGCTTTTAGGTATTGAAGTGTTAGCGGGTGCACCTCACCGGCCGGTGCGCTCCCCGCGCTAAAGGCCTCAAAAACATCGCCGTGCCGTGCGTTTGCAATAACCTCTCCAAGCACGCTTCGACAGCGATTGTGCGTACAAACAAATAAAATCTTTGAGCGTTTTTTCATCGGGCTGTACTCTTCCCTCCCCTTACTCCCTAACCGTAACGAAATAATATTACACATGATCGACTATCGAGCCTTATGCCAACGCTTCCTACTCGCCGAATTTTAGCGTTTGGCTTTCTTGCCTTCGTGCTCATCGGGCTCGAGCAGGGAATCTTAGGGCTATTTGTTGCAGAAATGGGGGCGCAACTCGATCGCTCTCCTGAAGAGCTGGGTTTATTTTTTGCCCTTCACGGGGTGGGGTCGGCAATCGTGACCGGCTCAGCGCTTATCGGCCGGCTTGAGAGGCGAAATGCCAAGCGCATTGCCATGGCCAGCCTTTCCCTGAGTCTCGGAGCCGCCATGGTCGTCGCGGGCGATTCGTGGTTAATAAAGCTCCTTGCGGCGCCCCTGCTGGGCGCGGGGTTTGGTGGACTATCAATGTCTTTTAATACCCTATTCGTCACCCATTTCTCTCAGAAAAATGCCGGTCTGCTTAATGTGTTGAATGCGACCTATGGACTGGGGGCCGTGGCCGCACCGTGGCTAGTCAGCACGGGCATTTATTCGGGCGAGGAGATTTTCATCGCTATTGCAGCACTCTCGTGCGTTGTGATGTTGGGGGCATGGGGTGTCGATGATCGGGTGCCAAGCACACTACCTGAAGCGCAGACAACTGATCGCCGCGCTCAGAGTGTGACGCCCCTGCTTGTTACAGCCTTTTTCATTCTTTTTCTTGAGGCCGGTCTCACCTATTGGATGCCATCGCTGTTGGTTGAAACCTCTGACAACGAGCTTATTGGTGCCAATTATATGGCTGCTTTTTTTGCCTGGTTCGTTGTCGTTCGACTGGGGGCCGCGGCGCTAGCACGATGGATTACCACGCTTGGATTTGCGCTGATTGGGCTGAGCGGAGTGTGTGTATCACTGCTTTTGGTGACGGCGGGCGTCATCCCGCTATCGGACACCACATTTATCGGTGCCTTTATGGGGCTGATCTTCCCAAACGCCTATGCGTGGATGCTTTTGACGGGGCATGGTGGAACCGCATTGGGCGCAAAGGTTTTACTAAGCGCCATAACGGGAGCAACGATCGGGCCGTGGATTTTGGGCTGGATATGGCCAATCTTTGGCGATACCGCTGTCTTGCTAACCCTCACGGGCGTCAGTATCAGCTCGGTGCTTATCATGCTTCGCACACAGTCTCGAGCAAGAGAAATGTCGGTTATTCGTTAGCTATGTGGTGTCTCAAGAAATGATCCGTGGTTAGATAACTGCCTATCATTAATAAAACAATCTGGGACAGGTACTCAATGGATACATCAACTCTTTTTTCTTTGAAAGGACGAACAGCGCTGGTAACGGGTGGATCTCGTGGTATCGGCAAAATGATTGCGGCGGGCTTTATCGCACAAGGAGCCAAAGTTTATATCTCGTCACGCAAAGCCGATGTGTGCGACGCCGTTGCTGAAGAGTTGGGCCCTAACTGTATCTCACTGCCCCAAGATGTCAGCACAGTCGCAGGCTGTCAGATGCTAGCCGATGCCTATTTCGAACATGAGAAATCACTCGATATCCTTGTGAACAACGCGGGTGCCGCATGGGGTGAGGACTTTGCTACGTTCCCAGAGGCCGGCTGGGACAAGGTCATGGACCTCAACGTAAAGTCGCTGTTCTTTTTGACACAAGCTTTGCACGGCCCACTGAAAGCGGCCGCCTCACATGCACAGCCCGGCAAAGTCATTAATATTGCCTCCATCGATGGTATCCGTATCAACCCGTGGGAAACTTACAGTTATCAAGCGTCGAAGGCTGCTGTCATTCAGCTAACCCGCCGTATGGCGACACGTCTCATCAAGGACAGCATCAACGTTACCGCTATCGCGCCCGGCGCCTTTGCATCGGAGATGAACAAAGCGGCACGCGATTTTGGTGACGCCGTAGGAAACGGTGTCCCAGCTGGTCGTATTGGCCACGATGAAGATATGGCAGCGGTCGCCATTTATCTCGCAGCGCGCAGTGGCGACTACGTTGTTGGGGAGACCATTGCCGTTGACGGCGGTGTTGTTTACGGCCACGCCGCCGACACCATCAGTCCCTGATGCTTAAATATTAAAGGTCAGTCCATAAAAAAGCCCCGATTATTATGATCGGGGCTTTTTTGTATCTTGCGCAAGTAACGGACCTAGAAACGTCCTGAACTACGGATTATTTGACTTTTGCTGGTTATACAGCGGCTCCATCATTTGATCCACACCAAACGTTGCAGGCCGTTGACGCGGTGGGAACTGCGCCAAGGTCGTCAAAAACTTCTGAAGTTCCATGCGCGCAACTGCAATTCGCGGCGGCACTTTTCGTACCCACCAGTCTTCATAATTGTCTGCATTCTCATCGGCACGCTCAAACGGATCGCGTCGCAAATGGAACAACTTGGGAATACGTAGCTCATCGAACTGCTCACGCCAAACAGCAAATCCTTTCGCACGCTGCTCTGCAAAAACCACCTTCCAATCACCCGTGCGAATCGCCGTCAATACGCCATCGTCGCTCCAATAAAAGAACGAATTACGCGGCCCCACGTCCGTCTTCCCCGTGAGTAATGGCAGAAAATCGAATCCGTCTAGATGATTTTTATAGGGCTTCCCGTCTACCGTGACACCCGCCTTCAACTCCTCTTTCACATTAGGACGACCCGCTGCAGCAAGCAGTGTCGGCACCCAATCTTCGTGCGACATGATCTCATTGATGATCTGCCCCTCTTTAATCTTACCCGGCCATCGCACCATGGCGGGGACACGAAAGCCCCCCTCCCAATTCGTATTCTTTTCGCTCCTAAAGGGCGTAATAGCTGCATCTGGCCATGTGTTGTAATGCGGGCCGTTGTCCGTGGAATACATCACAATGGTGTTGTCGGCGACGCCCAGGGCATCAAGGTGATCAAGAAGCTCTCCGACCATCATGTCGTGTCCGACCATAGCGTCGTTATAGAAACCTTGACCCGAGAGTCCACGCTCGTCGTCAGCAGTGTGGGTAAAGAAGTGCATTCTCGTGGTGTTGTACCAGAGGAAAAAGGGCTTACCTTGGTCAACCGCACGGGTCATGAAATCGAGTGCAGCGAGCTTAAACTCACGATCGACCGTTTTCATGCGCTCCCGAGTCAACGGACCGGTATCGACGATGTCTCCATCTGCGAAGCTGTGAATCACGCCGCGCGGCGAAAAGAGCTTAACGAGTAACGCATTGTCAGAGGGGTAGTCAGGGTCCTCCGGTTCTTCCTCAGCGTTCAGATGATAGAGGTTGCCAAAAAATTCATCGAAACCATGATTGGTGGGTAGAAACTCGTCCTTGTCACCCAAATGATTTTTGCCAAACTGTGCGGTCACATAACCTTCGTCCTTGAGAAGCGATGCCAAGGTAACGTCTTCAGGTCGAATGCCGAGGTCAGCGCCCGGTGAACCGACTTTGGTAAGGCCTGTCCTGATGGGTGACTGGCCCAGAATGAAGGCTGATCGACCTGCCGTGCAACTCTGCTGCCCGTAGTAATCAGTAAATTTTGCACCCTCGTCAGCAATTCGATCGATGTTGGGTGTTTGGTACCCCATCATCCCCATGTTATTGGTCGATAAGTTCCAAAAACCAATGTCATCACCCCAAATAATGAGCATATTGGGTTTTTCTTGCGCCATTGCATTGCTTGCAAACACAAGGGTTAAGATGAAAAGGAACAACCGCATGTTAATACCGCCGTTTATTGTTAGAGTCGCGTAAGACTACTTCGAGAACCTGCGCTTGGCGAGATCCCATTGAGAAATATATTGCTTAATTGGACGAATGCTCATCTCTATTAATTCGAACTTGCCCTTTGGCTGATAAAGGAACCGTTTGCGCCTGACAATCACGGGACTACATGAAACAATTACAACCTAATAAAGGCGCATTAATGAGTTTTTCATGACAACAGTTTCATTCAATGGGAGCCGCCTTCGGCCCAATAAAATTATTTGCATTGGAAAGAATTACTCGGCCCACATTGAGGAAATGGACAGCGTGCCGTCGGAGGAAATGACGGTCTTCATGAAGCCCGCAACGTCCATATCCAAGGACTTAATGGCGACTCGCGATGAGCCAATACATTTTGAAGGTGAAATCTGTCTTCTTATTGACCAAGGTAGGGTTGCTGGCGTGGGGTTCGGTCTTGATCTCACTAAGCGGCAGCTGCAGAGAAAGCTGAAAGATGCCGGGCTACCTTGGGAGCGGGCCAAAGCTTTCGACGGTGCAGCGATGTTCAGTGAATTCGTTGACGCCCCTGATGACCTAGCGAATCTGACGCTCGAGCTTTTCATCGACGGGGAGCTAAGACAAAGAGGTGGACCACGACAAATGCTTTATCCGCCCGACGTCATTCTCCAAGCGCTTAACCACTTTGCCACCTTGGAAGATAGCGACATTATAATGACTGGCACCCCCTCAGGTGTGGGTCCCGTCATCGCGGGTAGCCGATTTCATGCCCGGATTCTAGATAATGAAAACGAGCTCACCTCGGCATCCTGGGTAGCTCAATAACACCACCTCCGACCTGCCATGGCTTATCAGCCCGCCCCTGTGGTGACGATCGAAAGCTTAGGGCCTTAAACAGGATTGAATATCCACAACGAATTCATCGATCTCTTCCTGCTCTGTGATAAATGAGGTCACTAAGCGAAAGGCCTTTGGTAACGATGGCCAAGCGTAAAAGGCATGTCCTTTTGCGTGTAGTGCCTCAGCAAGTGCGTCGTCCATCGATACAAAAAGCTCGTTGCCATCGCCACCTGACAAAACGGTAACACCCGTCACAGTCTCGAGCTCGCTTTGGAGATAACGCATTTTTTCATTGGCGTGTGTGGCCAACTTAAGCCACAAGTTGTCGTTCAGATAAGCATCAAACTGAGCGGCAAGAAAACGTTGTTTTGACCATAAATGGCCGCCTCGCTTTCTATGGTACGGCGCGAGCTCTGCGTCCTTGGGATTAAAGAAGACTAATGCTTCGGCCGCCAGTGCACCGTTTTTGGTTGCACCAAAGCTCAGCGCATCAACACCCGACCGCCAGGTCAAATCAGCCGGGCTTTCGCTCCCTGCTGCAACAGCATTGGCAAACCGGGCCCCGTCGACAAATAATTTCATCCCTTTGGACTTCGCGAGATCCGCATAGGCTGCAATTTCATTAGCCGAGAGCCGGGCACCCAGTTCAGTGAGGTTAGAGAGTGCCAGCACAGACGGTATTACCGAGTGAACACCTCTGGCTCCGGACACCTCGATAGCGCGAGTAAGTTCCGTTAGGTCGGGCTTGGCAGCCACGCCCCCTACGGTGATCTGTCGAGCGCCACTTGTATAAAACTCCGGTGCCGTCGATTCATCGTTAACAATGTGCGCCTCTTGGTGGGCGTAAATACCACCAAAAGCGGAACAGAGTGTCGCAAGTCCCACGCAGTTTGCCGCAGTCCCCGTGCCCAAGAGGAGCACTGTGATGTCGCAGTCAAATAGCTCGGCCAATTGGCGTTCAACATCGGCCGTTAGGTCATCATTGCCATATGCAGCAACGCTTCCTTGTGAGGCGTACAATAGCGCTTCAAGAATGAGGGGGTGTGCTCCCGCTCCATTATCTGAACCAAAATTTGCCGGCATCGTCATTCCTCAAGACAAAAAAAAGCCGCCCGTAGGCGGCTTTAATCATACGCGTTTTACCTAGAGTGCGAACTTCACACGAGCGTAATAGATACGGCCACGTGGATCATGTTGCTTAGGATCGTAGCTGAAGTTGGCCGCGTCATAGGCACGAGGGGCTTCCTCATCGGTAAGGTTCTTACCACCCAACGTTAAGACAGCTTGGGTATCACCAACATTGAAGTTGAAGTTATAACGCGCGTCAATTGTGCGCCAAGAGTCAATATTGCTGTCAAAGCCCGTCGCTGAGGCAGGTACGGCTCGGCTCGTGGTGTATGAGTCAACATGATAAAAGACCACGGCAGCACTGTGGTTGCCTCGCTCCCAATCAGCCGTCAAATTCCACTTCGCTTCAGGCATTGAGCGGACAAAGTTATCGTGGTTGAACGAGCCGACTACATCACGCGAACCACCGTTGCCATCTGGAATCTCGTAGCTATTGAAGCGGCTGTATGCCAACTGAACACCGAAGTCTCCGGCATCACCTGCAGGCAAATTCCAATCAGCTGAGACATCAAAGCCGTCCGTTTCAACCGTGGCTGCGTTGATGAAGTTGGTAGAAACACCCTGAAGCTGGCCAGAATCGTTACGCCGAATATCCGCACCATTAGGATCTGAGTTCAATTTACCCTGAGCATTCTCGATAGTGATCACGTCTTCGTACTCAAACTGCCACCAATCCACACGCATGTTGAAATTGTCGCTTGGCGTCCAAACCACACCAAGGTTGGTGTTAGTCGAAGTCTCGGGTTTGAGATCACGGCTACCGTCGGTCAAAACGCGGATAAACAGCGCACCGCTGCCTCCCAGAGGGTCTACCAGACCTTGAAGCGAAGTCTGACGGTTGAACTGCTGAATCAGTGAAGCTTCCCGGAACGCAGTCGACATTGAACCACGGATGACTACAGCGTCAGAAACCTGCCAACGAAGAGCAATCTTAGGGTCAAGACTGCTTTCAGTTTCGAGAGACTCGTAGCGCGCAGCAACATTCAATTCAACCGAATCGTTGAGCGGCATTGACACTTCCGCAAACGCCGCAAATGAATCACGCGATGCTGTTGGCTCGGTACCACCACCCAAGAAGATGAGATCAACGTCCTGAAGGTTACCAGTGAGGGGATCCACTTGCTGTGTAGATATATCGTTTCTCTCGATAGAGAACCCCTCGTGCCGGAACTGAGCACCGTAAGCGAGGTTAACTGTGCCGAAGTCGTTAAGCTCAAACCACGGCCCAGAGACAACCAAATCCGCCACGGTCAAATCCGTTGACATTTTGGTGTACTGATCCGTACTGATGTAATCGATCAAGCTTGCCGAGTTTTGGCTTGGGTCAAAGATATTAAAGGTCTCTGTGCCACTCTCGCCACCCATACCAGCAAGCGCCGCATCCAAGCGGGACTTAATGGTATCAGGCTGCCAACCCTCTCGGTCATTCTCGGAGTAGGTTACCGATGCGTTCCAATCCCAGGCACCGTCATCGAGGGTTCCCGAAAGATCAAGCGACGCCCGAAGTGTCTCGGAGTTACGAGGAGCCAACGGAGAAGGTGCTTCTGCACCCAATGGTCGACCGTACCAACGGACAAATCCGTCGAATGGGCTGCCTGCTTGACCTGGCAAAATGGTAGGGAACGACAAATTGGGGTACGAAGGTGACTGTGGATTGTCGAGTACTTCATTTTTAGCGAAGCCAATCTCACCACGGATGGAGATGCCGTTATCCATGTCATGTGTCAGTGCAGCATAAACATTAGTGCGCTCCTCCTCGTTCACGAGGTTGAAGCGAGGACCGTACAGGAAGCCACACTTTTGCCCCCCCAATGATGGGACGAATCCGCCTGAGAGGATACCGCCGTTGGCCTCACAATTCGCATCTGGAATCGTCTCACCAGGACCATAGGTACCCGCATAGGCACCCGTGCCACCATCAATAACAGGTGGCAAACCGGGAGCAAGACCACCCAAGTTCAAGAAGCTACGACCCAATGTGCTCACAGCGTTGGTCGTCGTATAAGGCCGCTCAGCAGAGCTCAGAGCGTCTTGCTGTAAGAAGCTCGCTGCAACCATAATATTGGTATTCTCACTCAGGTTGGTGCCCGCAAGGATGCTGACGTCTGAGGTATTTTGGCTGCTAGTCGCAGTCGTTTGGTGACCCAATGAAACTTCAACACCGTCGAAGTCGTCACGCAAAATGAAGTTAACTACACCTGCAACCGCGTCGGAGCCATAGGTCGCAGTCGCGCCCTCTTTCAGAATCTCGACGCGCTCAAGAGCGGCCATAGGGATAGTCGCCGTATCAACAAACACAGAGCCATCGTTGGCGATACCTGCGGCAATGGTTTGACGCTTACCGTTAACAAGAACCAATGTTGAGGTAAGACCTAAGCCTCGCAAGTTAACGTTTGACGTACCCTGAGTTGCACCCGCCGTAAAACTGTCAGGATTGTTTTCAGCACCCGAGCTCACCGCAAGCTTTTGTGTGAGCTCACCGATTGTCAAAGCACCCTGCTTTTGAATGTAATCGCTGTCGAGTACGTCAACGGGTGTTGCTTCGTCTGTACCCGTGCCTTTGATGTATGAACCTGTAATGACAACTTCTTCTAGATTTTTGTTGTCGTCCTGCGCAAGCACCGTGTTGGCAACCAACAGGTTTGCCGTCAACAGACTCAATGCAAATGGCAGTGTCTTGCAACCCACGCCCATCGGAGTAATCCGCTTCATTACTGCTCCTTATAATAATTAGAATGTCTTAATAACAAGCGTGTTGTTATGAATTATCACGCTCAGTTGAGTACAACACTCTTTGGGTATGTCTTCAATTGCAAAAATTTACTTTAGTGAGCCTTTTATTGCGAGAGAGAAAATGTAAGTACGCAAGGTGTGCCCACCGACATATTTCGGCCCGACATTGTATTCTCTCGGCAAAGACAGTAGCGTTATCAAAACGTTAGAGCGAAGGCCATGCAAGCGATCCTCAAACTGGATGTAGCAGGGCAACCTAGGGGCTGGTTGAGCCTGCAGGAGGCCATAACCGCGTATGCCCGAAATGACGTCGTTTACGGCATTGGCGACCCCCTTCCTACCGTCTTTGGCGGCGTGCAACGACTTACAGGGGAGCGATCAGCCCTCACGCTGCAGCCCATCATTGCGCTAAGCGGTCGGGTGTTCGACGAGTTTACGCCGCCGCTCAGTAACCGCACTTTGTTTCGACGGGACGACCACCGATGCCTCTATTGTGGTCATCAGTTTGCAAGGCACGAGCTGACTCGCGACCACGTAGTACCCACTTCGCGAGGAGGGCGGAACAACTGGGAAAACGTGGTTGCCGCGTGCAAACGGTGCAATTGGCTAAAAGACTGTCGAACCCCAGAGGAAGCAAAAATGCCACTTCTTGCTGTGCCTTTCCGGCCCAACGCCTATGAGTGGCACTTTCTTACTAAGGAGCGTGTCCTCGCGGACCAAATGGAGTACTTATCAACGCAGTTCAGAGCGGATCGACATTGGGCACATTAGACCCTCCGCTGAATAAGTTCTGAAAAATGCGCTGGATTAGACCTTCTAAGGTCGAGGCCTCGAAGGAAGCCAAATGTTTAAAGCCTGTTCTTTAGTCAGTCCGGTAATAGCGTTGGGGTAGCATAGGTAGCGCGACAACTTCCAAATCAATAAACTTCCCACGCACATCGGCTTTAAGGGTTGCACCTATTTGCGAAAAGTCTGGGTGCACAAAGCCCATCGCAATTGGACCCCCAACACTCGCGCCAAACGCATCAGAGCAAATACTGCCCACCTCAAGACCGTCCGCATTGAGCAACGGCTGCCCGGCTCGCACCGGACGCCGCCCGAGCACTCTCAAGCCAATGCGCACGCGGTTGACGCCATTACTCATTTGCTCGTTGAGAATAGCCGCACCTGGGTAGCCACCCTCTCGGCCCCCTCCCGCCCTTCTAGAGGGCGCAATTGCCCATTTGAGTCGGGCCTCTAGGGGTGTTATCTCTGGTGACAACTCATGCCCATGCAAGCACAGCCCAACCTCCAGTCTGAGCGAGTCGCGTGCACCAAGTCCGATGGGTGCAACCTCAGTCTCCGCCAATAACAGCTCGGCTAGGTGCGCGGCTTTGCTCGCATTGACTGAAATCTCGAAACCGTCTTCGCCCGTATACCCCGAGCAAGTGACAAAGCAAGGAATATCGTTGACGCTGCACTCGCGTGCGCTCATGAACCCAAGACTTTCAGTAACCATATCCAGCCGAGACAGTACCGCTCTTGCTTCAGGCCCCTGCAGTGCCAAGAGCGCTCGATCGTCCAATAGCTCGAAGGTTAATTCAGGAAGCGCCAGCCTCAGGTAGGCAAGATCAGCGTGCTTATTGGAAGCATTCAGCACCAAGAAGAATCGGCCATCTTCTAACTTCGTGGCAATGAGATCATCCCGTACGCCCCCCATGTCATTTGTAAGCAATGCATAGGTGCTTCGATTTGGCGCGAGCGCCACGAGGTCAGCAGGCATAACTGACTCAAGCAATTCAGCCACATTAAAGCCACTTACTAGGACCTGCCCCATGTGCGAGACATCAAAAAGACCCGCTTTAGAGCGCGTATGTTGATGTTCTGCAATAATGCCGCTCGGATAACTGATGGGCATCGTATAGCCCGCGAACTCAACTAATTTCGCACCAAGTCGAACGTGTAATTGTGTCAGGGGTGTTTCAAGCGACATTTACGCCTCCCAGCGTATAGACCTCGGCTCTGTGTGACTGATGACTGGCGTGACGCCGAGATGATGAAAAAGAAAAGTAGAGTATGAAGGACATTACCATGACGAGTCACTCCACAAGCGTAATCAGTTTGATAGGAATGCCAGGCAGCGGCAAAAGCACCGTCGGCGTTTTACTTGCGAAACGACTTGGACTGGCATTTGTCGACACCGACCTACTCATTCAGGAGCAGGAGCGCGCGACGCTCGCTGAGATCATCGCCGCAAAAGGCCACGAAGCGCTGCGTGGTATCGAAGAGCAAGTCTTGCTGGATATGACCATTTATTCAGCCATTGTCTCCACCGGGGGCTCGGTGGTTTACAGCGACGCGATTATGCAGCGCCTCGAAAAGGCGTCGATCGTGGTTTATCTCAGGGCGCAATTATCGACCATTGATTACAGAATCTCTCTGGCACCAGACCGAGGAATTGCCTCTCCCGGTAATCACACGTTAGAAGACGTTTTTAACGAGCGAGTGCCTCTCTATGAGCGATACGCAGACATCACGGTCGATGTAGACGCTGATGACCCCGAGATCATTGCCGGACACATCAAGTCCTTATTGGACGCACTCTGACATCCTCTGGACGCGTCCATGCCACGGTAATCCGCTTTGGCGCTGTATCGACCTCACATTCAAATCATACCAATAGCGCCCCACAAGGCACTGGAGCACGAGCGCCTTAAGAGAGGTCTATTTTTGGCACATGAATTGCAAACTTTAGTGTGCTCCCGCCCCTCAACAAGGACGTTGAACCACTGCAGGGGTGCGGTGGCGGGAGTAGTTCGTTACCGCATTTAAATAGGGTACGAAAAATGCGCAAAAAACCCTTGCCAATCGCTCGAACTCAGTAAACAGTCCAGCTGACAGATGTTCGAACCGTTGTACCTTTGGCTTCTCTGGAGGTGACTATGCAGTTTGATATTGCTGACAACCGTGATCCGTCAAGCTCGGACGATATTGAGCTGGTCATGCTCGATGATTCCGACGAGCTCGACTTTGATTTACTTCACATACCGACCAAAGCGAAAACTTCACCCTCGGACCTTTTGGCGCGGCGGCGTAGGGCTGAGGATATGCTTGAGGCAAGACGCCTACGCGAAGAACTAGGCGATGAAGATTTCAGTTTTTAGCGACTGAAGATATCTCATCTGCCGCGGTTTCTTGTCGCCAGGAGGCCACATTTCGCTCGATTACAAAAAAGGCAAACAACCACAAAACAGCGTCCCAAAAGTCGAGAAAATCATCCTCGAATCCCCAGTAAACCGCGGCCATGAATAAAACCAAGTATAGGAATGCCTTGGTGGGCTTTATAACGGCTTGACCAAAAAATGTGCGGTCAGAGGAGGCCAACACTGCGCGCACCTCCAACTCCAACACCACAACAACGAGAATCCAGGCTGCTGAATTAATAAAGTCCACGGCGGCCAGAACAATCGCTCGTTGATAAGACTCGGGTGACGCAATCACCCTTTCATAGTTAGTTAACGTCACCCAATCGCCAGTGAGACACGGGTCGATCGTCAGGGACTCAAACCTATCTAAATTGACAAGCACGGACCAACTGCTATCAATATCAGCGCAGGTTGAGGCATTGACTGAGCTGACGCCCAAAAGTCCTGCAAACTCAGCAAAATAACCCCAGCAAGCTATAGAGATAGTCGCCAAACAAAAAGCGCGAACGACGTGTATAAGCCGACCCGTGCGGCCACGCAGCGTATTATCTGACAACACGTAAGTTTCTAACTCGAAAAAGATCAGCAAGGCCAACCAGGCTGCCGTATCAATGGTCGTTGAAAAAATCTGAAAGAAACTCGCAACGCCAATGACTGAGGCATTCATCGCGCCCGCCGAATCAATCTCCTCAACCAAAAACAAAAATACGTTGGCAAGCAGCGCCACATAAACACCGTACTTCAGGAACTGGTATGGGGTCAGGCTGCTCGTTTCAGAGGAGGAGGTCATAGTTTAATGCAGTGTCCTGAATTCAAACTTGCAGCAGTAAATGCTCTCGTTCCCACGAGCTGATAACGCGATTGAACTCTTCAAATTCATCAAGCTTGACTGCCGCGTAGGCGCGCAGGAATAAGTCGTCCATCACCTGCGCTAATTCTGCATTGCCGTTGAGGCGACGTACCGCCTCTTCAAGGGACCTTGCCACTTCAACATTGTCCTCGTTAGCCGTACCTTGATGAGGTGCGGTAGGTTGCAGCTTGCCCTTCAGACCCAATAGACCACTGGCCAATGATGCTGCAATAGCCAGATAGGGGTTGGCATCCGCACCGGGAAAACGATTCTCCACCCGCCGGTTGTCGGGCGAACTATCCGGCACTCTAAATGCCGTTGTGCGATTATCGTATCCCCAACTTAAATTGATCGGCGCCGAGATATCGGGGGCGAGGCGCCGATATGAATTCACATTTGGGGCATAGAAGCTGATGAGATCCGGCGTGTAACGCTGAAGCCCAGCGATGTAGTTCATAAGCTCAGCTGTTGGCTCGCCATCCTCACCATTAAAGATATTTTCCCCGGTCTCTAACGATAAAATGCTTTGATGAATGTGAAGCGCTGAGCCAGGCTCTTTTTGCATAGGCTTTGCCATAAATGTGGCGTACATACCGTGGCGCTGCGCGGTTTCGCGGACCGTACGCTTGAAGACAAAAACTTGATCCGCCATATCCAGTGGGTCGCCATGATTAAAGTTGATCTCCAATTGCGCCGCACCGTTCTCGTGGATGAGGGTATCGACGCTGAGGGCTTGCTCGTCAGCGAAGTCATACATGTCCTCTACAAAATCCTCAAACTCAGCCACGGCATCGATACTAAAGGACATGCGCGCCACTTCTCGACGCCCTGAGCGGCCTTTTGGCGGCATGAGCTCATAGTCTGGATCTGTATTTTTTTGCACCAGAAAAAATTCGACTTCAGGCGCAACCTGCGCTCGCAGTCCCGCTACTTCATAGAGCGCCAAAACATGCTTGAGCACGTTTCGTGAGGACAAAGGATGAGGCTCTCCGGAAGCTCTGTAACAGTCGGCAATAACCTGTGCGGTGGGCTCTCTTGCCCACGGAACCTTTCTAAGCGTTTTTGGGTCAGCCACCAACAACATATCGGTATCGGTGGGTTCGACAAAATCCCAATGCTCGTCCGTATATTCGCCTGTGACCGTTTGCACCATGATTGACTCAGGCAACTTCAGATCCGAGCGCGAAAGAAATTGGTGTGCTGGAATAAACTTCCCTCTCGCATTCCCTGTCATATCAGGAACGAGGCACTCTACCTCTGAAATATTGTTTTCTTCGAGCCATTTACGAATCTCGTCATCATTCTGATTCAGCTGGCTTGAGACCGCATCTGCCGCAGGCGTGTAAACAATGGTTGAGCTGCGCTCAGGTAGCTCCTTCGACTCACTCATAAAACCTTCGTTCTGCTTAGGTACCCCAAGTATGGTGTGGCGCCAGACTGCTCGCAAGCCTCATACTTACACCCATGACGTTAATAAAATCCGAGTATCCAAACAGTTGGTATTGCGCATCGACAGCCCTGCTGCCTGAGCAAGGCTCTCTAAAGGGTGCTGTGCAGGCCGATGTTTGTGTGATTGGCGCTGGCTATACGGGACTTTCAGCCGCTCTACATCTTGCCAAGGCCGGAAAACGCGTTGTCGTTTTAGAGGCTGCAAGAGTGGGCTGGGGCGCTTCGGGCCGTAACGGTGGACACGTCGGCACAGGCCAGCGCGCCGATCAATTTGCACTTGAGAAGTGGTACGGAAAATCCACAGCTAAAGACCTGTGGCGATTGGGTTTAGAGGCTGTCGGACTCGTCGAGTCGCTCATAGAAGCAAACAATATCGAGTGTGAATTTGGGCGAGGAAACATTCACTTTGCGGCGAAGGCTGCACATGTTCGTGATCTAAAAGAGGAGATAGAGCATCTCGAAACTGCCTACGATTATGACCAACTCACAGGGATCGACAAGAACGAACTCCACTCCTTAGGCTCCGCGCGCGGATTCCACTACGGGGTACTGGATAACGGGGCAAGGCACCTGCACCCGCTCAAATACTGCTTGGGGCTTGCGCGCGCCGCAATGAAGGCTGGTGGTGTTATCTGTGAGCACAGCAGAGCGACTAAGCTGAAGGCGAATACGCGAGGTGTTGAAATCTCCACCGCGACGGGCTCAGTGAGCGCAGAGCAAGTTGTGATCGCGTGCAATGGTTATCTGGACCAACTCTATTCGCCGATTGCCAGTAACATCATGCCGATCAATAATTTTATTGTCGCGACCGAGCCACTCAGCGAAGCTATGGCCAGACAGGTCAACCCCTTGGACGCCTCCCTCTCAGATAGTCTATTTGTCATCAATTATTGGAAACTCAGCGCGGACCGTAGACTTATTTTCGGTGGTGGTGAGACTTACAGCGATAAATTCCCCGACTCAATTACCGACTTCGTGCGCCCCCAACTCTTGGGTGTTTATCCGGAGCTTGCCGATACGCGTCTCGAGTTTGGTTGGGGTGGGACACTTGCGATCACACGTAATCGGATGCCTGATATGGGCGTTAAAAACGGAGTGATTTACTACGCACAAGGGTTCTCCGGGCATGGCGTACCTACGGCAACCTTGGCCGGCAAACTTATAGCGACGGCGATTTCAAACAGCTGTGCAGACTTCGACCTGATGGCGGGCTTGAAAACGCTAACGTTTCCAGGAGGACCTCTGCTTCGGCGCCCGAGCCTCGTAGCTGGAATGCTGTTTTACAGCCTTCTCGATAAGCTCGGGCGTTAATGACGACCGCTTGAATTACGCGGACTTAACGCTAGGTCGGCAATAACGACCCAAGTGTCGCGCGTAGAAATGTGACAAAGGAGTCATAGCAGCTACCTTTGTGATGTTTGAGACGTTAGTGTAAAGGTGTAGTGAGCGAGTGCGGTATTCGGTACATAACATGAACCAGTCAACCAATAAACCAAGTGCGTTGTTAGTTGTGTCAGACAATTTTCTGGCAAAGCAGCTTACTGATTCACTTCATATTTTGGGTTACAAGACTGTTCGGGCGGCGCTTGCACGCGATTGCTACTCTGCATGGTCATCGCCCGAGCGATTCTCGATATGTGTGATCGACCAGCACCTCGCAGATCAACCCGGCCAAGTGGTCGCGAAGTACCTTGCTGAGAACCGCGCAAAAAATGTGGTGCTTTTCGGGAAGTTAGACAATGCCGAGAAGCGCCTCAGTCTTTACCAGGCTGGCGTCTCGCTTATCCTAAGAGACCCTGATGGCACCGCTGAAATCGTGGCTGCAATGTCGTCTATGGCGACCCCCGCCCAGACACCCGTGATAAAACGCACGTCTGTCGTCAGCTTCCCCTCAAAAACGAGTGGCACAAACGTACCTTGGCAGGTAAAGGCCTTGCAACGTGAACTAGTGGCCCCAAGTGGCCAAGTCGTCGCGCTAACGCGCAATGAGGTGAAAGTTTGCTGCGCACTAGCGGACTCATCAAGTGAACCCACTAACCGAGAGGCGCTGACTCGAGCGCTGTATGGCCGGTTTGACTCTTCGGCTAATCGCGCGTTGGATGCCGTGATTAAACGCTTACGAAAAAAAATTGTTGCCAACGTCAGTGCAGTTGACCCTATCACCACGCACTACGGAGAGGGGCACCGGTTTACGGCGCCTGTTATTACGGTTAATCAATAACGGCTAACTTTGGCTCCGCATAATCCGCGTCGCTAATCTCGAGCAGTAATCCTCGCTCCCGGTACCAGCACTCAAGACTTACCGAGTCTTCAACTGCTGGCGACTTTGGTTTTGCCGGGCTTGCGGCAAAGACGGCGTGCGCACGCCCCGATAATGGGCTCGACCATTGCCCACGACGCTGCTCTGAATTAAGTGAAATCACGCTGCCCTCCAGTGCAAAAGAGCGGGTCATTTGCTGCAAGACTTGGCTGTAACCTTGATGCGTCAGCAGAAAGACATCTTTGCTTGAGAGGCTTCTCGCTTGAGTTACGAATGGTGCTGCGACGGGCAGCCATGGCAGCCAACTGCCGATTTTCAGTATTCCGCATGATGAGATCCCAGTAATCGGTCAAGTCTAATTTAGCAAGAAGACCGCACTAAGTCTCTACTTTTTTGCAATTTAAATCGCAATTTGCAATTTATTTATCAAAATGATGGCAGCCAGGGAAATAAATGATGTGCTCCTGCCCTCCACCCGCCTTAAGAGGCTGGCTCTTCAGTTCGGCACCTAAACCAGAGAGTATCTCCCGCAAAATGCGAACAGCCCCATGCTCCGCGTCATCGTCAACGGACCACGTAAGCCCCGTGTCACGAGCGCGAACGTACAACTCGGGCTCACCCTGCATCGACGCCTCGGCCCAGATAGACACCTCGATAAACCCCTCGTCGGTAAATGATTGGCATGCATTGATCAGAGCGATAATTGCCGATTCGATCCAATATTGAGACCCGGCTAAGGACGGTGGCAACTCGTCATCGGCGAGTAGCCGACACTCCAACCCCTCATCTTCAGCCATTCGCTCAAGTTCACCGCGCACCCTGCGGCAAACGGCTCTCGTATCCACAACGCCGGTATTGATTGTCTTTTTTTCATCGTCTCGAGCTAGCTTGTCCATTATGATCTGGGCATCCAAACTCAAGCGGAGCTGTCCGATTTCTGATAAGGCAATATTGAGATAGCGACGCTCTTCATTGTCGATACCGTCAGCGCCTTTAACCCGTTGAGCTAATGAACTTACCTGCTCAAGATTTTCTACAACCATCGTATGCAACGCAGCCGTTAGTTGATCCTTGTTACTTATCGTTCCCTGATAGGTAAGCATCTTACGCTCCGCCTCACCCAAGCGACGCCGAATGAGGACCGCGAATAACCAAGCGAGGGCAGTGGCAAACAACACCACCAGAAGCTCCGAGTAGGCAAACCGGGGTCGCCCCCCCTCAAACTCCTCAATATAGGCTTCTGACGGACTTATGTACGCCAGAGCACCAAACTTTTCAGACACAATAGCCACGGGGAAGTCCTGGCCGCCAAGCTCGCAGGATTTTTCGCCCTCTCCGGCCAAGTAAACCGACAGACACTTACCCGATAGCGGGTCAATGCCGGTGTACTTTAAGCTTGGAATCGGGCCCAGGTCTCTCAACACAGCATCGACCGCTCTCTGAACCTCAGTCGAATTAGCTTTTAAAATGAAGATCAACGGATCATCCGCGTTGGGGATGTTAATTAGCATCCGACGAATGCCCAGCGCACCATCACTGGTGTACGACAGATCGTTACTGAGTGACGCGCGATAATTAATCTGGTCAGTGAACGGTGGCGTCAAATTCAAGTTAAAATCCGCAAGCATCGGGTGCTGTGATATGTCTCTGCCAACAAGCTCTTTGCCCGGATAAGCATATCCAACAAATACTTCGCCTCCTGAGGAGACTGACCCGATAATGATATGTATAGCCCGAGCGGAGAGCTGGCCGCCAAAGGAGGCGACTAAGCCTCTCGTAACGCTGTCTTCAAAAATGTTGGCTCCTGCATAAGATCGAGCACTCATGACGGAGACCAGCTCTTTCAAGTCCCGCTGTGCCGCTTCGATAGCCGAATGACGAATGAGAAGTCGGAGCGCCGCATCAGATTCAAAGCGCAACTGGAAGCGCTCCTTGTAGCGCGCCTGTGCTTTGTCATTCGCGATACTGACCGAAATGAGGCCCACCGCCAGCGCAACAACTGGAAGTAAGAATACTAAATTGGTAGTGAGGCGCTTAATAAACTTCATTGGAGCATTCGGTCTTCGATAACGATGAAAGCTCTCGCCTGATAGAATGGCGGAGATCGTAGGACAGGTTACAGACTTTTAAGCAATCGACAACTGAGGGAATACTCGTGGCATTTAAATGGCTCGCGCGCCTAACAGAAACACAGGGGTTACACACGAGGAAAGGTGACGGCGTCGACTTAAATCGCGCAATCGCGGTGCTTATGTTAGAAGTGGCTCAAAGTGACTTCTCTGAGACTGAAGATGAGACTCACACCGTATTGGCAGGCTTGATCAGTCATACACAAGAGAGTGAGCAAGAGGCTGAAGCGCTTTTAGCTGCAGCTCGGTCTGACAAAGAAAATTCCGCAGGCCTTTATGAATTCACGCGGCTGGCCTGCAGTGAGATGAGTATTGAGGATCGATGCTCCCTCATTAAACAGCTCTGGCAAATTGCTTACGCGGATGGAATCATCGATAAATACGAAGAGGCGGCCATCAGAAAGGTTTCTGAGCTGCTATACGTACCGCATACAGAGTTCATCAAAGCAAAGATCGCGGCCACGAACTCGTGAGGATGCCGACTCGCGCTATTCACTGAGCTATTTATTGAGCTATTCATCGAGCTATTCATTGAGCTATTTTCAGCACCATGAAAAAAAGGGACCACACCCGACTGAGTCAAAAATACAACATCGTTTCTCCACCCCGCGCCATCGCGCTACAATCACGCTCCACCAAAAGAGACTCAGTTAACAGTATGGCGGAACAAATTCAGCGACCCACGCCGCTCCCTTGTAGAGGATGCACAGAAGCCTGCCCTAATCGTGAGCAATGTCATGGTGCGCCTTGGCGAAAGAACCCCAAACAAGGTGGCGATGTGCGACTAAAGCGTCGTGGGTCGGCCGGCGCACAGCCTCAATAAATTCGCCAATTTTCAACGACTTTGTCGGTATTGACATATTTCTGCCGATGGAGCACGGTGTAGCGAAAGCATGAGAACACCAAGTGCCCAATTTTTCTTACTCAGTCGCCCAAACAATCAACTTCTCGTACGCCGCGATATTGATAGGCTTGTACACACTTGTCGTTTCGACTGGGCAGCTTGATCCTTCGTCCGCCTCGTCCGTGGCACTGCTTTATGATTTAACTGCAATCCGCATTTGGATCGTGGTCGCGGGTCTTGCCACCTACAGCTGGCTTCTTGCGAGCAAGGCGCCGCTTGCGATGCCCCTGGCCATCATGAGCGCACTCGCCTGGGTGATGTTCGTTGAAGACTACATGGTGCTCGACTCGGTCTTATTCCTTCCGGAGCACCCTCTCGCGAAAGCCGCAGTCTTTATGCGTCCCCTTTTCGTGGTTTCGCTGACTTACATCTGCTTCAAACAATTTGAGTTGGAGGACGCCTAATGCCTAACGTATCGGACGCGATGAAACGCAAAAATAGTGAGGCGAATTTAGCACCATCGCAAGATGAGCTCGACCTGCTCCTTAAGGAGATGCCACTGTTTGGTCTGAACGGCGCGAGACAGACGCTACAGCAAAAGTCGAGGTTATTTAGGACATCCTGGTTTTTGCTGGTGCTATTAACGACGCTTTATTTAATGGGATGGTTCTCAGGTATCCTCAAACCCTACATGGCGGCTGCGGTCACCGGTGAATCCGCTGACTATCAGATTCACCAAATCCGCTTCCTTATCGGATTCGGGATGCTAGTCGCCGGCACAGTAGCCCTTAATTTCAACTGGCAAATAGAGCGCGTATTTACCGTGATTGCATGGATTCAGGTCTATTTTATTTTCAGCGGTGTCATTCGCCAATGGCGTACTCTTCCTGATGACAGCCTTATTGTTATTGGGAGTTATGCTGCCAATCTGCTGATCATATTAGTGCTTCTCATTGTCATGATTCTCGAAGAACGCAGATTAAACAGTGCCGCCTTGGCTATCGACTAAAAGGCCCGAAGCACTGAGGAACGACAAGCGCAGGCCTTAACGAAGAGTGATTAGCGTGTTCACGGTTAAGAGCGCTCCGTGTCGCTAGTAGACCCCGGCCGTTTTTGCGAGCAACTGACTGAGCAGAGAAAACCCGGTTACCACCGACACCAACAGAATCACCAACAATATTGGACGAAACGGCTTTTTATCAGTGGCGTTCACACCCGTACTGACAAAGCGATCGACTCGCGCCTGATCCTCTGGCGTCAGAACAGGGACGTCAATTTCTGACTCTTTCGTATCTGGGTCTTTCATCAGTTCACCTCAACCTGCTGTGTTACTTTCGCGTTCTCATTTTTAGCGAACAAGATGAAGTTTAACAGGCTAAAGCTCATCATTTGCGATCGAAGGTGACGAAGCGGCAAGATGAATTACCGACCATCCTGAGTTCCGCTGCGCTTACGGTCCCCACCCACGTGAAAACTCAAAAACTAGGGTCTTACGCCCATCGAATATTAACAACGGTCCTGCAACCAAAATGCGCTCTGTGTGACAAGCATCATCGCACGGCTGACAAACTCTGCGACCCCTGTCAGGCAGCGATTTTAGCTCTCCGCAAGCCCGGGACAAACTGCCTATCCATAAGAACGGAATCCGACGTTGGCACGCCGTTATGCGCAATGATCAATAACAAAGAACGGAGTCTAGGGATCCAAAATCCCTGCGCACATAAGCGCGCATTGGAGAGCCTTTCTTCCGCGTTTTACTATCAGGGAGCTGTAGCTGAGCTCATAACACGCTGGAAGTATCGCAGCATGATCGAGCTCACTAATTACATCGCCGGACTGATAACAGACGCTTTAATAACCCCACCTAATTATGACATCGTTACCGTCATTCCCAGTCATTGGAAAAGGCGACTGACCCGAGGGTTTGATCCAGTTTGGCTTTTGGCTAATGCTTTAATGAAACATGGCTTCATTAAGAGGCCGACTTTAATTCTTAACCCGAGGCGCAAACTGCCCTATCAGCATTTAAAACACCGGCATGAGCGGCACATTGCCGCGTCGCATTTCCAAGTAAACAAACAAGTATTAGCGCAAAGGGTTCTCATTCTCGATGATGTTGTTACCACGGGTTCAACATTGAATGCAGCGGCGCTAGCACTCAAGGACTCCGGCGCTAAGTCCGTCTGTGGCTTTACGATTGCGTCGGCCGAGCGCAGGCCTATTGCTCTCGTCTAGAACGAGGAAAAATCGCACGGGTAAGCCAACGCCACGTTGTATTCTCCGCCAACAAGGTCGCATCAAGAGCCCGGAAATAAGCCAACGTTTCCTCGGGATTCGCAAACATATCGCTGCGCGTATATCTCGTTTCACCCTCATCCAGTTCCCGAACAATAACCGCAGGGTTGCCCGCAACAATTACATTGGCCGGAATATCTTTGGTTACCACGGAACTCGCAGCGACAATGCTATTGTCACCAATGGTTACCCCTTTAAGTACAGTAGAACGGTCGCCCAGCCATACATTATTACCTAAGCGAACTGGCTTCACTGTCTCATCCCGATTGATCCGATCATAAATACCGTGCCAGTCGGAGTCAGTGATGTAGCTCCCATGGGCCATCATGCAGCCATCACCGATAACGATCTCATCACTAGCGGAAATTCGCGCACCCGGACTCATCAAACACGCATCGCCAATTTCTACGCGACCCACACCGAAATCTCGTCCCCAAACACCAATCTGTACGGGGTGATGCATTTCACCTATTGCGGTGAATGAATGGCCAATTCGGATATTAGGTCCTGATATGATAACGAACCAAGGAGACATGATCGTGGCATGCGGACCTAATGCCTCGCAGCGTGGCGCCAAAAACCACCATATCCACAAAGCTCTTATACGAAGGTACAGTCGCTTGATCCAAAACGGCCGCAAATCCCGTCTCATGATGGTTCCTACCCCGGAGAAAACGACCACATCATGTCAGTACCGTGGAGCGACATCAAATGAAAGATGAGCCACTATCCAGCGTCTACTCGAATCAAAATGGGATACACGAGGACCTCGCTACAACCATAAAAAAGCATCTGCTGAGCACTTGGCAAGAGCCAATACCCGAACACACACGGGTTGCCGCCGACAAAATTGTCAATCTCGCTCATCAGCATAATGGCCCACTGATTCTGGACTCGTTCTGCGGTACCGGCATGAGCACAACGAAGCTTGCCAAGCGCTTTCCGGACGCACTCGTAATCGGTATCGACAAGTCTCAGGATCGACTCACAAAGCATGTCTCTGTCGAGGTCGCTAACTATCATCTGATTCGAGCGAGTTGCGAACATACATGGGCCCTTTTAGCTCAGGCGGGGATACGATGCAGTCAGCATTACATACTGTACCCAAATCCTTGGCCTAAAAAGTCCCATCTAAAAAGACGCATACATGGACATCCAGCATTCCCCCTCCTCAGGGCCCTTGGGGGAAATGTTGTGCTGCGCAGCAATTGGCTGACCTACGTTGAAGAATTTGAAGCGGGCATGCATCTTCTCGGGTATCACAGTCGGATAACTGAAGTGCGAGCTACTGACCCACTGACGCTCTTTGAGCGAAAGTACGACGCAAATAATGAAAATCTCTGGCAGTGCGAGTCGATTCCGCCCAAAGAAGGTGGAGCCAGAGATGATGACTGAGGTACTGTTATTCATACATTGATGGAGAGCAAAATGGCGCTTCAAGCACTGCCAAACACAAAAGAAGAACATGCGCAGGATCCGGTTTGGGTTCAAATATGCGGCGAAGTCGAGGAGCTAATGCGTAATGAGCCCATGATGTCCGATTTTTTGAGCGCGTCAATCTTAAGCCACTCGAGCTTAGAAAGTGCCCTGAGTTCACAGTTGGGACAACAAGTAGACTGCGCCACAGTGCCGGCCCGCGTGTTGTGCAATGTTATTTCTGAGGCCTTAGCTACGAACGACGATATTCGTAGTGCCATGCGAGCCGATCTTACTGCTGTTCTAGAGCGCGACTCAGCCTGCGAATCGCTACACTTGCCTCTGCTTTTCTTTAAGGGTTTCCATGCGCTTCAGCTTCACCGGGTCGCCCATTGGCTTTGGCAGCAAAATCGCAAGTCGCTAGCGCTACTGATGCAAAGCCGAGCCTCGATGAAGTTTGGGGTTGATATTCATCCAGCTGCGACATTCGGCAGTGGTATTATGCTTGACCACGCAACCGGTCTGGTCGTAGGTGAAACCGCAATTGTGGGCAATAGAGTTTCAATACTTCAAAGTGTGACGCTAGGTGGTACGGGTAAAGAACATGGCGACCGACACCCGAAAATTGGCGATGGCGTTTTAATCAGCGCAGGCGCAAAAATTCTGGGCAATATTCATGTTGGCGAAGGCGCCAAGGTCGGCGCGGGTAGCGTTGTATTAAAGGACGTCCCAGCGCACACAACCGTGGCTGGCGTACCCGCCAAAGTAGTGGGGAAACCTGATTCAGATCTCCCCGCGCTCAACATGAATCACGAGCTGACGGATTACGAGTGGTAGGCGGGTGAGAGCTCGATAACGGCATCAACCATCGCACTGACACACTCTGGATCAATTCCGGGAGTGATGCCGTGGCCGAGGTTAAAGATATGACCGGTGCCATTTCCGTAACCGGCAAGTATCTTGGCGACCTCTTCGCGGATTCGCTCCGGCTTCGCATTGAGCATTGCCGGATCCATATTACCTTGAAGGGCGACCTTATCGCCTACGCGTGCACGGGCACTACTGATGTCGGTAGTCCAATCCAGTCCCACTGCATCAGCACCACAATCGGCGATTTGCTCTAACCACTGGCCACCGCCTTTTGTAAACACAATGATCGGGACTCGGCGTCCGTCGGCCTCACGAGGCAACCTTGCAATCACGGCCTGCATGTAGCGCAGTGAAAATTCTTGGTAAGCCTCATGACTTAACGATCCACCCCAGGTATCAAAGATTTGCAGCGCTTGCGCACCCTGCTCGACCTGAGTTGTGAGGTACACCGCTACTGCATCGGCCAGTTTATCGAGTAACTGATGCATGGCTGCAGGATTATTGAACGCAAGTGATTTAGTCTTTGCGAAATCTTTTGAAGACCCCCCCTCAACCATATAAGTGGCCAAGGTCCAAGGAGATCCGGAGAACCCAATGAGTGGCACTTTCCCGTTCAACTCTTTGCGGATAAGTGAAACAGCATCCATCACGTAACCGAGTTCGTCTCGTGCTCTGTTCGGCTCAAGGGCTGCGATATCTGCCTCGGATGACAGCGGGCGCTCGAAACGAGGCCCCTCACCTTCTGTGAAATAGAGCCCTAAGCCCATCGCATCAGGAATCGTTAAGATGTCTGAAAATAGAATGGCGGCGTCCATATCATAACGACGCAACGGCTGCATAGTGACCTCGCAGGCGAGCTCGGGCTGGGTACAAAGGCCCATAAAACTGCCCGCCTTAGCGCGTGTGGCTCGATATTCTGGTAAATAACGCCCCGCTTGGCGCATCATCCAAAGCGGAGTACGGTCTACGGGCTCACGCAAAAGTGCCCGCAAAAATCTATCATTTTGCAGTGTCGCCATAATGGCAGGATCCCCCGAGCGGTCGCCTCTATGTGCAACTCGCTCTGATCTTTTTTATGTTTAGACCGCTAGGTAATCCAACATACCTTCAGCGGCCTGCCTACCTTCCCAAATGGCGGTAACCACAAGGTCGGAACCGCGTACCATATCACCACCAGCAAACACTTTGGGATTTGATGTTTGAAACTTGAAGGCCTGGTGCTCTGGAGCAATAACGCCTTGCCAATCATTTAGCGCAATTTCCATATCGCCCATCCAATCTGTGGGACTCGGCTGGAAACCAAACGCCATGATAACGGCGTCAGCTTCGAGCACCTGCTCAGACCCCTCGATATGCTCGGGACGACGGCGCCCGTCTGATCCAGGCTCGCCTAAGCGAGTCTCGACGACTTTCACGCCACCGGTCTCACCGAAGTAGTCAATGACGCTGATCGGCTGGCGATTGAAAAGAAACTTTACACCCTCTTCTCGCGCATTTTGGACTTCGCGACGGGATCCCGGCATGTTTTCCTCGTCTCGGCGGTAAACACAAAACACCTGTTCTGCCTGCTGTCGCACTGCAGTTCGAACACAATCCATAGCCGTATCACCACCACCAAGAACAACGACCGTCTTACCTTTGAGATCGATGAAGTTCTCAGGTGGTTGAGCGTAACCCATCTTTTCGTTGACGTTCCCTATCAGGTAATCAAGCGCCTTGTGCACCCCCGGCAATTCCTCACCAGCGAATCCACCTTGCATGGCCTTGTAGGTACCCATACCTAAAAAGACAGCGTCGAAATCCTCGAGAAGATCTTGAGCGTCAATATCAACACCGATCTCCGTGTTCAATCGGAACTCGATACCCATTCCCTCAAACACTTCTCGGCGGCGCTCCATGACCTGTTTTTCCAACTTAAATTGGGGGATACCGAAGGTTAATAAACCACCTATCTCAGGGTAACGATCGAAAACAACAGGCGTCACACCATTTCGAGCGAGAATGTCTGCACAGCCAAGACCTGCAGGACCTGCACCCACAATAGCTACACGCTTCCCCGTAGGGATGACGTTGCTCAAATCGGGACGCCATCCCATAGCGAGCGCAGTATCCGTTATGTATTTTTCTGCATTACCGATAGTGACTGCGCCAAAACCGTCATGCAGCGTACACGCACCCTCACATAAACGGTCCTGAGGGCACACCCGGCCGCATACTTCAGGCAATGTATTAGTCTGGTGACTCAGCTCAGCCGCCTCAAACAAACGTCCGTCTGACAGCAACTTAAGCCAGTTTGGAATTAAGTTGTGTACGGGGCACTTCCATTCACAATATGGGTTTCCGCACTCCAAACACCGGTGTGACTGCTCCGCCACCGTTTGCTCATTAAAGGGATCATAAATTTCGACGAACTGCTCGGTCCGTGACTCCATGGACCGCTTATCGGGGTCTTGTCGTTCTACATCGAGAAACTGAAATGGATTTGCTAATCGCTCAGTCATATACCAACCTTTAATCTGTATAGCGAAAGCGCGCCAACAACTGATCGAAGTCGGCGGCCTTTGGCTTTACTAGCCAAAACTTCCCTACGTAATCCGCAAAATTATCGAGGATGTGCTGTCCCCACGCTGATCCGGTCTCCTCAACAAACTCGACGATATTGTCTCGCAAGAAATGCCTGTGAGCCTCAGCAGCCTCACCGCTGATGCGGTGTATTTCCACCAGTTCGTGATTGTAGCGATCGGGGAAAGCACGTCTTTCATCCAAAACGAATGCAACACCCCCTGTCATCCCCGCACCGAAATTCAGACCCGTCTCACCCAGAACCGTGACGCAACCGCCTGTCATGTACTCACAACAGTGGTCTCCTGCACCTTCAATCACTGCATGTGCGCCTGAATTTCGAACCGCAAACCGCTCGCCAGCACAGCCTGATGCAAACAGGCGGCCTCCGGTTGCACCATATAAACAGGTATTACCAATGATGCTCGCGCTGCGGCTCTCAAATCGACTGCCCTTAGGCGGGTAAATAACAAGCTTACCGCCGGCCATACCCTTGCCGACGTAGTCGTTACAATCGCCCGCCAAGTACATGTGTAAGCCGCCGGCATTCCAGACACCAAAACTCTGACCGGCAGTCCCCTCAAGCCTTAAGGTGATCGGCGCGCCGTCCATGCCCGCGTTGCCGTAACGCTTCGCAATTTCCCCAGAAATTCGTGCGCCGATCGACCGGTCGCAATTCGTTACCGAAAAGCTAAACTCGCCGCCCTGTTTTGCCTCGATAGCGGGCAATACCTCAGCGAGGATAGCCGCTGCTTTTTCACCTTGGTCAAACGGCGGGTTTCGCTCTACCTCGCAGAATTGCGGCTGATCAACCGCAGCTTCGTCGACCCACGTAATAGGATGAAGATTCAGCGCGTTCTGCTTTTGTGTCGTGCCATCAATATGCTCAAGTAAGTCAACGCGCCCGATCAAGTCTTCGAGCTTGGCAACGCCCAGCGACGCCATCCACTCACGTGTCTCTTCCGCGACGAAGTGGAAGAAATTAACCACTCGCTCCACGTCGCCAACAAAGTGGTCTTCTCTAAGCTTGTCGTTTTGTGTTGCGACGCCTGTTGCACAATTATTGAGGTGGCAAATTCGGAGGTACTTACAGCCCATAGCAATCATTGGCGCCGTGCCAAAGCCGAAGCTTTCTGCCCCTAAGATCGCGGCTTTCACGACATCTAAACCGGTCTTCATACCCCCGTCAGCCTGCAAACGAATCTTTCCACGAAGACGATTGCCCCTGAGCGTCTGGTGCACTTCTGCCAGCCCGAGCTCCCAAGGCGATCCCGCGTGGCGAATTGATGTGAGAGGGCTCGCCGCGGTTCCGCCGTCGTAACCTGAAATCGTAATGAGGTCGGCGTAGGCCTTTGCCACACCGGCCGCAATTGTTCCCACGCCAGGCTCAGATACCAGTTTGACCGACACCAGCGCGTCAGGATTTACTTCCTTAAGATCGAAGATGAGCTGTGCAAGATCCTCGATCGAATAAATGTCGTGATGGGGTGGTGGAGAAATGAGCGTGACACCGGGCACAGAAAACCGGAGTCGCGCAATCAGGTCGTTAACCTTCCCACCCGGCAACTGTCCTCCCTCACCGGGCTTGGCTCCCTGCGCCACTTTTATCTGCAAGACTTCAGCATTAACCAAATAATGCGGTGTAACACCAAATCGACCCGACGCAATTTGCTTAATTTTAGACACGCGATTTGTCCCAAATCGAGCTGGGTCCTCACCGCCCTCCCCGCTATTCGAGCGAGCGCCAATAGCGTTCATGCCCATCGCTAAGGCTTCATGTGCCTCGGGTGACAGCGCACCGAGCGACATACCCGCAGAGTCAAACCGCTTCAAAATAGCGTCGATAGGTTCAACGTCATCGAGCGAAATAGGCTGTGGGCTTGGCTTCAAATTCAATAAATCACGCAGTGCGGCCACCGGTCTGTCATTGCAGTGATCGGCATACGTCTGATAGTCAGCGTTGTTGTTGCTGACAACAGCCCGTTGCAAACTCACCACCACATCCGGGTTGTAAGCATGGTATTCACCACCATGTACGTACTTGAGCAATCCGCCTGCTGTGACAGGCTTACGCTTCAAACGTGCCGCACGGGCAAGTTGAATCTGATCGAACTCAAGGTGCGCAAAGCCCGCGCCGGCTATTCGCGAAGAGACCCCGCTGAAGGCAACATCAACAACCTCAGCATCCAGACCGACAGCCTCAAAAAGCTGCGCGCCACGGTAGCTGTTCACCGCCGAGATACCCATCTTCGACATGATTTTGAGAAGGCCTTTATTAATGCCCTTACGGTAGTTTTTATAGCAGGCTGAGGGCGCACCCAAAATCTCACCACTACCCAATTGCTCGGCGAGGACACTGTAAGCCAGGTAGGGATACACCGCGGTCGCACCAAAGCCAAGCAAACAGGCGAACTGATGCGAATCCCGCGCACTGCCCGACTCTATGATCAAGTTCGAATCTGCACGGAGTCCGTTGGCGATTAAGTGATTATGGACGGCACCCGTCGCAAGCAGGCTGTGAATGGGGACATGAATGTCACCGAATCCGCGGTCCGACAACACCAAGACACTTGCACCACCCGCTACATGGGCGCCTGCTTCTTGGCAAAGACTTGTTATCGCCTCTTTTAAGGTTGTCTCCTCGGGATTGTAAGTCGCATCGAGCACCTGAACTTTCAAGCCACTTTCATTCAGCGCCAACACTGACTCAAACTTCCCCTGCGACAACACTGGGGAGGTCAGGCTCACGCGACGAGCGTGTGATTCGGTCTCCTCGAATAAATTAGCCTCACCACCCAGATCAACTTCGAGGGACATCACAATCGCTTCTCGCAATGGATCAATCGGAGGGTTGGTTACCTGAGCAAACTTTTGCCTAAAGTAATCGTAGAGGGATCGTTCCCGCGACGATAGTACCGCCATGGGCGTATCATCACCCATCGACCCCACAGCCTCATTACCTGACTCGGCAAGGGGTTTGAGCACCTGATCGCGCTCTTCGAGCGTGACTTGGAACATCTTTTGGTAAATATCCAGCGCATCGCCCTCGATGGGGGCGGTGACGGTTGTGCCATAAGAAGCTTCGATGTGACGCGCATTGTCACGCAGCCATTGCTTGTAAGGCTTGCTGCTCTTGAGCTTGTTGTCGATATCTTTCGTGTGCAGCACTTCACCCGTCGCCGTGTCGATAACGAGTATCTGACCGGGGCCCACTCGACCTTTCGCGGTCACATTCTCTGGCTCGTAGTGGTAAGTGCCCACTTCAGAAGCAAGCGTAATGAACCCGTCATTAGTAGTGACCCATCGAGCGGGGCGAAGACCGTTCCTATCCAGCAGACAACACGCGTACCGACCATCTGTTAAGACGATACCCGCAGGCCCGTCCCAGGGTTCCATGTGCATGGCGTGGTACTGATAGAACGCTTTCAAATCTGGATCGATATCTTCGATATTTTGCCAGGCAGGCGGGATCAACATACGAAGCGCCTTTGGCAAATCAACGCCGCCCGTCACCAAAAGCTCAAGCATGTTATCAAGGCTGGAGGAGTCCGAGCCGTGCTCATTCACCAACGGTGCCACACTGTGAAGATCAGGCAGCAATGCTGAGGACAATTTGGGCGTACGGGCTCGAGACCAGCTTCGATTACCCTGAATCGTGTTGATCTCACCGTTGTGCGCCAGCATTCGAAATGGCTGTGCCAAGGGCCAACGAGGCAAGGTATTTGTTGAAAATCGTTGATGGAACACACAAATGGCGGTCTCAAGCGCTTCATCCCCTAAGTCAGGGTAAAAGTGCTGAAGGTCGGCCGGCATCACCAGGCCTTTGTACGAAATCACGCGATCTGAGAGGCTACAGATATAGAATTCTTGATCACCCGCCATCACCATTTCAACACGACGTCGAATCATAAACAGCTTGGCGGCAACCACTTCGTGACTTGCCTCTTCTGTCTCTAAGAAAACCTGCTCAATTTGAGGAAGTTGCTCAAGGGCAATCTCTCCACACACGTCCGGCTGGGTAGGGACTTCACGCCATATAGCCACCGTGCAGCCAAACTCTTCTGCCGCAGTTTCAAACGCCGATCGCACCTCGTCCTGTGCTTCGGTAGCGCGAGACATGAACACCATGCCGACAGCGAAGGTACTGTTCAGTTCGCGCCCTAAAATCTCTCTCGCTGCAGCGCGCATAAACTGCGTCGGCATCTGCAAGAGTAGGCCACACCCGTCACCTGTTTTGCCGTCTGCCGCAATACCACCGCGGTGCGTCATACACGTTAGGGACTCTATGGCAGTCTGCAGCAGCTTATGGCTGGGCACACCTTGCTGATGCGCAATCATCCCAAAACCGCAATTGTCTCGGAATTCCTCTGGATTATATAAACCGCGCAGCTGCTTCGTGCCAACGGACGCGTTCGCGATGCCTGATGACTTCATGTCTGAACTTGCTCGTTTGATCTAAACGGAACTGTTCACCTACGCAGGCGACAGCAAAAAAGGCCGCACAGTCTACCCTTTCTGTGCCCTTTCTACAATTTAGCGACAGCTTACCGCCCCATGTGGATTCGGTCTCTTGAGGAACTATAGACAGGCCGCGATTTCTGATTCACTCACATCCCCTACAACGGCCGCATCGCCAAGCGAGGAGAGTAGGATGTACCGAATGCGGCCAGATTGAACCTTTTTATCTCCCTGCATCGCGCTCAAAAACACCTCAACCGTCATCGAACTTGGTGGTTCACATGGGAGATCGAAACACTGCAAAAACAGGAGCAAGTCATCGAGAACATCGCTCGAAATACTGCCCCGAGCGATGGAAATTTTCGTGGCCATGACCATTCCCGCAGCAACCGCTTCTCCATGGAGCCACCGGCCAAAACCCTGCTCTTTCTCGATTGCATGCCCGAAAGTATGCCCAAGATTGAGTATTGCTCTTATCCCGCCCTCTCGCTCATCGCGACTCACAACGTCCGCCTTGATTTCGCAACAGCGTGCGATTGTGTAGGCCAACACCTCAGGATCACGATTTTTCAACCTAACTGCGTTGTCTATCAGGAAACGAAAAAAGTCCTTATCCGCGATCAAACCATACTTAATAACTTCTGCCACACCTGCTGAAAACTCACGGTCACCCAGCGTTTCCAATGTTGCCGTGTCACAAACGACCGCGATGGGCTGGTGGAACGCACCGATTAGATTTTTCCCCATGGCATGATTGATACCGGTCTTACCACCAACCGACGAATCCACCTGCGCCAACAGCGTTGTAGGCATCTGAATAAAGTCCGCACCCCGTAAGAACGTAGCGGCAGCAAACCCCGTTATATCGCCTACAACACCGCCACCTAAAGCAATAAAAACGGTGCTGCGCTCATGTTTTTTCTCCAGTGCGGCAGTGAGAACTTGATCGTAGGCTGTGAGCGTCTTGTGCTGCTCTCCATCGGGGAGAATAACAACGCTTACGTTACGGTCAGCTCCGAGTGCCGCGCGAACCCGATCCAAATAGAGCTCAGACAGCGTATCGTTTGTGACCAAACAAACGCTTCTCTCCCCAAGCAAAGACCCCAGTAGCTGAGCATTGGATAAAAGGTCTTTATCGATATAAATGGGGTAACTTCGATCCACTTTCCCGGACGCAAGACTAACCGTTACGGAAGGTTCGCTGACATTCACTTTAATCGTCTCTGGTCTCTGCAAGTCGCACTAGTTTATCAACAATCACCGCTGCTAACGTTTTAGCAGATCCACCTGTGGATACGACTGTGACATCCGCCACCTCCTCGTAAAGTGGTCCGCGCACCTCGAGCATTTGTGCCAGTATGGGGCGCGGGTCTTTGCCCGCCAGTAGCGGCCGCTTGTCCTTGCCTGCCGTGCGCGCAACGAGCGTATCAAGCGTGGCAGAGAGGTACACCACAGTGCAGTGCGCCTTCATCGTGGCGCGATTTTTATCTCGAATGATGACCCCGCCTCCTGTTGCCACCACTACGTTCTCTTGTGCACAAAAGTCTGAGACCACCGCTTCTTCACGATCACGAAATCCGCTCTCCCCTTCAACATCGAAAATCCAAGGAATATCGGCCCCAGCGCGCTCTTCGATCACCTCGTCGAGATCAAAAAATTGGGCGTTTAGGTGTGCGGCTACAAATTTGCCTACCGTAGATTTTCCGGAGCCGGGTGGACCGACCAAAAAAACACGCATGTTATTCCCTGCTCATAAGAGCCGTAGAGCTTAATCGAGCAACACTTCAGAGAGAATACGTGGCGTGATAAAGATCAATGTTTCTACCTTTTTATTGGTGCTAGCCGTGCTACGAAACAACGAGCCCACTCCAGGTAGATCGCCTAGTACGGGGACCTTCTGAACCTGTTGTGTCTCTTCGTTTTTGAAAACGCCCCCCAACACAA
>JBELJN010000053.1:0-8731 GCA_042090345.1 Halieaceae bacterium | reverse complement strand
ATGGCGTATACGCGCGTTATCGGGCGGGCCAAAAAAGCAGCGACGGTGTGGATCTCGATGCGTTGAGGATCAGTATTCGCGGGGCGCTTGAAGGCGCTGAACGCGCTATTAAGAAACTCCGGTAAGACACTACGTGCCGGTCGGAAAAGCTTACCCGGCTCCGGTCGCCCTTTGATAAAGGTGATACAAAATGCGCAAGACGGCACAAGAGGTGGTTTTACGGACTAAGTCCAAGATCGGCCAAGTTGACGCATCATTGTCAGTTCCAACTGTTTCTCTAAAGTCCGTAACGTCCTTGTAAAAGTGGTCTGCTCCACATGCGTCGCGGTGGGCCGAATAGCACTCTAATCTGCAGTCACGATAGAACTTACCCTATTGTCGTTGCTAATCTTGTCCGGATTCTTGTCCGGATCCTGCGATTACATATATTAATTACGATTAGTAAACACCCTGCCGCCTCTGTTCGGGCTGCTCTGCTTTGTCGAAGTCTCGTTTAAGCCTTACCAACTAGAGCTCTCAATGTGTTTGTCTAAGAATCCGAGAATCGCTCCGTACATTCGCATTCTTGCACCGGAGTCATAAAGCCCATGCCCCTCTTTTTCAAAATAAAGCGTTTCGAGAACCGGATGATCAGCCTTTTTCAGTGCTCTCTCCATGCGGTAGGCGTGCTCGATAGGCGCCCTAGGGTCCTCCTCGCCATGTATGAGAAAAACAGGGGTATTTCTAAGTTTTTCGGCGTGAAATACCGGACTGAAGTCGTAAAGCTCCGTCTTGTCCTCACCGATCGCCCGCTTCAAATAATTTAAACCACTGCGGCGTTCAGGAATGTCACCCTCTTCATATAAAAATGGGAGGTCGTAAACGCCTACAAACCCGATTGCACAAGAGTAAAGTCCCGGCGCGACTAATGGGGCTTGCAGAGCAGAGTAGCCCCCGAAGCTGGCCCCAAAGATGCACACGCGTTTCGGGTCTAATCCACGCTCGCGAATGGTCCAGCGCGTGGCCTCCACGATATCGCGTTGAATATCAGAGCCCCATTTCCGTAGCCCTGCCTCTAGGAAGTCCGAGCCATAGCCGGAGGAGCCTCTGTAGTTAACCTGCAGGACAGCGTACCCATTGGCCGCAAGCACCTGATTCTCGTAGTTGAAGCCCCAATAGTCTCGGACACCAATCGGCCCTCCGTGGGGAATAACAACCAATCCTTTTGTTTCCACATCATCGACTGGCTGAGTAACATAGCCAAAAATCTCAACGTCATCGCTACTCGTGAATGAGATTGGCTCGGTTGTTGCCAAACGCGACTGATCAATACCGGGCTTTGCGGAGGCGAGATACGAGAAGGTATTTTGTGATTGATTGAAAAGATAAAAGTCACCGGGGTTATTGTCTGACTGCACAAGAACCGTGAGTAAGGCGCCATCCTTTGTTGCACTCGTAACTCTGATGCTATTGCGAGGCAATGCTTTGGTGATGGATATGTAGGTGTCCACGAAGTTGTCGTTCTGATCCAGGTAAACGTACTCCGGCAATCCCGACTGATACTCTAAACCTACTAATTTTTTTGATACCGGAGAAAGTAAAAAGGCAGAGGGGTCATGCCCTGCCTCGTGGTAAATTGCTGTGGCTTCGCCCGAGATCAAGTCAACAACCCTAGCTGTCGTGGTATCCGACACGGTTGAATCCATCACATATAGATATTGGTCGTCAACAATACTTAGCGGACGCATTTCGCTGGCGAGGCCATCCATTGCAGCGAGTTGCGTCCACTCGGAATCTTTTATTTTTTTGGTATGTAGGTAGGCTTTCAGGTCTTGATCACTTCCAATACTTACCAGGCGATCTCCGTTCGCTGAGGCTACAAACGATGCATTGCTGACCGGAGATGTCGCCAACAGCTTACTTTTACCCGTGTATATATTGACTTTATAAAGCCGAGCTTTTGTATCTCTTGCCGTGAACGCGCGGCCTGCCATCAGAATATGTTTCTTATCGTCTCGCAACAAACTAACAAGAGTGCCGCTTTGCCTGACGTCGGCAGCGTCATTCGTTTTTATCTTTGAGCTGCTTCCGCGTGATGCTCGGTACCCAAAAATATTCTCACGTTTTTTGCCGTTGATGTTAACCGCGTACCACTCGCCGGCCGAGGTCGCCGCTGCATACCAAGAGAAGAAATAGTCGAGTCGCAAGACCAGCCTCTCATCATTCGCCCAGTAGACTTCACCTACTTGCTTTGTGCTGCCAAATTTCAAGATATTGATGGGCTGCCTTGTTTCGGTGCTGATAATGCTGACGACATTACGACCATCTACTGGCGCCAAAAGAGCCATGTGCTTTCCGTCCGGTGACAGCTTTATATCCCTTAAGACCGGATCGCTTGCCAAAATATCGACGCTGTTAGCGTGCGCGTGCCCACAAAACGAAACTATTAGGGTAAACACCCCAAGCTTGATGTGCGAGGCTAGCCTCAAGTTACGACTGCTAAAAAAAGGCATATTGGTCTCCTCAGGTTACGAGCAAGTTATGCTGAAGGTAGCACAAATTTTCGGCTTTGCAGACTGATTCGAAGCAGTATCTGGGGGTCACTAAAGTAATGGACGCGACTTTTACTAAACGTGTATTTTCACTGGTGGGAGTAAAGTTTTAGGGCACATAACTGGAGTGACAGCTCGTGAGCCAGACAAACGCCGAATGGAATGATTATTGGCGCCAGGTGCGTCGCAATAAGATGGATGTTGATCCTACGGGCACGGATGCCACCGCCCCGTTTTTTCTTGCCGAAGGCCCACCTCCCGACGAGGCCAAGTATGTTATCGATTTGGGTTGCGGCTCAGGGCCCCTCTCCGGAGTGTTGTCCTCCGCTAACTACGATCAGTCTATGTTCGTCGGGGTCGATCTGAGTATAGAGGCAGCCCAATTGATGGCTGATAAGGACGGGCTGTCGGCTGTTCAAAGCGATCTTGCTTCGCTCCCGATGATGGGAAATACAGTGGACTGGGTGATTAGCCAGTTCGCTCTTGAATACGCGTCGGAAGTTGCGTGGCAAGAAGCCTCCAGAGTAGTCAGACCTGGTGGTCGATTCACCGCGGTCATGCACTCAGTAGGCAGTTTTATTTATGAGCAACATGAACGAGCTCGCTCCCATTTTTTGGAGCTCGATCGTGTGATTCACGAAAATCACCTAGCAGACTTTCGTGCACAGAGTCAGCACTTCGAGGGCAACAAAAGACTGGAACAAGCGCTGGCGGCCGTTAAAGAAATCTCTCGGCACCAAAAAATAGGTCTTGCAACACCAACGATGGACGCATGGATTGGATTTATCAATCAATTATTGAGTCCTAGTAACCAGCAGAGCGCTATTTCAAGCGAGGCACTGTGGGATAGGTTGCTAGTCGACTACGAGCAGTTTAAAGGGCGCATTGACTCAATGCTGTCTGCCGCCCTAACACCGGTTGATTTCATGGCGGTTCAGCAAGGTTTTGTTGACGCCGGATTTGATGTTGTCACGGCTGGCCTTCTCACTGTCCCAAATGGGCAGACCATGGGATTTAAGCTCTCTGCCAAAAAAGCGTCAGACTCATAGTTTAATTTTTGCTGTTAGCCGGTCTGCGAACTGCTGCCATGCCAAATTCCCAGAACTATGGATGCTCTGTTGGACTTGTTGCGAGCTAGCGGTCATCGACTGTTTAAAGTGTATATGGTGCTCAAAAACATTTGGATGGGCCTGGATATCGAGCTTCTCTAACATTTCCGCTATCGTGGCTTCTGGCGCCGCGACGAGGGTCTCGTATTCAAGTTCAATAAATTGACCAGCGAACTGGTCTCGCCACGCGTCCATCATCGATCGATGGGCTTGCAAGTAGATATTGAGGTCAACCAATCGATTGCTGCTGTAATAGGCTTGTGCAAACAATTGTTTAAACATCGAATAGGCGGTAGCTAGAGGGTGCCGCTCGGTGAAAATGAACCGGGCATCGGGGAAAGCCTTTAACAGAAAAGGGAAAAAAACAGTATTGAAGGGTTGTTTCTCCACCGCGTATCGAGCGTTTTGTGCTAGGTGCTTGATATTTCTCAAGTAGTTTTTTCTCAAACCTTGAGGGTGTGACAAGGTGGCTTCAGACAAAACCTCGCCGGTGACTCGATCAGTAGCCAAGTTTCTACCCGCAACCTTCAGTATACTCCTCGCAATCAGGTTCGTTTCTCCCACGGACTCAACGTCGGGATGCGCACTTAAAATTTGCTCTACCAGAGTGGTGCCAGACCGCGGTAACCCAAGTACAAAGATCATCCTTGGCTCGTTTTCAGCGCGCCGAGCGTTAGGGATTAGGGTCCAGTTTGTGGCCATTGCCAATTTGGTTGCGTCGCGGAGCAATTTTACTTCATGCATCGCCTCATCGGCAGCCTGTTTGGTCACAACGGCCCCGGCTCTTTGGTAAAGGTCCCAGGCCTTCTCACTCTCTCCCTTGGCATCGTTGAGCCTAGCTTCTGCTTGCAGCCTAAGGGCGAGATTAACATCCAAGTTCGCGGGTGCGAGGCTCTGCCTCTCGGCTTTGACAAAAGGTTCGCATTTCTCAGGAGCCAGCGTGCTTAGTTGATAGAGCGCTCTCGCCAGGTTGCCTCCTTCGTCAGTAAGAACTCCTTGCAGAAGCTTCACTGCTCTTGCCGACTGTCCAACAAATGAAAGACAGC
This sequence comes from Halieaceae bacterium, assembly GCA_042090345.1. GTDB lineage: Bacteria > Pseudomonadota > Gammaproteobacteria > Pseudomonadales > Halieaceae > Luminiphilus. Next base: position 4,045 of record JBELJN010000053.1, on the reverse strand, counting down.
TAGCTAAGTTCATTGCAAATTGATGGATATTCGGCTGCAAGTTGTGAGCGCGCTCAAAGTGCGGCAGAGCTCTATCCGGAAGTCCCAGTGTTATTAAGCACTCCCCAGCCATAGTTAAGTAGACAGGACTGTTGCTAAAGTCGCCTTGGCAGTCGTTAATGAGCTTGTAGGCCTGCTCAAATTCAAAAAAGTAGCACTTTAACTTGGCGAGTTCGATCGTGCTATCGTGCCGCTTTTCATTGCACTGCATTGAGGTCTCAAAAGCTGCAATGGCGTCAGCAAAGCGGCCCTCGTATTTTGCTACGAGACCTCTGAAAAAGCTGATCTCATCCTGGGGTTCGATCGGGTTACGTCTTTCGATTTCAACCAGCAAGGTTTTCATGGCTGTGAGCTCCCCATGGCGCCATGCGGTTCTAAATATCTTATAGATTTCTTCCGAGGTAAACTTTGTGAGATCTACCCCAATTTCTTTTTTCATGGTTCGTGTCCATTGGCCGCCGATGACAGTATGTCTGCATGGAATGGCAATCGGAAGTAGGCGCGCACAGTTCTTTGCTCGGCGCTTGCTCACATGCCGACCATTTTCGATTCAAAGCCACTGATCGCGCTTAACTTTCACTAAGCTGGCCGCTACGGAATATCTCTCTATGAATTATGTAAATTTTGTGAATTTGCACGCGTTTACCCATTTACACTTATTGCGCTAGTCAAGTTATAGAGCTAACGTGTAAGGATCGCGAGGCATTTGCCCGCGGGGTTCGATTGTAAATTAGGTGATGCATGCACCCGCAGGCGACAAAGAACAGGGTGCAGCTCAAACAGACTTCAGGAGTCATTATGCTAGATTTTCAAAAAAGAAAGCTGTCAGTGTCAGTCGGGGCGGCTCTGAGCCTCTCGATGGTTGGCTTTGCTACTCTGCCATTGACAGCTATTGCGCAAGACGATGAGGAACAGATCGAAGAGATCGTAGTTACCGGCTCGCTTATTAAGCAGGCTGACTACGACAACGCTAACCCGGTCACGGTTTTGTCACGAGACGAGATGGCACTCACCGGCATAACTGATGTGGGTGATTTGATCCAGCGACTACCATCAATGTCAGGTTCCCCTATCGGCACAACGACGAACAACGGTGGTGACGGTTCGGTCCGTGTAGATCTCCGCGGTTTAGGTGCTGGGCGTACTTTGAATCTTGTAAACGGTAAGCGAATGGTAGACGGCGGAGATTTCCAGACCATCCCAGCTGCCATGATCGAGAGAATCGAAATCCTAAAAGATGGTGCGGCAGCCGCCTATGGTGCTGATGCCGTAGCCGGCGTGATCAACATCATCACGCGGACTGACTTCGAAGGAGTGGAATTCGAGGCACTAACAGCCGATGGATTCGACATGGACAACGGCGATCAACAGTCTCTGTCACTGCTGATCGGAAAAGCGTTTGATGAGGGTCACGTCGCTTTCGGTATAGAGCACGTTGACCAGAATCCAGCATATCAGTCTGACGCGCCGTGGGCTTTCTTCCAAGTGCCAACGGTCATTTACCCTGGTGGCTGTGAGCTGGCTGGTGATCCGGCTAACGACTGTTACTTTTTTGGAAGTTCACGTATTCCTGAAGGTCGCTTAAATTTTAGTGGCTACGGTACCTACATGAATGAGGGTGATGGTGTTGTTCCCTATGACGGCCGTTTCTACAACTACAACCCTGTCAACTACATCCAAACGCCTTACGAAAAGACAAATGTGTTCGGTTCAATGCGCATGAATGTTACTGATGATGTGGAGTTCAAGGCGAACTTCCGCTTGAACGACCGTATCTCATCGCAAGAGTTGGCACCGTTGCCGTACAACAGTCCTACCGACCCTGCGTATGACGGTACTTGGATGGCGCCATCTATTAATGCTGCTACAGGGGAGATCACGTACGCGCCTAGATCTTATTCCGGGCTGAGTCCAGATAATTATTACGTCACACAAGCGTTGGCAGGTTTGGGCGCGTCTGGTGCTGCTGCTGCATGGACCGCGGAAATCACTGGCCAGGATGATGACGGAAATGATGTTTATGGACTAGACTGGAACGGTGGCCTGGGTGGAATTCCACTCTCTGATGTCCGACGACGTATGGTTGAAACCACGCGCCGTTTTGAGCAGAACATCAGCCAGCTGCAGTTTGACATGACATTAACCGGTAGTATGAACGATATGTCTTGGGAGCTTTACTACAACAAGGGTGTCCGCACTGGCAAATACGACGACTATGGTCAGTTTATCGGTACAAACCTTGCCAATGCGATGGGACCATCAGCTGATGTGGATGGCGATGGTAATCCAGAGTGCTACCGCGATGTCAGTGACCCCGCCACACTCATCGAAGGGTGTGTGCCGTTTAACTTCTTTGGCGGGGCTTACTCCGTAACTCAGGACATGATCGATTACGTGTCGGTTCAGATGATTGACACAACCCGTTACGAGTTAGATCAGGCGGGCGGTTCCATCTCAGGTACGGCGATGCAATTACCTGGTGGAGAGCTGGCTTGGGCTGGTGGATTCGAATTCCGCGAAGAGTCGTACACGCTTTCGCTAGATTCTGCCAAGCAAAACAACAATGTTACTGGCAACAAGGGTTTGTCGACCGACGGAAGCTACCGCGTAAGCAGCTTCTTCGTTGAAGCGATTGCTCCGCTGGCCGAAAATGTCGAGGCATCGTTTGGTGCACGTTATGATGACTTCTCAACTTATGGTTCAGATACGACGACGAAAGTAGGTCTTCGTTGGGATATCACCGACGACTTGGCTATACGCGGCACTTGGGGTGAGGTGTTCCGGGCCCCGACCGTGACTGATCTATTTGGTGGCGAGTCGGACTCATTCCCAACTGCCCAAGATCCGTGTGCTTCTGATACGCCTGCCGCTGGGTGTGCTCAGCAATCGACGCAACTTGATTCGCAGATTCTGACAAAGGTTGGTGGCAACCCTGATCTTAAAGCGGAAACGGGCGAGACGGCGACGTTCGGTATTGTCTACCGACCCACTTTCGGTGATCTTGAGCTTTCGTTCACGGCCGACTATTGGCAAGTAGAGTTGGAAGACGCTATCAATCGCCTCGGTGCACAGTTTGTATTGAATGACTGTTACGTTAGAGGTGTCGAAGGTTCGTGTAACTTCGTTAATCGCCGGGCCAACTACGATCTAGACTATGTCGTTAACTCTAAATACAACGCAGCCAAGTACGAGTTAAGCGGCGTTGATTTTCAGGTTGAAGGTGACATCGCTACTAGCTTCGGTGATTTCCGCGGTTCAGTGTTGTGGTCACGCAACTTGAATTACGATTTGCAGAGCTTCGCAGGTGATTCACCCTCTGACTTGGTTGGTCTTTATACCGGTTCATCTTTTGCCGAAGATAAAGCTAACATCACTTTAGGCTGGAAGCAGGATCGCTTGGGCGTAACGTACCTTGGCGAGTACATCAGTGGCATGGAAGCGGATACAACGTTTTCGTTCTTAACTGATTATGTGCAGGATCTGGACGATGAAATGTATCATGATCTCATCGTAGACTATCAAATGGGCGAGGATCGTAACGGTCTGATCTCGGTTGGTATCACTAACTTCACAGACGAAGCGCCGCCCTACATTGACGCTGGCTTTAATGCCAATACGGATCCTTCTACATTCCGGTTGTTTGGGCGTAGCTACTTTGTTCGCCTCAAGTACAGCTTGTAATCGTTGAGCGTGAAAGTATGCAAAGGGGCCCTGTGGGCCCCTTTTTTTGTCTGCACTTAAGCTCGCTTGACGGCCATGGCATGCTCTTTATGGGGGCATTTAACCCCTGAATCGCAGACAGGCAGGGTTAGACCTTTGGTAGTCCGCAGTTGCTAGAAAACGCGAGAGCATGCCGATCACTCGGCTAACTGTTTGTTAATAATTTTATTTTTTCATGGGATTTCGATCGCATGGCCTATGCGCAGGCTATCGGGCGGGCCAAAAAAGCAACGACGGTGTGGATCTTGAGGGCCTACGTGAAGGCATTCTAAAGGCATTGGCAGGA
>JBELJN010000018.1:5807-44463 GCA_042090345.1 Halieaceae bacterium | reverse complement strand
AAAGAAATGTGTTGCCAGTCCGGGTTTGTCGGGTGGTAAAAGCCCAGCTGTTCTGTGACCGCATCAGAGATTTTTACCCCAAGATTAGCGAGGTCCCGGGCCTCATCAGGTGAGAGACGAAAGCCCAATGAAGGTGCATCTACCACCGCAAAACTGTCGCCACCGTAGGCCGTATCAACTGCGACGCTGCCAATACCTGAAACCTCGACGACAGCATCGAGATGACCTGCAAAACTCGGGTGATTGGTGACGGTGACTGACTTAACCCGACCTGATCGGCACTCAGCGGTCACCCGGGCAAGGCCGCCTGGCGCCTCCAAGACGAGTTTATTGCTACCCTCCTGCATAGGGATTTGCCCTGTCTCTAGGAGCACCGTTGCTACACACATTGAGTTGGACCCCGACATTGGCGGTGTGTCAGCAGGTTCCATAATGATAAAGCCCGCATCAGCCTCGGGGTGTTTTGGCGGTACCAGCAAATTCACGTGCTTGTGCACGCCCCCACGCGGCTCGTTGAGCACGAAATTACGTAAGGTCCCATCGCGCGCTATCCAGCGCGATTGCTCCCACAGCGTTTCTCCGGGAGGCGGCGCAACACCCTTCACAATGACATCCCCCACCTCACCGCAGGCGTGGCATTGAACGATATGAATAGGGTCAGTTTGGCGCATCAAATGACTCCGAGTGACCCGCTTCCAAGGAAACCAAACTGCAGCAATGATAAACGTGCATTATTGGCCTCGCTCACCCATCCGACAAAGGCTCCGTTGCCGCCTTGAGCCAGGTAATCAATTCTTCGTCGCCCAAAACAGGAACTACTTTCTCGCGAACTTTTTGGTGGTATTCATCCACCCAAACTCGCTCGACTGGGGTCAGCATCCCCGCGTCGATCAATAGACGATTGAAGGGAACAAACGCCATGCTCTCTAACCCCAGCCAACCCTCAGCGTGCAATACCACCTCGCACAGATTTTCGTGCCGGATACCAAATTCATCAGCTCGGTAAAAGCCTGGCTCGACCGTAAGCGTCATGCCCGAATGAAGTCCCACTGCTGTTCCCGCCTTCTGCATACGCTGGGGAAATTCGTGAACGCTCAGATAGTGCCCCACACCGTGCCCGGTACCGTGATCATAATCCAACTGTGCCTGCCACATAGGGAGCCTGGCGGCACTGTCAAGCGCATGCCCCAAGGTACCCACTGGGAAGACTTGTTGAGCCACGGCAATGTGCGCTTTCAACACACTGGTCGCTAAACGCCGACGCTCTGGCGTCGGTTTCTGAAAGCACCAAGTGCGGGTCGTATCCGTTGTACCACCGCGACTGAACTGACCACCTGAATCGAGTAAAAATAGCGTTGAGGGTTTCAGGGTTGCACCACCATCGGCAGGTGCCGAATAGTGCGCAAGCGACGCATTCCCATCAGCCGCGGAAATCGTTCTGAAGCTTGGCGCTGTGTAGTCTTCAACGTCCGTTCGAAATTGATGAATACGCTTCTCTACCCCCAGTTCGGTAACCGATTCGTGGTGAACCGCTGACTCCAACCAATGAAGCAACTGCACCCAAACCGCACTGTCAGATAAGCAAGCACTTCGTAATGCATTGAGTTCGGTCTCGTTTTTACGCGCCTTCAAATCGGTAATTGGGCTAAGTAGCATAAGTGCCTCACCGCCTACAGCTTCCGCCATTTGACGTCCACACTGTGGCCCCTGTGTTGCATCAACCCAGAGACGGTCCGCGGGCCGAATTGTGCACTCCAGAGTTTTCAAAAATTCATTGCGTGCATGGCAGCGAACGGCGGCATCTGAACTCGCAAGTCTCTCGCTGTCGCTGTCTGTCACACCCCCAAACAAATGAATTTCACCCTCTAACCCGATCAGCAATCGTGCTCGCACGACCGGGCAATACGGTAGGTCTTGCCCACGAATATTTAGCAGCCAGTTAACGTTGTCGGGCTGTGTCTCAACGAGCCACGCCACGTCGGATACGCGCATTTTCTCGCGAACCCGCGCTAGCTTATCGGCCACTGACTCACCGGCCCACTCAGCAGACAGCTGTATAACTGCCGACGAAGGCGTATCGGGTCGATCTGACCAACACAGGTCAAAGGGGTCTGCGCCGGTTGGCTGCATAACTGCGGCGTTCTGCTCACACACTTTTCGTAGGCGATCGTATAAGTCAGGCGTCACAACCTCGCTGTCAAAACCCACATGCCACCCCGCCTGCACATTCTGCGCTAGCCAATCCTCAGGGGGCTCCTCGTATAAATGCTGGAGCGTCACCCAATCGCCATCGGTCTCGCGCGCGGCCTGCTCAGGGTATCGTCCATCAATAAAGAGCACGACGTCATCGTGAGTAACTACCGACAGCCCCCAGCTACCGGTAAACCCTGTTGTCCACGCGAGGCGTTCATTCGCAAGCGATACGTATTCAAACTGTTGCTCGTCCCAGCGGGGAATCACCAAGGCATCGAGTTTCAATGTCTTCATTACATCGCGCAGCGCCGATATCCGGCTGGGTTCCCAGCCCGCAGCAATGGTCTTCACATCAGTCATAGTGAGCCTCGCTTCGATTTTTCTCAGCACCCATATACGGTGCTAGATAGCGATTAAATAACGCCAAAGCAAACATAGCGATAACCGCTAAACCCGCAAAGAGACCCCACATAACAAAGGGTTGATTCGCCTTTACCGCAATTTCGCCATAGGCCCATCCGGACATGATGCCTGCGAGCAGGTAGCCAATTGCAATGGAAACAAAATAGTAACCCTGAAAAAGCGCCGCCTGCTCCGGCGATGAAGTTGAGGCTACGTACTCTTGACTCTTAGGTGACGCGAGCATTTCCCCAAAAGCGAACACGATGACACTTGCGATAGTTAGGACCCCCCCGAAAGCCACCATGTGTGACATCCCCCCAATCACAAAGGCTGCACCAATCATACCTGTGCCGAGAATCAACATGCCAAATGGCGCGCGGTGCTCCCCCCATCGACTGATAAAGTATTGAAACAGTACGATCGACAGAAAATCAAAGGCAATAATGTATTCGGGGCTTACCTGTCGATATTCATTTGCCCATTCGTTCGCTAGCGTGTCTGCGGTTATACCCCCCAAACTCAGCGCATCCAAGCCAGAGGCCAACTCGGCTTCGGGAACACGCACTTGGTATTGCACGAGTGCTCTGAACGCCTCGACCGGCTCGGGCTGAGTGACCGAGAGTGTCCCCAGCGCATCTGCCAGCCGCGCCGTATCAACAGGCGCAATGAACTGCGCGAAGGCGCCGGAAAACGACTGAGCAATCGCTACGGCGTCTGATGTATTTACAAAATCCTGAATGTAGAGCGGGAAGGTAAGAAAAATCTGGTTGTAGACCGCCCAGAACAGGGAGAGCACAAGCAGATAAACAAGAAAAGGGGCGTTACCCACTCTTAATTTTTGACCATACCAGGGGGCTTCTGAGGTAGCGCCCTGCACAAGTCGGTCCCAAATAACCTGAGCGCCAAACCAGAAGAGCAAAAACAAACCATAATCATGCCAAGCAATCCAACCGCCCCCGGTGATCATAAGCCCCAGAATGATCGGGATAAGCAGCAGGGCAAAGCGGCCATTGCCCAGCACCTCGATAGCGTCTGCCATTGCGGCAGATGTGGCGCTTTGCCCAGCGTCACTTTCATCAACGCTGGAAGTGTCATGTGTCGCCTTAGCTATCTGCTCAAGACTCGCCGTTTGCAATAACGGATCAGCATTAGACTGATCCTCCTCTTGGTCCACAGCAGTTCGAACTCGCTCGGGCGAGTCATCCTCGAGAAAGAAGAGCGCGATCAGAAGGTTAATGCCAATCGCAATCGAAGAAAGCCAGAAGACATGGTCCCAACTTATGGCCCTGACATAACCGGCAATCACAGGTCCCAAGAACCCACCGACGTTGACCATCATGTAGAAAATACCAAACGCTCGCCCACGGTTATCATCGTTTGCACTGCGCACGACCGTGCCCACGACGAGGGGTTTAAAAATAGCGGCCCCTAGGGCCACCAGCATATAGACACAGAAAAAAGGCCAGAACTCGTGCACCTGACCCAGCAACAAGTAGCTAGGGGTTAAGAGCGCGAAAGCGATCAAAAACATTTTGCGATAACCGACTCGGTCTCCCATTGCTCCCGTCATCACGGGCAAGACATACACAAAGAACGGGATAATGCCCTGTAAGATGCCGCGTTCGGTGTCACTAAACCCGAGCCCTCCTGCGCTTGGAGAGGTACTCATATAGAGCGAGGAAACCGTAAAGAAGCCATACCAAGCAATGCGCTCGAAAATTTCAAGCGTATTGGCAATATAAAAGGTTCGCGTAAACGTGTTCGCTGTTTTTTTGTTATTCAAGCCGAGCGTCTCCAACTACAGTCAAATATAGCATGTGGCCTGTCGAGAAGTTATTGCACTTCCTATCGAGAAACTCCGACAATGACCAAACGAGAACTTATGGACAATGAGCACTATGTCAGCGAGAGACACCGTTACTCCTATCACCCACGACGAGCGTCAGAAGCGGCTTAAAGCTTTGCAACATAGCTTACCGGCGTTTGAGCTTGACGCAGTTATGATTACACCTGGTGCCAGTATGCGGTACTTGTTTGGCTTGACCTGGCGAGAGACGGAGCGGCTCGTCTGTGCCGTTGTGTCAACAGAACGCGTGGTGTTTGTCTGCCCAAAATTTGAAGACACAGCGCTTCTCGCCGCCCTTCCTACACCCCATGACTTCGCTTGGTGGGAGGAGCACGAGGATCCTCGCAGTGTTGTCACAACTGTTCTTTCAGAAAATAAGTGCCAAAGAGTGGGCGTTGATCCTAGCTGTTCCTATGGTCAGGTGTTTGCCTTAGGCAATTTGACAGCGGCAACGCTGACCTCCGCTGGACCTGTCCTTCAGTCATTACGCTCGCAAAAGTCAGCGAGCGAAATTGCGTTGATGCAGGCCGCCAAAACACTCACGTTAGATGTGCATGTTGCAATTTTCGAGTGGATTAAACCCGGCATGCGTATGAGCGAGGTCATTGCTGAGATCGACCGCCTCCATCGCGCAGGCGGTGCTGATAACGGCAGTTTTTTCTGCGCGGTGCAATTTGGTGAGGGAACCTCGCACCCCCACGGTGTACCGGGCGATCCAACCCTCGCCAAGCACGAACTCATTCTCATCGACACGGGGTGCACCATCGATGGGTATCACTCAGATATCACCCGAACCTACGCGCTAGACAAGCAAAGCCAGGACGTAGAAACGCTCTGGCAGCTGGAGAAAGAGGCACAAGCTACGGCCTTTGACGCAGCGCAAATTGGTCGGCCCTGCGGCGAGGTCGATGCGGCGGCAAGATCGGTACTTGAGGCGCATGGATTGGGTCCTGATTATCAACTTCCCGGCCTTCCTCATCGCACAGGGCATGGCATCGGGCTCGAGATCCACGAGGGGCCCTACCTAGTTCGAGGTGATGACACCCCACTTGCTGCGGGCATGTGCTTCTCCAATGAGCCAATGATCGTGGTTCCCGACCATTTTGGTATTCGCCTAGAAGATCACTTCTACATGACCGATACAGGGGCAAAATGGTTTACCGAGCCACAAAAAAGTCTCTATCAGCCGCTATGACCCGACTTTGACAGGTCACTGACATGAGCATTTGATGAAACGCCGAGAGTTTTGCAAAGGCGCGACACTCGCTAGCGCCACACTTCTTGCCCCCACTGCCGCGTCGGCAGTGCTTAATAAGAGCACCTCAGGGATACAGTCTATGAACGATCACATCACCGCCCTCAGTGCATCGAGGTTATCTTCGATGATCCGTGCCCGAGAAGTATCCTGTGTGGAGGTCATGTCGGCTTACCTCGAGCGTATTCACAAGTACAACCCAGTCTATAACGCGATCATCAGCTTGGCAGATGAAGGTGGGCTGTTGGCGCAAGCCAATGATGCGGATAAAGCACTGAGCAAAGGGGAATACTGGGGCTGGATGCACGGCATGCCACACGCGGTCAAAGATCTTGCCGATGTCCGTGGCTTCCTTTCAACCTCAGGCTCCCCCCTCCTTGCCAAGAATATAGCGACAAAAGACAGCCTGGCCATTGAACGGATTAGACATGCGGGGGCCATCTTTATTGGCAAAACAAATACGCCTGAATTTGGCCTTGGCTCGCAGACCTACAACACCGTATTTGGAACCACTCGAAATGCCTACAATCCCTCGCTTTGTGCTGGTGGTAGCAGCGGTGGTGCAGCTGTCGGTCTTGCCGCGCAATTGCTCCCTGTCGCCGACGGCAGCGATATGATGGGCTCGTTGCGTAACCCAGCTGCATTCAACAACGTGATTGGCTTTCGACCCACCAAAGGTCGGGTGCCCGGCGCGGACGAAAATTCGAAGCTGTTCTTCGATCAACTCGCAACCGACGGACCTATGGGCCGAGACGTTACAGACACCATTAAGCTACTGACCACCATGGCAGGCTTTGATGCTCGAGAGCCCCTCTCCTTGCAAGAGACGCTACCCCGTGCTGAGTCATTTGTACCGACCACCTTAGAGGACGGTGTCCGCATCGGTTGGATGGGTGACTACGGTGGCTATCTTGCGACGGAGCCGGGTCTACTCGATATCTGCAGAGGTGCACTGCAAGGCGTCGAAACAAAGGGAGCGGTGGTTGAAGACTGCGCCCCCGACTTTGAACTTGAGCGCCTATGGGATACGTGGCTCACACTTCGACACTTTGCATTTATTGACTCACAACCTCTGCTCAAGGACCCCACCTTAAAGTCTCAGCTGAAACCCGAGTTTCAGTGGGAGATTGAGGGCAGTCTGGGAATGAGCGCGGCACAGATCGTAACGGCTGATACAGCACGATCCAATTGGTACAGAGCACTCATGGCGCTCTTTGACGAATATGATTTTTTAGCCCTACCCACTGCACAGGTATTTCCCTTTGATGCCCAGACGCATTGGCCCTCAAAGATCAATGGGAAGCCCATGGATACCTATCATCGCTGGATGGAGGTCGTAATAGGCGGAACGCTCGCCGGCCTGCCAGTCGTCAACCTACCCGCAGGCTTCGATCAACAGGGGCGTCCCATTGGCATCCAAATTTTGGGACCGACGGGGCGTGATAAAGCGGTGCTCGAATTTGCCCTGGCTTATGAAGCTGTGACGTCATATCTCGAGCAGCGTCCTTCCCTTGTCACATCGTTGTAGACCGAATTAAAGCGTTATATCCACACTTTTAGATACGGCACATGCTTTAGCACGTGCCTCATCCACCGTTGCGCCGCGCGCAAGTCCTACACCCATACGACGCTTTCCAGCGACCTCAGGCTTACCGAATAGCTTTACCGAGGTATCGGGTGCGGCAAGCGCCGAGGCAAGATTACCGAAGCGCGTTTCTTTTGATTCGCCTTCGACCAAGATCACGCTCGAAGCAGACGGTCCGTGAAAAGCTATATTGGGGATGGGTAGACCCAAAATCGCTCGGGCGTGCAGCGCAAATTCCGATAAATCCTGCGAAATTAACGTCACCATACCTGTGTCATGAGGACGCGGTGATACCTCGCTGAAGTAAACCTCATCGCCTTTTATGAAGAGCTCAACGCCAAATAATCCATAACCACCAAGTGCCTCGGTGACCTGCTCAGCGATGTCCCGTGAACGAGATAACGCGAGATCAGACATGGGCTGAGGCTGCCAACTTTCCTGGTAGTCCCCATCCTCCTGACGGTGACCGATCGGTTTGCAGAAGCTCACACCTCCTGCGTGTTGAACCGTGAGCAGCGTAATTTCGTAGTCAAAATCCACGAAGCCCTCAACGATCACCTTGCCTGCACCAGCTCTGCCGCCCGCCTGTGCGTAGTCCCAAGCGTGATTGATATCCGCTTCAGATCGAACAAGACTTTGCCCCTTGCCCGAAGAGCTCATAATCGGTTTAACCACACTAGGAATACCAATATCAGCAATCGCTGCGTTAAATGCAGCTCTATCAGCAGCAAAAGCATATGGGGAGGTCGCCAGACCGAGCTCCTCTGCTGCCAATCGACGTATGCCCTCTCGATTCATGGTGAGCTGTGCGGCACGCGCACTCGGTATTACCCGGAAACCCTCCGACTCAAGCTCGACCAAAGTATCTGTGGCGATAGCCTCGATCTCAGGAACGATTAAGTCGGGCTTCTCAGCCTCAACCACTCGCCGCAATTCATCACCATCGAGCATGGAAAACGTATGTGAGCGATCCGCCACCTGCATCGCCGGCGCGTTTTCGTAGCGATCGCAGGCAATCACCTCAACACCCAGTCGCTGCAGCTCGATGACAACTTCCTTACCCAGCTCTCCCGACCCACAGAAAAGTACTCGCGTGGCGGTTGATGAGAAAGGCGTTCCAATGCTGACCATTTCAATGTCCTTGAGCAACTATGTCGAGTAACTCAGGGTTTAACGCAGAATCAAGGTCATCGGTTTGGTCCGAGAGCATGTTTTATAGCTCCGTCCAGCGCCTCAAACGACCAACCGACCTAAGTGGAACCTCCCTCAAGGCATTGATAATGCGGGGGAAAGCCGAAATAAGCCCCCTTTCAGACCCAACTGATACACTTTTTTAATCCAACGGTATCGGGTCTCTGCTTTTGAGTCCTTAACGGGCGCAAACTGGGTCACCCTGACGGGCTTCACACCACAAAACTCGAGCGTTGTCTTTTTTAACGGGTTAACACTTGGGGCGTTTTACAACCAGCGATATAAAATGGCGGAGGTATGCATCGTAGTGACAATACGCGCGGTTTTACCCTCTAAATAGCCGTCCCAGCCCATCCCGCCGAGCTTTTCCGCGTTGTAGTCAAACAGGATGAAAGGCAAAAACGTCCTGTCAATGAAACCCTTTACGAGTGCGGGCAGCCCACCCCACCAAACAGGGTGGAACCAGACCACATGGTTGCAGCCCTTGAGAGCCGCGATCGCACCTACCAAATAGGGTTCAAGATCAATACGTTTTTCCTAGCCAAGCTTGAGATTAGGCTCGAAGCTCAAGTTGCAGGTCGTAAGCGTGGTCACCTCAAAGCCTGAGGCTTCCGCGCCCTTTTTGTAAGCCGAAAGTAGCTAGGAAGCTAAACGAGCTTCATCGGGGTGAGCGTCGATGAGGAGAATGTTTTTCATTTGAATCCAGGACCCTCAATTCAATGATACGACTCGACAAGTCATCGCTAGTTGGCGTGAGCAAGGACTTAGATCCGCCAATCGCACACGCTTTGAGCACAGAAAAAAACGATGACAGACAACACGAAAACAGGTATCTCTGAGATCAAAGCCGCGCACTCCCGGCTTCAGATCATAGCGTCATTGACCAAATTAGCGTATCGGACTCGTTAACTGCGCAGCGTTTCCAACACCTCCACTGGTAACGCGCTCAGCCCATTATGGCTCGAAGTCATGTACTCTTGAGCACTTAAAATAACAAGAGCTCGCCTACTACGGTAGCTGAGCTGCAACGGTGAGGCTGAGACAACGTGACGATTGCATCGACTAAAACGCACTATCGAGTGTGCCACCTATGTGAGGCCATGTGTGGTCTTGTAATCAAGACACAAGGCGAAAAAGTAGTTGATATTCGAGGCGACAAAGCGGATCCACTGAGCCGTGGTCACGTCTGCCCAAAGGCCGTGGCCTTACAGGACATTCATGAAGACCCGGACAGACTGAGAAAACCGCTCAAACGCGTTCGATCTGTTGCTGGGGTTTATGAGCATGTGGAAATTGAGTGGGACGAGGCACTTGACCTTGTTGCTAGTGCACTCTCAGACACGATCGAGCGACACGGCGTTGATGCGATAGGCGCCTACTTCGGCAATCCGTCGGTACACAACTATGGCATGCTCACGCACCAACGTAATCTCTTTAGACACATCCGCACTCGCAACCGGTTCTCGGCCACGTCGGTTGACCAATTACCGCATCACCTGGTGTCCATGTGGCTGTACGGTCACATGCTGCTAAGTCCTATCCCTGATATTGACAGGACCCATTATTTTCTGATGCTCGGGGCCAATCCGCTCGCTTCAAATGGCAGCATCTGGACCGTCCCGGACGTTAGAAAACGGATCAAGGATTTAACCGCGCGAGGCGGCAAGCTAGTTGTTATCGACCCCCGTAAAACCGAGACCGCAGAGCTCGCGAGCGAACATCACTTCATTCGCCCCGGTACAGACGCGGCGTTTTTACTCGGGCTTATTCATGTGCTGTTCAGAGACAACCTCGCCGACTTAGGCAAACTTTCCGGAGTAGTGGATGGCATTGCCGAGGTTCGTGAAGCCGTGTCGGCCTTGAACCCTGAGTGGGCGGCAGCCGCTACCGGAATTGAGGCGCACGATATCACTCGCATTGCACACGATCTTGCAACAGCTGAGGCAGGCATTTGCTACGGTCGTATGGGAGTGAGTACACAAGCCTATGGGACGCTTTGCCAATGGGCTATCCAGGTCATTAATGTGATTACGGGTAATCTCGATAAGCCAGGTGGTAGTTTGTTCACCGCGCCCGCGATGGATCAAGTCATGAACTCCAGTCCCGGTGGATTTGGGCGCTTTAGGAGCCGTGGTCGAGATCTACCCGAGTTCAACTATGAACTCCCCTCCGCAGCGCTTGCAGATGAGATTCGAACCCCAGGCAATGGGCAGATAAAATTGATGTTCACAGGGGCTGGTAATCCCGTGCTATCGACACCCAATGGACGTGCCGTAGATGAAGCGCTCGAGCAAGTTGAATTTATGGTTTCTTTGGATCCAGCGCTCAACGAGACTACGCGCCACGCCGATGTCATCTTGCCGCCAACCTCTCCTTTGGAACATGATCATTACGACATCGCCTTTCATAATTTGGCAGTTCGAAATACAGCACGTTATAGCCAGGCTGTTTTTGATAAACCCGAGGGTGCACTGCACGACTGGGAAATATTTGCTGAACTAGGTGATCGGTTAGCTGATCGACTGGGTGTCGAACCGACGCCTCGGGTACCCCCGCATAAAATCGTCGATGCGGCGCTAAAAGCAGGGCCCTATGGTAAGGACTCAAGATGGGATCTCAGCATAGATAAGTTGTTAGCCAGCCCATCAGGTATCGATTTAGGTGAACTGCAACCATCTTGCCCTGATCGGCTTCAAACAGCTGACAAGCGGATTCCCCTCGCCATTCCCGAGGCCCTGTCTGATATCCGTCGCCTAATCTCAGGTATGGATTCACAGGCGGAGGGTTACCGTCTCATTGGTCGTCGTCATGTCAGAGACAATAACTCTTGGATGCACAACCACCGGCGCCTGGTTAAAGGACCAGGTCGGTGCAATCTACTGATGCACCCGGAAGATGTAGCCAAAGAGGGCTGGAAAGCTGGCATGACGGTGACGATCAAGAGTCGTGTCGGAGCGATTAGTGCAGAACTCATGCCATCAACAGAGGTGATGCCTGGCGTTATCAGTTTACCTCATGGCTACGGCCACGGCCTGAACGGCACGCGGTCCGAGATTGCGAATACCCATGCAGGCGTTAGTTGTAATGACATCACTGACGAGCAATTTTTGGATGAGTTATCAGGGAATGCGGCCGTGAATGGCGTTCCGGTGAAACTTCATGCATGAGGTGCTGGGCAGCGAGTTGTCAAGCTAGCCACTTAATTAACTATAACGAAGGTTTCTCGAACTGCGCCACATGAAAATCACTTGTGTCGCTCGACAAAAGCGAGCCACCTTGAGTAGCCTTGTCATGTCACTCACACATAAAAAAGGAAGTACATTTCATGTTTAGTCACATCATGCTTGGAGCCTCGGATATTGAGGCTTCAAAACAGTTTTACGATGCCGCCCTCGGTGCACTGGGTTACGGTCCTGGGGTTATGGACCCAAAGGGTCGCGTTTTTTACATGACGGAAACAGGCATTTTTGCCCTCTCGACGCCGATTGATGGCGATCCTGCAACTGCAGGTAACGGCAGCACAATTGGGTTTGCATCCCCCAGCGTCGAGGCATCTGAAGCCTGGCATGAGGCAGGGCTCGCAAACGGCGGCGCGGCTTGTGAGGATCCACCCGGTGTGCGCGACGGAAATATGGGGCCAATTCACCTTGCTTACCTCAGGGATCCATCGGGCAACAAGATTTGCACGCTGTTAAGGGTGTAGCCCGTCACCTCGTAGCGTTGTCCGCCCTATTAATGGGCGGACATAGTTTCGCGGAAACAAGCCAACTCCCGATCAATTATGACGTGGTCAAAGACGTAAGTCAGACATGTTCCGCTTGTCATGGCTTACGATATCTTGATCGCGCTCAAGGGTATGACACGAGCGAGGAGTGGTCGCATCTGATCACCAGTATGGTGTCGCTGCCCCCTCCCCGTCTCTCAGCCATCAGCGAGTACCTGGCCACCCAATATCCGCATAAGCACCACAGGGCTCCACGCCTGATAACGGGCGACACCGATATCGTTATTGATGAATGGGTGACACCGACCCTCGGTCAACGCACTCGTGACCCAATTGAGGCGCCCGACGGCTCAATTTGGTGGACCGGAATGTGGGCCTCCCTTGTAGGACGCCTAGATCCACAGACAGGTGAAATGCGGGAATATCCACTGCCCAGTTCAGCGCGGCCGCACTCCATCGTCCCAGATGAGAATGGCTTCATTTGGTACACCGGCAACAGTAACTCAACAATTGGCAGGCTCGATCCAACCAACGGGCAGATTACGGAATACACTACTCAAGCGCGCGACCCACACACTGCTGTCTTCCACCCTAACGGAAACCTTTACTTTACAAGCCAGCACTCGAACATGCTGGGGCGCTTAGATCCCTCATCGGGACAGATCACTGAAATTGAGACCCGACGAAAGCCCTATGGCATCAAAGTCGGTAAGGGCGGTGATCTTTTTATTGCCTTTAACGGCACTAACGCAATAGGTCGGATGACCCCGCAAACTCTCGATATTTCTTACTACGTTGTACCCGACGAGCGCACACGTATTAGAAGATTGGATATCGATAGTAAGGGCGATGTTTGGTTTGTTAACTCGTCGCTAGGAAAAATTGGCAAATTAGAAATAGCCACGGGTGCCGTCACTCAATGGGACTCGCCTAGCGGCCCTCTCTCACACCCTTATTCCATGACCGTGATTGATGACATCGTCTGGTACAACGAGAGTGGAATGCGGCCCGATGCATTAGTGCGCTTCGACCCTAAGACAGAGAAATTCCAAAGCTGGGCCGTGCCGTCAGGCATCGGCATCATAAGGCACACGTGGGAAACCCGCGAAGGTGATCTGCTGATCCATCAAAGCAGCTCCAATCGTGTGGGGCGGGTGCGAATTGGGAACTGATACTGAGGCTGATGCACGAGGACGCGTCTTATTGACAGTCAGTCAAATACCGTCAGGGCGGGTCTCGTCATTTGGCCGTATAGCTCAAGCCGCGGAACTCCCGCGAAGAGCACGCTGGGTCGGAAGAATCCTAAGCCAGTTACCCCATAGCACCGACATACCCTGGCATCGTGTCCTGTCACATAACGGTGTCATCACCTGCCCTAAAAAGGAACTTGCTCAGACGCGCCTGGAAAAGGAGGGCATCGACGTCAAGCAATTGAGAGTCAATATGCGCCGATATGCCTGGCCGGACTAGTGGTTGCGAAACGGCAGGATCTCTGGCTCTGCCGCGCAGCCAACACCCTTTACAAATCAGGGCGAATAACCAACTTCCCCACGACTTCTCGATTCTCAAGCATGCGAAACCCGACGAGTGCATCGGCTAAGGCCAATTCGCCGTGCACGTAGGGACGCGTCTTGGCTTGCTCCGCCCATTGCCAAATCACATTAAGATTTTCCTCACCTTTCTCAGGGAATCGACGCCCGTACTCCCCAGCCCTCACCCCCACCACGGAGAAGCCCTTTATAAGCGGCATGTTTGAAGGAACCGACGCAATGCGACCACTGGTAAAGCCTATGACAAGCAGGCGGCCATCAAAGTTAATGCAGCGGACACTTTCGTCAAAAACATCGCCTCCTACGGGGTCATAGATCACATCCGCCCCTCGTCCATCAGTGAGGGCTTTGACCTCCTCTCGAAACCCACCTTCGGTGCTCATCACATAGTCGGCACCCTGGGCCTCTATCCGAGCAAGCTTTTCATCACTGCCACTTGTCGCAATGACACGCGCACCCAAGCGCTTGCCAATATCAACCGCTGCCATGCCCACACCACCACTTGCACCGTGCACCAGCAGCGTCTCTCCAGCCTGTAAATTACCGCGTCGAACCAATGCGACATAGGCGGTCAAATAAGCCACCTGATAAGACGCCGCCTCAGAAAAACTCATGTTTTCCGGCTTTTTTCGAAGCTCCTTTGCACAGACACAAACGAATTGCGATAAGCCTCCGTGGCGCATTCCTGCAACCACAGCCTCACCGACGGCAAAGCCTTTGACGCCCTCTCCGATCGCATCGATCTCACCTGCGGTATCCATTCCTGGCGTGAACGGCGGCTCGAGCTTTAGCTGGTAGTTTCCCTGACACAGCAAAAGATCTGGGAAATTAAGACTCGCAGCTCTGATTCGGATCCTGACCTCACCCGGCGCCGGTTCAGGGACAGGTAAATCAATGACTGCGACACCTGAAAAATCATCGGAGAGTTCACGACAGACCAGGGCTCGCATAGAGTCTCCCCTAAAGGGCTCCTTCAGGCCCAAAATAGGGTCGTCTATACGACAGGCCTGGGACTTGAGGCTTCGGCATCTTACTAACCATGCTTCCACCCCTGGACCTTTCGATAGATAGTAGAGGGGGCTACCTCTAATAACGCCGCGGCCCGATTAATGTTACCTCCGCTCACATCAATCGCGTGCTGAATCACCTCTTTCTCAACCAACCACAATGGCTTGACCCCGCTCGTGCGAGCACCAGAGTCAACAAAGTCAGTCTCTGCGGGAGAAGCAACTTCTGATCGACCGTCAAATTGTGCGATCGCCTTCATGACAACATCGGCACTTATCTCAGACCCAACCGTCATAGCGGTTACCCATCGCAACACGCTCTGCAACTGACGAACGTTACCAGGCCAGTCGTAACTCAAAAGTTGAGCCTCAGCATCATATGTCAAGCCATCAAACGGTCTCCCAGTCTCGGCGGCGAGCCGATCCAAAACGGCTGACGTTATGTGAGGTATATCATCTAAAATCTCTCGCAAGGGAGGTAGTCGTATCTGCAATACATGTAGTCGGTAGTATAAATCTTCGCGAAGACGCCCGGCCTTTACCTCCTCTGATAAGTCGCGACGGGACGAAGCAATAATGCGGACATCAACGGCTGACTCTTCAGTGGCACCAACACATCGAAACACTCCACTGTCTATGAACCTTAACAAGAGAGACTGAGAAGCGTAATCCAATTCGGAGACCTCATTTAAAAATAGACTTCCTCCGGCGGCAAGGGCGACTAATCCTTCACGACTCTGACCCATCTCATCATCACGCGCATACGCACCAAAAAGATCTCTCTCGAAATTCGCAATAGAGGTCGCCGCACAGTCAACAATTACAAATGGATCGGAAGCACGTGCAGAGAGATCATGCACGGCTCTTGCCGCTAGTTCCTTACCAGTTCCACTCTCACCCAGCACTAGAACTGTGTCGTCCACTGCGGCAATACGCTCCAGTTCGTCATAAGCAATTCGCATGGGGAGGGAAGAGCCAATAAAACCGCCCAACTGATGTCTCTCTTGGGACCTAGCATGGCTTTGATGTCCATACTGTTCAGTATCACTTAGCATTTCGCACTGTTACTCATTGCCGAATCACATTACGAGACTGTGCCAGAAAATAAGCCGCACCTCTATCAGGTATGTGCTTAACTCAAATAGGACTAAATCTGTAACAATACTAGCGACGATATGCCCAAGTTCCCCCAGATCACCCACTAAACAACACCGATTGCTATAAAAAAACTGCATCTAGCAACCTCGGATCATACCTAACCCTTTGCAGTGTAGATCGGCATTCTGCACCGCTGTCGCCACGTAGGTATCCAATCTCAGAGAGACGAAAAGTTTAAGTAGCGATAAGTCGCAATGCGTTATCCTCGGCGATTGATGACTCCATTAATACCCCCAAGCAAATTGGGTCGCTCTGCTGTGCCACAACAAGAGCGCTTGGTTTGTCATCTTTTTAGGACATAGCTTTGACCGGTAGTGCGTTTACAATGCACCCAAAACAAAACGGTCGTAAGAAGCACCACAGCACCGCTTTGGTGACCTGCGGCAATAGCGACATCGACATGCGACAGTACCGTGCTGATGCCAAGTACAATCTGCAGTGTGATGGCTCCGAGCAGAAGTACCCCCGCTCTGCGCAATCGGGCGTCTGAATGGACAAGCCAAGTCCGTAGCCCGAGCACAACGAGCGTAATCCCCGTGAAATAAGCCAACATACGGTGGTTAAAGTGTATCGTCGTAACTTGCTCAAACGACGATATCCAGCCCCCGGAGTACAGAGCGGGTGGAATAAAACTATCCCCCATCAGCGGCCACGTTGGAAACGACAGCCCCGCGTTCGTACCCGCTACAAAACCGCCACTTAAAATCATGACGTAAACCAATGCGACAACCGAAAAAACACCGGGACTCGCATCTTTCGTCGTTTCGCGATCAGGCGAGAACAACCCAATCGTTAACCAGACAATGTAGGCGTAAATGGCGATGGCAAGACCGAGGTGCGCCGTCAACCGGTACTGTGACACATCAGGTCGATCGACAAGCCCGCTCTTTACCATGAACCAACCCATAAAACCCTGACAGGCACCGAGCAACAGGAGAAAAAATAGGTGCGGCTTAACTTCAGGCTTAACCTTTCCCATCCACAAAAAGAGCATAAATGGTACAAAAAACAGCACACCGATGAACCTGCCGAGCATACGGTGCAAATATTCAAACCAGAAGATTTGCTTAAACTCATCTAGCCCCATGCCTTGATTGACAAGTTGGTACTCAGGGAACAATTTGTATTGATCGAACAAGTAGAGCCAATCGGCGTGAGATAGCGGTGGAACAACACCCATAATCGGCCGCCAATCAACCATAGACAAACCAGACTCGGTCAGACGCGTTACACCGCCTAATAAGATCATGCCGAAAATCGTTACTGCGCAGATAGCCAACCAGCGGCCTACGATCATGTCATTACGATGTGAAATCACTGCAGTCATTTAATCCCCCAAAACAACCGCGCTAGTTTAACAAACTCAAGACGTGAATCGGGTACTAAAGTAGACTCACCGCGACAGCAAGGATCCTATTTAATGGCACTTTTACGCTTAAGTGACGCCGAGTTACATTTCGGTACTCACGTTCTCCTAGATAAATTGAATCTCACTATTTCAAAAGGTGAGCGCCTGGGCCTGCTCGGACGAAATGGCGTCGGCAAAACAACGCTTTTTAAAGTGCTTACGGGGGAGCAGCAACTGGATGACGGGGAGCGATGGATCGACCCCGCGATCAAGCTCTCACGTCTTGAGCAAGAGCTGCCAATTGAAGGTATGACGTCTGTATTCGATTGGGTGGCGGGAGGCCTATCGGAGCTTGGCGGTCTACTGGTCCAATATAGGAGTCTACTGTCCTCAGCCAGTCCGACGGCGCTGGACGAACTCGCGGCGGTGCAACTTGCGCTCGATGCGAGTGACGGCTGGAATGTCCAAAATCGCGTCGAAACGACGCTGTCACAACTGGGTTTAAATGGCGGAGACAAGTTAGCCGATTTATCCGGGGGATGGCGTCGCCGTGTCGCACTCGCGCGTGCACTTGTGTCGGAACCCGATCTATTGCTCCTTGATGAACCAACCAACCACCTCGATATACCGACGATTGTGTGGCTAGAACAACAGTTACAGTCCTTTCGCGGCGCCATTATCCTTATTACCCACGATCGTCGTTTTCTTCAAACGATTGCCAACAAAATTGGCGAACTCGATCGGGGGCAATTAAGCGTTTGGCCCGGTAACTACCGCGACTTTTTAAAACACCGCGCCGAACAGCTGGCGGCAGAAGAGAGCGCAAATGCCCTTTTTGACAAGAGACTGGCGCAAGAAGAAGTCTGGATACGCCAGGGCATCAAAGCGCGACGA
Source organism: Halieaceae bacterium (assembly GCA_042090345.1). Classification (GTDB taxonomy): domain Bacteria; phylum Pseudomonadota; class Gammaproteobacteria; order Pseudomonadales; family Halieaceae; genus Luminiphilus. The sequence goes on along the minus strand of JBELJN010000018.1, from coordinate 26,310 downwards.
ACCCGCAACGAAGGCCGTGTACGACGCTTAGAAGGTATGAGACAAGAACGCGCGGGACGGCGCCAGCAAACGGGCACCGCCAATATCAGCGTCGGTGCAGGTGCGCTATCAGGCAAACTCGTAGCTGAAGCCAAAGATGCAGGGGTGGCATACAATGGCGAAGCTGTCATTCAGAACGTCAACACAATCATTCAACGCGGCGATCGGGTCGGCATTGTCGGTCGCAATGGTGCGGGTAAAACGACACTCATAAAAATGTTACTTGGCGAACTCGAGCCCGACGCGGGCAGCGTTAAAATCGGCTCGAAATTAGAAATAGCTTACTCAGATCAACTCCGCGGTCATCTCGACCCTGAGGGAACGTTGATAGACAACATTTGTGGTGGTCAAGAATTTATCGAGATTAACGGCAAAAGAAAGCACGCCATTGGCTATCTTGGTGACTTCTTATTTTCGCCTGACCGAGTGAGGGCGCCAACCAAGGTGCTCTCTGGAGGGGAGCGCAACCGCGCCATTTTGGCAAAGCTGTTTACTCAACCCGCTAACTTATTAGTGCTCGATGAGCCCACTAATGACCTCGATATTGAAACGTTAGAGCTGCTCGAAGAGGTATTGCTTGAATTCAAAGGCACGGTTCTTTTGGTCAGTCACGACAGAGACTTCATGGATCGCGTCGTTACCAGTTTGATGGTAATCAATGAAAATGGGGAGATCGAAGAACAGGCGGGCAATTTTTCCGACTGGGAAAGTCGAGGTGGAAAACTCGTCAGTAGCGTCTCAGATGCAGGCACTTCTAACAGGCGAGTTGCACTCGAGAAGACGTCAAAACCTTCTGAATATAATCAGTCAGAACCTAAAACAGTTTTAAGAAAACTCAGTTACAAAGAGAAGCGAGAGCTTGAGGATCTCCCTGATCGAATAGCCCGACTGGAAACGGAACAGGCGCTGCTCGAAGCGAGAACCGCGGACCCCTCATTTTTTGCAGGTGACAGTAATGAAGTAGCAGAGGTTCTCGATCGTCTCAGCGAAGCGTCGAACTTGCTCGATGACGCGTTGGAGCGCCTTATCGAGCTTGAGGGTTAACCCTCACTCTACCCCGCTGCATGTCTCGGCCTAGAGAACCGAGGCAACAGTGTCGATTACGATGTCCATGTTTTGTTGGTTCAGCGCAGCAACGTTGATCCGTGACGAGTCCAGCATGTAAAGGCCCCGCTCTTTACGCAGTCCACGCGCCTGCTCCACCGACAGACCTAAGAAAGAAAACATGCCCTTTTCTTTCGAAATGAAAGAAAAATCCTGATTGGTTTTCTCAGAGAGCTTTGCAGACAACTGTGTCCGCAAATCGATCATTCGCGCACAAATCTCCTGGAGCTCAAGTTCCCAAGATGCGCGCAGTGTCGGATCGCTCAAAACCCGACCAGCCAGCAGCGCGCCATGAGCTGGCGGCATAGAGTAAACACGACGCGCAGCACCCAAACCATGACTGTGGGTCGCCTCCGCTATTTGGGCATCTTTTCCAAAGAACAGTGCTACGCCTGTTCGCTCACGGTACAAACCTAAATTTTTCGAACATGACGCCGCAACAATCAGCTCACCCAGTCGGTCCGCCATTAAGCGAAGTCCGGCAACGTCTGCCTCCAAGTCGGTACCCATCCCTTGATAAGCGAGATCCACCAGTACCGTGAAGCCTTGTATCAGCGCCATGTCTGCAATGTGCCCCCACTGCTCCAAGGTTAAATCGGCACCTGAGGGGTTATGGCAACATCCGTGCAGAAGCACCACATCACCTTTTTTCGCCCCTTTTAAGTCAGTTGCCATGCCATCAAAGTCAACACCATGCGATACCGGGTCGTAATAACGATACGTCTTAAACTTCAGCCCAACCGATCCCATCAGCGGAATGTGTACGGGCCACGTCGGGTTGCTAATCCATACGGTCGCATCGGGTGCAGCGGCAGCGAGTACTTCCGAGGCAATACGAAGCGCGCCGCAACCACCTGGGGTTTGAATCGCTGTTATGTTGGCGCCGTCCCCTGCAAGCTCCTCCCCAAAAACAAGCGACTTCATTGCACCCAAATACGCGGCATCTCCCGCCGCTGGTAAATAGGCTTTCGTGATCTCTTCGGCAACAAGTTGCTCTTGCGCTTGACGCACCGCCTTAAAAACAGGGCATACACCCGCTTCGTCCATGTAAATACCGACGGTTAAATCAATTTTGTTCGGGTTAGGGTCGGCACGACACTCGGCAGCAAGTCCAAGGATCGGATCGGGCGACAAAACGGATAATTGCTCTAACATCAAAAACTCTCTCGGAAAAAATACGGCGCGAGTATACGATATGGGTGTGGCGGCATAAATGCCTGATATCATTTGACGCTGAAATCCTAACCGCCCGAAATCCAGATATGCCATGGCCTCACACAGACGCGACAATCTTTTCGCTGAATTAAGAGCTGACACAACCCTGTTTAGCTTCAACGACTCGGTTGTAGATGTCTTCCCCGATATGATTCAGCGCTCGGTACCCGGATACTCCACCGTCGTCAGGATGACGGGCGTCCTCGCCGAACAGTATTCTCAGCCAGGTACCTGTATTTACGACATCGGCTGCTCTTTAGGGGAGTCAATCCGGTCTGCAGAGCGCGCATTGACCGATAATGCAGCCGCTAACAAAACGTGCCGTTTTATTGGTATCGACAGCTCATCCGCCATGATTACACGCGCACGAGAGCAATCCTTGCAAGGCTCAGCGATTGAATGGATTCAATCTGACGCGCTGCTCACACAGTTCGAAACCACCAGCGTCGTCATTCTTAACTTTACCCTCCAGTTCATTCCCATTGATGAGCGGCTGAGACTGTTAAAAGCTATTCGCCGCGCAATGGTACCCGGAGGACTGCTCATCCTCTCTGAGAAGCTCACTATGGCTGATCCAGCCATGGACGCCCTAATGATCGACCTACATCACGACTTTAAGCGCAGCCAAGGCTACAGCGACCTCGAAATCGCGCAGAAACGCGACGCCATCGACAATGTTCTAATCCCTGAAACAGCGCAGATTCATACCGCACGGCTGGCCGACGCGGGCTTTTCTCGATCGAGCATATGGTTTCAATGCTTAAATTTTGCCTCCTTTATTGCGATTGCGTGATTATCGATGGACGTGCCTAATGAGTTGCTAGCAGATATTAAAGCCTTCACGGCGCGCTGGGACGACCCTAAGTTGTGCGCCTGGCTACAGACGCTGCCCGAGCAACTTGTGCATTCCATGTCAGAGAAGCGCTTTGGCGATCTGAAACGCTGGCGAGAAGCCCTCGCTTCGCTTCCTGATATTGCACCGGAGACAGTCAGTCTCAACGCTAATCATGTCGGCGCATCAGGCAACCTAACCGAGCATACGCGAAAAGAGCTGGAGCGCGCGCTTCGTGGTTTACACCCCTGGCGCAAAGGCCCCTTCTCACTGTTTGGTGTCGACATCGATACCGAATGGCGGTCAGACTTCAAGTGGGCCCGCCTAGCAGATGCCATAACACCGCTTGCAGGTCGCCGAGTACTGGATGTCGGGTGCGGCAGTGGTTACCACTGCTGGCGCATGCGAGGCGCGGGCGCATCGGAGGTTATCGGTATCGACCCAACGCCTCTGTTTGTGCTGCAGTTCAAGGCGATTCAAAAATACATCAACGAGCCCGCTGTCCACGTTCTCCCACTAACGCTAGAGCAGCTGCCCACTAAACTACAAGCTTTCGATACCGTGTTTTCAATGGGCGTGCTTTATCATCGCCGATCTCCCATCGATCACCTGACCGACCTTCGCGATACCCTCGTTTCCGGCGGAGAGTTAGTTCTCGAGACACTTGTGGTGGAAGGTGATGAGCATAGGGTCTTCGTTCCGCCCGGGCGCTATGCACGGATGGGCAACGTCTGGTTTCTACCGAGCCCAAAAGCCCTGATGGCTTGGCTTTCAAAGGTGGGTTTCGAGGATACGAAACTCGTTGATGTCAGCGCAACATCACAGGACGAGCAACGTTCTACGGATTGGATGACCTTCCACTCTCTAGCAAACTTCTTAGACCCAGTGGATCACACTAAAACAATTGAAGGCCACCCAGCACCTCGCCGCGCCATTATAACGGCTCGACTCCCCTAGTCTCAGTCGTCTGAAGCACCGCCCGATGTAATCGCAGGGCTCATGGGGAAAGTAGCGACTTTGCCTGACTCACCGCCCTCACTGATCTTTGCCGCACCCTGCTTTTCGACTTCGTCAATCCGGATAATAGACTGCATGGGAATATAACTACGCTTGACCCCCGCGAACTCAGATTTGAGCTTCTCCTCGCCTGGGTCAACAAGGATCGCGGACCGCTCACCAAACAGCATTTCCTCGATTTCTACAAAGCCCCACATATCGCTCTGATAAATGTGCTTCGCAAAGACTTCGAAGATTTCCTTTCCATTGTGGAAAATAATTTTATACACAGGCTGATTCGACATGCTGTTTCAGGTGTTTAGTGTGGCGCGCGCGATGCTACCACTTTTGCCAAAATTCGAAAGGGCTAGCGCCACGCCATTTCAGAGTTAGACAGGTATAATAGCCGATTCCCGACACATCGAGCATAAGTCTGTGAGCACAACAACACGATCGAAAGTCTTTATCCAGACACATGGGTGCCAAATGAACGAATACGACTCTGCGCGAATGGGCGACTTATTGCGCGAGAGCCATGGCATGGAGCGCACAGATAACGCAGAAGAGGCCGATGTGCTTTTGCTGAATACCTGCAGCATTCGTGAAAAAGCGCAGGAAAAAGTATTTCATCAACTCGGCCGCTGGAAATCCATAAAAGCCAAGCGCCCCGAAGTGGTCATTGGTGTCGGCGGCTGCGTCGCTAGCCAGGAAGGTGAGGCCATTAGCGAGCGAGCGCCCTATGTCGACCTAATATTTGGGCCTCAGACACTCCATCGACTGCCTGAGATGCTCGAAACGCGCAATGAGAAAGACAGTGCTGTGGTCGATATTTCGTTCCCGGAGATAGAAAAGTTCGATCGGCTACCTCAGCCGTCAAGCGACAGCGCAACAGCATTCGTATCGATTATGGAAGGATGCAGTAAGTACTGCACATTTTGCGTCGTCCCTTACACACGAGGCGAAGAGGTATCGCGTCCAGTGGATGATGTCATCGCCGAAGTTGCACACCTCGCATCGTCTGGGGTGAAAGAGGTCAATCTCTTGGGTCAAAACGTCAATGCTTATCGCGGCGAGAACCATCTTGGAGAGATCGTGGACTTTGCCGAGCTACTTGGGCTGGTTAATTTAGTTCCCGGTGTGGAGCGCATCCGTTACACCACGTCTCATCCCGTGGAATTTAGCGACGCGTTGATAGAAGCTTACCGCGATATCCCCGCGCTGGTTGATCATCTTCACCTGCCCGTGCAAAGCGGCTCGGATCGCATTTTGATGGCGATGAAGCGAGGCCATACCGCCATAGAATACAAGTCTAAGATACGCGCACTGCGAAAGATTCGTCCTAACATATCGTTGTCCTCGGACTTCATCATTGGGTTCCCAGGGGAGACGGAGCAAGATTTCCACGCCACGATGAAGCTCATAGAAGAAGTGGGGTTCGATACATCTTTCAGCTTTATATACAGTGCAAGACCCGGCACTCCAGCGTCTGATCTGCAGGACGAGACACCGGAGGACGTTAAAAAGAAACGATTGCATCTCCTACAAAGCCGTATCAATCAGCAAGCGATGGAAATAAGTCGGCGTATGGTCGGAACGACTCAGCGGATTCTCGTGACGGGCGTATCGAAGAAAGATCCTGGCCGGCTAGCTGGACGAACTGAAAACAACCGTGTGGTCAACTTTACCAGCCTTGACCACGATTTAATCGGCGAGTTCGCGACAGTCGATATTGTCGACGCGCTGCCAAACTCGCTTCACGGCGTGCTTGTGAGTTGACATGCGTCGCAAGCTCTGTATCTTCACTCAGCCATACGTTACATGAGCGGCCAAACAGTCCTTGGACATTGACCCGATACCTCCCGAGCCCGACAGTCGGGAGGACATAAAATCCTCCTCTTTCACGCTTGAACCTGAAAACGCGAAGCATGTTGCACTGCTTTGCGGGCAGCTCAACACCCATTTCAAACTGATCGAAGATCGGCTTCGCGTTTCGATTAGTAATCGCGGTAGCCAGATAAAGATCGGTGGGCCTGCTGCTGCGTGCGAGTCCGGGGAACGCCTCATTAGAAAACTCTACGTCGATGTCACTAAGGGTATTCGCTTGAGCCCAGAGGCCATTCACCTGCAGTTACAACAGGCTGATCTCGAGTTGCTAAAAGGTCAGGAAGAGACCAATGAGTCTGTTCTGATAAAAAGCATAAAGACCAAGCGCGGCACGGTTAAGCCGCGCGGTCACAGTCAGATCAGTTACGTTAAAGACATACAGCGCTACGATCTGAACTTCGGTGTCGGTCCCGCAGGAACAGGTAAAACATACCTGGCTGTAGCCTGTGCCGTACAGGCGCTTCTTGATGAAGACGTTAAGCGTATTCTGCTTGTTCGCCCCGCAGTAGAAGCAGGTGAACGTTTGGGCTTTTTACCCGGCGACCTGACGCAAAAGGTCGATCCCTACCTACGACCGCTGTACGACGCACTCTACGAAATGCTCGGTTTCGAAACGGTCGGTAAGTACATCGAGCGAAATATCATTGAAGTGGCGCCACTTGCGTTTATGCGTGGCCGCACGCTCAACAACGCCTTTATCATTCTCGATGAGGCACAAAATACCACTCGCGAGCAGATGAAAATGTTTCTGACTCGCTTGGGTTTCGGGTCAACAGCAGTTATTACGGGAGACGCAACCCAAATTGATCTACCCCGCGGCCAACCCTCCGGCTTGGTTCATGCAACGCAGGTTCTAGATGGCGTCGATGGGGTCTCCTTTACATGGTTCAATAAAAAAGATGTGGTCCGCCATCCCTTGGTTCAGCGCGTTGTTAGCGCTTACGAGGAGCACGATGCGATCATGGAAAACAACGCTCAGGAGCAGCGCTAATGAAGCTCTCTGTACATCTCGACTGCAACCAAAACGAGGCGCCTGAGCAACAAGCATTCGAAAAGTGGGTCGCTACCGCACTGTCGGGCGATCATGTTCATTGGCGACCTACAGAGGCAGCTGAAGTCAGTATTCAAGTGGTCGATACCGATGAGATGAGCCGTTTTAATCACCAGTACCGGGGTAAAAATACAGACACTAACGTTCTGTCGTTTCCTGTTGATTCGGAAATGCAACAAAGAACAGGCTTACTCGGTGACCTGATTATTTGTGGTGAGGTTGTTGCTCGCGAAGCACGTGAGCAGTCAAAGTTGACTCAGCATCATTGGGCGCACATGACGATTCATGGAACCCTCCACTTATTGGGCTACGACCACATCGCGGATGAAGACGCCGACGTGATGGAGGCACTTGAAATAGGCTATCTGGCACAGCTATCAATTCCCAACCCCTACAACTCTTCTGACACCAACATCTGATGAATAGTAACGATACACGTAATAACGAAACTGAAGAGCGCTCCTGGCTGGATCGATTGACTCAGATGGTCACGGGGACTCCGTACACACGTGCTGACTTAGAAGGGTTGCTGCAATTAGCCGTGGACAACGAAGTTATCGATGATGATGCGCGAAATATTATGGAAGGCGCCCTCACTGTCGGGGAGATGCAAGCCCGAGACGCGATGATTCCGCGGGCACAAATGATTGTTATTCGCGAAGGTGCAACCCTCGATGAAGTGTTGCCACAAATTATTCATACGGGCCACTCACGCTATCCCGTAGTGGGTGAGGGAACCGATGATGTGCAGGGAATCCTCCTCGCCAAAGACTTATTACCTTTTGTACTAAACCCTAACACTGAGTTTGATATTGCGGCGCTGCTTCGCCCAGCCGTTATTGTTCCGGAGAGCAAGCGACTAAATGTACTGCTCAGAGAGTTTCGTCAGGCACGTAACCACATGGCCATCGTTATAGATGAATACGGTGGCGTCGCTGGGCTTGTCACCATTGAAGACGTGCTCGAAGAGATCGTTGGTGAAATTGAGGATGAGACCGACTCAGATGAAGAGGTTCAAATTCGCAAGCTCACTGAGGATAGTTTTTTTGTCCAAGCCTTAACACCTGTAGAGGAGTTTAATGAGGCATTTGGTGTCGATTTCAGTGACGAGGAATTCGACACTATCGGTGGCCTCGTTCTTCAAGCTTTTGGTCGGCTACCTACACGCAACGAAACTGTAACCTTTGAAGGCCTTGAGTTTCGCGTCATTAACGCAGATCAGCGCAAACTGAACAGTCTGCGCGTGACCATAATGAACGAGCGTTAACTAAGGGTGCGCTGGAGTAAAGTACAGCGCGCAACCTACAGCCTGACTGCGGGGCTGATTTTCACGTTGGGTCTTGCGCCCTTTGACCTCAAAATAGCTTCCCTGCTCAGCCTCGCCATGCTTTACGGCACCCTGGTTAATCAAACGGCCAAGGAGGGTGCGTTATTGGGTTGGCTATTCGGCGCTGGGTTCTTTGGTGCGGGCGTGTCTTGGGTTTTTGTAAGCATTCATGTTTACGGCGGTGCACCGACCTCGCTCGCCTTGCTGCTGACCTTTATTTTCTGCGGCGGACTCGCCGTACTACCAGCCGTACAGGCCACTATTTTCTGCCACTTACAGCCGAAGAACGTCCTTCAGCGAGGTCTCTTTTTTGCAGGCTTGTGGGTTACCTTCGAGTGGATCAGAACCTGGCTCTTAACCGGCTTTCCATGGCTATTTGCTGGCTATGCCAGCATCGATACGCCACTCGCAGGATGGGCTCCTGTTGTAGGTGTATTCGGTGTTTCCTTACTCCTTGCGCTCAGTGCTGCAGGCTTAGCCGAAATCTATTTAACTCGAGCTCGACGCACAGCCTTCATCTGGCTTTCTTGGTCTTTCTCGCTCTTGCTCGTTGGCACGCTACTGGAGCAAATAAACTGGACAACCAGTACTGGCAATAAGGCGAAGGCTGTCGTTTACCAACCTAACACCTCACTATCCGATAAGTGGGACCCCAACCATACTCAGGCAATTCTCGATGATTACCTGACCCATGCCCAACTTCACACTCCCGACACAGATTTACTTATTTGGCCAGAAGGCGCGCTGCCCTTCTACTTGGATCAAGCGCCGAATTACATCGCTCGTCTGAACCAGCTTGGTGAAATCAATGACGCGTCCATTGTTCTGGGCGTTGCAACCCGTGAGGGATCGCAGCGCTATAACAGCATCGTGACGCTTGGCAATGCGGCAGATGAATATCGAAAGCAAAAACTCGTCCCATTTGGTGAGTTTGTGCCCCTCGAATCACAACTGAGAGGGCTTATCGACTTTTTTGATCTGCCAATGTCTAATTTTTCACGTGGCGGCAAAGACCAAGGTAGTCTGATGACGGGCATCGGTGAACTCGCGCCCTATATCTGTTACGAAGTGGTCTATCCGGACTTTGTTGCAAAGCGGTCGAGGACCAGTCAAATACTTGTCACCATCTCCAACGACGCCTGGTTTGGAACCAGCCATGGACCTCACCAACATTTTCAAATGGTCCGGTTCCGCTCACTTGAGCTGCAGAAATCAACAATTCGCGGTGCCAACAACGGAATCACTGCCGTCGTCTTGCCCTCGGGCGAAGTAGATAAGGCACTCCCACAGTTCGAGAAAGGTAATCTGATTCTGAGCGTCGAGCCGCACGAGGGCCTCACCCCGTTTGCTCGCTGGGGGAGCGGTCCTGTGATCCTATTAAGTCTTTTGCTTTCAATGCCTAGCATCACGAGTGCTGCAGCAAGCGTTGCCAGAAAAATTGGCATAAAAGCTCAGCGCTAATCGTCTCTATCCTGATAGACTACGGTCGCAATCATAATCACCAACGTCTGCGTCAAATTAATGAATCCAAGCGAATACCAACCAGAGATCCTCGAGACCGAGATTCAGTCGTCGTGGCTGAGCAAAAAAGCCTTTTCAGTAGACGTCGACACGAGTCGTGACAAGTTTTACTGCTTAGCTATGTTTCCCTACCCCAGTGGAAAACTCCATATGGGGCACGTACGCAATTACACGATTGCTGATGTAATTGCGCGCTATCAGCGCATGATGGGAAAGAACGTGCTGCAGCCCATGGGTTGGGATGCATTTGGACTGCCTGCCGAAAACGCGGCGATCCAAAAAAAGGTCGCACCGGCCGCCTGGACTAAGAGCAACATCGCAGAGATGCGACGGCAACTTCAGCGGCTGGGTTTCGCCTACGATTGGGACCGTGAATTAGCCACGTGTACGCCCGAATACTATCGGTGGGAACAATGGTTTTTCACACGACTTTATGAAAAGGGTCTCGTCTACAAGAAAATGGCCACGGTCAACTGGGATCCTGTCGATCAAACAGTGCTTGCAAACGAGCAAGTGATCGACGGTCGCGGATGGCGATCAGGCGCCGAGGTTGAGCGCAGAGAGATCCCCCAATGGTTTATTCGCATCACCGATTACGCTGAAGAATTATTGGATAACCTAGACAAGCTGGAGGGTTGGCCTGAGCCAGTTCGACTCATGCAGCGCAACTGGATTGGCAAAAGTCGCGGGGTCGAGTTGAGCTTCGAGCTCGATACGCCCATTGCAGGGCTGGATAAGATCGACGTCTACACAACCCGCCCCGACACCCTCTTTGGCGTGAGTTATGTCAGCCTTGCAGCGGAGCACCCCATCAGCCTTGCGCTTAGTAAAGATAATCCGGCACTTGCGACCTTTATTGGCGACTGCAAGAAAGCCTCTGTTGCCGCAGCTGATATGGCGCGCGCAGAAAAGCTCGGCATGGATACGGGAATACGTGCGCGCCACCCTCTGACAGGGGAAGCGATCCCTGTCTGGATCGCAAACTATGTATTGATGGACTACGGCTCGGGGGCCGTCATGGCTGTTCCAGCGCATGATGAACGGGACTGGGAATTTGCTCGGCAATACGCCTTACCGTTTATTAGCGTGATCAATGACGAAAGCGGGCAACCCGCTGATGTAACGACCGCGGCCTATATTGAGCGCGGAACGCTGACGAATTCGGGCACTTACGATGGCCTTGCCTTCGAAGACGCCTTCGAGAAAATAGCCAGCGCGCTCGAAGAAAAATCATTGGGCAAAGTGACCACACAATATCGTTTACGTGATTGGGGTGTGTCTCGGCAACGTTATTGGGGCACGCCGATCCCCATGTTGAATCTCGAGGGCGGGGGCGAGGTACCCATTCCTGCGGACCGGCTGCCCTCGCTTCTCCCGGAGGATGTCGTCATGGATGGCGTGGCGTCACCCATAAAGACCGATCCCAGCTGGCGTAAATTTGAGATCGACGGCGCCACATGCGAACGTGAAACCGACACGTTCGACACCTTTATGCAGTCATCCTGGTACTATGCGCGATTTACCTGCCCTGACTATGACCAAGGAATGCTGGACTCAGACGCTGCGAATTACTGGCTTCCCGTAGATCAGTATGTCGGCGGTATTGAGCACGCGATATTGCACCTTCTTTACGCTCGCTTCTTTCACAAGCTGATGCGCGATGAGGGGCTGCTCAGCTCTGACGAGCCCTTCGAGCGTTTGTTAACACAAGGGATGGTGCTTAAAGACGGCGCGAAGATGTCAAAATCAAAGGGAAACACCGTCGATCCTCAGGAGCTAATAGATCGCTACGGTGCTGATACCCTCAGATTATTTAGTATGTTTGCGGCGCCACCCGAGCAGTCGCTTGAGTGGTCGGATGCTGGTGTGGACGGCTCTCATCGCTTTCTCAAGCGATTGTGGCGCTTAGTGCAAGAGGCAGAGTCTAGCCCCACCCAGAGTCTGGAAACGGCGACGCTCGATAAGGCACAGAAAGCGCTGCGTCGAAAAACACACGAAACGATTGCTAAAGTCAGCGATGACTATGGACGACGACAAACGTTTAACACAGCTGTCGCTGCAGTGATGGAGCTCTGTAACGAAGTGAGCCGACACGATGGACAATCTGCCGAAGACGCGATGGTGATCCACGAGGCGTTATCTTCGGCCGTCTTGTTGTTGGCGCCGATTGTTCCGCACATTAGCCAAGCGCTCTATCAGACATTAACAGGTGCGCACCTGCTTGATGCGACGTGGCCAGTGGTTGATGAGTCGGCACTGACTCGGGATGAAATAGACATCGTGGTGCAGGTGAATGGCAAGGTCAGAGCCAAAATCGCTGTTGCCGCCGATGCAGACAAAGACGCAGTGCAGGAAATAGCGTTAGCTCATGAGAATGTCCAACGCTTCATCGAGGGCGTTAGCATCAGGAAAATCATTGTTGTTCCGAGAAAGCTTGTCAATGTGGTTGCTAACTAGGTTCCCTCTGCGCGGCAGAGCGCTAGCAGGTATGCTGCTTGCGCTCATGCTAACAAGCTGTGGCTTCGAGCTACGCGGCCAAAATGCGCGCGCTGAGACCCTTGGGCTGTATCCTATTTCTGTTGTCAGCTCCGCACCAAATAGTGAATTTGCATCGCAGCTACGTACATCACTACTTAGGTTAGGCGCGCGCGTCGTCAGTCCATCTGAGGCGACGCTCATTTTGCAAGTGGGCACAGAGCGCTTTGAACAAAGAAACCTGTCACTGACCGCTAGAGCACGAGCTGCAGAGCTCGAAATTAGAGCAAGCGTTACATTTTCGCTGCAGCTGGGCGAGCGCTGGCTAGTCGAAGGTGAAACCCTCACGGTGGTGGATCAAATGCTAAACGATCCTCTCAATGTGGTCGGTAAGACGGAGGAGCTAAGACTTCTGCAGGCTGAGCTTCGGACGACCTTGGTTGAGGCGCTGACGCGCCGCATTGATTACAGACTCGCGGCCGATAATGCAGATAAGGCCTGAGCAACTCGACCAATTCTTAAAGCAAGGCTTATCGTCTTGTTACCTCGTCACAGGTGCCGAACCCCTGATCGTCCAAGAGTGCGCAGACGCCATTCGCGTTGCGGCAAGAGGCCAAGGCTGTATCGACCGTGAGCGCTTCGATACAACCGATAAAGCTGCTTGGCAAAATCTATTGCAAAGTGCGAGCGCCATGTCGCTATTCTCGGATCGTAAATTAATCGAGGTTCAAGTTGAGAGCGGCAAGCCAGGCACCGAAGGCAGTAAAGCCATTCAAGAATATCTCGCGATGGAGTCTGATGATGTCCTACTCATCGTCGCCGGAAAAATTGATAAGCAATCCCAACGCGCTAAATGGTATACCGCGTTAGATCAGCGTGGAGCCATTATCACCGTGTGGCCCGTGGGACGCCGTGAAATGCCGTCATGGATTCAGGCGCGACTCAAGCTACGCGGTATGTCGGCCGATCGCGACGCAGTCGCCCTACTGGCCGAACGAGTCGAGGGAAATCTGCTCGCAGCTGCACAGGAAATCGAAAAGCTGAGTCTCCTTGCCAGTGACAATCACTTATCGGTTGAACACGTTGCTGAATCGGTGGGCGATAGCGCTCGCTACAATACATTTGGCATGGTCGATACGGCTCTCTCTGGCGATGCACGCGGCGCCCTAAGAGCACTGCGAGGACTGCAAGCCGAGGGCAACGCCGCACCCGTCATCTTATGGCCACTCTCGAAAGAGTTAAGGCTACTGATCGATGCGGAATCTGCCGTGCGAAAAGGAACGTCACCCGCTAATGCCCTCGACCGTTTAGGCGTCTGGCGCAGTCGAATAAATCTATTGCAGTCAGCGCTGGCAAGGCACAACAGAGAATCGCTTGAAGCCTGTTTATCACTCAACTTTGCCGCGGATGGAAGCGCCAAAGGCTATATGCCCGGTAACTGCTGGGACTACCTTGAGTCACTCATTGTGACCTTAGCTACCGGCGCGTCTTCGGTCATGCCCCGACGCCTGCGATAGAGTCCTATAAGACTGAAAACCCCGAAAAAAGCGGCAAAGGCAAAAGCGACAACAAAACCTAGCCACTCCGCCACAGCACCGTGAATTGCTGCACCCACAGCAGGGGCTGCCATCATGGTCATCGACCATAAACTCATGACGCGGCCATGATACGGCGGATCGATCACTAGTTGCGCTAGAGTCTGACACGCAGTTCCCGCCAGAGTTGTCGATAAACTTAACAAACCCACTAAAACAAATAGACTTGATAGATGCGTTATCCAGAAAAGATTAGAGAGCAAACCTGCTGCAAAAAGCATGGCTATTACGCTCATATTATATAAGTACCGAATATCAGCCCTCAAACGGCTCATAAGAAAGCCACCCAAAACAGCCCCACCTCCCGCGGCGGCGGTCAGCCAAGCCAGCTCCGCAGCACCACCGGCGATGAGGCGCCCAGATACCGCTGGTAAGAGCTCGATAAAACTGCGCCCTAGAAACCCATTGATCGATGTCAGCGCGAGAATAATGACAAGGGGAGTAGCGCTGAAGACATAGCGGAGTCCGTCGAGAAACTCACTGTTTACACTGCCATGTGCTCGTTTTTGACGTGTCCCCACGCCGCCTAGGGAGTTTAGGATAAAACCCGAGGCTGCAAATATGAGGACAGGCGTTGACCACGCCCACGTAGCACCGGCACGGGCAATAATTGTCGCGCAAATAGCCGGACCTAAAATACGGGCAATGTTAAATGACATGGCGGTCAGCCCGACTGCACTGGGAAGTGCCTCGCGCGGCACCAACAGTGGTACCAGAGCGAGACGCATAGGGCTATGCATTGCCGATACGGAGCCCAGTGCCGTAGCAAGAATCAGTAGCACCGATAAGTTGAGCATCCCGAAATAGGTGGCCAGCGCACCACTCATGGCAATCGCTCCATGAATGAGCATTGACCATATCAAGCCGTATCTGGGGTTTATGCGATCTGACTGAACACCGAAATAAGGCGATAACAGGAGCGCCGGCGCAAGCATGAGAGCGCTTACAATTCCCACCCACAGTGCCGACTGTGTCAGCTCCCAAGCGTTCCATCCCAAGAGAAAACGCAACATCCAGCTACCTAAGCCTGAACACCAACTGGCTGGGTAATAGCGTCTAAAGCGCGGCGCATTTAACGCAGAATGCTTCACCTGTCGCTTTTCACGACACACAAATGGCGCCTCTCTTGCTTTTCAGCCGCAATGGAATTACTGTTTATTTATACAGTATTTTTACTGGTGCTTTTCCGAAAAGCATCACATCTACTTTGCGGAGCTCATCATGACCTATTCCATCGAACAGATCATTAATCGCCCTGACACCTGGCAGGGCATCGACAACCACACAAACTCCCGCGTTATCTTAACCACCAAACCTACCAATACAGATTGGCATAATAGGCAGAGTGTACCAACGGGTTTTGCATCTCTCGATGAAGAATTACAACTAAACGGCTGGCCAAAGCATGGCGCTGTCGAGGTCTTAAGCGATCACGACGGCACTGAGTGCATGGGGTTATTTCTGCCAACCATGGAGCGACTTTCCAGTGAAAAACGCTGGCAAGCATTCATTAATTCGCCACACACACCGTATGCACCCTTGTTACGCGCGCACAACATTCCCTCAGAACAGATACTGATGGTTCACCCCAAACACCGGGATGAAACGTTGTGGGCAGCAGAGCAAGCTGTTCGAAGTACAACTTGCAGCGCCGTTTTTGTGTGGTTAGGGAGCACTCACTATCGTTATGCTGAAATACGAAAGCTACAGCTCGCAGCTGCGAGTACCGATACGCTGCTGTTCTTATTTAGGTCAAGTGATGCACTAACCGATGCCACACCCGTCTCACTTAGACTGCATATCAATGCGTATCGTGAAGTCACCGTCGTTAAGCAACGTGGCGGCAAGCGCGAAGTTGAAATACAGCTACCTGAAAACCACCTTCTAAAGATCAAGACAGTGCAATCTCATAGCAAAGCCGTAGCGACTAAGACCGGCACATTCCTAACCCCTGTCGCTTAGGGTATCCCTTTACTTTCCCCTCCCCGGGCTCGGCTCCCCTCCGAGCTTCCGGGGCAACCTTCTTCTGATATCACCGCGATAGGCGGATACTCTTTTACGACATCAAAACAGTCATCGCCTGCGTTATGCTTGATGCATACCTTAACGCAGCAATCTAATGCCGGACTTACCTATCAGCCTAGACGTTCTGTATGTCCTGATCACAACCAGCTTTATTGCGTCGTTATTGACCGCATCGTTGGGTATCGGGGGTGGCACACTCGTTTTGGCCGTACTGGTCGTTACCGTTCCCATTACAGCGGTCGTACCCCTGCATAGTGTCGTTCAGCTTGGATCAAACTCCGGCAGAACGGTCATGACACGACATCACATATCAAGACAACTTTTCTGGCCACTGGTTATTGGCGCTTTTATTGGCACCCTGCTCGCCGCACCACTTTCCGCCTTCTGGTTAACGGATATGCAGTTAACGCTGCTCCTCGCCACCTTTACCCTTGTTGTTACCTGGGTCCCGATCCCTGCCGTAAAAACACATAGCACGCGCCGCAACTTGGTTTTTAGTACGACGGTAAGCTTCGTGGGTGTTTTTGTGAGCGCCACCGGCCCCTTGATCGCTGCCTTTCTTAGGCATCAAGCAGCCAATCGAAAAGAACTCGTGGCGACCATGGCGGCCAGTGTATCTACCATGAACTTTCTTCGGATCGTTCTCTTTAGCACCCTGGGATTCATCTGGAGCGAGTGGCTACTCCCCCTCGCTCTAATGATTGCTGCGGGTTTTGGTGGAACGCTCATAGGCCTGCAGCTTCTCGGTCGACTCCCCGAGCAGTTATTTCAAACTCTTCTTAAACTTCTTTTGACCATGCTGGCTCTATTGATGATTGTTCGAGCTCTTTAATCCAACCCAAGAACAGTGCCTGTTTGAACACAGGGACTGCTATATCTCTGTCAGTTGGGAAGCCACCATTGCATCGATATTATCCGCCAACTTACTCAGTGGCACCGGTCCGCTCCCCAATACGGTGTCATGAAACAACCGTATATCGAATTGATCACCGAGACGCTCTTTGGCACCCTCGCGCAGTTCAACAATACGCAGCTTCCCAATCATGTAAGCCGTAGCCTGACCCGGCATCGCAATGTAGCGCTCGATCGCTTTTATGCAGTCATACTCAGCGTTCGGCGTATTCTCAACCAGATAGTCGATGGCCTCTTCACGGCTCCAACGCTTGCTATGTATACCTGTATCCACCACCAGTCGCGCCGCGCGCCATAGCTCCATAGCGAGCTGTCCAAACCGTGAATAGGGGTCCTCATAGAACCCCATCTCATAGGCGAGCTGCTCCGTGTACAGGCCCCAACCTTCAGAAAACGCGGTAAAGCTCAAGTAACGCTGAATATCTGGAACACCTTTGAGCTCAGCCGTAATAGCCCGTTGCAGGTGGTGTCCGGGCAAACCTTCATGAAACGCCAATGCCTCTAGATCTGTTTTTGGCATGGCGCTCATGTCGTAAAGATTGGCGTAAAAGATACCCGGCCGAGAACCATCGGGGGGCGGGCTTTGATAAAACGCTTTCCCCGCATTTCGCTCGCGGAACGGCTCGACACGCTTCACGATCAACTCAGCTTTGGGTAGCACACCGAAATAATCAGGTAGCTTCTTCTCCATTCGAGAGAGTGCGTTACGCGCACTCGTTAGGTAAGCCTCTCTCCCTTCATCGGTATTCGGAAAACGCAGCGACTGATTCTCGCGAACAAATACGAAAAACTCTTGCAGACTGCCCTCGAAGTTGACCTGCGCCATGATCTCCCGCATTTGATCGTGGATACGCTCGATATTGTTGAGACCAAGCTGATGCACCTCATCCGCTGTAAGGTCTGTTGTTGTATACCACTGCAACAGCCGCTGATAGAACGCATCGCCATCAGGTAGACGCCATACCCCATCATTGGATGAGGCTGATTCACTTTGCTTCTCGATCACACTCATGAACCGTTGGTAGGCTGGTTTGAAGGCATCAATGAGCGCAGCTCTGCCAGCATTAACGAGTCGAGCAGTTTCATCTTCCGACAAATCGAGTGCCGTTACTTTCTTTTGAAAATCTGCCCAAACGGGTGACACCACTGTAGATTCATCAAACGGCTGACCGCTAATCACATTGTTGGAGGACTCCAGAATCGCCGGATACATCCAGTCAACCAGATAAAATCCTTTCTCGGCACGCAACTCCAGCTGCTCAACGATCTCCCCTAAGTAACCCTCAACGTTCTCAATACGATCGATGTAAGCCTCAGCATCGCTCAAGTCAGTAACTCGATGAATGTTGATAAGCGAGCTCGGAATTCGGGTATGCGCACCGCTAAATTGGTGCAGCGCATAGCGGTGATGGCGAAAATCATCCATCGCCAGCGAGCGCTCCAATGACATACGGTAGAGGTCGAAGGAGAGCTTCCCCGCATTGGGTAACGCGGCCCTGTCAAACCTAGCGAGATCAAGTAACCCCTGCTCCATACGCAAGCGCTCTTCGTCGTTAAATGCTTCCGACTGAGGGTTCCACTCACCGTGACGATCCTTGATACCCAAATAGCTAGCAGTAAACGGCTGCCGCGAGAGATTGTCGGCAAAGACGTCAGCGAGATACGCATTTAACTGTTCATGCTCCGAAAGTTCCGCATCGGCTTCCTTACCCGTGCTGTTCTGATCGATCTGTGAAACAGAAACCCCTTTCGATTGCACAGAGCCGGTCTCGCCGCAGCCCGCCAACGAAATACTGAAAACGCTTGCAATGATGACGAGCAGAATAGTTCGATTCATTAGGATTACCCATATGAGAAAAAACAAAGCGCGATAATAGCCCAGTTAATACCGTAAATCAGAGCTTCGTTTGTGCTTGCCTGAACAAAGCACGAACCTTAAGGTCTACCCACAAGACGTGGAGAATAGATTGTGTCGCAGGGACCCCTATCAACCGATGCACAGATGCATCTTGACCAGATCAAAGCAGAGACACTTGATGCCGCTCGCACGCGCGCAAAAGAAAAGCGTCACAGTAAAGGTTACCGAACAGCAAGAGAGAATTTGCTGGACCTGGTCGATGACAGTAGCTTCGTTGAGTACGGCCAGCTAGCCGTTGCTGCGCAGCGCGATCGTCGCGATCCGTCCACCCTTCGCGTTGATACCGCGGCTGACGGCGTCATAACAGGCACAGCCACGATTAACGCGACGCTTTTGCCTGATGAGCGCGCTGACGTAGCCGTCGCAATTTACGACTACAGCGTGCTTGCCGGAACACAAGGCTTCTTTCACCACAACAAGCTGGACCGCATTTTTGAAATTGCCGAGCGAGAGCGTCTGCCGTTTGTGATGTATACCGAAGGGGGCGGTGGACGCCCGGGTGACACTGACGTAAAGGTAAATATTGCTGGCCTCAACAGCACATCCTTCAGCCGTTGGGCGGGCCTTACTGGAAAAGCACCGCGCATCACCGTCAACAATGGCTATTGCTTCGCCGGTAACGCGGCTCTCTTTGGTGCAGGTGATGTTCGCATTGCCACAAAGAGCTCATCCATTGGTATGGCCGGACCTGCCATGATTGAGGGTGGTGGTCTTGGCGTATTTCATCCTGATGAAATCGGCCCAGTAAATACGCTGTGCAATGTGGGCGCCATCGACCTACTGGCGGAAGATGAGGCGCATGCAACTGCACTTGCTAAGTGGACATTAAGTTATGCTCAGGGAGTCACCTCGCCAGGAGCCGTGGCAGATCAAACCACGCTGAGAACATGCCTTCCCGAGAACCGGCGGATGGCCTATGACGTCCGGAAAGTAATGGATGTCTTATTCGATCAACAGTCGGTTCTTGAGTTACGTCCCGTCTATGGTCGTGCACTGGTAACAGCACTTGCACGCATCGAAGGACATCCGGTCGTTGTTATTGCCAGCGACTGCCGACACTTAGGTGGTGCCATTGATGTCGATGCTGCGCGTAAAGCGAGTGACATGATGGAATTGGCGAAGCGCTGGCAGTTACCGATCGTCTCACTTGTTGACACGCCCGGCTTCATGGTCGGTCCAGAAAGTGAGGCCATGGGCGCAGCAAAGGTCATGCCTGAGCTCTTTAATACGGCAGCCAGTGTCACGACACCGTGGGTGGGTCTATTCCTCCGACGCGGTTATGGCTTAGGCGCAATGGCCCTCGTTGGCGGCTCCTTCGAATTCCCAACGCTTACGGCGAGCTGGCCACAAGGTGAGTTTGGTGGCATGGGCCTTGAAGGTGCTGTTCGACTGGGCTTTAAGAAGGAGCTCGAAGCAATACCCGCTGGTGAAGCCCGCGATGCACTGTATGAAAAACTCGTCGCGGAGATGTATCAAAAAGGCCGTGCCACTGAAGCGGCGGCCTACCTCGAGATCGATATGGTCATAGACCCCGCGGAAAGTCGTTCCGTGATCTTGCGAGGCCTTGGCTTGTAAGGTCCTGGTTTACAAGGCCCTGGTTTACAAGGCC
>JBELJN010000018.1:0-5707 GCA_042090345.1 Halieaceae bacterium | reverse complement strand
ACCGCACTTGCTCAGGGGCGCTCATCATAATACTGTATAAATAAACAGTATTATGATGACTTAAGTGCTCTGGCTTTGCTTACACTTCCCAAAACTCCCTCTTGAAGCATTGGCCTCAAAGCCAGTGTGCAATGATGATATTTTACGTGTTGTCATTGAGGGACAGCGCGCCATTACCTGCGATGATGAGGTTGAGGCTCTCGGGGTAGCACCGGGACTCAAACAATCCACTGTGAGCGGCTTACTCAGTGGTCACCCCCTGAAACTTCTATCCAGGGCACCGGAGGAGGAACTCAAAGTACTCAAGCGCCTTCGACAATGGGCCTATTCAATCACTCCAACCCTAACGCTGTGGCGAGATGACTGCCTTCAGTTAGAAATCGGCCGCTGTTTATTAGTCCATGGCGGTTTAGAGCGCTTAATCGAAAAAATAACTGTCGAGCTCGACCGGCGTGGCTTCACCACGCACATTGGAGTCGGTCCAAGTCAGGAAAGTGCTTGGCTATTCAGTCAAACGAGCCCCAGCCCTCAAACAGTGCAGCCAGCTAATGGTGCACCCTTAGAGGCGCAACTTGCGCCCATAGCACTTCACCGACTGGATGAGTTCGCAAAAGATGTTGCAGCACTCAATAAAGCGGGCGTTCGTCGTTTCGGCGAACTCCTAGCTCTCCCACAAGGTGGCTTAAGACGACGCTGCAGTCAGGCGTTCTGCAACTGGATAGATCGACTGCTGTGCCGGGTCGAAGTTGCCATAGAAGACTTCCATCCAGAACCTGAGTACAGCGATATCGCCTGGCTGGGCTACGGGTCTACCAATAATCAGGAGCTCATTCAGCCGATGGCGCAGTTACTTCAGGATT
Organism: Halieaceae bacterium; assembly: GCA_042090345.1. GTDB lineage: Bacteria > Pseudomonadota > Gammaproteobacteria > Pseudomonadales > Halieaceae > Luminiphilus. Next base: position 4,847 of record JBELJN010000018.1, on the reverse strand, counting down.
TCTCGCAGTTTCTAAGAAATACCCAACTGCAGACACAGCATATACGCTGGGATTTCATCGCAGCACAAGGTGAAAGCCCTCAGCTGCACGTACATAGCAGTGAGTGTCATAACGACCCAAACCGGTGGTTAGAGCAGTCACGTCTAAAACTGGAGCGACTTCAGTTCGATGATCTCATCGAGGGTATTTCACTCACAGCCTGCGAGCTCAGCTTGGCACAACTCACAACACAGGACCTGTTTCTAGAGTCCAAACACCAGGAGCCTTTATCGCAACTCATTGACCGCCTTCGTAGCCGGCTGGGTTTCCAAGCAGTGTCACACGTTTATGAGCGCGCCGAGCACTTACCTGAGCACTGCTCATTTATCGATGCCAATCAACTCAGCGCACCGACAGCCAAGGCAAAAAACCTGCGTCGACCTTTTTGGTTACTCGAGTCACCGCAACCCATTAGCCAGCGCGGTAACCAACTTTACTGGCTGGATGCTCTGGAGATTATTAGCGGACCTGAGCGCCTTGAGGACTGCTGGTGGAGCCAACCCACAAGTCGAGATTATTACATCGCAAAGACAGGTGCAGGCCAGCCCGTCTGGATATTTCAGGACCGGCACAATCGCTGCTGGTTCCTACAGGGAATCTTCGAATAGCGCAATGTTTCACTAATATGAATCTTTTATTTCAAAAGTATTTCAGTTAAGTTACAAGAGTAGTAAGCAATAGGTGTGGAAAAGCCACGCAACGCTGTGAAGCGATAGCACGCCGTGAGGCGTAAGGAGACCAGAATGAAAACGATAAAGAACTTAGCAATAAGCCTCTGCGTTTTAGGAGGCATGTATACCTCAGGAGCATCCGCCGAGGTTGTTCAAGACTGCGTACTGAGCGGTGAAGTGGTCAGTATTAATCAGCAGTCCTCTGAAAAAATGCGCGTCCGATTCCACAAGATGGAACACGGCGAGCTTGCAAACTGTAATTTAAAAGGCCGAGCCAAGCGCGGTCGAGTCGATGCAGATATTACGATGGCAGGTCTTGAGCTACCGAAAGGTACAAAAGTTACCTATGCCTTCCAGCAGACACGATCAGAAGCCAATTGGCAGCTGCTGAGTGTTCAGCGCCCTGTTTTGCTGACGTCAAAAGACTAGTCGCAAACAATCATTACAGCGCCACCTGGATCTTTTCCACGTGGCGCTTTTTATTGCCTAATCTACCGACATCATTGCGTCGCAGGCCAAATCAACTCAGACGTAGCGAACCCAAGCTGCTCGCTTCTCACCAAAAACGCCTCTCGCACCGACGCACTCACCTCGGGCTCGCGTGATAACAACCATAGATAATCGGTGTTATAGCCCGCGACAAATGCGTAACTGTAATCTTCAGCCAACTCAAAGACCGCGTAGGTTCCATAGAACGGGCCAAAAAATGAGACCTTTAAGTGAGCGACATCTTCAGCCCCCATCGGCTTAGCAACGCCCTCGGCCTGGCGCCATTCGCCCTGCTCTGTGTTAAACCCTTTGTTCAATACCGAAATCGACCCATCCTCATTCGCGGCATAGGTTGCCGTCACACGCTCGAGATTACGCTCGAAACTATGGTCCAAACGCGCAATTTCGTGCCAAGTCCCTAGATAGCGATTGGAATCAAAGCCGGTAACTGGAGTCACTCCCTCGGGCAAGCCAGTACAAGCACTGAGAAAAAAAAGCGATAACACGCCAAGTCGCTTGAGCATGTGATGACCTCCTTTTGATAAATCACTGACAGAGTATGAACGACTACTCGTATTGATATGAGGTTTATTTCAAAAAGCCGTATACTGTATAAAAAAACAGTACTTTTAAGATGTCATACGCTGAACTTCACTGCTTAAGTAATTACAGCTTCTTACGAGGAGCTTCGCACCCCCAAGAGCTTGTCGAGCAAGCGGCCCACCTTGGCTATTCAGCACTTGCGATTACGGATGAATGCTCACTGGCTGGAGTTGTTAAAGCGCATGTGACAGCTAAAGAGCTCGATTTCAAACTTATTATTGGTAGCGAATTTACCATCAGCGAAGGCTTGAAGCTGGTTGCCATCGCGCCCTCGCGCGCAGCGTATGGCGAGCTGTCCAGCCTCATCAGTCGATCCAGACGGCGTAGTGAAAAAGGTCAATACCTCACCCATTTACGCGATATTTACTTCCACTTAAAACGCTGCTTTATCATTTGGCTACCGAGTGATATCAACCAGGAACGCCATCATGCAGAGGCGCTTGCACGACGCTGCCCTGATAGATTTTGGATCGGTATCCGTCAGCTCTTAAGCCATGACGACCTACTTAGACTTGAGGAGATACAGTCTCTCGCTGACGAAATAAGTGTCCCGACTCTCGCATGTGGCAGTGTTGAAATGCATTCTGCCAGTCGGAAAATGCTGCACGACGTCATCACAGCCATACGCCATAACACCGCAATACAAGACTTAGGACCGCTCCGACTACCTAACAGTCAGCAACACCTACGACGGCTAGACAAACTCATACCGCTCTACCCTCAGACGCTCATCGGCGAAACGTTGCGCTTGGCTCAGCAGTGCAATTTCAGTCTTGACGAATTGCGGTATGAATACCCTGAAGAAGTGGTTCCCAAAGGCCATACCGCAAACAGTTATTTGCGCGACTGCGTATCGCACGGCGCCGCAAAGCGTTGGCCAACCGGGGTGCCTACCGCCATCCACGAACGTATAGAGCGCGAACTCACCTTAATTACTGAGCTTAATTATGAGTACTACTTCCTGACGGTGTACGACATTGTCAATTTCGCACGCACGCGCGACATCTTATGTCAGGGACGAGGGTCAGCAGCTAACTCGGTTGTCTGTTACTGCCTCCACATCACAGAAGTCTCACCCGAGCAGGTCTCACTGCTATTTGAGCGTTTTATCTCTCGTGAACGCGATGAACCACCCGATATCGATGTTGATTTTGAACACGAACGACGTGAAGAAGTTATTCAGTATATCTATCAAAAATACACGCGACGCCGAGCAGCACTTGCTGCAACCGTCATTACCTACCGCTCGCGAAGTGCTGTCCGTGACGTTGGTAAGGCGCTTGGTATGGATGCTGTATTTGTTGAAGACCTGGCGAAGTCGCTTGCCTGGTGGAATAGGGAGCGGGAACTCACGGCCAAATTCAAAGAGCAGGGCATACAAGCTAGCAGTCAGCAGGCCGATATCTTCTTACGCATGACGCAACAAATATTAGGATTCCCGCGTCATTTATCCCAACACGTTGGCGGATTTGTTATCAGTCGTGGCCCCATTTCAAACTTGGTGCCCGTTGAGAATGCCAGCATGCCCGACAGGACCGTTATTCAATGGGACAAAGAGGATATTGAATCACTAGGGTTGTTGAAGGTAGATATCTTGGCATTGGGGATGCTCTCGGCCATCAAGAAATCATTGGCGCTCGTCCAGCGAAAAAACCCCTCCATCAAATGTATTCAAGACATCCCTAACGATGATCAGGCAACGTTCCGGATGCTTCAAACAGGTGATTCATTGGGTGTCTTCCAAATCGAATCACGCGCTCAAATGTCGATGTTACCGAGGCTCAAGCCCAACTGTTTTTATGATCTCGTCATCGAGATAGCGATTGTGCGGCCAGGTCCGATTCAAGGTGACATGGTGCACCCCTACCTTCGCAGACGCGCGGGTCTCGAACCGATTACCTATCCAGATCCAGCCATCAAGTCTGTATTAGAGAGCACCCTAGGTGTGCCTATCTTTCAGGAGCAGGTGATTCGACTCGCCATGGTTGCTGCAGGCTTTAGTGGCGGAGAGGCGGATGCACTTCGTCGGGCCATCACAAACTGGGGACGCAACAGTAAGCTTCTGACTTTTGAGAATAAGCTCAAGGCCGGCATGTTGAAACGGGGCTATAGCCCCGACTTTGCCGATCAGCTGTTTAGCCAAATCAAAGGTTTTGGTGGCTATGGCTTTCCCGAGTCACACTCAGCAAGTTTTGCCCTATTAGCCTATGTCTCAGCGTGGTTGAAACGCCACTACCCCGGTGCGTTTTATGTTGGTCTTCTGAACAGCCAGCCTATGGGCTTTTACACTCCTTCGCAGCTTGTCCAAGATGCCACACGGCACGGCGTTAATAGTCTGCCCGTCGACGTCAATGCCAGCGATTGGGACCACCGTCTAGTGGATGGCGGTCCTCACCAAAGTGATGTGATACAGCTCGGACTAAGATTGATAAAAGGACTGAGCAAACGCGGTGCAGAGCAGCTGCTTGATGCGCGTCGAAACGGTCATTTCGTATCCATTCTCGACGTAAAACGTCGCGGAAGACTCGGTAAAGACGACCTAGAAGCGCTCTCAGCAGCCGATGCATTAAGGACGCTGACAGGCAATCGCCACAAGACGCACTGGGCCATTATGGCAGCAAAAGATTCACGTCCTTTACTACCCGAGACTCATACGCCTGACCCAAACGACTCAACCGTTATTAAAGCACCGTCAGTCACTGAAAACGTTATCTTCGATTATCAGAGCACAGGCTTGACTCTGCGTTCGCATCCCTTAGCATTGCTTCGCCAGCAAAAACCGTTTAGCCAGTGCCGTAAGCAATCGGAACTTATAACCATACAGAGTCAACGCTTTGTGAGAACCGCAGGGCTTGTGACCTGCCGTCAGCGCCCTGGGACAGCATCGGGTGTTGTCTTTCTGACTCTGGAAGACGAGACCGGCAACATCAATGTTGTGGTATGGCCAAAAGTTCAGGAGCGCTTTAGGGCTGCCCTCATGACGGCACGACTACTTTTAATTAAAGGAACCGTAGAATCACGCGACGGTGTCACACACGTCATTGC
>JBELJN010000052.1:0-9168 GCA_042090345.1 Halieaceae bacterium | reverse complement strand
CTCCGAACCCACCCAGCACCCATTGACCCGCGCGCCATCTCGCTATTAGATGAAGGCTGATGGTTCGGCAATCATCTAACTAACAATAAAAGCCAAGACTAAGAGATATAACCATGAGTGACACAACTGGGCAGGATCAGCAGCAAAACATGCGGCGGGTCGCATTGACTTCGCTCGCAGGGACAAGCATCGAGTGGTACGACTTTTTTCTCTATGCCACCGCAGCGGCGGTCATTTTCCCGATAGCATTTTTCCCGCAGGAAGATCCCACGACAGCTCTGTTAATTAGCTTCAGTTCCCTAGCAGTTGGCTTTTTAGCCCGCCCGCTTGGTGGCATCGTCTTCGGCCACTTCGGTGATCGTATTGGCCGCAAGCGGACACTCGTGGTCGCCCTGATGATGATGGGCATTACCACCACGCTCATCGGCTTTTTACCCACGTATGCATCGATTGGTGTCGCTGCACCGATACTCCTAGTGCTGCTGCGATTCGTTCAAGGGTTAGCGATTGGTGGCCAGTGGGGTGGCGCCATGCTGTTAGTCACGGAGAGTGCGCCAGCAGATCAGCGCGGGTGGTACGGGGCCTATGCTCAAGCGGGTGCGCCCCTCGGCGTCGTATTAGCAAACCTAGCCTTTATTGGCGTCAGCAGCTCAATGAGTGATGAGGCGTTCATGGATTGGGGTTGGCGACTTCCCTTTATTGCCAGCATTGTGCTGATCGGCATCTCGATGTACATACAACTCAAGATCGAGGACACTCAGGCGTTTCAATCTCTCAGCAATGCACAGTCAGCGACGGACAAGCCGGCTGAGACCGTTAAGCGCTCGCCCGTTATTGAAGCCATTAGAAAATATCCAAAGCGAATTATGTTGGCAGCCGGTGCGTTTCTCTCCGTACAGGTAACGTTTTATATTCTTATCGCTTTCGTTATTTCTTACGGGATGCAGTCGCCCAACCTAATGCTGTCGAAGGACTTGATGCTGACCGCAGTCCTCGTGGCGGCCGCCATTATGGTGCCTACGCAATTCTACTTTTCAGGCTTGTCAGACAGGATAGGCAGGAAAAATGTCTATCGTTGGGGTGCCATCCTTACCGGCGCTTGGGGCTTTGCCTTGTTCCCGCTGATTGACACGGGTAACCCGCTGTTCATTTGTTTAGCTATTACTGTCGGGCTTTTGTTCCTCGGCATGCAGTACGGACCGCAAGCCGCGTATTTTACCGAGCTATTCAGCACTGAAGTGCGCTATTCAGGAGCCTCACTCGGGTACCAACTCGGTGCGATTATCGGCGGGGCTTTGGCTCCGACGATTGCCGTTCTGCTTTGGGATAGCTTCGGAATCTTCTACGTATCGGTATACATCGCGATCGCCGCCCTGTTGACGCTCTGGTCACTATCTCACTTGGAGGAAACCAAGGGCAGCACACTCTGAGCAGTTGCAACCCTGCCAGGCTACGGTCATGTAACGGGTGGCGCTTACTCCCGTTTAGATCAGGCCACCCGCTTCTAGGCGTGGCCATTCCTGCGCAGGGCATTTATCAATAACGACAGTCAGTCCGTTGTCCAACGCTTTCTGCTCAGCTTCAGGGTGCCTAACATCGAGCTGCGTCCAAAGTGAAGGCGCACCGATTGCGATGGCCTCGTCGACCAGCCCCGGTAACACGCTACCCTGTCTAAAGATATCGACCATATCGACGGGTTCATCAATATCACTCAGTGCCCCGACCACGGTCTGACCCTGAAGGGTTTGACCCGCCAGACCCGGATTTACCGGCGTGACCCGATAGCCTTTCTCAAGGAGAAACGTCAGAACTCGATAACTCGGCCGCTCCGGTTTATGGCTCGCACCCACCAGCGCAACATGACGCACGGTTTTCAGCAGATTGGCGAGACCCTGATCGGACTCGATCAGCACGCGATCATCCCCACTCTGGAGTGCGCTTCTCAAAGAACGCCTTCACACCCTGGCGCGATTCATCGGAGGTCATTGCCTCCAACATGACTTGGTTGGCATGCTCAAAGGCATCACTGAGAGGCATTTCAATCTGTGTGTAAAAAGCCGTCTTACCATCCCGGATACTTTGTGGCGAACGCGAGGCTATACGCGCTGCCAAGGTCTGGGTCTCAGCTACAACGTCGTCAGGTGACACACTGCGATTGATCAGGCCAAATCGCTCTGCATCAGCCGCACTGAAAAATTCGCCCGTGAGCGCCATTTCAAGTGCGTGCTTTCTAGAAAGGTTACGGCCAATGCCCACTAACGGTGTCGTGCAAAAGGCTCCTAGATTTACGCCTGGCGTGCAGAAACGGGAATCACTGGAAGCAATCGCCATATCGCAAGCCGACACGAGCTGACAGCCCGCTGCCGTTGCAGTGCCCTGCACACAGGCAATGACTGCTTTGGGACCGTGGACGATGCGCTGCATCATCGTGGCGCAGGCTTCGAGGATTGAGAGAATCCTTGGACGCCATGCTTCTTTCGTCTCATCCGGCCCCCTCGCCATTTCCGTTAAGTCATGTCCCGCGGAAAAAACGGCGCCTTTGGCCGAGATGACAATGCATCTCACTGCATCATCGGCATAGGCCTCGTCGAGAACTGAGGTAAGGTTGGACAGCATCTGGCTAGAGAGCGGGTTCCGCTGTTTTTCGTTATTGAGTGTGAGCCAGAGGACGCCCTTGTCTAGCGTTTTTAAAACAAGTTCTGTCGCCATAATACCCTCGACAAAGTCGTTACATTTCACTGGATTAAACAGAAGTTTGCGCCCGGTGGCAAAGGCCTTTGAATTATCGCCATTGACGGGCGGCAACCGGATCGCCTCCCATATTGAGTAGCTGAGACATCCTTCGACCAAGCATTGGGTAGTCATCGGCCAGACCCGCATCTTTTAGGTGCTGCGCATAGGCCTGTAAATCATCAAGATACGTCTCGACCAACGGCCTGTCGCCGCTGTCAACCGCGTGTTTGATCAAATTGCCATATGCTCTCAGGCTCAGACCCACTTGCTGCGGGTAATCCTTTGGTATCGACTCAAGCAGCCGAACAGCCTCTTGCGCGGCGCCTACACGTAATTTCGCGGTGCCCAGCCAACCTAACGTCTCAACTGTTTGTTGTTCTCGGCCACGTGTGTAAAGCAAAGATCGCTCGAGAATGGGGATGGCCTCTGCCCATCGACCATCTTGACTCAGTAATGTAGCGAGATTCATCTGACTCTCACGATTATGCGGATACATCTCGTTTAAGGTTGTTAGGTGGTAGTACTGAGCCTGTTTGTTTTTAAGGTATTTCGCGAGCGCAGCCATCTCGAAATGGACTTTCCAGTCAGCGCTTCCCTGTGTCAGTACCTTTTGACGTCTTCGTACCACATCCTTAGGCTCGCCCACTTGCCCCTTAATCTTTGACAGCTCGACGGCCATCTGCGCCAGGTAATCCGTGTAATTACTCTGACCCGGGAAGGGAGGCTGCTCCGCCATACCCTGTAAGTTTTTCATATTTTCAATTGTCTCGTGATTGGGATAACCAACGCGCTCTGCGACTTCTTCACTGTTAAGCACGCCTTGCGGCCTTTCACCCGTGACTTGAGTTGCTATCGCGCGAGAAAAGATACGAGCCAAAACATCATTCCCTGCGAACGTGTAGTGCACGTGCTCCACGAGAGACTCCCAGCCGGGAGAAAAGGGCGTACTTGCCCGATTGAACGCAGCGGCACTGTCCACAAAGCTGAGAGATGCTGAAGGGTAATTCTTACCTACTGCTCTGATACGATCATTGATCTTGGTATCGGCACGAAACCTCAGCGCATCGAGATCCAGTGCACGCTCGAAGTGCCGTTTAGCGCCGAGATGATCACCCTGCCACTCGAGACTCGTTGCCAGCTGAAAATGGCTGTCAGCGTGACCTGGATCTATTTCGATAGCCTGTTGCCATAAGGTTGACGCCGCGCGCCATTGTAGATTTCGAGATTGTGCCGCGGCACGCGCTTTAAGATCCGAGACTCGCTGACTGAACTCAGGACTCAACGTGTTATCTGTCATCGATAAAAATGGCGCTGAATGGCGAAGGTTGACCGGCACGGTCGACAACACAACGTGCATTCCTTTGTCCGACAGAATATCGATGATGTCTCTGAGGTTAGCCTCAAAGTGCGCGTACACGTCGATCATCCGCGGGTCGCTTTCAGCCACGCCGTTCTCGACGAACATCTGCATTCCTTGCCACTCAAGGTCAGTCTTTGCATCGCTCGGCTGGACCCCTTGAAAGGCTTGATCGAGCCACTGCCAGATTCGGAGCCGCTTTGCCCACTGCAACGTTCTTATGGCACCAAGACTTGAAAGAAAGTTTTGATTGAAGGTCCCAGGGCCATAGGGCCCCACGACCTCATTATTTCCCATGAGTATCACGGCCACATCAGCCGAATTTGCAGGGATCGTTTCAGCCACCTGGTAGACAACGTGCGAGTTAACTGAAGTCATCGCCGTATTGATCACCTCGACTTCTTTGCTGGGGAACAGCGCGTTCAGTTGTGCGGCGAGTAGTCTATCGACGCCATGGTTTTTGTGCGGAAACCCCATAGCGGCAGAGCCACCCAATACATAGACTCGCAGACGGTTATCGCTCGCCGTTTTTGCGAACGTATTTTGCAGAGGCCCTACATTTAGCGAGGCCGGGTAAAACTGATCAGCAAAATCGATGTTTTCCTGATAGTAAATCTCACCCTCAATCTCGATCTCGTTGAAGTAATTGAAATCGGTACCAACGCCCACTAAACGTAAAACACCCTCGAGCAGGACAAAAAATAGCAGTGGGATAACGACAGCCGTTATGATGGTGAATAAGGCGTTTCTTGCTTGTGACATGAGATACAGTCCTCAAGGCGTTGCTTAAACAGTAACAAAGATAGTCAGACTCTCTGGAGGCGCACGACACTAAAGCTAATGAGAACGTCAATCAACATTCTAGGCCTCTCTGCGTATTACCACGATAGCGCCGCCGTATTACTGGTCGACGGCAAGATTGTGGCCGCAGCGCAGGAGGAGCGCTTCACGCGAAAAAAGCATGATGCCGCCTTCCCCGCAAATGCCATCAGCTATTGCCTCGACGAGGCGGGCCTGAGTCTCGACGAGATCGACTACATTACGTTTTATGACAAACCGCTGGTGAAGTTTGAGCGGCTGCTAGAGACCTATCTCGCTTTCGCCCCCAAAGGTTTTCGCTCGTTCGTCATGGCCATACCGGTCTGGCTAAAAGAGAAACTCTTTTTAAAAGTGACACTGAAACGTGAGCTGGCCTCCTTATCGGGGCTGGAGCAGACAGCCTTACCGCCCCTTCTGTTTCACGAACATCATGGGTCGCACGCCGCCTCGGCCTTTTTCGCCAGCCCGTTCAAAAAAGCGGCCGTGCTCTGCCTAGACGGGGTGGGCGAATGGGCGACCAGCTCAGTATGGCTGGGCGATGGCTCGACACTGATACCGCAATGGGAAATACGCTTCCCACACTCCTTAGGGCTGCTGTATTCAGCATTCACCTACTACACCGGCTTCAAGGTCAATTCCGGTGAATACAAACTCATGGGGCTCGCACCCTACGGCGAACCGCGGTATGTCGACCTCATCAAAACCCATCTCATCGATATCAAGCCCGACGGAACCTTTAGACTCGACATGCGCTACTTCGACTACGCGACCGGGCTAACCATGACCAATCGCCGCTTTGACGCCTTGTTTGGTGGTCCACCTCGAAAGCCTGAGGCTGAGCTTACGCAACGTGAAATGGACATCGCCGCATCCATCCAAGTGGTAACCGAAGACATTGTATTAAAGCTGGCCACGACGATTCATAAAGAGCTCGAAGTAGATCACCTGTGCCTCGCCGGCGGTGTTGCGCTTAACTGCGTGGCCAATGGTCGACTCGAGCGCGAGGGACCCTTCGAGCAGATTTGGATACAACCTGCAGCTGGCGATGCCGGTGGTGCCTTGGGCGCAGCACTTGCAACATGGCATGAGTACCTAGACAAACCCCGAGAGGCCAATGATCTCAGCGACATAATGCATGGCGCTTACCTTGGACAGTCATTCAGTCAGGACGAAATAGAAGACTACTTAACGGGTGTCGAAGCCCCGTTTCATCGATACGATGACACCGAGTTAATGCCTGAGATTGCCGCCGCGTTGGCTCGTGGTGCGGTAGTCGGCTGGTTCAACGGTCGAATGGAGTTTGGTCCGCGTGCACTGGGTGCTCGATCGATTATCGGTGATGCGCGTTCACCCACCATGCAGTCGGTCATGAATCTTAAAATCAAAAATCGCGAGTCGTTCAGGCCGTTCGCCCCTGTTATTAAAGCCGCCGCGGTATCTCAGTGGTTCAATACCGAGAGTACGAGCCCCTACATGCTTAAGGTCGCAACCGTCAGGGAAGAGCGGCGTCTCCCCATGTCTGATGAAGAGAAGGGCTTGTTTGGTATTGATCAACTCAACGTCGCGCGCTCACAGGTACCCGCCATCACGCACGTTGACTACTCTGCGAGACTGCAAACCGTGCACGAGGAGACAAACCCTCGTTTTCATGGCCTGCTCTCAGCCTTTGAGGCGGTGACAGATTGTCCAGTGTTGATCAACACCTCGTTCAACGTTCGCGGCGAGCCCATTGTCTGTTCGCCTGAAGATGCGTATCGCTGCTTCATGCGAACGGAGATGGATCTGCTGGTTTTGGAAAATGCACTGCTCATCAAAGCCGAGCAACCCGTATGGCATGAAGACGAATCATGGAAAGAAACGTTTCAGCTGGACTGACAATTGTGATGAATCAAACACGCGGCCTACCCACAACCCCGAGAGAACTTCGCCAAGTCGGTCTCCTGTTCAGCGCAATACTTGTCGCACTGTTTGGCCTCTTGCTGCCGTGGATACTTGGACACCCATTCCCACCTTGGCCCTGGGCTATTGCTGCCATTCTAAGCACTCTTGCCCTTATTTTGCCCCGCGCACTCACGCCATTTTATCGCGCCTGGATGCGGTTTGGACTGATCGCCGGTTACGTCAATACCCGTATCATCATGTTCATGCTTTACTATTTGGTATTCGCACCGCTTGGCATAATCATGAGCCTCGTCGGTCGAGATGCGCTGTTGCGCAAAACAGGGGATACCACCCAAGACAGTTATCGCGTAACGAGCAGTCAACGAGATGCTGACCACTTTGAGAGACCTTATTAATGTTTGACCTGCTAAAGGACCTCTGGGGTTTCATGCTAGAGCGCAAGAAGCTCTGGATGGCACCCATCATTGGCATCATGCTCCTGCTAGGTGTGTTGGTTGTTATGACACAAGGCTCGGCGCTAGCACCGTTCATTTACACAATTTTTTAAATATGATCCGTGAGGCAACGGCGGCTGACTGGCCCAATATTTGGCCCATATTCAGCGAAATAACTAAAGCCGGCGATACCTATGCTTACCCTGTCGACACCGACAGATCGACCGCGGAAGTGTTATGGATGGCAAAGCCCGATCGAACGTTTGTCTTGGAAGAAAACGGTGAGATTCTGGGAACCTACTACCTGAAAACCAATCAGGATGGCCCGGGCAAGCACGTCTGTAACTGCGGATACATGGTAACAAACGCGGCTCGCGGTAGAGGCTTGGCTCAAAAAATGTGCCTGCACTCTCAAGGTATTGCCGCCGAAATGGGTTATCGCGCCATGCAATTCAACTTTGTCGCGTCCAGTAATGACATCGCTGTCGCACTCTGGAAAAAATTGGGTTTCGATGTTGTTGGGATCTTGCCGCGGGCCTTTAATCATCCGACACTGGGATTGGTCGATGCCTTTGTAATGTACAAATGGCTCGCTGACTAAGGCACCAAAAGTGATGCTGCTACGGAGAACACAGTGATGAATGATCCCTATCTTTTTTCAGTGACCAATCACGTTGCGACCTTCAGTGTTAACGACGCGCCGTTCAATCTCATGCCGGTGAGTTACATCGATCGTCTGGAAGAGCAACTGCCCGAGGTACTCGCCGATGACGCGATTCGCGCCATGGTCTTCACCGCAGAGGGCCTGGCGAATTTCTCCGCTGGCATGAATCTCAGACAAATCCCCGAGGGCATTAAACGCGCGGGCAGTCCAGAAGCATTTTTCACCCAACGCCATCGTGTGCTGGGCATGATCGAAAACGGTGGGACGCCCGCGATCGCCACCTTTTTCGGCTACTGCCTCGGTGCTGGACTTGAGTTACCTCTGGCTTGCCATTTTCGTATAGCAGCGAGCGAAGGAGCAAAAATAGGACTGCCCGAGATGGATTTAGGCAGTGTCCCTGCTTGGGGCGGATCAGCTCGCCTTCCTCGTGTCGTGGGTCGGTCGCATGCACTCGATATGATTTTGCGCGCCCGTAAAATCGACGGAAACGAAGCACTGAAGATGGGTCTCGTAACGGAGGTGGTTCCGCTGGAGCAATTAAAAGTGCGCGCACAAGCGCTTGGTGAAGAGCTGGCTGCGCAACCGCGCCTAGCCGTGAAAGCGGTGCTGGACACCATCGTCGGGTTTGAAACTAAAACCCTGGATGAATCCATTGACGATGAGAAACGGGCCGTCGCTGCGACGTTTGGGACGCCTGATTCGCAGGAGGGGATGTCAGCCTTCCTTGAAAAGCGAAGGCCCGTTTTTAATCAGTATTAATTGAGCCGGAGTCCGTAATTACCAACATGACCGACGACCAAACTGATACATCACTACTGAGCCGCCGCCGCTTACTCCGTGCCATGGGGGTCTCGACCGCCGGTGTCGCTGCCGCGGGTGCCATAGCAGCGAGCCGCGAAAAAATCGTCGATGCAGGTGACACTGCGAGAGAAGAACTGGCGGAACTCAAGAAGCAGTTTGATGCGCTCGACAAGCGCTCAAAACTTATCTTGCGCCTAGTGTTGGTGCTTAGTGGTCTTGACCTTTTTCTCGCAATTTGAGGGACTGGCCGCAAACCGACTAGCCAGAGTACCCAGCGATATACGGTGTCGTTTCTTTCGTCAGGAGAGGACGACACCATGAGCAAACGCGCTGTGCTGCCTCAGCGGACACCTACTCTGATTGAGCCAAATGCTTTGCGTGAAAGCGCAGATGAGCTTCCATAAAGGTCGCGATGAAGAAATAGCTATGATCATAACCATCATGCTCTCTGTAGGTGA
>JBELJN010000007.1:0-129908 GCA_042090345.1 Halieaceae bacterium | reverse complement strand
GCAACCTTGCCAAGGTTGAGGTCGCGAGTTCGAACCTCGTTTCCCGCTCCAATTTGTCAACTTGCATTCTACTCGGCCGTCGTTGAGAACAACGGGGTCTGACAAATGCGAGACCTTCTGGCGACTTCCCGTGACACTTGAACTCTGGCTACTCCTTATTATTACCTTACTCGCGGGGGCCATGTCACCGGGTCCTAGCGTCGCGCTTGTCATGCGAACCGCCATCGTGCACGGACGCAGAAGCGGCGTACTCGTTGCGCTTGCCCACGGTGTGGGAATAACCGTTTACGCCCTTGCTGTGGTCTTAGGTTTGGCCACCGCAATTCAGAGCTCTAGTTCGTTAAATATAGGCTTGCGAATAGGTGGAGCGCTGTTTCTTTTTTACCTGGGTTATCGGATGTTATCTAGCGGGATCAAAACCGTGAAAGAGGGCGACGGTGTCGTCACAGAGGCGCCCAGAGAGCGCGATCATCAAAGCCAGACTCAGTGGCAACATATGGTAAATGGATTTTTGATTGTATTTTTGAATCCGAAAGTAGTGCTGTTTTTTGTAGCGATATTCAGTCAATTCTTAACGCCCGATCAATCAATGACAACCCAGTTAATGGCTGCGAGCATGGCAGGGGGTATCGATGCTGCGTGGTACGCACTTGTGGCTTTCTGTGTCAGTAACCACCGCTTAGCCGGGGCACTCAACTCGGCATCTCCGGTGATCGATGTGGCGTTTGGAGCACTGTTTATGGCGTTCGCAGTCTTCGTTTTACGCAGCCTATGACTTCGTGCGACGTACTCTCTTTTTGCGGACACCACTCTGGTATGAAACTTAACTTGGGGGTGGCGTTATTGCCGGTTCGGACGACGTCGAGCCGCCACCGCAAGCCTGGACAGCAAGCGCGATAACACAAGCCAGAGAAGCCAATTTCCTCATGTGTTACCTGTAGAAAGCTTACTGATGGGCTTCAGCCGTCGCTTTTGCCCACTTGTAGTCGGCTTTGCCGTTGGGAGCCCTCTGTACAACTCCGACCAAAATACATTGTTTGGGTGCTTTATAGCCTGCTAATTGAGTTTTGACATGCATCCGCAGCCCGTCCTCTCCAATTGGTGCGGTGCCTGGCTTTTGTGAATAAACAGCAATAACACGGTTCCCCAAGCGCTCGTCGGGCAATCCGACGACTAGGCAATCTTCCACGTCGGTGTGGCGCTTAATCGACTCCTCAACCTCTTCTGTGAAGACCTTTTCGCCGCCGGTATTGATGCATTGAGAGCCCCGCCCCAAAAGCGTGATGGAGCCGTCAGCCTCGACCGTTGCAAAGTCTCCGGGGAATGAATAGCGAACACCATTTACTTCCCGAAATGTGCGCGCCGACTTTTCTGGGTCCTTGTAATAGCCTCGCGGAACAATGCCTGCGGTCGCCACCATACCCATTTCACCGGAACCAGGCGTAACGGGCTGATCATTCTCGTCGAAAACCTTGACGTATTCGGCGATGGTGAACTTTGCGGTTTTTGCTGCGTTTCCGCGTGTACTTATCGATCCGCCCATGGATCCTTCGGTGGAACCCATCAAGTCGTTCAGGACCATATCTTTATGTCGCAAAAGGCCTTGCTTAATCTCACTGGACCACATGACGCCTGATGACGCAATCTGGCCGAGCTTAGACAGATCATAAGGCTCGCCCGCTGTCTCAGCGGCGTCAAGCGCCCCCAAAATCGGCCGTGCGAAGGCATCCCCAACTATTGTAAGGTCGGTAATCTCGTTCTCTACAACACAGCGCAGAAGGGCGTCTGGGTCAAGCCTGGATGTACGCTGCGTGACTACAGTACCGCCGCAGTTTAGGGCGATCATCGTGCCGATCCACATACCAGTACCGTGCATTTGGGGGCATGCGGGCAAACTTCGATGAACGGTCCCCATTTGTGTCAGCGTACGCGCGGCCTCCAGGGCTTCGTCGGTGGTAGTTGGGGGTGCCAAGCCGCGCGAGGTGAAGCCACCAACCACAAGCCAGTGCGCGAGCGCGCCGTTGTCGTACATGACGCCTTTCGGCATTCCGGTGGTGCCGCCTGTGTACAGCATGTAACGATCGCCATATTCACTCGGGCTAAAGGGCAATGGCGTGGCTTCAGCCAGCGATACTTCGTAATCCAGAGCACCCTCAAGGAGCCTCACATCTGAATCGTCTTCGACCTGTATATAGAGCTTGATTTTAGGCAGGCTGTCCCGAATTTCTTGGATACGCGGTGCGTAGCTCGCGTGATAGATAACCACCTCAGAGTCGCTGTTATCGAGCAGGTAAATTAACTCCTCGGCACGGTAGCGGTAGTTCACATTTACCGGGCAAACGGACTGTTTAAAGCAGCCGAAGTGCGCCTCGGTGTATTCGTTACAGTTGAGCATATATAAGCCCACTGAAGCGCCATTGGTAACACCATGTGCGGCAAAAAGCCCAGCAAGTCGAGCAGCTCTATCGTTGAATTGAGACCATGTGACGGTCTTTCCTTCACAGATCAGCGCGGGGCGATCCCCAAACTCCTGAGAAAGTGCCGTCCAAACATTATTGAAATGAAAATCCATTGCATGCTCCGCTGACTTTATGTTTTTTTTTACAGCGCGGCGCAGATCATGAATCAAACGCCGATCCATGAGGAAGAGACTCTCATGAGCAGGCGAAAATTTCTAGCCCGCGATTGGGGCGGGCGGGCCAGTTTAGGCGGAGTGGGAGTCCACAACTCGCACGATACCGAGGTTTGTACCCTTCACGCGAATTTTCTTAAGGTGTTTTAGGATGGGCTTGGGCATTCCCTCGGGTAAGTCGATTGTTGCGTAGTGTTCGAAAATATTAATGCTGCCGATGAACTGTCCTTCGATTCCCGCCTCGTTTGCAATGGCACCAACAATTTCGCGGGCTTTTACGTCTTGCTTCTTGCCCACAGCTAACCAAAACCGCTCCATAAGGACATCGGGGTGCTCGTCTAGCGGTCGCGCTCTTCCGAGTTCCTTTACCGTATAGGAAAGGGGGACAACGCGCTCTTTACCGTGCTTGTCCTTGATGGGACTTGGCTCTTTTGAATTACCACGAGACGGCTGATTGTCTTGGTCATCGCTCATCTTCTTCGAGCGTCTTGATTCCTTCGCGGGTTCCGCTCCGTCCATCACAAGGCCCGCGAGGGCCATAGCGATATCCTGATGAGTATGGCCTTCATTGATGAGCTGCTCGATTGCTTCGCCAGCACGCGGATGGACGGGGTTCGTCATGGCTGTTCGCAACTGATCGATCAATCGCTCACGCGCTTTCGCATCGATATCAGCAAAACTTGGAAGCTCGATGGACTGGATTTTTTGCCTTGTGACGCGCTCAATGTTTTGGAGCATACGACGCTCTCTTGGTGCGACAAACAAAATGGCTTTTCCGGCGCGACCCGCGCGGCCTGTTCGGCCGACTCGGTGCACATAAGATTCTCTGTCGAAAGGAATATCGTAGTTAATAACGTGCGTTATTCGCTCAACGTCCAACCCACGTGCCGCGACATCGGTCGCCACGATCACATCGAGTCGACCATCTTTGAGCTGTTCTACGGTTTTGATCCGGGTTTTTTGATCGATGTCACCGTTCAGTGGCGCGACACTAAAGCCACGCTGCCTTAACTGTTCGGCTATAGCGGATGTTGATTCTCGTGTACGCACGAAAACAATGACGCCTTGCGTGTCTTCCACACTGAGAAAACGCCCGAGGGCATCGAGTTTGTTGGTGCCTTTCACAAGCCAGTAGCATTGCTCAATATTGGTATTGGTCGTTGCCTGAGAGGTAATGGAAACCTCGACGGGGGCCTGCAGGTGTTCACTGGCGATCTCGCGAATCCGCTGCGGCATGGTGGCTGAGAAAAGTGCAACACGTCGACCAGTCGGCGTCTGAGAGAGAATTTTATCGACATCGTCGATGAAACCCATCCTGAGCATCTCATCGGCTTCATCGAGCACGACAGTCTTGATCTTGCTGAAATCAGCCGTTCTGCGATTAAGGTGATCGAGAAGCCTTCCCGGTGTTGCAACGATGACATGGACACCGTCTTTAAGTTGGCGTAATTGCTGCCGCATATCGTTGCCCCCGCAAAGAGCGACGACCTTGCAGCCCTTAGATCGTTTTGCGTAGCTCCTGAACGCATCAGCCACTTGCATTGACAGCTCGCGAGTAGGGCAAAGCACCAATATTTGTGGTGTCGCTGAATCAAAGTCCAAGCTCGCCAGAGAGGGAAGCGCGAAGGCAGCTGTTTTGCCAGTCCCCGTTTGTGCAATACCTACGACATCTTGTCCGCTCAGCATCGCTGGAATCGTCTCAGCTTGAATGGGGGTAGCGGCTTCGTATCCCAATTCTTTGAGTGAATTGAGTAAAAAAGTCGGTAGCCCAAGGCTATTAAAAGCCGTGGGAGAGGGCGCAGAATCGGTCATAGGCATTATACGAGCTGGGAAAGCGCGCAGACTACGCCCAGTTGTATAACTGAGAAAGGTAAATCCTGCCTATATTTAGATTTAAGTCTCACGAGACTCTGTTGTGAAGTAAGCAAAAGCGCGCAGGAGCCAGCTATCTCAACCGTCTTGCGACAAGCTCTTGGCCTTCTCGATATCATCGAGCAAGGCTTTTTGGGCTTTCCAAAAAAAGAACAGACCGGATGTGCCCAGTGTGAGTGAGGTAATCATTGCGTAGCGCAAATTTTCATCGCCGAAGTGTGCACTGTAGGCATCGGACAAGGCTCCGACAAAGAGTGGCCCCAAGCCTAAGCCGATCATATTGATCACGAACAATAAGACAGCCGAGGCGCTTGCTCGCATCGCAGGCGACACTAAGGTGTGGCAAATTGCGATACAGGGACCCAGGTAGAGTGTGTTGAGAATGTGCCCGGGCGCATACGCCATGATGACATAAAGCGGCTCACTCCCAAGGAGCGTGAGATACGACAGCGGGAACGACAAGGCAAGACCGTACAGTGGGATTCTCACGTACCAGCGCTTATCGTGTTTGCCCCAACGATCGGCAAGGTATCCCCCCAAGAAAGTGCCCAGCATACCGGTGGTGCCACCGATCACCCCTAAAACGACACCGGCCTCTGTCACCGATAGGCCGTAGTTTCGAATAAGCAGAGACGGGAAGAAGTTACCGTTTCCATAACCGACAAATGAGGCGGTAGAACACCCCAGTGCTATCCACCAAAACGCGGGACGCTTTACCAGGACTGACATCGTTTCCTTAAACCGGGGTTTTGACGACACGGTCGGCGCAATGGGTTGAGTGCGTGGGGGTTCTCGCACCAAGAGTAAAAATAGCAGTGCAAGTGCGATGCCAGGGATCCCGACGATAAAGAAGGCCTTGCGCCAACCAAAGCTTTCGGCAATCCAGCCACCTGCGAAATAGCCAAAAAAGATACCGAAGTAAATCCCCGTGGTGTAAATGGATAGGGCAGTTCCACGTTTCTCCTCGGGAAAATAATCACTCAGCATTGAGTGTGAGGGTGGAGACCCACCAGCTTCCCCGAGACCTACGCCAAGCCGTGCGAGGAGTAGTTGAGTGTAGTTTTGAACTAGGCCGGAAAGGGCAGTCATAACGCTGAAGATACCGAGCGATGCGGCCACGATGTTGCGACGATTACTGCGATCTGCGAGCCATGCGATGGGGATGCCGGCTGTCACGTACACAACGGCAAAACTGAACCCGGTCAGTAGCCCCAGTTGTGTATCGCTTAGGCCCAAATCAGCTTTAATGGGCTCCTGTAAAATCACCAGAATTTGGCGGTCTATAAAATTAAAGGTATAGACCAGCGTGAGAATTCCCAATACAAACCACTTATAGTTCGATGATTCTCGGTTCACTTCGCAATCCACTCCATTCCCGCGTTTCCCATCTTTGACGTTATTGAGGACGCCGATATCACAGCATGCCACAGTTGAGTTAAGCTTCCAGCTTCTTACAGTGCGATGGGCTGCGCCATGAATAACGAGCAACAGTTAAGCCATCTCGACAGGCGAGGAGAGGCTCACATGGTCGATGTGGGCGACAAGCAGGTTACTCAGCGAGTGGCGGTTGCCCGCTCCAAAATACGCATGGCGTCTCAGACCTTAATTGCCCTCGAAGCAAGCGAATTAAAAAAAGGCGACGCGCTGGCAACCGCAAGAATCGCAGCGATTCAAGCCGCAAAAAAGACGAGTGACCTCATCCCACTTTGCCATCCGCTCCCTATCACAAAGGTGTCGGTCGACTTGCAGGTGGATCATGATCTGCCCGGTATCATTACGCACGTAACGTGCAAGGTGCTGGGCCAGACGGGCATCGAGATGGAGGCGTTGACGGCGGCATCAGTTGCAGCCTTGACCATTTATGACATGGCGAAGGCGCTCGATCGCGGGATGGTGATAGAGGAGGTGGTTTTGCTGGAAAAAATGGGTGGTAAATCGGGAGAGTGGCGGCATGACGATCACAGTTAAATTTTTTTCGCTTATCCGCGAAGCGGTAGAGACCGAGCAACTTTCGCTCGAGCTCGACGCCAGTATGTCAACCGTTGCCGGCTTGAAAGAAACTCTGGGCGCGCGAGGTGAGGCGTGGGTAGAAGCTTTGTCACACCCAAACCTCATCCAAGCAGTGAATCAACGCGTTGTATTTCAGGAGGAGGCGATTAACGACGGCGATGAGATCGCTTTCTTCCCACCCATGACCGGTGGCTGAAGTGTCGGTTATTGTCACCGATAGCGACATAGATCCGGGCCGTCTCGCTACTGCCTTTTATGCGCATAATCCGCATGGAGCCGTAACCACATTCACTGGGTTTGTTCGCGACTTCAACGCGGAGGGTTCTGTTCATACTCTCTACCTTGAGTGCTACGTGGAAATGGCGGAGCGTGTACTACATGATCTCGGAGTAGAGGCAGAGCAGCATTTTGGTCTGAAGTCTTGGCAAATCGTCCATCGTTTCGGCAGTCTCTCCGGTGAAATGCCCATCGTCTTCGTCGCCACGAGCGCGGATCACCGTGCCGAGGCCTTCAGTGCCTGCGAGTTTGTTATGGACACACTCAAAACAGATGCGCCTTTTTGGAAGCGAGAAGATTTCGAGGGCGAGGGGCAATGGGTTACAGTGGCGACACGAGATATAGACCGTAAAAAGCGGTGGGAAACAAAGGACCCGAGTTCATGAAGTTTTGTTCCAACTGCGGCGCAGAAGTCGAGCGAAGAATTCCCGAGGGAGAGGATCGCGAGCGCGATGTGTGTCCCGCCTGCCACACAATCCATTATGTCAATCCCAAAATTATCTGTGGCTGCATTCCCACGGTTGGTGACAAGGTGCTTCTTTGCAAGCGCGCAATAGAGCCTCGATACGGTAAATGGACATTGCCAGCGGGTTTCATGGAAAACCGCGAGACAACCGAAGAGGGTGCAGCGAGGGAGATGTGGGAAGAGGCCGAGGCGAGAGCCGTGGATATGAGCCTCTATCGTATTTTCGACGTGCCTCATATCAGTCAGGTATACGTTTTCTATCGCTGCGAGGTGCTTGATGGGAAGTTTGGTGCCGGTTCTGAAAGTCTAGAGAGCAAGCTTTACGCAGAGGACGAGATTCCCTGGGATGAGCTCGCTTTTCCTGTTGTCATTGAGATGCTGCGAGAATTCTTTGAAGATCGAAAGACGCAAGACTTCCCGATTCGCAATAGCACAATCCGATACCAGCATCGCCGCTCGGGCTAACGCTTACTGACGCGGCGTTTTACGAATAATCACCTATATGAGGCTTCGAAAATGGCTTTACCAACTACCGGTGCACCTGCACCTGAGTTCACACTCCAAGATCACACTGGCACTGAGATTTCACTCTCTGATTATCAGGGCGAAAAGAACGTGCTTGTGTATTTTTATCCAAAAGCAATGACCCCCGGGTGTACGGTTCAGGCGCAAGGTCTTCGTGACATTGCTGAACAACTTGCAGCGCACGACGTGGTTGTCTTCGGTGTCAGCCCCGACCCAGTGAAGCGTTTGGCTAAATTTGTCGAGCGGGATGCGCTCAACTTTCAGCTATTGAGCGATGAGGACCATTCGGTCGCCGATGCTTACGGCGCATGGGGCCCCAAGAAGTTCATGGGGAAGGAGTTCGATGGCATTTTGCGGACCAGTTATCTGGTCGATAAAGCCGGTAACCTCTGTGAGATCATCAATAAGTTTAAGACTAAAGACCACCATGAGGTTGTGCTGAACACCTTGCAAGAACTCGGACTATGATCGATCTGTTTACATCGCCAACCCCCAACGGGCACAAAGTGTCGATAGCTTTGGAAGAGATGGGCCTCGATTACGAAGTTCATACGATCGATCTCAGGTCAGGAGAACAGAAAGAGGAGCCGTTTCTGGCGCACTCGCCCAATGGACGGATTCCAGCAATTTATGACCGAGAGCATGATCTTTCTATTTTTGAATCGGGCGCGATCATGATTCACTTGGCGGAGAAGAGCGGCAAATTCATGCCCAGCGATGTGGTGGGTCGTTCGCGCGTTATTCAATGGTTAATGTTTCAAATGGGGGGAGTAGGACCCATGATGGGACAAGCGAATGTGTTCTTTCGCTACTTTCCCGAGAAAATCCAGCCAGCAATAGACCGTTACCAGAGCGAAGGGCGTCGATTATTTGAGGTTTTGAATACGCAGCTGGGCAAGACCGAATATTTGGCCGGCGAATACAGTATCGCGGATATGGCTAATTGGGCTTGGGTCCGTTCTTATCGCTGGAGCGGTATCGAAATCGATGGCTTAGAGCACTTGCAGCGCTGGCACAAGGCAATCAAAGTGCGACCCGCGGCGGAAAAAGGCATAACCGTTCCAGTCGATATGCGATTGTTGCGAGATGGAAATGAGAACTCGAAAGAGACGGAGGATTTCATCAAGGGTGCGCAAACAATGGTGCAGGGTTTAAAGAAGGACTGACAGCGTGTTTAGAGTAATTACCTGTAATACCAACGGAATTAGGGCTGCGCAGCGAAAGGGCTTCTTTGAGTGGCTTGCGAAGCAAGAGGCTGATGTGGTGTGCATTCAGGAAACCAAAGCGCAGGAGCATCAGCTGGTTGATGAAGCGTTTCGCCCCGATGGCTACCACTGTTATTACAACGACGCGGAAAAAAAGGGCTATAGTGGTACCGCCGTATACGCTAAGCGAGAGCCCTCTCGGATTGAAATCAAAGTAGGATGGGACCCCGTCGACTCGGAAGGCCGCTATCTGAGGGCTGATTTTGAGGGCCTGAGCGTCATTTCACTCTATGTCCCATCGGGCTCGAGCAATGAGGCGGCCCAGGCGCGCAAAGACCTATTTATGAAAAAGTTTACGCCGCACATGAAAGCCCTCCTAGATGAAGACCGCGAATTCATTATTTGTGCCGACTGGAATACCTGCCACCAAAACATTGATATTAAGAACTGGCGCAGCAATCAAAAGAATTCTGGTTTCATGCCGCATGAGCGAGAATGGCTTACCGAGCTTTACGATGAGCAAGGCTGGGTTGATGTGTTTCGTCAAATGACCACAGAGCCCGATCTCTATACTTGGTGGTCGAATCGTGGTCAGGCGTGGGCGAATAATACGGGTTGGCGGCTCGATTATATGCTTGTGACGCCCGGATTATCCGGAACCGGTAAGGCTTTCTCGATACTCCGAGATGAGCGTTTTTCTGACCACGCACCGGTTACCATTGATTTTGAGTTCTAAATTTTTCTAGAAAAGCACCCTTACCAACTGATTTAAAAGAGGTAAATTTATATGTTTATTAGCCAGGCACATGCGCAAGCAGGTACACCGCCACCGGCAGGCGGGGAGTGGTTCCTTCCGGTCATGATGATCGGTTTGTTGATTTTTATGTATTTCACGACCATCAGACCGCAGCGCAAGCGCCAAAAGGAACATGCGGAATTGGTGAGCTCATTGGGTAAGGGCGACGAAGTCCTCATGAGTTCTGGGATGATGGGTAAAATTGTTGGCTTATCTGAGCTCTACGTGGTTGTTAACGTGTCCGACAAAGTTGATCTCAAGTTTCAGCGAACGCATGTCACTGCCACACTACCCAAGGGCACGATTAAGAATTTAGGGGCGTAAACCTATTATTAGCTATCCACCTAGAGAGCCCCTCGCGGTTCTGCCGTCACCCTTTCAGTTCTTGCATAGAGCCTCAGAGCGGTGGGGGAACGGGCGACGTATTTGGTGTAAGCGTGATGATCTCACGGGGTCTCTGCTCACCGGGAATAAGGTTAGGAAGCTGGAATTCCTTGCTGCGGATGCGATTAATCGAGGTTGTACTGTTTTAGTCACTGCAGGCGCACTGCAAAGCAACCATTGTCGCGCAACAGCTGCGGTTGCGGCACAGCTAGGACTTAAGTGTGAACTGATATTGCGAGGACATGAGCAGGAGCTTAGCGGCAATTATTTGCTTAGCCGACTGCTTGATGCGGAGATAACCTATGTCTCTCGGGGGACCACGGGTGACGAGATGACGTCGTATTTGGCGGACGCTCAAGACAGGTGGGGTAGGAGAGGTGAGAAAGCACTGACAATACCGATCGGCGGCAGTGATGCGATGGGGATCTGGGGTTATATCTCAGCGGTAGAGGAGCTGATGTCCGATATGCAGAGGCATAGCTTACAGCGGGCCGCAATCGTTCATGCGACGGGTTCAGGCGGCACACAGGCAGGGTTGAACGCGGGTGTGCTGTTACATGGTGTAGACGCCGATGTGATCAGCTATGCGGTCTGCGATGACGAAGCCTATTTCAATGACAAGGCGCAGGCGGATTGGGATAATTTACGTGCCAACCGAACCGACCTGCCTAATAAGCCAATTAAGACGCTCACAAATGATCAATATATCGGTCCAGGCTATGGCAAGGCAGGTGAGGAAGTATTCGATACGCTCGCCGAGCTTGCGAGGCTCGAAGGCATAGCACTTGACCCGGTCTACACAGGGAAAGCGTTTTATGGTCTGGTCACCGATTTGGCGAAGCAGTCTTTCGCATCAGAGTCCCCAGACATCATTTTTATGCATACGGGAGGGGTATTCGGTATCTTTCCTCATGCATCGGGAGTTGAGGCCGCACTGGGGCGAGCCTGAGCTTCTTTTCAAAAGACAATAACGACGAGGCAGAGTGATGCTTGAGACAATTATCCGTGACGTGAACGCAGTGGCTTGGGGGCTTCCCATGCTGATTTTACTATTGGGCACGGGTATTTATTTAACCCTTGGGCTGGGTTTCATGACCTTGCGCAAAGTGCCGCGCGCCGTCTCTCTTTTGTTCTCAGGTGTGTCCGGTCGAGGTGAGGGCGATATTGTCCCGTTTAAGGCGCTAATGACATCACTGTCGGCGACCATCGGTACCGGTAACATTGCCGGTGTTGCCACGGCGATTACATTGGGTGGTCCTGGGGCATTGTTTTGGATGTGGATTACGGCGCTCTTCGGCATGGCAACCAAGTACGCTGAGGGTGTTTTGGCCGTCCGCTACAGGGAGCAAGACGATCAGGGTAGTTACTCCGGTGGCCCTATGTACTACATACGAAATGGCCTAGGAGAGCGCTACGGGTCATTTGCAACGGGCCTCGCCTTCGCGTTTGCCCTGTTTGGTGCCACGGCAGGTTTCGGCCTCGCCAACACGGTGCAGTCTAACTCCGTCGCGCAGGTCCTTACGGACAACGCAGGTATTCCCTGGTGGATTACCGGTGTCGTCCTTATGTTGTTAGTAGGAGCGGTTATTTTGGGCGGTATCAAGCGAATTGCTGATACGGCCGGAGCTGTTGTCCCGGCCATGGCCATTTCGTACATCCTTATGAGCCTTATCGTCATTTTGATGAATATTTCTGATGTCCCCGCTGCCTTCAGCACGATCATTGATAGCGCCTTTAATGGTGCTTCAGCCGCAGGTGGTTTTGCTGGCGCTACTGTGTGGGCAGCCATCCGTTTTGGGGTGGCACGCGGAATTTTCTCTAATGAGGCGGGCCTTGGAAGCGCCCCGATTGCCCATGCGGCGGCCAAAACAGATGAGCCAGTCGAGCAGGGACTCGTGGCTATGCTGGGGACGCTAATTGATACCTTGATCGTCTGCACGATGACGGGTCTCGTCATTGTCCTAACAGGCGTGCTCGATTCAGGTGTGTCAGGTGCTAGCCTGACGTCGATGGCCTTTGGAGCCGTTTTGCCGGGCGGAGAGTGGGTCGTCACCGTTGGTGTCGTCGTGTTCGCCACGACAACCATGATGGGATGGGCATTTTATGGTGAGCGCTGCGTTGTCTATCTCTTTGGTACCCGAGGAATTATGCCTTTTCGTGTGCTTTGGGTTCTGGCGATCCCGGTTGGGGCCGGCGCTGATTTAGGTTTGATTTGGTTGGTCGCTGACACGCTCAATGCATTCATGGCCATACCCAACCTGGTGGGTCTCTTACTCCTGTCACCGGTGGTCTTCGCCTTAACGCGCGAGTATTTTGGACGAAAGCCATCGGGCGACACAGTGAATGGTTGAGGTCTGCAAGCCTGCAAAGAGAGGGTTAGACTGGCGTCATGGTAAATCTCGCACCCGAAAAACTCGTCATCGCCATTTCTTCGCGCGCCTTGTTTGACTTGGACGCAGAGCACCTCGTTTTCGAGAAACAGGGGCTTGAGGCCTATGCTAGCTATCAAATGGAGCATGAGGACAAACCGCTTGAGCGTGGCCAGGCGTTTACCCTTGCCAAAAAACTCCTGGCACTCAATGAGACCCTAGAGGCTCCCCTTGGTGTAGAAATCGTTCTACTTTCGCGAAATTCAGCTGATACAGGTCTGAGAATATTCAATTCGATTGAACACTATAATCTACCCATTACCCGCGCGGCCTTTTGCGGTGGCGAGTCGCCTTGGCGGTATATACAGGCGTTTGGCTGCCATCTTTTTCTATCATCTGAGCCCGATGATGTGCGAAAGGCGCTAGAAAATAATGTTGCCGCTGCCACCTTGGTCTCTAAGCCTGTGACAGAGTCCGATGATGCGGTTATTCGATTTGCCTTCGATGGCGATGCGGTGCTTTTTTCGGATGAGGCAGAGAAGGTTTACAAAGCTGAGGGGTTAGAGGCGTTCACGAAAAGTGAGCGGGAGCAGAGAAACCAACCCCTTACCGGCGGACCTTTTAAAAGCTTTTTAAGTGCGCTTCACCTCCTTCAAAAATCCTTGCCGGAGGAATCACCATTGATTCGAACGGCGCTTGTCACGGCCAGGTCGGCTCCTGCACATGAGCGGGTAATACGAACCCTGCGCGCGTGGGACGTGCGACTCGACGAATCGATTTTTCTCGGTGGATTACCAAAAGTTGAGTTTCTTAAAGCCTACGACGCCGACGTCTTTTTTGATGATCAAGAGACGCACTGCCATTTAGCGGCGGACCATGTGGCCACGGGTCATGTACCTCACGGTGTTGCCAACGAGCCTTAACCTAGGCTGTACAGCTGCTTAGAACTTAAGTATCTTTTAGACGTCATTTTAATGCCTTTCAATTATTATGAAGCTACAGCAGCTGAAGTACATTTGGGAAGTCGCGCATCACGACCTAAACGTTTCCGCAACCGCTCAGAGCTTATTTACCTCTCAACCGGGAATCAGTAAGCAAATTCGGTTGCTCGAGGGTGAACTGGGCGTAGAAATTTTTTCGCGCAGTGGAAAACACCTCACGCACATTACGCCGGCGGGAGAGGCGATCATCGAGATGGCGG
Source organism: Halieaceae bacterium (assembly GCA_042090345.1). Taxonomy (GTDB): domain Bacteria; phylum Pseudomonadota; class Gammaproteobacteria; order Pseudomonadales; family Halieaceae; genus Luminiphilus. The sequence goes on along the minus strand of JBELJN010000007.1, from coordinate 116,172 downwards.
GCGAGATCCTTCGTCAGACCGAGTCCATAAGACGGATCGCACAAGATCACTCTGATAATGTTTCAGGCAGTATGTCACTCGCCACAACCCACGGTCAGGCGCGTTATGTCTTGCCCGATTCGATTTCTCGATTCTCCGTTGAGCACCCCGATGTCTCGCTCGAAATGCGCCAAGGGAGCCCGCAGCAGATCGCCGAAATGGCTGCGAAAGGGAGCGTAGACTTTGCTATTGCAACCGAGGCATTGCAGCAATACGCGTCTTTGGTGACCTTACCCTTCTTTCGCTGGTCGCACTGCGTCGTGGTGCCCAGTGGCCATCCGCTTGCAGAGGTTGATTCGCCGACGCTCGAGCAAATTGCGCGCTATCCGTTAATTACCTACACAGAGGGTTTTACTGGGCGGTTCAGAATCGATGAGGGGTTCCAAGCGCGTGGCCTGACACCTAACTATGTTGTGACCGCGGCTGATGCAGATGTCATTAAAACGTACGTCCGCAGAGGGCTTGGTGTAGGCATTATTTCGACTATGGCTTATGAGCAACACAGTGATGCCGATCTTATAAAGATAGGCTCCCCCAATTACTTCGCCTCTTTGTTGTCTTGCATTGCGTTTCGCCGTGGGACCTTCCTAAGAGGATTTATGTACGCGTTTATCGAGCAGCTCGCGCCTCACTTAACGGCCGATATTGTCAAACACGCAATGGCTATAGCCGACCCCGAGGAGCGCAATGAGTTTTGCGCAAGACTCGAAGTTCCACGCATTTAGACGATATAAAGGATAAAAATACGACTATTTGAAGGGGTTTTTCACGCGGCTTTGTGCGACTATTGCGCAGGTCATCGGATATCGCTGGCCTGCGTATGAACCCCTAGCGACTAAGCTATAGCGATTGACCACGCCGACGTGCGATTTTTAACATTCAAGGATAAGAATGGACACTACTCACACCAATGACGTGACGCCCACGCTCACGAATCCCTTTGCTGAGAGGGACCAAGACCTCTCTCCCTCTACTGACTACCAAGCCGCCATAAAGCGCGGTGTTGAGCTGCAAGCGCTACCCCGCACTGCCGCGACGGCGAAAAACATTCAACGCCAACACAGTAAGAATCGAATGACGGTTTGGGAGCGCATCGAGTTCTTAGTTGATGAGGCGCCCACCATTTTGTATCAGAACTGGGGTCCCAATTTAGACGGTGCGTCTCTGGTGACCGCAGTAGGGCGAATTGGTGGTCGTGACGTTGCTATTTACGGACATGACTTTACCGTTCGGGCCGGCTCCATGGACGCAACGAACGGCGAAAAGCTGGCACGGTTGTTCGAGCTGGCTGGAGAGCGAGGCATTCCATTGATTGGACTTAATGACTCAGCAGGCGCTTACATTCCCGCAGGTGTCGGGGGCTTAGATGGCTACGCTGAGGCCTTTACGGGGCTGCGTAAAATTTCCGGCGTTGTACCGAGCATTATGTGCATGTTTGGCTTTAATGCCGGCGGTGGTAGTTATCTGCCACGCCAGGGTAGCTTCCTTATTCAACCCAAAGATACCTTCTTTGGCCTGACGGGCCCGGGCGTTGTTAAGTCGGTGCTCGGAGAGGACATAACCCCTGATGAACTGGGGGGGCCTGGCGTTCATAGTCAGACGGGTGTGACCGATTTTGTCGTTGAGGACGAAGTGGCCGCGCTACGAAAGGTTCGAGAGATCCTTCGCTACTTGCCCGATAACAACGGCCAAGCACCGAGTGTTCAGGTGTGTTCTGACCCGATAGATCGAAGCACCAGTGATATTGACACCTTACTCAAGACAGCCTTCGAATCGGCAACCGGTTTCAATACACCGGTCGATAGCTCGATAGTGATTCAGCAGCTGTGCGATCACGGGGACTTCCTCGAGATTCAGGAGGAGCGAGCTAAAAATACAATTACTTGTCTAGGGCGAATCGGTGGGCACGTAGTGGGCTTTGTCGCCAACAACTCTGCCGTGGCGTCTGGTCAAATTGATGTTGATGCGGCGTTAAAAAATGCGCGCTTTATCCGATTTTGCAACCTTTACAATGTTCCCGTCATGTTTCTCGAGGACACAACCGGATTCCTACCGGGAAGGGAGCAGGAACACCGCGGCATTGTTCAAGCTGGGCGGGCAATGCTGGATGCAATCGTTGATCTGCGCACTCCACGCTTCCTTATTCTTATTCGCAACGCCTTTGGCGGCGCTTATGCGTCGTACAACAATTACCCAACAGGTGCAGACTTCGTCGTCGCACTCCCCAGTACACGAGTGGCTGTGATGGGTCCAGCAGGTGTTGAGTACGTTTATAAAGATGAGCTAAAAGCGCTTCGCGCATCCATTCCTCAACGCCTTGAAGCGATGAAAGCGGAGTTGCTCTCACAAGGTATTTCGGATGAGGACGCGCAGTCTCAAGCGCAGAGCGCAGCGGCCGATTGGGCAAAAATGGCCGAGGCCGATTTGGCGAAGCGCTATGAGAGAGAAATCATGAATCCGGAAGAGGCATTGAGCCTCGGATCTGTGTCACAGATTGTGATGCCACAAGAGCTCCGTTCGGTCATTGCGAAACATCTTATGTTTTGTCTCCGCCATTACACACCTGAGCCAATGTCTGGCGTTCAGCGTGAATTCCATTAAAAATCAGCGAGTAAGATTGGAGTTTTACTGTGTCAAACGAACACTATTTGCATAATTCGCTGATTCACCAGGACCGACGTCTTGGCAACAGCGATAGCCCCTGGGTTAAGCAATTTGATTGCACCCACATCAAACCTCTCATCATTTGTCGTGGCCCTATCCGAAAAGAAGCCATGGACGTGTTTGATGAGATGGGTATCGATAATTATGGAATCTTGCTCTCAGAAAAGGATTCGATTGTCTATCCGAGAGCTATTGCACCTGAATTGAGAACCATCACAGATCCCAGTCGGGTTCATCGAGTAAGTGATTATTCAGGTGTTGATAAGGCCGATCGTGAAGCGCGCATTCAGGAGATAATTCAGATCGCACACGACAACGGATATAACGCCATCTTTGCTGGTTATGGGTTCATGGCCGAAGATGAGGCGATGGTCGCATCGATGGAAAATGCCGGCCTTAACTTTATTGGGCCGTGCTCGCGAACGGTACGTCAAGCCGGTCTAAAAGATGAAGCCAAGCGAACGGCACTAAAGGCCGGTGTATCAGTCACGCCGGGTGTCGATAACGCGACAGCACTAACGCTGCTAAAGAAATACCCCACAGCCCAAGCACTCACGAAGCTGTGCGTCGATCAAGGCCTCAGTGAAGTTGATTTAGATACAGACGATGTCGACGAGCTTGCCGACAGGGTGCTGACTGCCGCCTACAAAGTGGGTGTCGACATCTACTCAATTGACGAACTCATTGCGACGCTGAAAGAGGCGGTTGAGGGGATGAATAAAAAGTACCCGAATAACCGGGTGCGTCTAAAAGCCATTGGCGGCGGCGGCGGTAAGGGCCAGCGCATTGTTGAGCGGGGCGAGTCGGCACGAACAGGCGAGCTCGTTAAAGAGATCTTGCAAGAGGTAAAGGCCTCCGGTGTTGGCGACAATAAAAACGTTCTAGTAGAGCTCAACATCGAATCGACCCGTCACCAAGAGATTCAAGTTATCGGTAACGGCGACTGGTGCATGACACTGGGTGGCCGTGACTGTTCGCTGCAGATGCACGAGCAAAAATTGCTAGAGGTTTCCGTAACGCGGGAGTCTTTACTCGAGGCGGCAGTCGAGGTCTCGGCCGCGGGTCTGAGCGAAGAGGCGGCGGTTTTAAAGGCAGATGTCGTCACGCTCGACACAATGGAAGAAGAGGCTTCTCGATTCGGTGCGGCCGTCGGTCTTGATTCGGTATCCACGTTTGAATGTATTGTCGACACCGACAGTCACTTTTTTATGGAGATGAATACGCGAATTCAGGTGGAGCATCGCGTGTCTGAGCTTTGTTACGCACTCGAGTTCAGCAACCCCGACGACCCCACCCAGAGCTTTGTCGTCAACTCGTTAGTGGAAGCCATGGTACTGCTGGCAGCTCACGGGCGGGCGCTACCAAAGCCCGATCGCGTACTGCGGAATAACGACAGCTTAGAAGCCCGGATGAACGCTACGAATGACGCCCTACAGCCGCACGCTGGCGGTCAAATTGAGCATTGGTCGGACGCAGTAGCGGGCGAAATCCGCGACGATCAGGGTATTTGCGTCCACAATCCAGACACTGATGTCTTCATGAAGTACACCTTGGCGGGTGCTTACGACTCAAATATCGCATTGATTTTGAGTGTTGGGGATTCACGGCTCACGTCTTACGAGAAAATGGCGGAGATACTCCGAGTCACCACTTTGCGTGGTCGAGATCTGAGTACTAACCTCAATTTCCATTATGGGCTGGTGCATTGGTTCTTGAATCGAACGGTTCACGCGCGTCCTACAACAAAATTCATCGTCCCTTACCTGACAGCGGTGGGCGAGTTAGCTCAGGATGCGAAAAAGATCGACCTCGAGGCGGCCTGGAATGTTCACAGTCAGCGCAATGGCGATACAGCAGGGCCCGTCTTGGAGGCTAAGAAAACGCTTATCCTGCGGCCGCTGCAGAAGCTGCTTGACTGCCCGCATACGCTTTCGGGGTGGTTAAGCGCCAATAAAGATGCGTTTAGTGTGGATGGTGACAAAATCACGTTCGCCGAAAACCCAATCGACATCTTGGTTGATACCTACCACTTCCTCAATCTTGATGATGAGGCTAGGGCTGCGGCCTCAGAGCAAATTTGGTCCCACGATGCTGAAATACTCGATACGGCGGATGCCTTTTATCTTGATGCGATAAATGAGCTCGACGTCGATACCTGGGATGAGTTGTGTGCAGCGTTTGGTTCTGAAGCGCCCGCAGGCGTTGACGGCGACACCTGGGCCGCCATTCAAGGTGCCCACAAGGGTCATCAGGCGGGGCTTACGCTCTTACTCTTGTTGCCGGCATTGGCCCACAAGACCGGGTTCTACGACCTTTGTGTCAATTCGGACCTCAGCATCTTTATTCCAGAGCGCTTGCTCAATGATGACCACCAAGAGGCGATGGCCAAAGCGCTGGCTCCACCACCGGTGGCAAATGCCGATGAGATCGTCGCAACCAGCGGCGGGATGTTCTACGGTCGTGAGGCGCCGGGTGAGCCGCTTTATGCGGAGGCAGGCACAACGTTCAAAGTGGGCGATCCATTATTCATTGTTGAAGTCATGAAGATGTTTAACAAGGTCAACGCACCGTTTGATGGGGTAGTGGATGAGGTGCTGGTCGAGGGTGATGGCGTAATCATCAAGAAAGGTCAGCCGATCTTCAAGGTCACACCCAGTGAACGTCCAGAGGTCCTTTCCGAGGCAGAAATTCGCGCCCGCCGCGAGGCCAGTACCGCAGTCTTGATGGACGCTATTGCCTAAACAGCGGAGAAAAATATGATTACAGGTTTAGACCACATAGCCATAGCCGTCCCTGATCTAGAGGCCGCTATCGAGCGTTTCATGACTGACTTTGAGCTCGATTATCAGGGAACGGAGCCCGTAGAAGCCGCCAAAACGACGACCGCTTTTTTCCCTTTACCGCCGTCGAGCATCGAATTAGTTCATCCCTTGGGTGGCGAGGGTCCCATCGCGAAATATCTCGAAAAACGCGGCGGCGGCATACACCACCTCTGTTTTAGGACGAATGATATCGATGCGGATGTCGCACGCTTAAAAAGCAAAGGTTATCAATTCCTGAGTGATGCACCGACGCCTGGAGCGCATGGCGCGCGTGTCATCTTTATCCACCCGAAAAGCTGTGATGGTGTGCTAGTCGAACTCTCGCAGCCACAGGAAGACCATTAATGTCGATTTATGACCCCAGTAAAGCGAACAAAGAGAATTGGGCTTCGCTCGTAGAGAAGCAGAGCAAGGGCATAACGCCTGACGAGTTTACGTGGTTTACGCCCGAGGACATCCCAATGAAAGTCCTCTATACGGCTGAGGACACCGCTGAGCTACCCTACACCGACACAATGCCCGGTATGAGCCCTTATATCCGCGGGCCTCAGGCAACGATGTATGCGGGTAGGCGCTGGACCATTCGGCAATACGCAGGATTCTCGACTGCTGAGGAGAGTAATGCCTTTTACCGCAAGGCGCTTGCGGCAGGAGGGCAGGGTGTTTCGGTCGCCTTTGATCTGGCGACACATCGAGGTTATGACTCAGACCACCCACGTGTTGCGGGTGATGTGGGAAAAGCGGGCGTCGCGGTCGATTCTGTCGAAGATATGAAGGTGCTCTTCGACGGTATCCCAATGGACAAGGTGTCGGTTTCGATGACCATGAATGGCGCTGTTCTTCCGGTTCTTGCCGGCTATATTGTGGCGGCAGAGGAACAGGGCGTTGGGGCAGACGCACTCGCTGGGACCATTCAGAATGACATTCTTAAGGAATTCATGGTCCGCAATACCTATATTTACCCGCCGTCACCGAGTATGCGCATCATCGGAGACATCATTGCTTATTGTTCTAAGAACATGCCGCGGTTTAATACGATCTCGATTTCTGGTTACCACATGCAAGAGGCCGGCGCGAATGCGGCTCTGGAGTTGGCTTACACGTTAGCTGATGGAAAGGAATACATTCGAACCGCCATTGCGGCCGGTCTAAATATCGATGATTTTGCGCCCAGACTCTCTTTTTTCTGGGGAATTGGCATGAACTTCTACATGGAGATCGCCAAGATGCGTGCGGCGCGACTTTTATGGGCCGAGATTGTGGGCGAGTTCTCACCTGAGAATCCGAAAAGTTCAATGTTGCGAACGCACTGCCAAACTTCGGGATGGTCGCTGACCGAGCAAGACCCTTATAACAACATCGTTAGAACGACGATCGAGGCCATGGCGGCTGTTTTTGGAGGCACCCAGAGTCTGCATACGAATGCGCTCGATGAGGCCATTGCGTTGCCGTCGGAATTCGCGGCGCGGATAGCCAGAAATACACAGCTCGTTCTGCAAGAAGAGACCGGCATAAGTCAGGTCGTCGACCCATGGGGCGGCTCGTATATGATGGAGTCGCTAACCAATGAAATAGCCGAAAAGGCTCGCGCGTTGATCGAAGAGGTAGAAGAGGCCGGGGGCATGGCGCAGGCCATTGAAACGGGTCTTCCTAAACTGCGTATTGAGGAGGCGGCAGCCAAGAAACAGGCGCGGATTGATCGTGGCGAGGACGTCATTGTTGGTGTCAATAAGTATCAAATTGATGAACAAGATCCGGTCGATATTCTTGAAGTCGACAATGATGCAGTGCGCGACTCCCAGGTAGCACGACTCAAGCACATTAGAGAAACCCGAGACGCTGCTGCCGTTTCTGCCTGTCTCGACGCACTGTCGGCGGCTGCTGAAACGGGTGATGGCAATGTGTTGGAGCTAGCGGTCAATGCGACGCGGCATCGTGCTACGGTAGGGGAGATTTCAGGAGCGCTGGAGAAGCATTTCGGTCGGTTTGTCGCCAGCGCGCAGACGGTATCGGGTGTTTATGGTGCGGCCTATGAACAGGATGAAAACTGGAAACAAATTTCCATAGATATAGAAGGCTTTGTTGCAAACCACGGCAGACGACCGAGGCTGTTGGTAGCAAAAATGGGGCAGGATGGTCACGATCGCGGTGCCAAGGTCGTAGCTACCGCATTCGCTGACGTCGGCTTCGACGTCGATTTGTCACCGATGTTCTCCACGCCTGAAGAGGTTGCTCGTCAAGCCGTTGAGAATGATGTCCATATTGTAGGGGCATCAAGCTTGGCCGCAGGTCACAAAACACTCGTGCCGCAACTTATCGATGCGCTCAAAGCAGAGGGAGCGGAGGATATCGTTGTCATAGCCGGTGGGGTAATCCCCCAGCAAGATTATCAATATCTCTACGACGCAGGTGTAACACTCATCTTTGGTCCGGGAACGCCGATTCCTGAAGCAGCACGAAAGGTGCTCGATGCCGTCAACGCCAACCGCTGAAAGCATTCTTTCGGGTAACAGACGAGCCCTTGCTAAGGCGATAACCCTTATCGAGAGCTCACGCCCCGAGGATCGAGAGGCCTCACAGGTTCTTTTAAATAAACTACTCCCGCAGACTGGAAACAGTCTCAGAGTGGGTATCACGGGTGTCCCGGGTGTTGGGAAATCGACCTTTATAGAGGCGTTTGGGCAATATTTAATCTCGCAGGGGCATAAGGTCGCCGTCTTAGCAGTGGATCCCAGTTCCCCCATGGCTGGAGGCTCTATTCTGGGTGACAAGACCCGAATGGAGCGATTGTCCCGTGAGGCCGATGCATTTATACGACCGTCTCCTGCAGGGAGAGCACTAGGCGGTGTCGCGCTGAAAACCCGAGAGTCCATGTTGCTTTGTGAGGCGGCGGGCTTTGACGTCGTTCTGGTTGAAACCGTTGGTGTGGGCCAGTCTGAGCATCAAGTCGGCAGTATGGTCGATTTCTTTCTCATGCTCCTACTTCCCGGAGGAGGAGACGAACTTCAGGGCATTAAGAAAGGTATTTTAGAGCTTGCCGATGCAATCATGATTAACAAAGCCGATGGCGAGAGTTCGAGTCTTGCGAGAAAAACTAAGCTTCATTACCAAAGCGCTATGTCGCTCCTTGCAAGTAATGATTTCTGGAAACCCGAGGTACACATGTGCTCTGCGTTAGAACAGGATGGGATCGCGGAATGCTGGTCAATGATGATGCGTTATCGGGAGCAGGGTACGCAAAGGGGCGCTTTGGAGCGTCGCCGCGCAGAACAAAATCTCCAGTGGATGTCGCAACTTACGGATGAAATGTTACGGCAGCAACTGAGTGATAACGCTGAGATCCAGCAGGCTTTGCCCATGATAAAAGAAAAGGTAAGCACCGGAACGTTGACGCCGGTCAGTGCGGCGATCGACATCATCAATATGCTCGGTTCGAGGTCGTAGAACCATGCGTTTCCTCGTACTGGATAAGCTCATCAACATTGAGGATGGCTACCGCAAGCGATTTAAGATCGATTCACTGGAGCTTATTTTGGCGAAAGAGGGCGACGAATTTTTCGCCTTTGGCGCGGTATGTCCTCATCAGGAGCAATTACTCGATGATGCCATGATCGAGAATCAGATAGTAATCTGTCCGCGGCACAACTTTGGTTTTTCCTTGCAGTCCGGGGCTCACGTTGAGGGTTTTTGCTCGTCGCTTCCCGTCTATGCCGTTCACTTCGAAGGAAACGAGGTCGGTATTATACTGGCGTCTTAGTGGGTATCGTTGAGAAAACGTTCCTCTAGAAAGCCCAGAGACCACCACTGTCTGAGAATATCGATTTGATAGCTGTCGGTCATGGTTATATCAATGAATTCGCCGGCACACAGCGAAGTGAGCATTGCTTCATCCTCTACTCGCAGTGTGTAGAGCTCGCCCCCTAAGTAAGTCGCAATGTGCTCGCTGGCCTCTTGCCAGACCAGACGCTGACTCGGATTGAGCTCAACAAAGCGCGCTATAGGTTCTTCACAGGGCTCAGGCGATGGCCCCATATCAGAGAGCAATTCGGCATACCAAGCATCATCTGTATCGAGTGCAGTGAGTGTGTTGAGGATAGCTCTTCTCGCATTATCAGTGTGACTACTTGTGAGCTCACCCGGACGAGGTTGCACCTTCATCGAGTCCCAGTCCTCTAATAACAAGTCGTCCTTGATCTGATCGATCAGGGTGTCGGATAGGCGCGCGATTAAATCTTTAATCCGGGGGGCTCTAAAACCCAGAGAGAAGGTCATACTTTCGCCAACAGCCTCGCCCCAATGCGCGTACCCGGGGGGAATGTATAGCACGTCTCCTGGTTTGAGCACGTGAGTCTCTATCGGATCAAACTCATCGATTAACCTAAGATCGCTGGCGCTGAGTGTCGGGGTAGTGCTGTCGCATTTTGGGCCTATTTTCCAGCGTCTTTCCCCTGCACCTTGAAGCAAAAATACATCGTAGAGATCAAAGTGAGGCCCGACGCCGGCACCATCGGTTGCGTAACTCACCATAATGTCGTCAAACCGCCACTGAGGTAAAAAATCGACGCAGCCGCGCAGCGCCATAACCTCGGGAAACCACTCGTCAACGCGTTGAACTAAAAGACTCCATTGACCCTGTCGCTGAAAATCTTGCTCGCAGAACGGGCCGTGCGCCAGTGTCCACTGCGATCCATCAAAAGAAACGATGCGCGCGTCAGCCTGTTCCTCCATGGCCAATCCACCAAGCTCCTCGGGCGTAATCGGTGATTGGAAGCCGGGTATCGCTCCGCGAATTAGTGTTGGCTTTTGTTGCCAGCAGTCGACAAGAAATGCCTGCGCGTCAAACTGAAAGCGGGGCGAAATCAATGAGTTAGTCCAACCACTTTTGCGTCAATGTATCAGCCATACCGATGTAGGTAGCCGGCGTCAGCGCCCTGAGCTCCTCTATGACTGGCGCAGGTAGCTCGAGGGTGTCTATGAACGCTTGGAGCAGCTCTTTGGTTATAGCTTGTCCTCTTGTGAGCGCTTTGAGTTTCTCATAGGGCTCCGGTATGCCGTATCGCCGCATGACGGTTTGGATTGGCTCAGCCAGCACTTCCCAGCTGTTATCAAGATCAGCGGCGAGTTTTGCTGCGTTGACTTCGAGCTTACTGATACCTTTTAACGTTGATGCATACGCTAAGAGCGAGTAGCCGAATCCAACACCCATGTTTCGCAGGACAGTGCTGTCCGTGAGATCACGCTGCCACCGACTTACAGGTAGCTTCTCAGCGAGATGGGCGAGTATGGCATTGGCAAGTCCGAGATTTCCCTCAGAATTTTCAAAGTCTATGGGATTGACTTTGTGCGGCATCGTCGATGAACCAATTTCTCCGGCAATCGTTTTTTGCTTGAAGTACCCGAGTGAAATGTAGCTCCAAATATCGCGATCAAAATCAATAACAATCGTGTTAAAGCGCATGATTGCCTGAAACATCTCCGCCATGTAGTCATGGGGCTCAATCTGCGTCGTCATTGGGTTCCAAGTAAGATTCAGCGATTCAACGAAATCTCTCGATATGCGCTCCCAGTCGAGCGAGGGGTAGGCGCTCATGTGGGCATTAAAATTGCCGACGGCGCCATTAAATTTCCCCAGCGGCTCGATCGATTCAACCGCTTCGAGTTGCCGCTTTAGTCTCACCGCAACATTGGCCATTTCTTTACCCAAGGTTGTGGGACTGGCAGTTTGACCATGGGTTCGACTGAGCATCGGTAGCGTTGCATGTTCTCTCGCGATCGCTTCGATACCTGTGATTATCGCCCGCATTTCTCTCGCAATAACGGGAACACCATCTCTGAGCATTAGCGCATGAGACAGGTTATTGATGTCTTCACTCGTGCATGCAAAGTGCACAAATTCGCTCGCGGCGGCAAGGCTGGGATCAGATGCAATCGCATCCTTGAGATAATACTCAATCGCCTTCACGTCATGGTTCGTGGTCTTTTCAATATCCTTGACCTGCGCCGCGCCGTCTACATCAAAGCCAGTCAGGACCGCTGATAGTGTGGATTCAGACTCAGCGCTGAAGTTTGGAACTTCCGTAATTTCAGGGAGTGAAGACAGTGTTTGTAACCACTTAACCTCCACCTCCAATCGTCGAGCGATAAGTCCGTACTCGCTGAAAATACTGCGTAGTGGGTCAAGTTTGTTAGCGTACCGCCCATCCAGTGGCGATAGGGCAGTGGCGGTTTGATAAGTCATATTAGGGCTCCGAGCATGCCCTATTAGTTTAACACGCGAGCGCCTAGTGAAGGGAGTCATTCCCCTCGACGGATGAAAGCTCTCCGCTCAATGATTCAGCAGCGGTGACGAGCTGGCGGGCACGGAGAATAAAGTGGCGTTGACGTCCTCCTAGCTGATGCCAAAGGTGCGCTGAGCGCAAGCCGGCCAATAAAAGTGTTCGCACTAAATCGGAATTTTTGGTTTCTTGCAGGTGCTGCACACTACCTTTTACTTTGATTCGATAGGGTAGGTGACTGATCGTGTCCTGATAAATTGAGCTTATACTCGCCGCCAACTCAACCGCATCGTCGCTAAAGTGCTGCGCTTTGAAGTTTACGTGTTCAAGGCGTGTAGCAACGACCTCTTGAAGGTCAGCGCGTTTTCTAAACTGAGCCTCAAGCTTAAATAAGCCACGCAAATACAGACCCATAGCGACATTATCTTCATTTGTCGCATCGGTAAGCATATCGACAATGCAGCGAAGCCCGAGTTTGACGCCTTGTATATTTCCAAAAACGGCCTCCGGCGTGGGCACATCGAATGCGAAAAGCGACCGCAACGATGCTTCGAAAAAAGCGCTAGGGTAGGTGCCCGTTTTGGCAACTTGATCAACCATTCTCGCCGCCTGAGCAACGCCTGCTAAGGCGATGACTTGCTGTTCAATGTCCGACCGATCACTCACTGCCAACTCTCTCCCATGCGCGCGGAAACCTGCTCAATTACCCCTCCGCCAAGACAGACCTCTCCCTCGTATAGGACAAGCGATTGTCCGGGCGTTATGGCCCGTTGCGGTGTCGCAAACACGACCTCATACCCATCACTGGCTTTACTGACAGTGCAGGCTTGATCGGCTTGACGGTATCTGACTTTAGCACTGCAGTTAAACGACATCTTAGGTTCCGACCCACTTATCCAAAAAAGCTCCGAGACGTGAAGACTACAAGCGAATAGCGCCGGATTTTCGTTGCCCTGACAAACCCACAGCGTATTGTTTTGCACATTCTTATCAACGACGTACCAAGGGGCTTCTGTGGCGTTTTTTAATCCGCCAATACCCAGACCCTGACGCTGACCAATAGTGTGATACATAAGTCCTTGATGCTCTCCAATAATGTCGCCGTCGGTGCTTTTTATGGGGCCAGGGTTCTTCTTGAGGTATTGCGAGAGAAAATCCGAAAAGCGGCGCTCGCCAATGAAACAAATACCCGTGCTGTCTTTTTTGGTGGCAGTACCAAATTTATGTTTTTTCGCTATTTCACGCACCTCGACTTTTTCCATTTCTCCGATGGGAAAGAGGGTGTCTGCCAGGGCTTCATGGTCTACCTGATGCAAGAAATAGCTTTGATCCTTGCTCTTGTCACGCCCTTTAAGCAGCGTGGTCCTTTCTTCGCTTATCCCTGTCTGTACATAGTGACCGGTCGCGATTTTGTCTGCTCCGAGTGACTTGGCGAAGTCGAGAAAGGCTCTGAATTTGATCTCTTTGTTACACAAAATGTCAGGGTTTGGTGTGCGGCCAGCGCTGTACTCCTTAAGGAAATGCTCAAAAACGTTGTCCCAGTACTCGGCGGCAAAATTTGCTGCGTGCAGACGTATTCCGAGGGCATCTGCCACGCTCTGAGCGTCAGCGAGGTCCTCTTTTGCCGTGCAGTATTCGGTACCGTCGTCCTCGTCCCAGTTCTTCATGAACAGACCTTCGACCTGATAACCCTGCTCTTTAAGCAGCAAAGCGGAAACAGATGAATCGACGCCGCCAGACATACCGACGATCACTTTGGTAGCGTTGTTGTTATTCATAGGCTGCGAACGAGATTTAGAGACACGGCCGTATTCTCTAAATACTGATCGATGATGTCGAGCACTACGGGATGCCGCAGCGCGATTGTGGATTCCTGAATCTCGTGGCGTGTCAGCCAGTGCGTGTCGGTGATCTTTGAGTCTCGCTCGAGGCTCTCATTGTATTGAATGGGTGTACCCACGAAGCTATGACGTAGGTAGCAGACCCCATTTGCGCCATTCACAATGGTCACACCCAAATACCCAGTAAGCGCGATCTGCCAGCACGTCTCCTCAAGCGTTTCCCTCACGGCGGCCTCGAGCAGCGTTTCATTCGGCTCGAGATGTCCGGCAGGTTGATTAAGAACTCGCCTGCCCTGACTGTGCTCTTCCACCAGAAGAAACTTGCCGCGGCGCTCTATTACGGTCGCGACGGTGGCGTGCGGGGTGAATCGGTCATCAGTCATCATGTGTATTCTGCCTACGCTCGCTATGACGGGCTGATCTTGTCCTTACCCGTCTTGAAAAGCTACTCGGTTGGCGCTTACCGGTGTTATTCCCGCTTTGAGTCGTGATGGGTTCCACGTACGTGTGCTGACCCGGCTCCAGGCCATCGACGGAGTAGGGGCCTATGCTTTTTCGGATTAACCGCAACGTCGGAAAACCCACCGCCGCAGTCATGCGTCGCACTTGACGGTTCCGCCCTTCACAAATGGAGAGTTCAATCCAGCTGTCCGGAACCGATGCACGGTGGCGAATCGGTGGATTTCTGTCCCAAATAGTCGGTATTTGTAAAAGTCTGCACCGTGCCGGTAGGGTCGGTCCATCTTTGAGTAAGACGCCTTGCTCGAGTGCTCTGCAAACTTTAGTGGTCGCCGTGCCCTCTACTTGCACCCAATAAGTTTTCCATTGTTTGTGTTTGGGATTGGCTAACTGATCCTGCAAAACCCCGTCATCAGTGAGGATCAGTAATCCCTCGGAGTCATAGTCAAGACGCCCAGCGGCTCTAAATTCAGGCGCCGTGAGGTAATCTGCAAGTGTCGCTCTGGGATTGTCAGGCCGATCACGGTCGGTGAACTGCGAGAGCACTTGAAAGGGTTTGTTTAACAATAACAGGCGATTCATCGCGTTAGTCTTTGACAAAAAAGTGATAAGCTCACGGCATAAGAGGTGGATAACCGCCACACAATAAACGAATCGCTTGAGATGATTCAATCGGGGGCGAGCAACAGCTCAGCCAGCCAGTCAATCAAACAGAAAGGATCTGACTTTTATGGCCTATCAGCACATCAAGGTTCCTGCAGAGGGAACACCTATTACCGCGAATGAGGATCACAGCCTCAACGTACCGAATACACCTATTATCCCCTACATCGAAGGGGATGGTATTGGCATTGATATTAGCCCGGTCATGATCAAAGTGGTCGACGCGGCGGTGGAAAAAGCGTACGCCAAAGAGAAGAAAATCGCTTGGATGGAGATCTACACCGGTGAGAAAGCGGCTGAACTCTACGAGGGCGACTGGTTTCCACAAGAGACGTTAGATGCAATCAAGTCGTACCTTGTGGCGATTAAAGGCCCTCTGACCACACCGGTTGGTGGCGGCTTCAGATCGCTCAACGTGGCCTTACGACAAGAACTCGATCTCTACACATGCTTACGACCTGTTCGTTGGTTCGAGGGTGTTCCGTCACCCGTGAAAGCGCCTGGCGATACCAACATGGTTATCTTCAGGGAGAATTCTGAAGACATCTACGCGGGTATCGAATACCAAGCGGATTCCGATGAGGCGAAAAAGGTAGTCGACTTCCTGATCAACGAGATGGGCGCGACTAAGATCCGGTTCCCACAAAATGTCGGTATTGGTATCAAACCCGTATCTGCACAGGGCACTAAGCGATTAGTCAGAAAATCCATCCAGTATGCCATTGATCAAGATCTGCCTTCGGTAACGTTGGTCCATAAAGGCAATATTATGAAGTTCACCGAGGGTTCGTTCCGCGATTGGGGATATGAACTGGCGATGGAAGAGTTTGGTGGAGAACTGCTTGATGGCGGCCCTTGGGTGAAGATCACCAACCCGAATACCGGCAAAGATATCATCATCAAAGATGTCATCGCTGACGCCATGTTGCAGCAGATTTTGTTGCGCCCTCGAGAGTACAGTGTCATAGCGACCTTAAACCTAAATGGTGACTATCTCTCCGACGCATTAGCCGCGCAGGTGGGTGGTATTGGAATCGCGCCCGGCGCAAACTTGTCTGACGATATTGCCTTATTCGAGGCAACACACGGCACCGCGCCTAAATACACAGGTCAGGACAAGGTGAATCCCGGATCTTTAATTCTGTCAGCAGAAATGATGTTGCGTCATCTGGGATGGAATGAGGCCGCGGACCTCGTGATCGACGGTATGAATGGTGCTATCCAAGCTAAAACAGTGACGTATGATTTCGCGCGTCTTACGGATAACGCGACAGAGGTCTCATGCTCTGCCTTTGGCGACGCCATTATTGATCACATGAACTGAGCTCAATGGCTAGCGAGAGAGCCCGCAGTAGCGGGCTTTTTTTTGCCTCACGAAAAACAGTCTTTACCGTTTTGCCAAAAGATATCCCTGATGTTCCGATCAAAAATAATGCGGCTTTTCATACGTTGGGACCGAGAGGAATTGAACGTCGAATTAGAGTCTTGACCGCCAATCGCTCGGATACGGGGTGTCCTTAGCCTGCTGAGGATCAGACTTGTCCCATTTGATATCAGATTAGTAGTGACAAAGTATCGACCAGAACACAGCGATATGCGTACTAGACTATAATATACGAACGCTGTTACACATGTGACCCATGATTTATCAAATGAACCGACTGTTTATCAATGTATCTTCGTCCTCGCCCGATCGTGGTGATGATGAGGGCGATCTTGCGGTCGCGCCTGCCAAGCCGAAAACCAAGCGTCCGCCGCTATACAGAGTTGTTCTCCTCAATGACGACTACACGCCAATGGAGTTTGTCATTCAGGTGCTAGAGCACTTTTTTTCGATGAGCCGGGAAAAGGCGACGCAGGTCATGCTGGCCGTGCACACCCAAGGAAAAGGCGTGTGTGGTATCTACACACGCGATGTCGCCGAAACTAAGGCAGAACTTGTCAATCAAGCAGCTAGAGACAACGGCCACCCGCTCTTATGCGAGGTCGAGCCCTCACAAGATGATGAAGGAGAATGAATAGTGCTGAGTAAAGATCTTGAGCGGGCTTTAAATGAGTCTTTTAAGCAGGCCAGGGCCCAGAGACACGAATTCATTACGGTAGAGCACTTGTTGCTCGCACTGCTCGATGACCCTGCCGCATTGAAGGTGCTATCGGCTTGTAGTGCTAATGTGGACGGGCTGCGCGGTGATCTCGTCGAGTTTATCGATGCGACAACCCCGATGGTGTCGGGAGATGAGGAGGTGGATACACAGCCGACGCTCGGATTTCAGAGGGTCCTGCAACGCGCTGTATTCCATGTGCAAAGCTCGGGCAAAGCCGAAGTAACAGGTGCAAATGTTCTGGTGGCTATATTTTCCGAGCAGGAGAGCCAAGCCGTCTACTTCCTCAAAACCCAAGATATTTCGCGGCTTGATATCGTGAATTTTATTACGCACGGAGTGAGCAAATCAGAGGACGAGGAAGAGGGCGCTGATGACGAGTTTCCGACCAGCGCAGGTACGAGTGAAGGCGCCGATGAAGAGGAAAGCCCGCTTGATAAATACGCAACAAATCTCAACGAAGAGGCCATTCAGGGGCAGATAGACCCGCTGATCGGTCGCCTTGACGAGGTGGAGCGCGTCGCACAAATTTTGGCGCGTCGTCGGAAAAATAATCCCTTGCTTGTGGGCGAGTCAGGCGTTGGAAAAACGGCTATTGCCGAAGGCCTGGCGAAGCTCATCGTAGACGGTCAGGTGCCCGATACATTAAAGACTGCAGAGGTTTTCTCGCTTGACCTTGGCGCACTGCTCGCTGGTACTAAGTATCGAGGCGACTTTGAGAAGCGCTTTAAGGGCGTTCTGGCTGACTTGAAGCGTCGCGATGGGTCGATCCTCTTCATCGACGAGATCCACACAATTATCGGTGCGGGCGCTGCATCCGGTGGCGTGATGGACGCAAGCAATTTGTTAAAACCCCTGCTGAGTTCTGGCAAGCTGCGGTGTATCGGCTCTACGACCTACGCGGAGTACCGAGGCATTTTCGATAAGGACAAAGCCTTGAGCCGGCGCTTCCAAAAGGTCGATGTGCTCGAGCCATCGGTGGATGACGCCTACAAGATTTTGAAAGGGTTGAAATCGCGTTTTGAAGAGCATCATGGCCTGCGTTACACCGATAAGGCGCTTCGAACGGCAACCGAGATGGCAGCACGGTACATTACCGATCGGTTCCTGCCGGACAAGGCGATTGATGTGATTGACGAGGCGGGCGCTTTCCAGCAGCTACAGCCGGTGAGCAAGCGAAAGAAGGTAGTGGGTCCAGGAGATATCGAGGCGGTGATCGCGAAGATTGCGCGAATTCCGCCTAAAACAGTCAACAGTGATGATAAAGAATTGCTTGAGAAGCTGGAGTCCAATCTCTCTTTGGTTGTGTTTGGTCAAAACAAGGCCGTAAGCCAGCTAGTAAGCTCGATTAAGTTAGCGCGAGCCGGGTTACGCTCTGGTGATAAACCTATCGGTAGCTTCCTTCTTGCCGGCCCAACAGGTGTTGGAAAGACGGAGGTGACCAAGCAGCTCGCAATGCAGCTAGGACTTGAGTTGTTGCGTTTCGATATGTCGGAGTACATGGAGCGACACACCGTGTCACGCCTGATCGGGGCTCCGCCTGGATATGTCGGCTACGATCAGGGTGGGTTACTGACCGATGCGGTCACAAAGCATCCTCACTCGGTCGTTCTATTGGACGAAATCGAAAAAGCCCACCCAGAGGTCTTCAATTTACTGCTCCAGGTCATGGACCACGGAACGCTGACGGACAACAACGGCCGAAAAGCCGATTTTCGTAACGTCATCGTTGTGATGACCACGAATGCTGGTGCAGAAAGCATAGCGAAACGTTCCATTGGCTTTTCTACGCAAGATAACAGCACCGACGCGATGGAGGCGATCAACAAGCTGTTTACACCGGAGTTTAGGAACCGACTTGATGCGATCGTGCCGTTTGAGCCACTGGATCAGGACGTCATTCTTACGGTAGTCGATAAATTCCTAACGTCGCTTCAGACCCAATTAGACGAAAAACGTGTTCAGTTACACGTAGATGAGAGTGCACGTGAGTGGCTGGTTGAGGAAGGATATGATCGAAACATGGGCGCTCGTCCCATGGAGCGGGTAATTCAGGAGCACATTAAAAAGCCTCTGGCGGATATGGTTCTCTTCGGGGAGCTGTCAAAAGGGGGCATTGCTCAAGTGAGTGTCAATGCTGAGGGGGATGGTCTGTCGGTATCGGCTGTTGTCGAGATCTCCGAGGAAGCAGTTCCAGCGTAAGAAATTACACGTAATGCCAGCAACTGATGGTTTTCCCAACGCGCACTTTGAGATAGAGTGCGCGCCATCAATCCAATTAGGTAGGTTTAATGGCTAAAGAAGATCAAATCGAAATGGAAGGGGAGATTATCGATACGCTTCCTAACACCACGTTCCGTGTACGCCTGGAGAACGGACATGTCGTTACAGCGCACATCTCAGGGAAGATGCGCAAGAACTACATCCGGATTTTGACTGGGGACAAAGTACGTGTCGAGGTGACCCCATACGATTTGACCAAAGGCCGAATTACTTATCGCGAGCGTTAAGCTCAGAGATCGGACGGTAATGTAACGACGGGAATGGGCGACAAATCACTCGGTTTGTCACCTGTGTCCCCGTACCACCTTCCTTGAATGAGCATCTCTAGTGGTTGAAAGCGCGTCTTGTAGCTCATTTTCTGGCAGTTTTCTATCCAGTATCCGAGGTAGATGTAAGGCATACCCCGCCTTTTTGCATGCGAGATTTGCAGCAACACGGCATACGTACCAAGGCTTCGCTTTTCTAAGTCTGGATCGTAGAAGGTGTAAATCGCTGCAAAGCCATCGAGCATCTCGTCAGACACGGCGACACAAACCAGCGTGTTTTTCTCATACAACTTAAAGTAGCGCGTCGAGCCAAGACTATTATTCAAAAATGACTCGTACTGCGCCCTGTCGGGTGGGTACATGTCACCGTCAGCGTGTTTCCCGGTAATATAGCGTTCGTAAAGGGCGTAGGCCTCGTCGTCTCCACTTACCGAGTTGGTAATTTCAAGCTGTAAATCTCGGTTGGCATTAATGACGCGACGTTGACTTTTACTGGGCTTAAAGCCACCGGTAGCAACGCGGGCAGCAACACAGGCGCTACAGTTATTACAGTGGGGCCGGTATATATGATCGCCGCTGCGTCTAAAGCCCATGAGGGAAAGCTCTGTGTACAACTCGGGAGTGACCGCCTGGCGGGGGTCCACAAACAAAGTCGTGGCCTCCATTTCGGGGAGGTAAGAGCACCGATGTGGGAAGGTGGTAAAGACCTTAATTTCCCGGAGATTCGCCGTCACTGCATTGCTCGCGTGTGTTCTTGTATCTGAGCGCCTAACATGACGCCCTCTCAATACCGCCTAGTGTAGTGACATAACCACTCCTCGAAAAGACGCCAGCGGCTATTTTCACAGTCGAGGTGAGTCAGAGTCACGACGTATGTAGCGCCTCGGGTGGCTTAACAACCCTTATTTTGCGATCATTCAATGGATAATCATGCGGCGGTAAAGGCTGGTTCACCCTGTTAAATGTCAGACGGCCGGCGGATGCAGCAACGCTGCAGTTGCGCTATCGCTGAACTTTAAAAACCCATCGAGAAACGAAATAGCTTCGAACCGGTGTTCTGAGCAAATAAACGAGGTCTCACATGAGCCAGAGTAGGCACTTCACGTATTACGGTTATGTCGCCATTGGCCTGGCTTTGCTGAGTGCTATTGTCCTCAGGTTTCGAGAATCGGTCGAACATATTCTGCTGACCGAGTCCGGGCTTATTGAGCGTGCATCGGCGTTTGGCTACTTCGCTTGCGCCGCCTTTATGCTTGCTCGAGGAGGACAGCAGTTTATTCGTTACCGGGGTTATTTCGTCGTATTAGTGACCCTTTTTGGCTGTCGCGAGCTTGATTTTGATAAGGCCTTTACGACCATAGGTATTCTCAAATCGCGCTTTTTCATCAGCCCAGATGTCCCAGCGGGTGAGAAATTTGCTGGGTTAATCGTCGTGACAATACTGATCTGGTCTGTGTACATGATCCTATCTCGGCATTTCACGGGATTCCTCTCTGGTTTGAAGCAAAAAACGCCCGAAGCCGTGGGGGTCGCAATTGTGTTCTTCTTACTCGCTTTCTCTAAGTCGATAGATGGTCTGCCTCGCAAATTGCAGCCACTGGGTATCGACGTTGCTCCTGAGGTTGGTTCGTTCCTTGGGGCACTGGAGGAGGTGCTCGAGCTCGGCATACCTATTTACATTGCCCTTGTGACGCATGCCTGGTTCAGGCGAGAGATGAAGCCGGTACAAGACTGAGTAAATCGATCGATTTATCGACGACTATTATTGAAATTTAGTGTTACTCAAAAGGCCCTAAGTGGTCCCGCAGCAGTCCTTCAAACTTCGTTCTCGAAATAAGCGTCATGCCAAGTGACTCTAAGTGTGCATTCGGCATTTGACAGTCTATGAGTTCGAGGTCAGGAAACGGCACTTTTGAGCAAAGGTAGTGAAGTGCCACCTTCGATGCATTGGCGCGCCGCGAGAACATGGACTCGCCAAAGAATACCCGGCCGAGGACGACGCCGTAGAGGCCGCCAATGAGCTCATGGCCATCGAAGACTTCAATGCTTTGCGCATACCCCAAAAGATGAAGTTGAGAATAAGCGGTTGCAATATCACTGCTTATCCAGGTCGCTGAGCGCTCCTCAGTGAGGTCCGCACAGGCTGATACAACATCATCGAAGCAGCGATTAACGGATATTTCCCAATTGCACTTCGAAAGAAATCTACGCAGTGATCGCGATACATGGAGCTCATCTGGGAACAGCACGGCGCGAGGATCTGGCGTCCACCATAAAATAGGCTCTCCCTCTTCATACCAAGGAAATATGCCTCGCTGATAAGCGTGTAACAGCCGCTCAGCGCTAAGGTCACCGCCTACGGCTAAAAGACCGTTAGGGTCTTTTAGCGCATTCTCAGTAGGAGGAAACGGCTCGATCATATCGAGAGGGGCCGCTACTGTGCGTCGAGATACTTTTCAGCGTCCAACGCTGCCATACAGCCAAAGCCTGCAGAGGTGATCGCTTGTCGGTATACATGATCAGAGACATCGCCTGCCGCAAACACACCCTCTACCGAGGTAAGCGTGGCGTTCCCGTCCAATCCCGAGAGGGTTTTAATGTAACCGTCATTCATGTCCAGCTGCCCCACGAACATATCCGTGTTGGGTTTGTGGCCTATGGCAATAAAAACACCATCAACCTCAAGTTCCGCTGACGGCTCACCCTTAGCTGAGGCCAATCGAACCCCCGTAACGCCACTCTCATCTCCAAGCACCTCTTCAAGCTGTCGGTGCCAATTAAGCGTTATGCGCCCCTCTTCGGCTCGAGAGAAGAGGCGATCTTGAAGTACTTTTTCTGCTCTTAACTCATCGCGACGGTGGACGAGGTGTACCTTACTGCACAAATTGGACAGGTAAAGCGCTTCCTCTACCGCGGTGTTACCCCCACCAACAACAACCACTTCTTTATTTCGGTAGAAGAAGCCATCGCAAGTGGCACAGGCACTGACACCTTTGCCCATAAAGGCGCTTTCGCTGGGCAGCCCCAAGTACTGGGCCGACGCCCCTGTCGCAATAATCAGCGAATCACAGGTATAAGAATGTGTTCCAGACAATGTGAAAGGACGCTGAGCAAGATCCACGCTTTCGATATGGTCAAAAACGATTGCGGCCTCATAGCGTTCAACATGCTCTTGCATTTGTTGCATCAACGCGGGCCCCTGAAGTCCCTCAGGACCACCTGGCCAATTCTCAACCTCCGTTGTGGTTGTGAGTTGTCCTCCCTGCTGCATACCCGTTATGACAATGGGGTTGAGGTTCGCTCTCGCCGCGTAAACAGCGGCGGTGTAGCCGGCGGGGCCAGAGCCCAAAATAATTAAACGGTGGTGATTCGATGTACTCATTCTCAAGGATTTTCCATGGTCAAAAAATGCGAGGGCAGAGCCTACCGCATTACAGGCGCCAGCGAAATATTATTCCATTGCTTGAGGTTTTCAATGCGACTTCAAGTGATTGATTAATAATGTTAATTTTCGAAAAATAGCCGAAATATCTTTGTGGTATGATGCCGCAAACCACTGGGGGATTCAGAATTGCCTACTAAGAACACTCCTTCCAAGGTGCCACAAGGGGACACTGAAGCGAGCGTGCCGGGCGCTATGGCGAGCGTAGGCTTCATTGCCGGTCTTGCGGGCGCCTCTTTTGCGCTGGTTAGTCTGTTGACATTCAGTACGTCCGACCCCAGCTGGAGTTCAAGCGGGGCGGGTAACGTTCTCAGCAACCAAGGCGGCGTCGTTGGGGCCTATTTTTCCGATATGGTCTACTCGCTGGTCGGGTTTCTGGCGCTTGGCGTCCCGTTGCTTCTTTTATTATTGTCATACCGGTCGATTCGTCCGGCCGTGATCCGTGGCGTTACCTCCACAGATCGCGTCATCTCGAGCTTTGGGTGGGTTACGTTCCTTGCTGCGAGTGCAGGTCTGATCCAGATAGTCGTACCTCAGGAAGCGTTTCTGCCACAGGGAACCGGGGGGATCATCGGTTATGGTGTCGCTTCTTGGTTCACAGCCGCATTCTCTGACTTTGGAGCGAGGTTGCTTCTGAGTTTTTGCGTGTTGCTGGGTGGCACCCTTGCATTTGATATTGACTGGATGCGCGTGGCAGAGAAGGTGGGTAGCGTAACGATAAACACAATGAACACCCTGAGATCATGTATCGATGATTTCAATGACCGTCGGAAGTTACGGACGGAAAAGGCGAAGCGAAGTGTGCAAATCGCAGCGCATGTAGAAAAGGAAAAGCTGCGTACACCGCCAAAAATCAAAGCACCTAAGCTTCTTGAAAATGTCAGCAAGAAAGCCGAGCGGGAAAAACAAAAGCCCCTTTTTGAGTCCGCTGAGCTCACACCCATGCCGCCCTTGGCGCTGCTCGATGCACCCACACAAACGGGTCCCAGAGGCTACTCAACGTCAGAGTTGGAGTCTTTATCGCGACTCCTTGAAATAAAGCTCGCCGACTTTGGTATTACGGCGGAAGTTGTATCGGTTTATCCGGGCCCTGTAGTTACGCGCTTTGAGATACAACCTGCGGCTGGAGTGAAGGTCAGTCGGATTTCCAATCTGGCTAAGGACTTAGCGAGATCCCTAGCCGTTAATTCGGTCCGGGTCGTTGAAGTGATCCATGGTAAGAGTGTCGTCGGCATTGAAATTCCGAATGCAGATCGGCAGACCGTTAATTTCCGAGATGTCTTAAGCTCTGCTGAGTTTGATGATGCTAAATCGCCGCTTACGATAGCCCTAGGACACGATATTGCGGGAACACCCATCGTCGCGGACTTGGGCAAGATGCCGCACGTTTTAGTAGCGGGCACCACGGGATCGGGTAAGTCGGTCGGCGTGAACTGCATGTTGGTAAGTCTTTTATACAAGGCCACACCCGATGATGTGCGATTAATCCTTGTCGATCCTAAAATGCTCGAACTCTCGGTCTACGATGGTATTCCGCACCTCCTTACCCCGGTAATCACTGACATGAAGGACGCAGCGAATGGCTTGCGATGGTGCGTCGCTGAAATGGAACGTCGTTATAAGCTCATGTCGTTGCTCGGGGTTCGTAACCTTGCCGGTTACAACCGAAAGGTAAGAGATGCGGAAAAAGCAGGAACCCCGATTGACGATCCACTGTGGACTCCTGACCCGGTGCTCGAATTAACCGGTGAGGAACAAGTGGCCCCGGCGCTAGAAACCTTGCCAAGCATCGTGGTGGTGATAGACGAATTTGCTGACATGATGATGATCGTGGGCAAAAAGGTAGAAGAATTAATTGCACGGATCGCCCAGAAGGCGAGAGCCGCAGGCATTCATCTGGTTCTCGCCACGCAGAGGCCATCGGTGGACGTCATCACGGGCCTTATCAAGGCAAACATACCCTCGCGGGTGGCGTTCTCGGTTTCCTCAAAAATAGATTCCCGCACGATTCTCGATCAAGGTGGCGCAGAGCAGTTACTGGGCTATGGGGATATGCTTTATTTGCCGTCTGGCTCAAGTACGCCCACCCGTGTCCATGGCGCATTTTGCTCCGACGACGAGGTGCATAGGGTCGTGGCCGATTGGCGCCGCCGTGGCACACCTGAGTTCATAGATGGATTGCTCGATGAGGGAGGCCAAACACCGGTAACTGCCCAAGAATTGCAGTCTGCTGCCTCATCCGATGACGATCCGGAGAGCGATGCACTCTACGATGAGGCTGTGCACTACGTGTGTAGCAGTCGCCGCGCCTCAATCTCATCAGTCCAGCGCAAACTCCGAATTGGTTACAACCGTGCCGCGAGACTTATTGAGACCATGGAGGCGACGGGGGTTGTTTCCGCCATGGGTAGTAATGGGCAGCGTGAGGTTCTCGCTCCGCCACCGCCAGGGGGTGATGATTGATCCGCAACATTCTGGGCCTTCTGTTGCTGATCACGTCACTGCCTGCGCAATCGGAAGAGATGACACCCTGGCCCTTTGACGGTTTAGAAGGTGTGTCGGGAACGTTTACTAGCGAGACTCAGGGACCGTCGGGTTACACGCTGAGAAGCTCGGGTCGATTTTCAAGTCTCAAACCCGATCATTATTTATGGGATATACAAACCCCGGATAGCCAAATGTTGGTGGTGAACTCTACCGGATTTTGGCAGGTTGATCGGGATTTGGATGTCGTTATTCTTCGTGATGTACCCAGTTCAGCACAGCTGCCACTTTCTAAAATTTGGCTTGATGAGGCCGAACTTACTGCCTTCTCCAAAGAGGTGACTGAGGGTTCTATGGAGGCTATCAGCGCCTTTGAACTGCGCGTCGTGAGTCCAACGCTTTTGGAAATGCGCCTCGTTGACCCGCTCGGGCGTGAGACGCGTTTTCAGCTAACGATCGAGTCTACGGATGCCCCCGCACGTGAGGCGTTTGACATTCGAGTCCCCCCTAATGTGGACTTTTTTGACGAGCGCAGCGTCAAACCTACGCCAAACGCCGAGGCATTCAAATGATCGCTCTCTGTATCGCGTTGGGTGGCGCCATGGGTGCGTTGGCGCGATTTGGTGTCCATCAATGGATGCTCGCCAGCGGCGTCGGTGCATTCGGTTTATCCACGCTAACCGTGAATGTTGTCGGTTCATTTGCTATCGGTTGCTGTTTCATTGCTTTCGAACGCTTAAATGTCTCAGAGGCGGTCAGATTGGGGTTGATGGTCGGTTTTTTAGGTGCGTTCACGACCTTTTCAACCTTTTCGCTAGAGCTTCTTACCGAGCTTCAAGCTGGTAATTATCTCAGGCCGGGTATTTATGCGGTGTCTTCCGTTCTGTTGTGTCTGTTCGGTTGCTATGTTGGTTTTACCCTTGCGCGCGCAATCATCGACTAATCCATTTTTGACGGTAAACTACCGCCCCTAATGCACTCTAGGTTAAATCCCATTTACTCATGCTAGATCTGAAACTCGTCCGTAAAGACCCACAAGCCCTCGCTAATGCCCTGGAAAAGAAACACTACAGTTTCCCGGTGTCGCGTTTCATTACACTCGACGCTGAGCGCAAGGAGGCCGATATTCGGTCCCAGGAACTTTTAGCCGAGCGAAAGAAAGCCTCTAAGCAAATTGGCGCATTAATCGCGTCCGGCAAATCGGTAAACGACGCGAAGGCAGAGGTCAACGAAGTGCTCAATCGTCTCTCTGACGAGCTTGATCAGGCGGTAGCGCAAGCAAAGGAAATTCAGACAGCGCTTGATGACTTGATGATGCAAACCCCAAACCTTCCTGATGGGGCCGTGCCCGCAGGGCGAGATGAGGACGATAATGAGGAGATTTTAAAGTGGGGCACACCGGCTGAGCTGTCTTTTACTCCCAAGGACCACGCCGATCTTGGTGAAGCCTTAGGTCAACTCGATTTTGAACTGGCAGGCAAGATTACCGGTAGCCGCTTTAGCGTTATGCAGGGCGGATTAGCGCGACTACAACGTGCGTTGACCCAGTTCATGCTGGACACACACACGCAAGCACACGGCTACACAGAGGTCTATGTGCCGTTTATTGTCAATTCTGACTCGCTATATGGTACGGGCCAGCTACCGAAGTTCGCCGAGGACTCCTTCAAGCTTGAAGGGGATTCCGATTTTTATCTAATACCAACCGCCGAAGTTCCCGTTACCAACATGCTGAGAGACCGTATCGTTGAAGATGCGGAGTTGGGGGAGGGCGGACTTCGCTTCACCGCGCATACGCCGTGTTTCCGGAGCGAGGCGGGGAGTTACGGGAGAGATACACGCGGGCTGATTCGCCAGCATCAATTTGAAAAAGTTGAGTTGGTGCAGGCCGTTCGACCCGAACAGTCTGACGAAGCCCTGGAAGCCCTTACCGGTCATGCGGAAGCGATCTTACAGGCTCTGGAGCTTCCTTATCGTAAGGTGCGACTGTGCGGTGGCGATCTGGGATTCAGTGCAGCCCTTACCTACGATCTAGAAGTGTGGTTGCCGGGCCAGAGTGCATACCGTGAGATATCAAGTTGTTCGAATTTTAGAGACTACCAAGCAAGAAGAATGCAAGCGCGATGGCGAAACCCCACGACGGGCAAGCCTGAGCTCCTTCACACCCTGAACGGTTCCGGTTTGGCAGTGGGTAGGACGCTGGTGGCCGTGGTTGAGAACGGACAACAAGCTGACGGCTCCATTGTCCTTCCGGCGGCAATTGCGGCCTACATGGGCACCGACATCATTACCCCACGTTAATAAGCTGATTTCGCTTTACACAGCAGTTTAGGCTGGGCTTTTAGCGAACACTCGCCCTAGCCATCACGGGTCCCGAAAGGTTGATGGCATCGACAAGAATGCGCGCTGTTTCGGTGATCAATGCATCGTCATCATCGATACTTTCGGACCCCTCATCAGATTCAGACTCCGAGCCCGCATCCAAGGTGTCTTCAGCTGTGTCGAACATCTCATCAAGCGATAGCAGGACTTCCATCCCCTTCGCTTTCCTTCTTGTATTTTCGATGGCGAGATACTGAGCTTCTTGATCTTCACGCTGCGCAACTCGCGCTTGCTGGTTCAGTGGCAATTGCTCGGTCCCGTTGATGTCTTCGGCTAACGCTTTCTGATCCCAAATGTATTGAAAATCCGCATTAGCGTTTGCCCGCCGGGTGTGGTTCGCAACCAACGTCGGCAAAATAGCGTCAATCGCACCATAATTTTTGTGGCGAACGGGCGCTATACGATCCCAGTCAAGGGCCTTCTCCAGTGAGCTTTCACCGATTTCGTCGTGCTGAAGCAGGGAAGGGTAGCTAATGTCAGGAATAACACCCCTGTGCTGCGTACTCTCGCCTGAGATTCGGTAGAACTTGCTCTCGGTAATCTTAAGCTGACCCTCGGGCAGATCGAGCAACGACTGCACGGTACCTTTGCCAAAACTCCGATCACCAACAATGATGGCGCGCCCATAGTCCTGTAGGGCGCCCGCAAAAATCTCGGAGGCAGAGGCGCTCAAGCGATCGATCATGACTGCTACGGGGCCCTCGTAAAAGGGGCCTCTGCGGCGCTTTCCGTCGCGCCATACTCGCGAGCCAGTACCCTTAATCTGCACAGTAGGGCCGTATTCGATGAAAAGACCTGTCAACTCATTGGCCTCTCTTAGCGATCCACCACCATTGCCCCTCAAGTCGATTACCAATCCGTCGACACCCGCTTCATTCAGTTCAGCAACAAGCTTACCTACGTCCCGTGTCGTCGACCGAAAGTCAGGGTCTCCTTTTCTGTACGCGTCAAAATCGAGGTAAAAGGCCGGTACGTCTATAACACCTATTTTTCTAGGTAAGCCGTCTAAATCATTGATTTCTATGATTTTCGACTGTGCCGCCTGCTCTTCCAAACGGACTTCGTTGCGTGTAATAACCAATCGCCGAACCTCGTCCGCACGACCCGCCGCAGGAATAACATCAAGGCGGACCACCGTGCCTTTCTTCCCTCGCACCAAATCGACAACGTCATCCAAGCGCCACCCAATGACATCGGTCATGGGGCCGTCGTCACCTTGTCCGACACCAATAATAAGTTCAGCAGCCGCAAGGTCGCTTTGCTGGTCGGCCGGACCAGCAGGGACGACCCTAACAACTTTGACGTATTCGTCCTCGTTCTGAAGCACAGCGCCAATTCCTTCAAGACTCAAACGCATGTCAATATCGAAGTTTTCGGCGCGACGTGGCGAAAAATAGCTGGTGTGAGGGTCAAATTGAGAGGTGAGGGCGTTCGCATACACCGCAAAGACGTCTTGGGCATTGTATTGCTCCAGGCGCTTTAACTGGTTTTCGTAGCGTTTTTTAAGCGTCGGTGCGATCTCATCCTCAGCTTTATCCGCCATTTTAAGACTCAGCACCTGGTTCTTTAACCGTTTTCGCCAACGTTCAGAAAGCTCGGCGGAGGATGTTGCCCACTCACGCTCGGTGGGATCTCGCTCAATAAACTCCTCTTTGTCGTAGTCAAAACGCTGAGCGACGTCATCCATGTCCTCAATTATGCTGCGTAACTGCGCGGACGCGATCGCTCGATAGCGTTCATAAACCTCGACGGCTGGGTATAACTCACCTTTGCGACCTAGGTCATCAAGCGTGGTCTGATATTCAGAGAACGCCTCTACGTCAGATTGTGTGAAATACAAATGCGAGGGATCAAGTCGCTCCAGGTAGGTCTGCAGGTGCGCCTGTGACATTTTGTCGTTGTAGCGCTTATCAACGAAATGCGTGTCTTCGAGCTCTGTAATGAGGGCACGAAGCGTCCATTTCTGTTCACGGGTGGTTTCTAGCTCTGCATATGCGAGTGGAGCGCTGAGCGCTAATGCACAAACGATATGCGTGAGGAGTTGCTTGTATCGCATCGAAAAAGCTTCCATAAAAATAAAAACAGAGCGCGCCCGTGTACTCAAACAGCGCGTATTCGTAAGCGTAGCGTAATTGGTGCCATTACCACAGATACGAAAGGGGCCTTTGCTTGGACTGCCCTGTATCTTTTTCTATTATTTAACATAATATACATTATGCGCATTTTAAGATGGATGCTTTGAGGTGTAGGATAGGCCTGACACTGTGAGTTATCGGTTGCGCTCTCACCTATGCAAAAGCCAGAACATCCCAAGCCTCACGTGGAAGCCTTTTTCGACGAAGCGACCTCTACGCTCTCTTACGTCGTAGCCGACATGGACAATAAGGTGTGCGTGGTAATTGACCCTGTGCTGGATATAAACGATGGCGCTGCCGAAATTTCGACACACAGCGCGGATCGCATTGTTAGGTTCATTGAGGAGTGCGAGCTTCACGCTGTCTACATTTTTGAGACACATGCGCATGCAGACCATCTCAGTGCCAGTTATTACCTCAAGCAGAAACTCAGTGCCAAAATCGGGATTTCCAGCCTCATCGGTGAAATACAGCGTAAATTTGCTGGTATTTACTCTGAGTCACCGCATTTCGCCGTCGACGGCTCGCAGTTCGACATCTTGCTCAATGATCAGCAAACACTGCCGCTTGGCGCACTTCAAATAACCGCTTTGCATTCTCCGGGTCACACACCTGCGTGTATGGCCTACCACATAGGCGATGCGCTGTTTGTTGGGGATACATTGTTCATGCCGGATTCGGGTACCGCGCGATGTGACTTTCCAGGTGGCAACGCGAGTGACTTGTATTTCTCTATTAAGCGGCTGCTTGAGCTGCCGGAATCGACCCGGGTTTTCGTTTGCCATGATTATCAGCCTAACGGTAGACCGTTAGCCTATGAAGCAAGTATCCGCAGGCATCGGATGGAGAATATCCATGTGCGAGACGGCGTCTCTGAGATGGAGTTTGTAACGATGCGAACATCGAGAGACAGTCAGCTTCCTATGCCAAAACTCATGATTCCTTCCATGCAGGTCAATATTCGCGCAGGCGCCCTTCCTAGGCATCCTGTGTCAGCACGTCCGGTTATCACCCTGCCAATCAACGCCTTCGGTGGTGAAGATCTTAGCGAAATCGTTGAAAATCAATAAGTAACGCCAACTTTTTGCGCCTTATTTAAGGAGGGAGACATCCCAAGGAATGGGCCTACCGACTCATTTTGAATAACGATCGATGATTTGCTTGCCCAAGGCCATTTGATGCACTTGATCAGGCCCATCTGCCTGTCGACACCACCGTGCGTAGTTGTATGCCTCGGCCATCATGTAGTCCTCGGTTAACCCCCCTGCCCCATGAATCTGCATGCAACGGTCAATGACCTTTTGCACGAGAAATGGGATTGTGGTCTTCGTGGCTGCAATCATATCGACGGAGGCGGGAACGCCCTGGCTGTCGATTTTGTGACATGCCTTGAGCAGAAGTAATCGGGCCATCTCTATTTCCGAGAAACATTTGGAAATGTCTTCTCTCACGCTTTGGTGCTTACTCAAAAGCCGGCCGAAGGTAGTGCGGCTACTAGCTCGCTGGCATGCGAGTTCCAAGGAGCGTTGAGCCGCACCAATTAATCTCATGCAGTGATGCATGCGACCTGGACCAAGCCGCCCTTGGGCTATTTCAAACCCCCTACCCTCGCCTAATAAAATATGGTCAAGGGGCACTCGGACGTCTTTAAAAATGATCTCTGCGTGTCCAATGGGGGCGTCGTCGTAACCCAGTGTCGTGAGCGGTCTTACGAGCGTAACGCCAGGCGTGTCCTTTGGCACCAGTATTTGGGACTGCTGTAGATGTCGATTTGGGTTTGTGGGATCAGACTTCCCCATCACAATAAGGATCTTAGTACGTTCATACATGGCGTTTGTAATGAACCATTTGTGGCCATTAAGAACCCATTCCTGGCCCTTTTTCTCTATCCGTAGTTCGACGTTTGTCGCATCGCTCGAGGCTACCTGAGGCTCTGTCATTGCGTATGAGGAACGTATCTGCCCCTCAAGCAACGGTGTTAACCACGTATCACGCTGCGCCTGAGTCGCGTAATTCATAAAGACTTCCATATTCCCCGTATCCGGAGCGTTACAGTTAAATACCTCCGGCGACCAAATAACTCGACCCATAACCTCAGCAAGTGGCGCGTAATCGAAAAATGACAGACCGCCGTGATCACAATATTCAGCATGCTCCTCAGGCACAAAGAGGTTCCAAAGCCCGGCCGCTTGCGCGTGGGCCTTCAACTCATCCATTAACGGCAAGGGTGCAAAGCGATTAGTGGCGCCTCGAAGCTGCGCGGCGTAAGCCTCTTCGTTTGGGTAGATATACGCTTCCATGAAGGCCGTAAGGCGCGCTGATAACTGCTGTGACTTCTGACTAAACTCGTACATGGCTGCCTCTGTCTTGATCGCTGTTTTCGTATTCTCTGAATGCGTTCACGTCACGGTCCTTTGGTCGAATCAACTAGCGCTCCGGACAGCGTCGCGGTCAAGGACGAGGCTTGCGCGAGTTTAAAATGTACGCTCAGAGGTAACGTGACTCGGTTAGTCGCTGCCACAGTCTCATCACAAGACGGTCAAAGGTTACTTCTGCTGCAAAGCCCATGCGCTCAGCGAACTTTTGTTTTCGACGGTAATGCACCTCGAACAAATCTCTTTCCTCTGTTTGGGACTGCAGATAGCTATCCGATGTTGAAATGGCGTCTATTAATCCCTCGTTGAGCGCCTGAGAGCCGTACCACACCTCTCCCGTGGCCACCTGGTCAACGTTAACAGCTGGGCGATTAGTGGCTACAAACTGCTTAAATAGACCGTGGGTCTCCTCGAGCTCGTTTTCAAACTTTCTGCGCCCTTTATCGGTGTTCTCGCCAAACATGGTGACCGTACGCTTGTATTCACCGGCGGTGAATTGCTCAAAGTCGACGTCATTTTTTTTGAGGAGTCGGTGGAAGTTAGGAAGTTGTGCGACGACACCAATCGACCCCAAAATGGCAAACGGCGCCGCTAAGATGCGATCTCCAACACACGCCATCATATAACCGCCGCTGGCAGCCACTTTGTCGACCGCAATAACTAGGGTGACGCCCGCATCTTTAATGCGCGAGAGTTGACTGGCTGCAAGACCGTAGCCGTGGACGACGCCTCCAGGGCTTTCGAGTCGAATCAGTACTTCATCACCCTCTTGCACGTTGGGTAATATCGCCGATATCTCCTCGCGTAACGCATCCACCTGCGATGCCATAACGTCACCTTCAAAGTCGAGCACGAAGGTCCTAGGGCGTTCACTCGTTAGGTTCAGCGTATCGGTAGACGCTTGTGCACTTGCTTTTAATCGCGCCTTCTCTGCTTTCGCTTTGCTCTTGGCTGATTTCTTATCGTGTTTTGCACGAAGCTGAGAGGCCTCGGGAGTTTCAGATAAATCGCGGATTGCGGCTGTATAAGCATCAAATCGATCGTTGATCGACTTAACTTCTATATACCCTTCGTCGGGCCCTTTACCTTTCTGGCCCGCTGTACCGGCAATGAGAAGCACAATTGCTCCGACAGCAACAACAATGAGCAGTGTTTGCGCGGCGAAAAGACCGAGTTCGTATAAAAATTCCAAAGTATGTCCCTAAATCTTATGCGTTTTGTGCGTTAAGAAAGCTATTAATCAGTTGTCCGGCTATTGAAAAAGCAGGGGGAACAGGCGGTAGATTGTCAGGCTTACACCAAAGAGCCTCATCGATCTCCTCAGGATCGATATTGATCTCACCCGAGCGCCATTTGGCCGTAAAACCGAGCATCAATTGACCGGGGAACGGCCAGGGCTGTGAGCCATGATACTGGATATCGTCGACCTCTAGCCCGACCTCCTCCATGACCTCACGTTGGACCGCTTGTTCACAGGTCTCACCCGGCTCGACAAAGCCTGCGAGGCAGCTGTAGAAGCGCCTATTGGCACCTGCCCCAGCCGCTAAAAGAATCTCATCATCGCGCGAGATGAGTACGATGACACAAGGTGATAAACGAGGGTAAACGCTTAATCCACAGGGCTCGCATGCACGACTCTGCCCCTTATCTGCAAGAACCGTTTCGCGCCCACATCGTCCACAGTACCGGTGGTCTCTTTCCCAATTCAGCAGTTGATAAGCGCGCCCGACAACGTCGAACAGGGCTTGGCTAGAGCGGCCAAGAAGCGCAAAAAGGTTTCCACTTGTGTACTTCATGACGTCCAGTTCGCTTGTCCGAACTTTACAAGCGTAAACGGGCTTTTCATCCAAATAACCCACTGACGTGAGGTCACTGACCTCGTCGAAGTCTGCTTGGAGACTGGCAAGTGGAATGGGCGCGCCTTGGCTACCCATCAGTTCACTGACTAAGTTTCGCCCATGAAAGGCCCAAACCAAGTCATTTGGACTTGCGGGGGCCGTGGGTCTTGAAAAATTTAACATGCGCATCTCCTCGGGCGACCATACTAGGTGCACAGCACATCTTGCTCAAGTATTGTTAAACGCCATTTAGCCTTGCCCCCACATCGACCTTTCAAGGAATCGCGGCTTCGTTTAACCTGAGACGAAACTTACTCGTCCAACCCTGCGCGCACTGCGTATAGCCACTGCGTTTTGGGCGCTTGAAAGCTAACTATAAAAGGACACAGCTGTATGAATACTGCCCTAGCCAATCCCTATTGGCGCAATTTCCTCGGGTCTTCGCCCGATTGGTACAAAAAGACCATAATTGCCTTCTTGATCATCAACCCCATTCTTTTTCACACGGTTGGTCCTTTTGTCACCGGCTGGGTCCTGATTGGACAGTTTATTTTTACGCTGGCTTTGGCCCTGCAGTGCTACCCGCTTCAGCCCGGTGGCTTGTTAGCGATTGAGGCTATAGCTATTGGCATGGCCGATCCTCACACCGTCTTTCACGAGGCAGAAGCAAACTTTGAGGTGATCTTGCTACTTATGTTCATGGTGGCCGGCATCTACTTCATGAAGGAGCTTCTACTCTTCATCTTCACCAAAATACTTCTGCGCGTTAAGTCCAAGAAAGTGCTGTCACTCCTCTTTTCATTAGTCGCAGCTGTATTGTCGGCTTTCTTGGATGCGCTTACAGTAACCGCCGTACTCATTAGTGTGGGTGTTGGATTTTTTACGGTTTATCACAAAGTGGCCTCAGGGACTGTCTTTGACGATGCTCAACACGATCACACGACGGACGATACCGTAAAAGCCGAAAATGAAGCGGATCTGGAGCAGTTTAGAGCCTTCCTGCGAAGCCTGCTAATGCACGGTGCGGTCGGGACAGCGCTTGGCGGCGTGTGCACGCTGGTAGGTGAGCCACAGAATCTGCTGATTGCAACAGTCGCAGACTGGGATTTCGTTGAGTTCTTCCTGCTTATGGCGCCGATTACCATGCCCGTTTTGGTTGCGGGATTACTGACATGTCTCATCCTTGAGCAAACGGGTGTGTTTGGGTACGGGGCACTTTTGCCACCAAAAGTGCGTTCGGTGTTAGAGGAGTTTCAAGCGCAAGAAAACGCCAAGGCGACCCCTGCATCAAACGCGCGTCTCGTCATTCAGGCGTTGGTAGCCCTCGTTTTGGTCGTAGGTCTAGCACTTCATTTGGCCGCAGTTGGTCTAATTGGCTTGATGGTTATAGTACTGCTCACTGCCTTCAACGGCATTGTCGAAGAGCACAAGCTCGGACATGCGTTTGAAGAGGCGCTGCCGTTCACAGCTTTGTTGGTTGTCTTCTTCGCCATTGTCGCCGTGATTCATGAACAGCACCTATTCTCGCCGGTGATTGAGGCGGTGCTGGCAATGGAGAGTAGTGTGAGACCCGCGATGTTCTTCCTCGCTAACGGTATCTTGTCGATGATCTCTGACAATGTATTCGTTGCAACGGTATACATCTCTGAAGTCAAAACAGCACTGGACAATGGTGTTATCACCCGAGCGGAGTTCGATCAGCTTGCGGTGGCGATTAATACGGGAACAAACCTACCTTCGGTTGCGACGCCCAATGGGCAGGCTGCCTTTTTGTTCTTACTGACCTCTGCCCTCGCTCCGCTTATCCGCCTCTCGTATGGCCGCATGGTCATCATGGCATTACCGTACACGGTTGTATTAACGGCGGTTGGTTTAACGGCGGTTATCTACACGCTCTGAGCATAACGTACGTTGCAGTGAGGCGCTTTAGCGGCGCCACACTGCACCGTCATCGCAACGCTCACTCAGTACGTCCAATCTGGCTTCGTGATCGGCTAATTCCTCTTCCGAGGGGCTTATGACGCGTAATCGCGGCCGGCCTTCTGGGAGCCGTCGAATGGCAGAAGCGGATCCAGAACCAATCCCTGCCCGCTCCTCATCTGGAGAGAGCCCAAGACTCGTTTGCCCACCAGTCATGAGCAAGTAGACGTCTGCCAAGATCTCAGCATCAAGCAATGCACCGTGCAGCGTGCGGTTACTGTTATCTACCGCATAACGCTGACACAGTGCGTCGAGGTTGTTACGTTGACCTGGGTGTCGACTGCGCGCTAGCTGCAAACTGTCGGTCACGTTGCAATAGGAGGAAACGGGGGCACTGGCCGGATCTAAAAGCTTAAATTCGGCTTCAATGAAGCCCACATCGAATGGCGCATTGTGAATGACTAATTCAGCGCCTCTGATGAAGTCGAGAAACTCATCCGCAACCCGGGAAAACACTGGTTTGTCTGCGAGGAATTCTTCAGTGATGCCATGAACCTCGAGGGCACCTTGGTCAATGGCCCTCTGCGGCTTGATGTACTGATGATAATGACGCCCTGTCAGCTTTCGATCGATAATCTCGACACAACCTATCTCGATAATGCGGTGGCCTTGGCTGACTTCGAGCCCGGTCGTCTCTGTATCTAGTACAACTTGTCGCACGCTAACTCTTCTCCAATAAATCCATCGCCGCATTCGCGAGCGCGTCAGCACGCTCATTCTCCGCGTGACCTGCATGGCCCTTCACCCAGCGCCACTCCACTTGATGATGACTGCATTGCGCATCGAGCATCTGCCAAAGGTCTTGGTTTTTCACGGGCTTCTTAGCGGCAGTGCGCCAGCCATTCGCCTTCCAGTTTTTAATCCACTTCGTAATGCCGTCTTTGACGTACGTTGAATCCGTTGTTAGGACAACAAGGCAAGGCTCGCTCAGCGCCTGCAGCGCACTAATGGCCGCAAGGAGTTCCATTCTATTGTTTGTGGTCTCTGGTTCCGAGCCGTTTAATTCACGCTCGTGGTCTCCAAATCGCAGGATGACGCCCCAGCCCCCTGGACCGGGATTACCGCGACATCCGCCGTCTGTGAACGCCTCGACAGATTTCATTTGGTCGGTTCGTTACGCGGGTGAGTCTCTGCCCCTACCGCTGGTCGCGATACAGGAATTGGGACAAGCTTCGGTCTGGCTTTTTGTCGGTGGAGGCCCTTTATACCCGCCCCAACCTGTTTGCGCGCATGGAGAACGAATGCGCCCCCCATTGGCACCTGATGATCAACCAGCCAATCATCAAAGCGCGCCATCCAGCGAAAGAGTCGCCCACGTCCAACGGGGCGTACAATCAGCTTGTGTTTCGGCTTAGCGGCCTGAAAATTCAAGAGTGATAGCCAATCGAGCAGTTTAGGAATCCGTTCTAGCTTCAACCCACGCCATTTCGAAGGGAATACGAACCGGTTTATTAGCCATCCCAAACCAAAAACACTCTCCGGATTAAAGCCGACAATAATTAAATTACCGTTTGGGACAAGCACACGATGTACTTCCCTCAACGCCTGATGCGGTTCCTCGCAAACTTCAAACCCATGGAAGACAACGACCGTATCGATGGACTCCGTATCAAACGGTAGGCTTTCGTCGAAAGAGATAACGGTTTGGGCCCCTTCTACTCGGGCGCCATCAGGTGTGGCTATGAGCTTTGTCTGAGAATGAGCAAGCTCCTCGACAGACACAGTCGGTGGTACACCTAAAAATAACGTGTGATACCCAAAAAGCCGCTCAAGCTGAGTGCCCAACTCGCGAGTAATTTGATGATGCAGCCGTCTTCCCACTGGCGTTTTCTCATACCATTGGGCGAGGTGATCCTTTGTGCTGAGGCGCGCTTGCGATGTGATTTGCTTTCCCATGACACAAGGGTATCTTTTCCCACAGCGAGTGCAAACACCTTGTAACGATCGAGAGCCGATTTATGAATATTGTACCGATACCTGCCTTTTCTGATAACTACATCTGGATGCTGGTGCAGGACGGACGTGCCGCCGTGGTTGACCCCGGAGATGCCCAGCCTGTCCTGAACACGCTCGCGTCAATGGGGTTAGCGCTCGATACCATCATCATTACACATCATCACTTCGATCATACGGGGGGAGTAACCGCACTGAAGTCCGAAACCAACTGCAGAGTAATCGGCCCCGACAACCCCAAGATTCAAGGTGTCGATCAAGTGCTGAGCGAGGGACATTCGGTAAGCGTTCTGGGTTACGCATTTGAGATTCTCGAAGTGCCGGGACATACGCTCGATCACATTGCACTCTACTGTCGCCGAGAATCCGTCTTATTTTGTGGCGATACATTGTTTGTTGGTGGTTGCGGTCGCGTTTTTGAAGGCACTTTCCCGATGATGCAGGCGTCCTTGGCAAAACTCGCCGTGCTACCGGGCGATACAGCGGTCTACTGCACGCACGAATACACCCTCGCAAACCTCGCTTTTGCGCAAAAGGTTGACCCGCATAATGAAAAGCTTGCCACACACCTTGCTGAGTGCGAGGGCAAACGCGCGCACGGCGTGCCTACAGTCCCTTCGACCATTCAAAATGAACTGGAAATTAATCCCTTCTTACGCTGGAACGCTTCGGCAATTATCGCGCAACTCAAGCAGGAAGGCCGGCACAGGGGTGATTCTCCCGCTGATGTTTTCGGAGCTGTTCGTGGTTGGAAGGATGAAGGCTAAGCCTTGGAACTAAAACGTCTCAATCGCAAAGGGTTTTTTAGTGCTTGAGGTCACTACAGGTTAGTTTCATAGCGTTTGAGCTTGCCACCCGCGTTATGCGTCGGCTCCATTATTAGCGCCTAATAGCCCGCCCGGTAGTGTGGGCCTCCTGAGAACCGTTTAGAGCCCGACTTCTACCAAGGCAGCCACCCTTGGGAAATACAGTGCCGTTCTCATGGCGCTAACGGTGTGTCCTTTAGATTCATCATATGAGGCCATGAGTTCGCGATACTTTTCTAGTTGACTTTGATACTTCGTCGATTCCCGTTCGGTGAAGTCCGCTATGGGCTCATCTTGGTGCGGTTGACTCGACTTGTAGTCAACAATCCACCTTATCCCCGACGATCGATCAATAAATGTTCGATCAATAATGAGCTCCCGCTGCGTTTCACGATGCCACAGCGAAAGCTCACTGTGCGCATCGACCTGCTCACTCGATATGAGCCAACGACCTGTTTCATCTGACAGCAGTGTATTGAGATCCTTCTCGATATTAAGCAACTGATCTTCTCGCTCGCGCGCCGGCACCCCGGTGTTCACAAGCTGAAATCGAACGGCAGACAGAATATCGGGTGGGCAGACTTGAGGGGTCTCAGAATAGTGGCATAAAAGCTCTATCCCTCGGTGGAGTGCAATGCCATAACGTCGAGAACTGAGGTTGCTACTGCCGAGATTGCTTTCCTGCCCTGTAAAAGCGGGAGCTTGCCCTAAGCCTTGCGACTCAGATGGAAGGTCTTGCAACCGTCTCAACATCATTGCGGACGTATCCGGACCTTCTGTCTTGTTTTGATGCGGCTCGGAAACAGGCTCGTACACCGTGTCTTTTGCCGCGTCGCAAAAAATCGACCAAAAAGACGATGTCTTTGAAGGTGGCCAAGCCTTATCGGATTTTTGTGTGGCCGTAATCGTGCACGACAACTTGGCACGCGTAACACCCACGTAGAAGAGCCGGATTACCTCCTGACGTTCTTGCGCTTTGTTCAGAAAGCCAAGGTAGTCGTAGAGGGAGTCTGACTGATTCGACTCTGGCTTTGCAGCAATCATGAGCCCTTTATTTCCATCACGGTACCAACGCAGTAAGGGTGAATCGTTCGACCGTCCTGTTTTCGCAGCCCCCACAATGAAGACATGATCAAACTCCAGCCCTTTACTTTTGTGCAGCGTCATTAGTTCAACGCGCGCAGTTGCCGACTCGGCCTTTGAATAGCCTCGCTCAAACCAGTCGGTCAAGGGTGTTATATCTAAACGGTTCGAAGACAGTTCCTGTCGACGAATCTCGCCAAGCAGTGCGTTTACATCCAACATCTCTCCCACTGGGTAAGCGCGGTTTCCACCGAGTCTTCTCCAGGTCTGCTCGATCCACAACGTCAGATCGAGTCGATCACGCTTTGATTCAGCCCACGCAAGTGTGTTCAACGCATGCAGCAGGCGCTGACATCCATCATGGGACAGGCCAGAGTCACCCGCGCTTATCGATGCGATAAGCTCAACCACTGACGCGCCGTCTATCAAAGGGGCGAGGTAACCAATATCCCTGAGCGTCACGCCAATCATCGGTGTTCGTAAAAGCGCGATAAAGGCAATTTTATCTGCCGGATTGGCTAACCACCGTGCAAGGGACATCAGATCAGCAACCGCTGATCGCTCGCTGTAGGGCGTTAAATCTGAGCCAATGATATCGACGCCAGCTTGAACCAACGCCTCACTAATTGGGGTAATCGCCGCACGACTTCTGCCTAGCACCGCAATACTCGCATCTGGGTCGTGCGTCTGTAGGCGTTTAATCTCATCGGCGACAAACAGTGCCTCTCGTTGAGGGTCGTCTGGAAAAACGCGCACGGCAACGGATTGGCCGGGCAGACGGGGATTAACGGCATGTGCCTCAGTGAGTGGAACCACACCGAGACGAGGATCTCCATTCTCGGGAATTAACGCCTTAAATTGGCGATTCACCCATGAGACAACACTCTCTTGTGCTCTGAAGTTTTGTGTCAGCGCCCGCGCCCGAAGTTGGACCCCGGCAATCCCCTGCTCCTGCGCCCTTAAAAACAGTCCAACGTCTGCGTAACGAAAGCCATAAATACTTTGCATCGCATCGCCAACAACAAATAGGGTTCGGGGAGACTGAGGATTTATAAAGTTGTATTCGGACCATCCACGACACAGCTTTTCAAGCAGCTGAAATTGTGTCAGAGACGTATCCTGAAACTCGTCAACCAAAATATGCTGTATCTGATAGTCCAAGCGTAATGCGAGATCAGTCGGCTCAGATTCGTCCCCCAGCGCCGCATCAGCGGCCATGGCCATGTGGGTATGATCGACCATACCGTGTGATTGGAATACAGCGAGCAACTGTGCTGCAAGCACGGGCAACACCCGCGACAAGCGGAGAACCCCCTGCCATTCTTCCGAAGCCAGGCTCAATGTCGGTAACGCGGCGATTTCTTTGAGCATCTCGATGCAGTCATCGTGATCGTTGAGCTCTGCAACTAAATCAATGGCCTGCTGCTTAACCTGGGAATCAACCCTCGCCCTGAAACCCCAGTTTTTATCGAAAGTTTTCCGGGGCGTACCCTGCTGTGTTAGCACAAAGCTCACAAACCACTTCCAATGTCCAAGTGACGTGAGCTGGGGGGTCAGGTGGAGCGTTTCACCGTCAAACGTTCTCGCTTTCGCTTCCTCCAGCGAACCATCCGCTATGGAGGATGCCAGTCTCTGCTTTGTTTCGTTTGCAGCATCTGTAACCGAGCGCAACCAGTGCCCGGGTAGCGAGGCTACAGCCGTTGCCAATCGTCCTGAGACTATGCGTTCAAGGGTCTTAAGCGCGAGCTGAGCCGCAGCCTTTGGGTCTTCGTGTTGACCCAGAGCGGAGAGCCAATCGCCTCTCTGACTCAACAAAGCCACCAGCAGATCACTGCATCGTTGCCAGTTGTTATCCATCAGAAGTAGGAGTTCTCGCAGTGCGACGCCTCGGTCTGAATCCTCGCCGATCAGACCGTAAAGATCATCGACTGCTTCAGCATATAGCCGTGAGGCATCATCGGCTATCAGCGCTCCGCCACCGAGCCCGCTTGTGACCGGCATAGATCGATTCAATTGGGCCGATAAGCCATCTATTGTTCTTATATTGAGTCGCTCAGCACCGAGTGAACAACCCATACGCTCAGCATTACGCAGCGCGTTTTTAGCCAGCTCCAAGCTCAGCGCCTCATGCGCGGACGCTGTACCCTCTCCGCGCGCTGCTCTCTCGAGCGTATCGAGAACCCGGCTCCGCATTTCAGCAGCGGCTTTGCGTGTAAACGTAATGGCAAGAATCTGCTCTGGGCGCTCAACTCGAGACAGTAAAGCGAGAATCCTTTGAGTTAAAAGACTCGTCTTACCTGAGCCTGCGGGTGCCGTGACACAGAAGCTCTGATCGACGGACAGCACTTCTCTTCGAATCGCTTGATCAGTCACCCGGCGCCCCTTCTATATCACCTGCTCCATCTTCAACAAGCGCGCTGATTTTAGCTCTACAAATCGACGCAAAATCGCAATACCGACAGGCTTTGGCTGAAGGCGTCGCTCTCGCATCGCCCGCAATGAAATCAGCCACCAATCGATCGAGATCGATGCGCCATTGCTCTCTAAGCTGAGCCCAAGAAAGGTTAGCCTTTTCCTCGAGTTCCCTGCGAGATGATTGATCGCTCCTACCAACGCCGATCTCCGTGCCGAGGGGCCGGTAACCCGCTTTTTCATCGGTGACCGACGCTATGGCTACTGCGACGACATCATCGATGACCTCGCTATAGCAGGGCAACTGCGGTGCCTTTATGGGGTTATCTGTCCAGTCCCTTAGGGTGTTTGTAGCCTTGGATTTGTAGTCAATGACAAGCCTGCCTCCGTCAGACAACTCGTCAACACGATCGACTTTGAACGACAGCGTGAGTCCCTGTGATTGCCATTCGTAACTCGTTTCACGCTCGATCACCTCAAAGGGAATCTCACGTTTTCTCTCTATTTCCACCCAATTAGCAACGCTGGTTTGCAGCCTCTTTCGTTCAAGGTCAATTACATTAAGACCAACTCGATCGCGGGTTGATGAGCGGATATTGGTAATCGCCCTATCAACTGCTCGACTTACCACGGCGGCTTGCTCGCTCAGGGCAATGCTTAATAGCTTTTCTGAGTTACTCAGCTCGTCAAACGTATAAAAAAGTGCCGAGTGCAGTAGTGCACCCCGCTCCGCGGCGGATAACCCCGTTTGCGCTTCGCGCAAGGAGGATATATCCAGTCGGTGCTTTAAGTGCGCTTTGAGCGGGCATAGCGCTTGGTCCTCAAGGAGCCCCACTCCCCCGGTTTGGGCCACGGGTGTCGCGACCTCAAAGCCCCTGTCATCCAATATCTCTTCAAGGGTGCCCCGTGAAGCCCTGTTAAGCGGGGACTGCATCTGGGGCATTGGTGTTGGCGCGGCGCAAAACCGACTAGGCAGCGCCTCAAGTCCGTCAATCATCCGGGTGAATGACAGTAGCGTTGGCGCACGCTCGTTAAGCCGTCCAAGCAAACGTCGAGCGATGACCTCCGGCTCACTCTCAAATACCGACCGAATGTTGTAGTCATGGCAGATTTGCCAAGGTATTAAACTCAGCGCCTGCGGTGCCGGCGGAAGCGACTCCGTTACGGCACCCACTACCCTACAGGCTTGGAACGAAAGACCGAAGGTGTCACGTAGAAACATGACCTGCAGTGGAGACCCATCTGTTTGCGGTTGAAAGATACGCTGCGCTAGTGAGTAATTCAGTTTCTCTAGAAATCTGAATAATGCGACCGCCCCGTTATCGAGCGGATTAACCTCTATTTCATCAAGTAGGTCTGAAAACAGCTCGTATTGCTGATATTCCACTGAATCGAGACCTGCCGCACCTGGCCAGCCTGCGCGTGTCGTAAGGATTATCAGCACCTCGCGCCACTCATCAACCGTATTTCTTGCGGTATTGAGTCTCTCCACACGTGCCCAATTGAGCCCCTCAGCCAAACCCGATTGAGGCGCCACTTGCGTTAGTTGCGCGAGCACCTGCTGAAGTGAAAATTGTCGCTCCTCAGTTGAAAACAACCCGCGGATAACCGTCGCCTTATCGGCTAGTCGGTTCCAACGAAAAAAAGGTGACCGTATCAGTGCTAACACATCTTCTCGTGAGAGAGACCGGGTAACCAGCCGCAGCAATAGAAGTAGGTCCCGATACATGGGCGTTTTTGCGAGCTCTACGCCTCTACTGAAGTTCACGGGCAGCTGGGTAAAGGACTGCCCCTCCACCTCAAATTCATGCCTCAAAAACTGCTCTAGTTCCGCTCGGTCGCGATGGTAATCGGCCAAGACGATAACAGCGGACAGACCCTTGTCGTATTGCGCCTTGCCCCATTGAGCCGCGGCTGCTAATTCATCAGGCCGTGTGTCAAAAACGTGCGTCTGAAGTGTCTCGAGTAGCGGCTGCGAGTGATGCCAAGTTGCGCAGGAAAAGCAACGTTTGAGAACAGCTGACAGCGCAGGCCCCGGGGCTTCTTCTGACAAAAACAAAACCTCTCCGGCATTTTTCGGCGCCTGTTGAGCGATGATCTCGTATGTGTCCTCAAGAAGTAGCCAGCCCTCTCGCCTCAATTTTGCATCAAGTGAATCGAGCCAGCTCAAGAAGTTTTGTGTATCGATTTCCGATTCAAAATGACGTCGGTTGGCCTCATGAGCCACCGAGACAGCATAGGTCTTCAAAGCTGTACGACATCGTGCGGCCAATTCGGCCGCAGCGTCTGATCGTAAAAGGCTGAAGGACTGCGCTGTGACAGCATGGTCTTCTATGACCCGGCGCCACAGTTCGCTCGTCTCTGCGCTAGATAGAAGTCTCCGCGGATTACTATTGCGTTCTTCGATACGACTCCACGTGTCAATGAGCCAAGCCTCGAGCGAGAGGATCGCCGGCTTCTCGATGACAGTCGCTCCCTCGTTGGCCACCTGTTGTGTCAGCTGACGAGCCAGTCGCTGAGTAGCTGTCATCACCACGCCACCGCGGGCCAAGATCGCTAAAATAGCCTCGGTAGAAGGTAGGTTCGTTTCAGCTGGAAGCGTCATAGTGTTCTTATACAGTAACGCACGAGACGAATAAATTCGCTTTAAATCCTGAGAGTGCTGTGACTACA
Source organism: Halieaceae bacterium (assembly GCA_042090345.1). Taxonomy (GTDB): domain Bacteria; phylum Pseudomonadota; class Gammaproteobacteria; order Pseudomonadales; family Halieaceae; genus Luminiphilus. The sequence continues at coordinate 71,195 of JBELJN010000007.1, read as the reverse complement.
GAATTCGTACGGGTTATCCTCCGCGCTCTTTTTTTTAAAACACTATAGTGAGTCATGACCCAATCATCCGTACACAACGTCAACGTAACATCGCAAACGACCCTCATAGCGCCCAGTGCGCTGAGAGCATCAGTGCCTGTCGATGAAGCCACCTTTGATTTTGTCAGTAGTTCGCGAGCCACCATAAGCAACATTCTTGATCGAAAGGACCATCGGCTGATTGTCGTGGTTGGGCCTTGCTCGATCCACGACCGAGTTGCCGCAATTGACTACGCTACACGACTGAAGTCGCTAGCTGCTGAGCTGAGCGATACGCTTTATATTGTGATGCGGGTGTATTTCGAGAAGCCGCGGACCACAACGGGATGGAAAGGTTTGATCAATGATCCCCACCTCGATGACTCCTTTGATATCGAGGAAGGTCTGAAGATTGGTAGAACGCTTCTTCGGGACCTACTGGCGATGGGGCTACCCACGGCGACAGAGGCCCTTGACCCGATAACACCTCAGTATTTACAAGACCTCATTTCGTGGTCTGCCATTGGCGCACGCACTACCGAATCACAAACGCATCGTGAAATGGCTAGCGGACTCTCGTCTGCAGTGGGTTTCAAGAACGGTACCGACGGCAGTTTAGATGTTGCCATCAATGCTCTGAAGTCAGTAAAGCATCCTCACCGCTTTCTCGGCATCAATTCAGAGGGGGTCGTGTCTATTTTTGAGACCAAAGGGAATCCCTATGGGCACGTGGTACTGCGCGGAGGCAGCAACGGACCAAATTATGACAGTGTAAACATTGCCAAGTGCGAACATGCTCTAGCCTCCGCAGAGCTACCCAAAAACATCATGGTGGACTGTAGCCACGCAAACTCGAGTAAAGACCACAATATCCAGCCGCTCGTTGCACGCGATATCGCCAATCAAATCGTCAAGGGTAATAAATCCATCGTGGGACTCATGCTAGAGAGTCACTTGCGTGAAGGGCGTCAAGCGATTCCTAGAGACTTGAATGATCTTGAGTATGGCGTCTCGGTTACCGACGCCTGTATTAATTGGGCAGACACACAAGCGTCCCTGCGCGAGCTCGCAGACGCTGTCCGCGACGCGTTACCGCAAAGAGCGTAGAAGGGTTGCTTCTCTCAATAAAAAGCGTTCGTCCGGTCGGTGTGGTCCGTCATGTCACGAACACCCGCCAGCTCAGGGATCTGCTCAATTAATGTTTTCTCAACGCCGTCTTTGAGTGTAACGCTTACGGCACTGCAACCCTGACAACCGCCGCCAAACTGCAAAATGGCGACCTGCTCGTCCGTGACTTCGACCAGTGAGACATCACCTCCGTGGGCAGCCAGCGATGGGTTAACCTCATTGTAAAGCACGTAATTGATACGATCTTCAATCGTGCTATCCGCATCAACACGTGGCATTTTTGCGTTCGGTGCCTTGATCGTAAGCTGTCCGCCCATTCGGTCCTTCGCGTAGTCAACTACAGCGTCTTCCAGGAAAGGGATGCTTCGCTCTTCGATCCATGCCGTGAACAGCTCGTAGTCCTCTGAAACATCACTGGCCTGCATATCGCCTTCGCGACAATAAGCTATGCAAGTCTCCGCTCGGGGGGTGCCGGGGTTGTTGATGAAAACTCTTACACCCAGCGCGTCTGCCTGCTTTCCAAGCAGCTCTTTAAGATACTCTCGCGCCGATTCCGTTATTGTCACCATAGCTATCTCCCGTTTGACGCACCAAGATTACCAGATGCGCTCGCCTTTGTAGTATCACCTTGCGTTTATCCTAGCCCTATTTAGAATAAATCCGCGATTTTCAGGGATATATCATGAGTAAGACCGTCAAAATAATTCAAAGCACGCTGGCGGCCGCTATTGGGGTCCAAAGCAAAAAAAATCGCGAACGCGATTTTGAGGAAGGTAATGCCGGTGCTTTCATCGCCGCCGGCATTATTTTCACTGCACTATTCATCGCCACGGTTTTAGGCGTCGTGCAATGGGTGCTTGCTTAAGCGGGTAACCCGGACAACCACTCTACTACTGCTAGTACGGCAACAGACACGATCACAACAGCCACAATAGCGTCTGCTGTACTGTCATCAATATCACTTTTAGCCATCAAATCCCCCTAACGACTGATTACAACGGCGCTTTAAAGCGCCGTCTCGAGTTCTGGTAACGCTGAGAATAGGTCAGCTACAAGTCCGTAGTCGGCAACCTGAAAAATAGGCGCGTCCTCGTCTTTATTAATTGCAACGATGACCTTGCTGTCTTTCATTCCCGCAAGGTGCTGAATCGCGCCGGAAATACCCACAGCAATGTACAAATCAGGCGCTACAATCTTGCCTGTCTGTCCTACCTGGTAGTCGTTCGGTACGAAACCTGCGTCAACAGCCGCCCGCGATGCACCAATCGCCGCGTTTAACTTATCTGCGATGCCCTCGAGCATTGAGAAATTATCGCCGTTTTGCATGCCTCGACCACCGGAGATAACAACGGACGCCGAAGTGAGCTCCGGACGGTCCGAAACAGCGACTTCCTCACCAATAAAGCTGGAGACACCCGCATCGTGCGCTGCAGCCATAGACTGGACAGTTGCGGTGCCACCCTCCGCAGGCGCCGCGTCAAACGCGGTTGTGCGTACAGTGATGACCTTCTTGCTGTCGGAACTTTTGACCGTTGCAATAACATTGCCGGCATAGATCGGTCGCTCGAACGTGTCAGCGTCGATGACCGATGTTATGTCCGAAATCTGCGCAACGTCTAACAACGCTGCAACGCGCGGCATAACATTCTTACCGTTTGCTGTCGCGGGCGCCATGACGCAATCGTAGCTGGACGCGGCCTCAGCCACAGCGAGACTCACATTCTCAGCAAGCTGATGCTCATAAGCACTGTTGTCGGCGCAGAGAACGGTACCGACGCCTGCAACGGCGGCTGCAGCGTTAGCAGCACCTTCACAACCACTTCCAACCACAAGCACATCAACGTCACCGCCGAGCTGCTGTGCAGCAGCCACTGCGTTGAGCGTCGCGGCTTTGAGTGACTGGTTATCGTGTTCAGCAACAATTAATGTCTTCATGAGATCACCTTTGCTTCGTTCTTGAGCTTGTCTACCAATTGCTCTACTGATTCAACTTTGATGCCTGCCGATCGTTCAGCCGGTGGCTTAACGCCGACAAGGGCTACGTGTGACTGGATATCCACACCTAAATCTGCCGGAGACAGTGTCTCGAGCGGCTTTTTCTTCGCCTTCATAATGTTAGGTAATGATGCATAGCGCGGCTCGTTGAGACGTAAATCAGTGGTCACAACCGCAGGCAGCTTAAGCTCTACCGTCTGCAACCCGCCGTCTACTTCGCGCGTCACCTGAACGGTACCTTCACCGATGTTAACTTCTGAAGCGAACGTGCCCTGTCCCATACCCGCTAGTGCCGCAAGCATTTGCCCGGTTTGGTTGTTATCGCCGTCAATCGACTGCTTGCCGAGAATGACAAGATCCGGAGACTCAGAGGCAACTACGCCCTTGAGCAACTTGGCAACTTCAAGCGGCTCAGGACGACCCTCCGCCTCCACGTGAATCCCGCGATCGGCACCTAAGGCCAGAGCGGTACGGATCTGCTCCTGGCAGCTCTTGTCACCAATAGAGGCCACAACAACCTCGGACGCTGTGCCCGCTTCTTTTAGGCGCACCGCCTCCTCTACTGCGATTTCACAGAATGGGTTGATCGCCATTTTTACATTGTTCAGCTCTACATCAGAGCCGTCTGCTTTGGCGCGAACCTTGACGTTGTAATCAACAACGCGCTTCACTGCGACGAGTACTTTCATAGCATCTCCACTGAAAGTTAACGTGTTTGAATTTCTTTATGATCAATGATCATTTTGTTGCTCGCCTTACTACACCTGCGAGGCGCGATACTTTAACATACTGAAAGTTCAAAAAAGCTATTGTTGCCGCATATTTTATGTAGATACGGCCTATTGCGAGAGTTAATTGGAGGTTAGTCGTGGAACGCGAATCAATGGAATTCGATGTAGTCGTAGTTGGTGCAGGTCCTGCAGGACTGTCAGCAGCTATAAAACTCAGCCAACTGGCACAACAGCTGGAGCAAGCGATCAGTATCTGTGTTGTGGAAAAAGGCTCAGAGGTGGGTGCACACATCTTGTCTGGCGCAGTATTTGAAACCTCAGCGCTCGACGAACTGCTTCCAGATTGGCAATCCATGGGTTCTCCCTTGACCACGGAAGTCAAAGAGGACGTTTTCTACTACTACACCTCTGGCAAATCTGCGTTTCAGATCCCTAATCTCTTTTTGCCTGCGCCAGTGCACAACGATGGCAACTATATCGTTTCCATGGGTAACGTTTGCCGGTGGCTGGCTGAGCAAGCCGAAAACATGGGTATTGAAGTGTATCCCGGTTTCGCTGCGGCAGAGGTGCTTTTCAATGATGATGGCTCCGTAAAAGGGGTTGCCACCGGCGACATGGGGATCAGTGCTGAAGGCGAGCAGAAAGATTCTTACATGCCAGGTATGGAGTTACATGCCAAATACACCCTTTTCGCTGAAGGCTGTCGAGGACATTTGGGCAAGCAGTTAATCGCGCACTTTGGTCTCGATGAGGGTAAAGACCCCCAACACTACGGGATTGGAATCAAAGAGGTTTGGCAGATCAAGCCCGAGTTGCATGAGGAAGGTAAAGTCATCCATGGACTGGGCTGGCCACTTGCTGAGAGTGGTTCTTCCGGGGGTGCGTTCATGTATCACGCCGAGAATAATGAGGTCTACATTGGCCTGATCACGGATTTGAACTATTCAAATCCTCATGTCAGTCCCTTCGAAGAGTTCCAACGCTGGAAGACACATCCGAAGACCGCCCAATACCTCGAGGGCGCGGAGCGTCTTGCTTACGGAGCCCGTGCACTTGCCAAGGGAGGTCTGAATTCGCTACCAAAAATGAATTTTCCAGGGGGGCTCATTATTGGTTGTGATGCAGGCACCTTAAACGCCGTAAAGATAAAGGGTAATCATACTGCCATGAAGAGCGGCATCTTGGCGGCGGAGGAAGTGGCGGCGGCACTCATGTCTGACAGCCCTTCAGCTGATCTTACTAATTTCGAGGCGAGAATCAGCGCATCGTGGTTGGGTAAAGAACTCAAGTCGAGCCGCAACTTTGCAGGATACATGCACACCTTTGGCGCTCTAATCGGTTCAGCCGCGGTTTGGTTCGATCAAACTATCATGCGAGGCAACATGCCGTTCACGCTTCGTGATCGTAAACCTGATCATGCGTGCCTCAAGCCTGCCGCAGAGTCTAAGAAGATCGACTACCCCAAGCCCGACAACGTCCTCACGTTTGATCGCCTGTCGTCTGTGTTTTTATCGAATACCAACCATGAAGAGGACCAACCGTGTCATTTGCAGTTAATGGACACATCGGTCCCGATTCAGGTCAATTTGCCCATGTACGATGAGCCCGCTCAGCGTTACTGCCCTGCTGGCGTTTACGAAGTCATTACAGACGGTGACGAGCCTAGGTTTCAGATAAACGCGCAGAACTGCGTGCATTGTAAGACCTGTGATATCAAAGACCCATCTCAAAATATTCGTTGGGTGACGCCTGAAGGCCTAGGCGGGCCTAACTACCCAAACATGTGAGGCTTATCAGCGCGACTTAATCCCTGCTTGGTTGATTGTCGCCCAGCAGGGAAAAGCGCTCTTTACCGCTCAAAACGCACCCTTCGTCATCGGCGATCTCGACGAGACGGTACCAAGCCGCTCGGGTAAAAAGCGCCGTCAACCCGTTGGGCAGTTTTATATAAGCAGCCCCCGCTGCCCGTGGTTCAGCGTGCAATCCCACCGTTAGATCGAGCTGAAATATACCGCCTGTATTGAGAACGAGCGCAAGCAACTGTTCGGTCCTTGCCCCCATGGGAGTTGCATCGACTACCATCAAAGGATGCAGTGCAACCGACACCTCTACTTTCTCGACCGGGGTAACAAGGTAATAACGCCCGTCTTCTTCTCGTCGCAGAAGCCCCGCAAATAAACTAACCAGCTCAGCGCGCTTAATTTCAGAGCCTTCGTGGAACCAACGTCCATCACGATCGATGGCGATATCGACATAACCACAGTGAGACGGATTCCACTTTTCTAACGGATAGGGCTGACGTCCATTTACGCTGCCCGAAAAAATAGGCATGTCATCAGCCGTTTTCGATGCATCTGACGCATTCTGTATCAATCTCGCGTACGCATCATCCTGCATCAAATAGCATCCTTCGTTGCTACTTATCGAACAATGACCGTACCACGACGTCGCAGGTCTGCTAAAAACTCAGTGAAGAGCAAATCACTCTGGACCTGTTGAACCTCGTCTACCAGTGACTGTCTCTCGGCCGTAAGTAACGTCTCTTCACTGCCCGGTGTAACCCTAGCGAGCTGCACTAACGCGTACCCAGCAGATGGCACAGCAACAGATGTTACCGAATTTGTATCGTCGGCTGCTTTAGAGAACGCCTCCTGCAACACTTCTGCCGGTAACAGGGTGTTTTGACGTGTGGCTGCTAGTTCAACTCGCCACTGTAAACCTTTCTTATCAGCAATCGCCTCTAGCGTGTCACCGTCGGCTAGGGCTTGGTTCACGTCACCCACCAGCGCTGCCAGTTCGCCCTCTCGTACTTTTTGCTCAAGCGTGGCCAAAATGTCTTCTTTCACCTCATCGAGCGCCTTGTAGCCCTCCGGGAGTCGCTCACCGACACGAAGTGCCACAAATCGACTGCCGCTGAGTTCAATAACATCACTGTTATTGTTATCCACAAACACATCATCGGAGAAAGCGGCCTCTCGAAGGGCCATCTCCGAAAATAGGTCCGCGCCAGTGTCTCGAGAAAAGGGCGTCGATACGCTTACTTGAACGCCAAGCTCGTTGGACGCTAAGCTCAGTGAATCGGCAGTAAAAACCGCGTCACGCAGCTTATCAACGGCTAAGAGTAAGTCGCGCTCGGCTTGAGTCGCCCGCAAATTATCTTCAATCTCAGCTTGAAGAACGTCATCGGCGACCTGTGCAGCAGCCGTACGCTGTTTTAACAAAATAAAGTGCGTGCCCGCATCCGTCTCAACGGCTTCTGAAATTTCCCCAACAGCCAGTGCTTCGATCGCTGACTCCATCGCATCGGGAAATACCGATCCATCGGTGTAACCAAGATCACCACCGAGTGACGCAGAGCCAATATCATCAGAGAGCTCTTGCGCTATCGTGGCAAATTCTTCTCCGGAAACAAGTCGGGCGCTTGCTGCTGTTATTCGGGCCTGATAGCTCTCGTCGTCTTCATCAGCCATTTGTGTGATAAGGACATGCGCCACCTCTGACTCGGCTTTCGCGTCATACTCGGCTAATGCCTCTGCAAGCTGTGCCTGAACCTCTTCAGGGTCGACAGGTCTGGTATACATATCGGGTGTTAATAATATGTACTGAGCTACTACACGCTCAGGTTGAGCAAATGCAGCCCTATTGGCTTCGTAGTAGTCAACGATAGCACTGTCTGAGAGCGCCTCTTCAGAAACGAGAGATGCCTCTTCAATGACAAGATAACGGACGTCCCTGCGTTCAGCCGCGACGTTAATTGAGGCTTGAGCTTCCATCGGTATAACAAAGGACGCATCACTTACAAATGACTGAAGCTTCTGGAGTCGGTCTAGATTCTCTTGATCTGCCCTGTACTGAGCGTTAGTAAGTCCGTTGGACCTCAATATGTCTCGATAATAGTCAGCAGAAAAAGCACCTTCTAATTGAAACGCCGGATTACTCGTTATAGCGCGCCCGACGGCCCTCGGTGAGGGAGCAATCGATAGTGCCTCAGCATAATCTGACAGCAGTGCTTGCTCGATAAGCCCATTTAGGACTGAAGGTCTCAGTAAATCGTCATCCAAAAACGAAGGGTCTATTTGATCTCCGTAGATTTCGCTCAGTTGCCTTCGTTGTCTCTCAATAGCAAACTGGAGTTCGTTGACAGAGATTTCTTCCCCGTTAACCTCGGCCGCACCGGACTGAGAGCCATTGAAGGTTAACGACTCGGCACCCGTCAGCACAAAGCTAAGCACGATGAGGCCTATTACTACCAAAATCCAAGGGCTTCGAGCCCCCTCACGCATGCTTTGAAGCATTCCCGTCTTCCTTCCTTCTTTTTTTCTCTAGTCTATAGATACAAAAAGGGCGCCCTAAAGCGCCCTATTATCCCAGCCCCAGCTAGGATTTTACACGATTACGAATTGCACGCGTCTTTAAGTGCTTTGCCAGCTTTGAAGCCAGGCGTGTTAGACGCCGCAATCTTAATAGTTTCGCCAGTTCGTGGGTTACGACCATCGCGAGCTGCACGAGGCTTGACTGAAAACGTACCGAATCCCACAAGCGATACACTCCCACCTTTAGCAAGTTCAGCAGTAATTGCTGCTACTGCTGCATCGAGGGCACGACCGGCGCCGGCTTTAGGGAGATCTGCTTCGGATGCCATAGCATCAATTAATTCATTTTTATTCACGATAGTTCCTCGTTAAATTGCTTTTTGGAAATGCTTAAAACGCTTATGGAGCCTACCTTTGCCCCATGGAAGGGTCAATCAGCAAATGTAAATTTTTCAGGTTTTTTTCGTTTAATCGGACCATAAACGCGTCAATGTGCCACCGAAGGTTTGTCGCTCCCCTCTTCTTCGCCAGCTGAGGCGACTTTTGGGTCGTTTTGACCGGCCATGTAAAGCTCGTCTGAAAGCGGCGTTGGCGAGCTCTCGAGCGCTATTTCGAGTACTTCATCGATCCACTTTACGGGCTTGATAGTGAGGTTATCCGTAATTTTATCGGGAACCTCTGCCAAGTCGCGTTCATTCTCCTTGGGAATGATTACGGTCTTGATACCTCCGCGTCGAGCGGCCAGCAGTTTCTCCTTTAGCCCACCAATCGCCAGAACCTCTCCCCGCAGAGTTATTTCACCTGTCATCGCCACATCGGCTCGAACAGGAATATCGGTCGCTACGCTGACCAGCGCCGTGCACATTCCGATACCGGCACTGGGTCCGTCCTTAGGTGTCGCACCCTCGGGAACGTGAATATGCAGATCGTGGCTATCATGATACTTGGCGGGGATGCCCAGCCCTTGAGAGCGAGATCGAACAACTGTCATAGCAGCTTGGATCGACTCCATCATCACGTCGCCCAAACTACCCGTTCTAACATGACGCCCCTTACCACTGACCGATGCCGCCTCTATCGTAAGCAACTCCCCGCCGACCGAGGTCCAGGCCAGACCTGTTACCTCGCCAACTTGGTTGGCTTCATCCGCCACCCCGAAGTTAAATTTGCGGACACCCAGTAACGATTCAACGTTGGCAGAGTTGACTTCCTCACCCGGTTGCCAAGCTTCAAGGGCGATCTTTTTTACGACCTTTCTGCATACTTTTGACAGTTCACGCTCCATCGCTCTAACGCCCGCTTCGCGGGTGTAGTAGCGAATAATATCGAGGATAGCTTCGTCGGCAACGGATATCTCATCCACTTTGAGGCCGTTCACTTTTACTTGCTTTGGCAAGAGATACTTACGCGCAATACTCAGCTTTTCATCTTCCGTGTAGCCCGGAATACGAATGACTTCCATTCGATCGAGTAAAGGCCCTGGTATGTTCATTGTATTCGAAGTACATACAAACATAACGTCCGAGAGATCATAGTCGACCTCGAGATAGTGATCGTTAAACGCATGATTCTGTTCTGGATCGAGAACTTCAAGCATTGCCGATGCAGGATCCCCGCGATGATCCATTCCCATCTTGTCTATTTCATCGAGCAAGAAAAGTGGGTTGCGCACCCCTACCTTCACCATCTTTTGAATCAGCTTACCCGGCATTGAGCCGATGTACGTCCGGCGATGCCCACGGATCTCCGCCTCATCGCGTACGCCACCTAACGCCATTCGCACAAACTTTCGGTTTGTTGATCTCGCTATGGATTCCCCAAGCGACGTCTTACCGACACCTGGCGGCCCCACCAAACAAAGCACAGGTCCCTTTAGCTTGCGAACACGTTTCTGAACAGCGAGGTATTCAAGGATGCGGTCCTTGACCTCTTCGAGCCCGTAGTGATCGTGATCCAAAATGGTTTGGGCACGCTTGATGTCGTGCTTAACCTTACTGCGCTTCGACCAAGGGACGCCCACTAGCCAATCGATATATCCGCGGACCACCGATGCCTCAGCCGACATTGGCGACATCATCTTAAGTTTACCGAGCTCCGCGTTCGCCTTCTCGCTCGCCTCCTCTGACATCTTTGCATCAACGATCTTTGTTTGGAGCTCGTCTATTTCGTTCGGCGCGTCATCCATCTCGCCGAGTTCCTTCTGGATGGCTTTCATTTGCTCATTCAGATAGTACTCGCGCTGACTTTTCTCCATTTGTTTCTTAACCCGACCACGAATCTTCTTTTCGACCTGGAAGAGATCGATTTCAGAATCCATAAGCCCCATAAGGTGGTCGATGCGTCGCTTTACAGATGACATCTCAAGAATGTTTTGTTTTTCCTCGAGGTCAACTGACATGTGCGCTGCGATGGTATCCGCTAATCGGCCTGGGTCATCAATTCCGGAAAGCGACGTTAGCACTTCGTTGGGCACTTTCTTGCTGACATTGACGTATTTCTCGAAATGGCCAACAGTCTCACGAACCGTTGCATCAACTTCGTCTTGGGATAGCTCATCGCACTCAAGCTGTCTGACCGTCGCAAGCGAGAACTCGTCACCGCTGTCGATCGCCTCAACGACGGCTCGCTCGCCCCCTTCGACAAGTACCTTAATAGTTCCGTCGGGGAGCTTTAATAGCTGAAGGATCGTGGAAATAGTTCCCACCTGATACAGGTCGTCAACGCCTGGATTGTCATCGGCGGCTTCTCGCTGGGCGATAAGCAGCACCTGCTTACTTCCAGCCATGGCGTGCTCTAGCGCTTCGATTGATCGCTCACGACCAACAAAAAGTGGCAGAACCATATGGGGGTACACGACAACATCGCGCAAAGGTAATAACGGTAATTGCATTGGGCTCGTTTCGCTCATGATCATCTCCAAGGTCACAAGTAAGAGATGGGGGGGCTATGAGGAAACTCAAGCCCTTAACTCAATAAATTTAGGCTTACGAGATGTTACGACTAATAGAACTTAGGCGTCTTGAGCAGCAACGGACTCGTCGGGCGTCTCGTAAACTAAGAGCGGTTCGGAATCGCCATTAATGACCGACTCATCAACCACAATTTTAGCTACTCCCGCCTGCGACGGAATGTTGTACATCGACTCAAGCAACACATTCTCTAGAATCGAGCGGAGGCCTCTAGCACCCGTTTTGCGCTCCATGGCTTTGGTGGCTACAGCTTGGAGTCCGTCCTCTCGGAAGTCGATCTCGACACCTTCCATGTCAAACATTTTATGATACTGCTTGGTGAGCGCGTTCTTGGGCTCGGTTAGGATCTGTACCAGCGCTGCCACGTCAAGCTCTTCTAACGTGGCAATCATTGGGAGTCGGCCCACAAATTCGGGAATCAGCCCGTACTGAACTAGGTCCTCGGCTTCCAAGTCCTGGAGGCTTTCTGCGAAATCCTTCTTGTCGGTCTGTGCCTTCACGTCTGCCGAAAAGCCGATGCCGCCCTTATCCGAACGGTTCTGTATTACCTTATCTAGCCCGGCAAACGCACCGCCACATATGAATAAGATATTGCTCGTATCAACCTGCAAGAATTCCTGTTGCGGATGTTTGCGGCCGCCTTGAGGCGGGACAGACGCAACAGTCCCTTCAATGAGTTTAAGTAATGCCTGTTGAACACCTTCTCCGGAGACATCGCGTGTAATCGACGGGTTGTCTGATTTGCGCGAAATCTTGTCGATTTCATCGATGTATACAATGCCCATTTGCGCTTTTTCGACATCGTAGTCACACTTTTGCAACAGCTTTTGAATAATATTTTCGACGTCCTCGCCTACGTAACCTGCTTCCGTGAGTGTCGTGGCGTCGGCAATGGTAAAGGGTACATCGAGCATACGTGCAAGCGTTTCAGCTAGGAGTGTCTTACCCGACCCCGTGGGTCCCACGAGCAAAATATTCGACTTGCCCAGCTCCACTTCCGCATTCTGTGATTCGCCTGTGCGCAACCGCTTGTAGTGGTTGTACACCGCCACCGATAACACGCGCTTCGCGCGAGCTTGTCCTATGACGTACTGATCAAGAATTTCGTTTATTTCGCGTGGTACTGGCAGTTTGTCTGACGCCTCAGGAGCGGCCGTTTCCTGAATCTCCTCTCGGATAATGTCGTTGCACAGGTCCACGCACTCGTCGCAAATAAAGACCGAGGGCCCAGCAATGAGCTTGCGCACCTCATTTTGACTTTTGCCACAGAAAGAGCAGTAAAGCAGTTTTCCGTCTTCGTTAGTGCTGTCAGCCGTCATTCGTTCTAGCCCTGTGCTTGTTCTTCGTTAAATCGCAAAGATGATGGGTTTCTACGCCTAATGCAAGGCGGTAGATCTGGTTCCCAGAAATTGCGTTTAGCGCGTACTGATAACCTGATCGACCAAACCGTATTCAACACTTTGCTCTGCACTCATGAAACGGTCTCGCTCCGTGTCCCGCTCAATAACGTCAAGTGGCTGTCCTGTGTGATCAGCTAGGAGGCGATTAAGACGCTCTCTCAAGAACAGAATTTCTTTTGCCTGAATCTCAATATCAGTCGCCTGGCCTTGTGCTCCGCCGCTCGGCTGGTGGATCATCGTGCGTGCGTTAGGCAATATAAGGCGCTTGCCCTTCGTGCCGCCGCTCAGCAAAAAAGCGCCCATTGAGGCGGCTTGGCCAAGACACATGGTGCTCACCTCGGGCTTTACAAACTGCATCGTGTCGTAGATCGACAATCCCGCGGTCACTGAGCCGCCCGGGCTGTTGATGTAGATATGGATGTCTTTGTCTGGGTTCTCAGATTCAAGAAACAGAAGCTGCGCCACCACCAAATTAGCCATCTGGTCTTCTATCGGGCCGACAATAAAAATGACGCGCTCTTTCAAAAGGCGAGAGTAGATATCGAAGGACCGCTCGCCCCTCGATGTCTGCTCGATGACCATTGGCACTAGCCCCAGCGCTTGCTCGTTTCCGACGTCAAATCGTTGTGCCATGACCGGCTCCTTTTATCTCTGTTTCGACTATTGCTGAGACGCTTCTCGGGCGCGCTGTAACGCGTCCTGATAGCCCGTCGCTTCCTCAGTGACTGCTGCACTCTCCAGAAGCTTATCAACCACCGCGTCTTCCAGGACACGGGATTCAATACCCATGAGCTGGTCGTTATCTTCGTAATACCAATTTATAACCTCAGTCGGGTCTTGGTATGTTGAAGCGATATCCTCAATCAGCTCGCGCACTTTATTGGGTTCTGCACGCACACCCAACTCCTGTACAAACTCACTGACGAGTAAACCCAGCTTAACGCGAGTCTCAGCTCTCTCAGTAAACATCTCATCTGGGAGAATACTCTTCAGATCCATGTCTGGACTTACGGCACCGCCAAATTGCTGAAACATTTGACCACGAAGTGCATCCGTCTCCTGAGCAATAAGACTGTTTGGAATTTCGAGTCCAGGGTGCGCCTCAACAATTGCATCCATCACCTGTTGTTTGACGTGCCCGTCAACGGCCGCCTTTAACTCGCGTTCCATGTTTTTCCGCACTTCAGTTCTGAAGGCTTCGACATCGTCGTCCTCGACACCGTAGGAGGCAAACAGCTCTGCATTCAACTCGGCAAGCTCTAACGCCTTGACCTCTTTTACGGTCACTTTGAACTCAACCGCGGCACCCTTCAGCTCTTCTGCGTGGTAATCGTCAGGGAACGTTAGATCAAGCGCCCGCTCGTCACCCGCTTTTGCACCAACAAGTCCGTCTTCAAAACCGGGGATCATTCTTCCTGAGCCTAACTCAAGTGCCGTATCAGTGCCCGAACCACCCTCGAAGGCTTCACCGTCTTTGAAACCCTCAAAGTCAATTGTAAGCGTATCGCCCTGCTCAGCTGCCCGATCTACTGCTACGAGTTGACCCTGCTGCTTCTGAAATATCTCGATAATCTCGTCGACATCAGTCTCAGCAACGTCACACACTAATTTCGTTACATCGAAATCCTTTACCTCGTTCAGCGTCACCGTAGGGTAAATCTCAAACGTTGCAACATACTCAACGTCCTCACCGCTCTCGAAGGTCTTAATTTCAATGTTGGGCTGTCCCGCGGGCCGTAGGTTCTCCCCCATAACCGCTTCTGAGAAAGAGCGATTTACAACGTCACCAAGCACCTCCTGGCGAACGCCGGCACCAAAGCGCTGCTTCATGACTCGCATGGGCACCTTGCCAGGGCGAAAACCGGGCAAGCGGACGTTCTTCGCTGCCTCAGCTAATTTTTTGTCGACCGCCGAATCTACATCATCAGCGGGAACGCCAACTGTTAATTTACGTTCCAAACCCGATGTTGTTTCTACCGAGACACGCATCCTCGTCTCCTAACTCTATAACCTGATAAAGCCTCGTGATGAGGCGTAACTCAATATTGGAATATGGTGCGGAAGGAGAGACTCGAACTCTCACGTCGTAAGACACTGGAACCTAAATCCAGCGCGTCTACCAATTTCGCCACTTCCGCGTAATCGATCACTCTTTCGAGTGTTTCGGTGCATCCCGACCTAAGGGCGCGGATGGTGTCACATTAGATGGTTTGATTCAATGCGATGCCGAAAAAACGCCGCGAGACACACAAAAAGCTTGCCCGCCGAGAGTCACATTGTGTGTGTTGGCCTATCGGACACCAAACCCGTGCCTAAGTGGTCTTCTATCTTAGTCGCCGCAGCAAAGTCCGCTTCAGAAAATTGCACGCCAATACCTGCTTGACGGTTACCCTGCGCACCCTTTGGCGTAATCCAAATCACCTTGCCATTAATTGGGATTTTTTCTGGTTCATCCATTAGCGCTAGGAGGATAAACACCTCTTCGCCCAATTCATAACGTTTATTCGTGGGTACGAACAGCCCGCCGTTACGGACAAACGGCATGTAGGCTGCATAGAGAACAGCTCGGTCCTTGATGGTTAGCGACAGTATGCCTTGCTTGTTTTCTTCACCCACTACAGCAACATCCTTGTTCACAGACTCTTTCGTCACACGACTTAAATGCGCGCAACGCCCATTAAGTGTAAACCCTCTCTCACAACATTGATCTTGTTTTGGCTCGCGCCAGCCGTCAACACCCCAATCTCATAACAGGCAACCTCTCGTGCCGGGGTTGCACCACCGCGAATGCGCTGCATCAAAGACGCAATTAGGCGATGCAACGTAATAAGCGTCGACAGTCCATCCCCTGTAGCGTCAAGGTTAGCAAGTCGCTCCTCTAACCCTCGCACCATCGCTTCAACGGCCTCAGATAGCTCAAACTTCATCAAACATTCAGTCAGTTCTCGCGCGCTTAAATCCCGGTCAAGCACTTTGTTTAAAACTAACCGAACTTCTCGATGTGCTTCAAGGGTGCCACCCAAGGCAGAAACCAACCAGTTTTCAAGAAAGCGGGACGTTTGCTCTGAATACGATTCGGATGAAAGCCCCTGCTTTGCAAGCTCAGCTTTGCAGGTTGCCTCGCTTAAGCGCGGAAGTTTGCGAGCTTGACATCGAGAACGAACCGTTGCTGGCAGTAGCCAGGGCCTCCGACTCATCAAAATAATGAGCGTATCGCCCTGGGGTTCCTCAAGGGTCTTCAGTAGTGCGTTCGCTGCCGCCGACGTAAGTTTGTCTGCTTCCTCGACAACCAATACTTTTAGCGTGCCATAACCTGCAGTTTTGGAAACAAACCCGCAGGCGACACGCACCTGATCGATACCGATGCTTGACTTGCCATCAAGGGTCGCAACCCACCGGAAGTCTCCATGCGTTCCTGCAGACAGTAACTCAGCAGTGTCCGCCTCCGATGCTTGCCCTGCCCTCTTAAGCAACGCCCGTGCTAAATGCTGACAAACCGCTTTAAGGCCCAGACCCGAATCGCTGGTCAGTAGCATCGCGTGAGGAAGACGGCCAACATCTTGAAGCTGAACAAGCTCAGCAACCAATGCCTCGTGTTCTGGGTAGAGCTCGCTATCCATGAAACTCACTCCCAAAATAGGGCTCGAGCGTCTTATGGAGTGCTTGCTGCACGGCATCCACAGGTTGCGCCGCGTCAATCACAACGAAACGCGGATTGCCTTTCGCTCGCGTCAGATACCCATCCCTCACGCGCTCAAAAAAGGCCAGCTCCTCTTCCTCAAAACGATCGAGTTCGGCCCGCTTACGAACGCGTTCGATTCCGATACCCGGATCAAGATCAAACAGCAACGTTAAGTCAGGATGGCGCCCTTTCTGTACCATTTGCTCGAGCAACTCAATTGCGCTCAGGTTGTACCCTCGACCAAACCCTTGGTAGGCGTAGGTTGCGTCGGTAAAGCGATCGCACAGAACCCATGTTCCCTCCGCGAGCGCAGGCTCAATAATTTCGTGTAAATGTTGCGCGCGCGCCGCAAAGATCATAAGCAATTCGGCTTCGACAGACGGAGCAGGTCCCTCTTTAGTGAGGAGTAGCGACCTGAGCGCTTCGCTAAGTGCCGTACCGCCGGGCTCTCGGGTTTGCACAAATGGGATATTACGGGCATCAAGTAACTCAACGATAAATTCACGGCTGGTGGATTTTCCGGCGCCTTCTCCACCTTCTAAGGTGATGAACTTTCCTTCGGAACGTAATGTAGCCATTAGCGAGGACTCGATCGATAGTTTTGCTTTCGGTTTAGCTGATAGCGTCTCACATTTTCCTCGTGCTCAACGAGTGTTTTACTAAATGCGTGGCTGCCATCGCCTCGCGCTACGAAGTATAACGTCTCACCCGGATGTGGATGCGTTGCCGCGATCAGCGCCGCCTTGCCGGGAAGCGCAATGGGCGTGGGGGGAAGACCCGAAATGCGGTAGGTGTTGTAGGGGTTTGTATCATCCCGTAAATGGCTTCGCTTCAAGTTGCCGTCAAAGTCAGACCCTAAGCCATATATGACGGTTGGATCGGTTTGCAGTCGCATTCCTTTCTTGATCCGTCGTGTAAACACGCCCCCGATCTCAGGACGCTCGGACCCTAGCCCCGTTTCTTTCTCGATAATGGACGCCAGTATTAACGCCTCATAAGGCTCCGTTAGCGGTATGCCCGAATCTCGTTCTCGCCAAAGCTGCTCGAGCTCACGCTCCATCGCAGCCCTGGCCTGTCTCAGCACCTCGATATCGGATGTGCCTCGTGAAATGAGATAGGTCTCAGGTAGGAACAGTCCCTCTGGAGAGGTCTGGGGCGCTATTAAGGAAGCAATAGCCTCGTCGTTTGCAGTGCTAAGCGTTCGAGTGACCTGGGGATGACGCCATAACCTCTCTAGCATCCACTGAAAGGTCACGCCCTCGGGGATCGTAACGTTGTATACAACCACATCATTATCGTTAAATCGCCGGAGCAAGGTATGCAATGTTTCGCCACGGCGCAGACGATACTCGCCCGGTTTCACCGAAAACGTATCACCCCGAAGCACCATTGATAATCGTGACAAAACACCTGATCGGATAATGCCTTGCGCCTCGAGCGCCGTCAGCACTCGAATCACACCATCACCTTGTTGTACAAAAAACACCTGGGACGGATCGGTGACCTGTACCTCACGATCAAGTTCGTTGGCAATGTAACCACCCACAGCCATAAAACTTAGGGCGAGAGTAAGCAGAAAAAGAGGTACTCGGGGGCCGAAAAAACGTCTCAACGGTGACGCCCTAAAATCATTTACTCAAACTTTTTTAAAGATGAGTGTGCCGTTCGTGCCGCCAAAGCCAAATGAGTTCGACATTGCAACACGGACTTCTCGCTCTTGGGCGACTCCAGGCACGTAGTTGAGATCACAGCCATCATCAGGATTAGTCAGGTTTATCGTCGGTGGCGCAACCCCATCCCTGATAGCGAGGGTGGAAAAAATCGCCTCCACTGCACCGGCTGCACCGAGTAAGTGCCCGATCATCGACTTGGTGGAACTGACTGCCACGTTGCGGGCGTGGGCGCCGAAGACGCTTTTAATTGCCAGCGTCTCAGCGACATCGCCGGCAGGCGTCGATGTGCCATGCGCATTGATGTAGTCCACTGCGTCAGCGTTCATACCTGCGCTAGTAAGTGCATTACGCATTGATAACGCTGCACCACGTCCGTCTTCTGGGGGAGACGTCATGTGGTAAGCATCGCCACTCATACCAAAGCCAACGACTTCCGCATAAATATGAGCGCCACGGGCTTGTGCACTCTCTAGCGACTCGATAAGCATCACACCCGCGCCATCGCCAAGAACAAAACCGTCTCTATCCTTGTCCCAGGGCCTTGAAGCGGTGGCCGGATCATCATTGCGAGTGCTGAGCGCGCGTGCAGCCGCAAAACCACCGAGCCCCGCGGGTGTAGTCCCCATCTCTGCACCACCGACCAGCATCGCGTCTGCGTCACCTGCGGCGATTAGACGCGCACCTAAACCAATGCTGTGAGTGCCCGTCGTACACGCGGTCACCATCGCCAGATTTGGACCCCGCAAATTGAACTCAATCGACAGGTTGCCAGCGACCATGTTAATGATGGAACCGGGGACAAAAAATGGTGAGATCTTTCGAGGGCCGGACTTATTCATCAATAAAGACGTTTTTTCGATCAGCCCAATTCCACCAATACCCGCCCCAACGTTGCAGCCGACCCTATCCATATTGGACTCAGTAATTTCAAGCCCAGAGTCCCGCATCGCCTGAATACCTGCCACCATGCCATACTGAATGAATAGGTCCATGCGCTTTGCATCGCGTGGCTCGAGGTAACCCTCAGTAGAGAAATTCTCTAGACTGGCGCTGAAACGTGTCGAAAAGGCACTCGCATCAAAATGCTCAATCGCTTTAACCCCGTTACGACCGTTCACTACACCGGTCCAAGTCGACTCCGTGTCCAAGCCTAATGCTGTTACCGCCCCCATTCCTGTGACGACAACTCTTCGGTTGTTCATAGAAACCCCCAGACTTCGTTAACTTCAGTGTATCAGCAAAAAAAAAGCCGCTCTTCTTTAAAAAAGAGCGGCTTTTTCTCGAGAAATTTGTCCGTGTTTAGGCCAAGTTCTCATTAATGTAGTTAATAGCGAGCTGTACCGTTGTGATCTGCTCGGCTTCTTCGTCAGGAATTTCTGTATCGAATTCCTCTTCAAGCGCCATGACCAACTCAACAGTGTCAAGTGAATCAGCACCCAAATCATCGACGAAAGATGAGGCATTGTTCACTTCATCTTCCTTTACCCCAAGCTGCTCGGCCACGATCTTTTTTACGCGATCTTCAATGTTGCTCATGACGTTCCCTTTTTAGTTTCCGTTTCTTCTAAGTGGCTCTTCAGCCAATTGCGTGCGGATTCTACCGATATATCGACGAATTAAAACCCGCATTTTTTCGCATCACATGTACATACCACCATTCACATGAATGGTTTCACCTGTGATGTAGCCACCAGCGTCGCTTGCTAGAAAAGCAGCGACCTTCGCTATCTCCTCTGGCGCTCCGAGCCTCCCAAGTGGAATTTGACCCAACATTAGGGCTTTTTGTTCCTCGGTGAGGACCTCTGTCATATCTGTAGCGATGAACCCAGGTGCAACGCAATTCACCGTTACCGATCTTGAACCCAATTCCTTTGCCATGGCCCGCGACATCCCTTCTGCACCGGCTTTACTCGCCGCATAGTTTGCCTGACCGGCGTTACCCATGGATCCCACGACAGAGGAAATATTGATAATCCTGCCCCAGCGCGCCTTTGTCATCCCCCGCAAACACGCTTTACTAACGGTAAACAGTGCGTTTAGGTTGGTATTGAGTACATCGCCCCACTCTTCGTCTTTCATGCGCATCATCAAATTGTCGCGTGTAATGCCCGCGTTATTCACGAGAATAGTAGGCGCGCCGTGCTCTGACACAATAGCTGCAACTGACTCTCTCACCGCTTCAACATCGCTTACGTCCAATCGAATACCAGTACCACCCGCTGCACGCAAATTCTCCGCAATTGTGGCTGCTCCAGCATCAGAGGTCGCTGTGCCAATGACTTTGTGACCTGCCGTCGCCAACTCATGAGCAATGGCTTTTCCGATTCCACGCGTAGCCCCAGTAACCAGCGCTACACGATTCACTTCGGTATCAGACATCAAAGCACTCCTTTCGTCTTAAAATTGACGATCACTGGCAAGGGGTAAGAACTGCCAATGATCTAAAAGTATGGCTGGTCTCTAAAGGTCAGATAAGCCCGCTTCGAGCGCAGCGACAGATTCGATGGATTTGATAGGTACTGTCTTGTCGATTCGCTTGCTCAATCCACACAGGACGTTACCGGGACCACATTCTATAAACTGGTCACAGCCTGCGATTTGCAGTGTCTTGACACACTGAGTCCAAAGTACGGGCATAGAAATCTGCTTCACCAAACTTGCTTTGATCGCCTCTGTAGAGGTTTGTAGCGCGCCGTCGACGTTGCTTACGACGGGGAAACCCGGCTCGTTCCACGCTACCCCATCAAATGCGTCCGCCATGACCACTGCGGCTGGCTGCATTAGGGGCGTATGAAAAGGCGCTGAAACCGGTAACGGCATAGCCCGCCTGGCACCCGCCTCTTTTAACGCAGACACAGCGGCGGCAACCGCCTTTGCGTCACCGGCGATAACGACCTGCCCCGGCGCATTGAAGTTGACTCCCCCAACAAAAGCGTCGGGCGTCGAGATGGCGTCACACACCTGAGAAACCACAGCATCTTCTAGACCGAGAACGACCGCCATGCCTCCCTCACCCACTGGAACGGCCTTTTGCATTGCAGCGCCACGCTTGCTGACAAGCGTTGCGCCGTCGGCTAGCGACAGCACGCCCGCGGCTACAAGCGCGGAGTACTCGCCGAGGCTGTGCCCAGCGGCAGCAATAGGAGAGATTTGGTGCTCGGCCACACACGCGCGATAAAGCGCGACGCTCGCCGTGAGGATGGCAGGCTGCGTGAATTCTGTCAGACCCAACCGCTCTTGGGGGTCTTCAGACACCAGTGACCACAGATCGTATCCGAGCGCATCGCTCGCTTCAGTGAACGTAGCCTGAACCACCGGATACGCTCCGGCAGCCTCAGACAGCATGCCGACACGCTGAGAACCCTGTCCAGGGAAAACGACACCCAGAGTCATGGTGTTAGTCGTCGTTGTTAGTGTCTAAGACTTTCTCGCCCTTGTAGAAGCCATCTGCACTGACATGGTGACGACGGCGCGTCTCTCCCGAGGTGCTATCAACGGTCAATGTTGACCCGCCTAACGCATCGTGCGAACGACGCATGCCACGCTTTGAACGCGTTTTTCGATTCTGCTGAACAGCCATAGTGCTCTCCTTTTTACCAACGCGTCGCTTTAGGGCTAGCGCGATGGAATAAGTTTAATCCATTGTTTACGTCTTTGTTGCGTTGTCTTTCAGTAACTCTCCCAACGCCGCAAATGGTTTTTCGCGCTGAGCAGGGACCGCCTCGACGCCGTTTCCAAATTCCGTTCCGCTGTGGCCACAGTCTTCCGGCTTGTGCATCGGCACAGCAGGCAGGGCTAACAACAGCTCTTCCTCAACCAGGGCATGCAAGTTCGTTACATCCCCTGAAATCAGTGGGTCATAATTCGCCGGCAAGTCATTTGCCGCTTCATCATCCCACAGCACGCACAGTATAGCTGCGGTGCGCAAATCAACATCGCAAGGTTGCAGACAACGCTGACACTGCATAACCACCGTCATATCGGTCGTTATATCCACCAAGTAACGGTGCTGTTCATCTCTACGGCAAGCCAGCATTGCATTAGCATCCGATCGTGCACCCAGTGTTGCGGACGCAAGGCGTTGCATTTTTTCAAGGCTGACGACACCCTTTGCGCTTAACTCACGCGCAGCCCAATTCCGTAACTCAGCTTCCTTGGGTATAGAGGTTTGCGACATGGCGGCGGACTATACGTATGGGTGCGGATGCTGTCAAAATTCAATGCTGTCAAAAACTCACATCGAACATGGGCCACCGCACGTGAAAAATATCATCCTAGCATCGACCTCCCCTTACCGCGCGGCCTTGATGGAGCGCTTGGGACTTCCTTTTAAAGCCATTGCGCCTGATACGGACGAAACTCCAGTTGACGGCGAGTCATTCACAGCGCTTTCACTTCGTCTTGCCGAAGCAAAGGCACGGTCTGTTTCGGTAAATAACGCGCTCGTTATCGGCTCAGATCAAGTGGCCGTCTTGGGCGATCGTCAGCTGCACAAACCCGGCACCCCTGAAAAGGCAGAAGCACAACTCAAACAGGCGCAGGGACAGACCATTACGTTCTATACGAGTCTTGCACTCTTAAACACGGTTACTGATCGCTGCCACCTTGATTACGTAGTCTATCGCGCATCCTTAAGGCCATTATCAAGCGACGAGATTGCCCGCTATGTCGAGGCAGACACGCCACTGGACTGCGCTGGCTCTTTTAAATGGGAGCGGCTAGGCATCTCACTGATGCGGGAGCTCGAAGGTCCGGATCCCACAGCGTTGGAGGGACTGCCTCTGATAAAACTCTGCGCGATGTTGCGTGATGAAGGCGTTCTTGTTCCCTAGAGGTCGACTTAGCGCAACGGGAATCAAGTGGGTGTTATCGCGTCGCAAACTCGCTTTAATTCGTCATCCATAGGGGCCTCAAACGAGTAACGTTTCCCGTCCAGTTTAAACGACAGGCGGTGTGCGTGAAGAAACAGTCGCTTTAACCCTATGGACTTGGCAAGCGCCAGCTCCTCCTCAGTAGTGTATTTTGAATCCGCCATTATGGGGTGGCCAGCGTGCTGGGCATGCACTCGAATCTGATGGGTGCGACCCGTTATCGGCTTGGCCTCTATTAAGGTAGCCCCAGTCAGTCGCTCCAACACCTTAAAATCAGTGACACTTCGCCGCCCTTCAGCCGATACGCGGACAATGCGCTCCCCCGAGGAGAGCCCCATCTTTTCTAGAGATGCCTCAACCCGGACACGGTAAGACGGCCACTTGCCGTGCACGAGCGCAATATAACGCTTATCGACTCCGTCTCCTCTGAGTAATTGATGCAGCTCCCTAAGAGTCGACGCGCGCTTCGCTATCATGATCAAGCCGGAGGTATCCCGGTCCAACCGATGTACAAGCTCCAAATAACGCTGGTTTGGAAATAGTTGACGCAACGACTCAATCAGGCCAAAGGTCACCCCGCTGCCACCATGAACGGCGAGTCCTGTTGGTTTGTTTAGCACAATGAGGTCTTTATCGTCGTAAACAATGCTCTGCTCTATCCGACGGAACCATCGGTCAGGAATCGAAGCCGCAGCCTTTACATCTGCCACGTCTAGGGGCGGGATTCTGACGAGATCTCCTGCCACCAGTTTGGTTTCCGGCTTTGCTCGCCCTTTATTAATCCGCACCTCACCCTTACGTATCGCTTTGTAAATTCGCGTCTTAGGCACGCCACTTAAGATACGAAGCAGGAAGTTATCCAGGCGTTGCCCTGACTCCTCCTCCGAAAGCGTAATGAACTGCACGCTGGTTTTGGTCACGAGTGGTTTCGAGCCTCTATTGGGTGATGAAAATGTGATGTTGATTGATGTCCCACTTACGTGGTGCTATGCTCCCGCCCAGGTAAGTCTGCGCGCACACTTTACGCGAAAGCGAACCGCAGGGCACTCCCTGCTCGCGATAGACCCCGCCAGGAACATTAAACCGCTCGAAGCGCCGGCGCGTTGGAATCGATAGTAAAGCAGTCACGGCAGCTCAGAGCGATAAGTTAAACCGCGATCCAATAGCGCGGAGAGAATTTAACTGGATTTGTAAAAAAATTCAGTTGCGACAAGTAGATAGCAACGTAGCCAACTGGCTCGTCAAACCTCAGTGTCGTGCACGAAAGTGCGCTCGCCTGCTGTTGGGTTGCCTTATGGAACCTAACAAATGAAGAAGATGTTAATAAACGCCACCGAGCGCGAAGAAGTTCGCGTTGCGCTCGTAGATGGCCAGCGACTCTACGATTTGGATATCGAGAATCGCGCCAGACTCCAAACCAAGGCCAACGTATACAAAGCGAAAGTAACGCGTGTCGAGCCCAGCCTCGAGGCGGCATTTGTAGACTTTGGCGCTGAGCGCCACGGTTTTTTGCCACTTAAAGAAATTGCTCATCAGTACTACCGATCCTCGTCACCCTCTGACGGGAAGATGCGCATCAAAGATGCCATCAAAGAAGGTACCGAAGTCATCGTTCAAGTTGATAAGGAAGAGCGCGGTACTAAGGGTGCAGCGTTGACCACCTATATCAGCCTCCCCGGTCGTTACATGGTGTTAATGCCCAACAACCCTAAAGCGGGTGGTATCTCCCGTCGCATCGAAGGTGACGATCGAACAGAGCTTCGTGATGCCCTAAACCAACTCGAAATACCCAACGGGATGGGTGTCATCATTCGGACCGCAGGTGTTGGTCGCTCTGCAGAAGAGCTGCAGTGGGATCTGGACTACCTTCTAAAATTATGGGCAGCCATCTCTGAGGCAGCAGATGAGAACCCCCCTCAGACGCTCTTATACCAGGAGAGCGACGTCATAATCCGCGCTATACGTGATTACCTCAAAGACGATATTGATCAAGTTTTAATAGATGACGCGCACGCTCACCGTCAGGCGCTTGATTTTGTAAGCATGGTGATGCCGAAATATCAAAATCGTATCAAGGCTTACGATGATTCGCTGCCCCTCTTCAACCGCTTCCAAGTGGAAGGTCAGATTGAGACGGCATTCCAAAGAGAAGTAAGACTCCCGTCAGGTGGATCGATTGTGATTGATCCGACCGAGGCGCTTGTCTCTATCGACATCAACTCTGCCCGCGCGACAAAAGGCAGCGATATTGAGCAAACCGCACTGCAGACCAATTTAGAAGCAGCGGAAGAGATCGCTCGGCAGCTGCGGCTTCGTGATATGGGCGGCCTCGTCGTAATAGATTTCATCGATATGAATGCATCTAAGAATCAACGTGCTGTCGAGAATCGGATGCGTGATTCGCTTGAAATTGATCGAGCGCGCGTGCAGCTGGGTCGGATATCTCGATTTGGATTACTGGAAATGTCACGGCAGCGCCTTCGCCCCTCACTGGGTGAGACGAGCGGCATGGTATGTCCTCGCTGTAACGGTCAAGGCACTATTCGAGACACCAAGTCACTCGCTCTCGCCATTCTCCGCCTGATTCAAGAAGAGGCGTCGAAAGAGCGAACGGGTGAAGTACGAGTAATTGTTCCAGTCGATGTCTCTGCGTTTTTGCTGAACGAAAAGCGTTCGGCCGTTGGAGAGATTGAGCAGGCAACCAAGGTTCGCGTCTTCATTATTCCTAATCCAAATATGCAGACCCCTCACTTCGAAGTCATTCGCTTAAGAGACGATGAAGTCGAAGAGGAGCAACGTGAGAGCTTTGAGATTGACCTTACAGCCTTTGAGGCGGAAGCGGCTGTCAGTGACGAAGATAAGGGAGCGCCGGCGCCACAGGCGCTTGTGCGCGGTGTGACACCCGATGCCCCCCCTCCTGCAGCATCACCTGCACCAGAGACCGAAGCGAAGAATTCAGAGCCAGCGACCGCGCCCGAAACTGCACCCGTCAAGCCTGGGTTATTTCCTAGATTGTGGGCTGCTTTGTTTGCGCCGATACCCAAAGACGAAGAACCGGAAGAAAAGTCTGCCGGTGAGGGCAAGAAGACCGGCGAGCGCGCAGGAAACAAGCCCAAGCGACGAAATAATCGTCAGCGTAAACGCCCTGCTAAGCAAGCAGCGGCTGATACCGCGACAACAGAAACCGTCGTCGTTGCGGAAACACCGTCGGTAGCAGAAAAAACCAGCGACGACAGTAGCGAAGGTGAGCCCAAGAAGCGTCGCAGACGCGGCCGTCGTGGCGGTCGTCGGCGCGGTGCTGGCGAAGGTGCGGCAGAAGGCACGGCTGCAACTGGATCGGAGGAAACTGAAGCGTTAACCGCCGAAGTCGACACCCTGGAGGGTCATGAAACAGATAGCGCCGACGCAGTGGCTTCCAATGACTCCGACGGTCATAGCGAAGCAGAGCCAAGACACCGACCCTCAGATAAACGCTCTGAAGGCCGTCGTCGTCGCAGGCGTGGCCAAAGAACAGACAATTCGTCAACAGAGTCAGCAGCGACAACAGACGGCACCTCCCCTGAGGTCATCTCTGCGTCTACACTGTCTTCGGTTGCCGAGGTAGAAGAATCAGATGCGTCGGGTGAGTCAGGTGATCTGTTTGCCACCGTCACCTCTGCAGCAGTTGCGAAAGAAGATGATCTGGCGGCAAGTGTTCAGTCAAGCGAGCCGGCAAAGGCTGAAGAGGCTGAACCTGTTGCGTCTCAAGCGGACACACGTATGAGCGATGATTCAACATCGGAAGTGGCGGCATCAGACACACCAGCAACAGTTCTCGACCAAAGCGGTTTAACTGAGACGGGTAGAGCGATCAATGACCCGCGTGTTGAAGCAAATCCCGTTACTGAAGTCGTTGTTGAATCAGGAATGCGCGCCTTGTTTAACGTTGCCGCCTCCCCTGATGCGCTCAAAATCGCGAACAACCCGGCGCGCGCGGCTAACGATCCAAGAGGTCCGAGAGAGAGCGACGAACCGATGGATTCATCTTCGGGAGAAAATAACGCTCAGGAAGCTTGATAGTCAGGGTGGCATCGCTATAATGCGGCGCTTCCTTCGACAGTCGTCGATACAGGTTTAGGTGGGCTGGCTGAGTGGTCGAAAGCGGCGGTCTTGAAAACCGTTGAACCGAGAGGTTCCCGGGGTTCGAATCCCTGGCCCACCGCCATCTTGAAAAACCGCCCTTAAAGGCGGTTTTTTTTATTCCGTTAAAGCTTACGAATTCCAGTACTCGCTCGAATTACTGAATGTTTAACATGCCTACGCGTAACGCCCGAATGAAGGATAGCGTGAGACCGCCCTTGGACACTGGAGCAGCTACAACGCAATCCTTTTGTTAACTCCTTCTGTATTTGAGTCCGCCCGACTAAAACAACGACCTAGCCGGACTCGATACAGGGCCTGTCTGCCCCCTCTAAGTTCAGCGCGCTCAAGGACTCGACGTCGCGGCAGCATCGATAGCCGCCTTGAAGATGAGAATGCTGCTTCCTGCCACAGGCGCGTCAGCTGCACTTGTCGGGGAGGTCCCTTCGTCTACTTCCTCACCATCTGTGTATCCGTCACCATCTGTATCCGATGCGGTCGGATCCGTACCCAAAGCGACTTCAGCGCCGTCCTCGAGACCATCGCCATCGGAGTCGGCGTTATCTGGATCGGTGCCCAAGTCAGCCTCTTGTGTATCTGTCAGCCCATCGTTATCGCTATCTACCGGCGCATTGAGGCTCGGCGTCACCAGACCCATTGCCACGGTCTCACTCGGATCGCTGCCCGCATAAGCTGTTATCTCGCAACTGTAGGTTTCGTCGTTCTGCATACCCGTCAAGACAATTGGTGAGGAAGACCCTTGGTTGACCACCCGATCACCCGGCGTAACCGATGACAATGAAACGCCCCAGGCGTTTAAGGTTCCCGTATCAAGCTCAAAAAAGTCAGTGGCCGTCAGTTTCCATTCGCCCAGCGATGATTCACCCGCCAACGTATCCAGTGAATCCTCGGGCGCAAGCGTGTCTGGGAACACCCCTACAACGTTCTGCCCACTGTCAGACCCCAATGAATTTTTAAGACTTACGACCGTGCCGTTCGGCGACTGAAGCACAAGCACAATATCCCCACGGTAGGTGTGAGAGATATCCATAGGTATCTTCACGCCCCCCTCACTAATCGTGATGTCGGCATCAACCTCAAGTGTAGATTCGATCGTACCTTGATCAGGAATAGCAGCCGCAGGTGAGACGGAGTAGGCATACTCGTCGACGATATCTTCGGTACGACACTCAACCGAATAAGAGGTAATCGACACCCCGTTATCGGCACCAGGCGTAAACGCCACACTGACGCCACCATTAGTGGGCGTTAGTGCGGTCGATGTTGGCGCTGGTGGAACAGGCTTGTCAGAATCCAACTCAAAGTTCGTGTCAGATACATCGTAGAAGATGTTGTCCTTCGCGCGAATCATGATCCGCGCACTACTGCTTTGAATACCAGAGGGGAAGCTGATCGTGGCAAGCCCATCATTAGCCGTTTCACCGAGGGATGTATCGAACGAAACACCACCGTTTGTCGACAACAAGATTTCAACGAGCGATACGTTGATGGGCGCTTCATCGGTTTTTGATACGTCCCAGCGAATTGTCTTTGACTCGCCCACGACCTCACCACCATTAGGGGACGATAAGGTAAACGGCCCAGATGAACCACTCACGGTTACTACGATATCGTCAGAATCTACGCCACCAAAACCATCACGTGCCGTGAGCCTAAGATTCATGTCCCGCGCGACCTGCGGAATCTTCTCCGAGTTGTCAAAGTTGCCCGACAAAACCGAGGGTAACCTAGGCAGATCCCTGACTGGACTTGCCGTGGGCGTGAGAACACGAAACAACGGAATTTCACCATCGTCGGGCGCCGCAAGTGCGGCTTGCGATCCAAGGTCTCGCTGTTCCCACAAGTAGGTCAGGCTGCTCTGTTCCGAGTCAGTTGCCGATCCCGACACGACGAGTGGCGTACCTTTTGGCACAACATAATCACTACCCGCATCGACTACGGGTGGGGTATTACCCGTATCCTCTAACACACCGCAAGAAGACCCCAAGCCCTCAGATACATACGTTCGTATTTCCTCAAAACTCTCCGAGTGATAAATAGGGTCCACTGAGTTTTGCAAATCATCAACGCCACAGAGGCTTGGGTACGCTTGGATGGTCGATCCGCTGCCTGGCTCATACGCGGTCAAGTAGTTGCGCGTGCTACCTGCGCAACCGCCGTTACTACCGTTAAACGTGTGGTTAGCACCTAACTGATGGCCAATCTCATGGGCGACAAAATCAACGTCATAATAATCACCAGTTGGCTGCGAGCTTCCTGTGACCCCTTGCGCCTTGTAGAGCGGATTACATACGGAGCCTAAGGATGCCAGTCCCCCAGCGCCCGTACTAAAGGTGTGCCCGATGTCATAGTTTTCAGTGCCGATAATCAAATCGATTTGAGTCTGAGATTCGCCAATGAGGGTGGACGCATTGCTATTGCCTGTGAACGGTGAGGTCGCAACCGATGTGAACAAAATTTTGTCGTTATCAGGTACCAGCGTCAGCCTCAGCGCCATCTCTTTCTCGAGGATTCCCGTCACGCGGTTAATCGTCGTCGTAACGGCCGCGAGAATGCTGGCCTTTTGACCACCATGGAACGCACCGTACTCACCCGTAGCGGCAACGGCCAATCTGTACGTTCGAAGTTGACTGCCACTATTTTTTGCGCCCGACGCCTTGGGCGCAAAGAGCTTTTTTTCGAAAGCCTCTTGAGAAATGGGGTCAGCTTTGCCGCCTTCAAATTCGCAAAAAGAGCTGTCAGTACTCCGCTTAGTGTTCTTTGTGTAATAGACAACCGACACACCCTTTTCGGCCCCCGCCACAGGGTCAATCATCCAGCGGTTACCAGGTTGCAAAACTTGAGCACTCAAACCCTTATCAGTCAGCTCAAGTCGAAGGGTGGTGGCGGGATCTGTAACGGCATACCCCTTAAACGCCGCAATGGAGGGGTACTTTTCTCGAAGTTCGGCAGGCAACACACTCGACGGTTCGACAACGAACGCCATCGCATTCCCTCCGGGAGTGGGTAGCGTTAACGTTGGTAAGACACCCGATTTGCTCGTAACGCCCTGAGTTAGCGAACGGATGCTTGCAAGGTCCAGCATAACGAGACGACGCTCTTTGATTGCTGATACCTTCTCAAAACCGGGCTGCGTCGAGAGCTCGCTCAGGTCGTCAACTTCGCTCCAGTATTGTTCTGCCAGTGCAGACGTTGCAGAGAATAAGAGGGCTAAAACGCCGCTGTAGCCCACGTACTTGATTCGCTTGTTTCTTATCATAAAACCGCCCACGCTCTGTGCTCAGGTTATTGCGAAGTACACCCCTAACTAAAGCAAATCAGTTAGAGGCTCAGTACACGCCGCACGTCACGTTACAACTACCCTTACCACCGTGTTGGCGCGGCAACGATCAATCCTGTCAATTTATGTGCAGTCCTCTCGCGCCTAGCGCACCCTACAACTGACTGCTTACTCGCTCTTCACACTAGAAACTTTAGCTTAGATAGACCGTAGGGTCATCGTTACACTATTTTATAACCCGCCTTAATGGATCAGCGACTCACTCAGCAACCGTCCAGCCCCAATCGCTCACGTCGCTGTTTGCCGCCAACCAGACGAAAACCAAATAGGCTGCGACATTTTGATCCATTGCTGCCGGATCGATCTTGTCGAGCGTATCATCGGGGGTGTGATGCAAGTCGAAGTAGTCGCTGCCATCTTGCACGAACCGGAAGCCGGGAAATCCCAAGGCATTTAACGGACTCAGATCTGGACCGCTAGACCTCGCGGTGTCACTACCCGGTGCAATGCCAAGCGGCTCTACGAGTTCTGCTATTTTGTCGGCTACCGGCGTGGCCGCCTCGTTTATATTTCGTGTGATCTTCCAGATTCGTCCGGCACCAAAGTCGCTCTCTGTGCCAATAACGTGCTTTCTAAGCTCTGCTTTGTGGGCTTTTGCGTAGGCGTACCCTCCCAAAAGTCCCACCTCTTCCGCACCCCAGAGAACGAGCCGTATGGTTCGTCGCGGCTTTAGCCCTCGACTTTTTATCTGACGCAGCACCTCCATCGTGATCGCAACACCCGCGCCGTCATCAACAGCCCCCGTGCCTAGATCCCAACTATCGAGGTGGCCTCCGATAACAACAATCTCATCTGCAAGGTCCGTTCCCGGAATATCCGCAATGACATTTCCACTCTCAACCACCCCCGTGTAATGGGGCGTCAACGACATCTTCACGGTAATTGTCTGGCCTCTTGCGGAAATTCTCTCGAGCTGGTCGGCATCGGGATTTGATAAAGCGGCGATGGGAATGGGTGTAACGTCGTCTGCATAGCTCATATTCCCCGTGTGAGGCATACGATGGCTATCGGTTCCGATCGACCTTATCAGTGTTGCTATGGCGCCCCGACGCGCAGCCTCAACAGCGCCCGCTGATCGAAGGCGGACGAAATGACCATAGGATGAACCGTCTTGTGTTTTCTGCATTCCATGACCGACATACGCTATTTTCCCGCTCAAGGAGCCTACCTCTGCTGCCATCAACTCCGCGAGGGTTTCGAAAAGAACCACTTCTGCTTCCACCCCAGCATCAGCCGTTGCTATGCTGTTACCGAGCGAGGTTATTGAGAGTTTTTGGGGAAAGGGAGCGACGATTTCAGCGACTTCAGTACCCCGCTCCCAACCATCCATGGCAAAGCGTTCAACTCTTGCATTCTCAAAGCCATAGGACGCGAGCTTACTTACCGCCCAAGCGCGGGCTCTCGCCTCCGCCTCGCTACCAGCCAGTCGCGGCCCCACTTCAGTTGTGAGACTCTCTACGATATTCCACGCTCGCGACCCTACCAACGCCTCATCACGGAGTTGTTTGGCGGTGGCTATTGTCTCGTCCGTTAAGGGTGTTGCGCTTACTGTAGCGGCCCACCAGGACATAACTGCCAAGGTCAATGATGTTCGTCGTTTCATGCTGCGAGTCCCCGTTTTTGTCCTTTGTACCATAGCAAAATCGCATTTAAGACGGATATGTTTCCTTGGAACTTTTGATCGACGTTAATGATCTAAACGGATGACTACACAAGTTAGGCGTTGAGAATGAACCAACATCTAGAGCCAAGATTCAAAGGCGCAGCTCTCCTAGGACTGCTTTGCATCGCCTCGATGACGGTGAATGCGGAAAACCGCTTCGAAGTAACGGGGAAAGGATTTATTGACGTAGCACCGGATGAGGCTACTTTTCAGGCTACGGTGACGCAAGTGACCGAAAACGTAAAAGACGCGCAAAGTGCCGTGAATAATGTGATTGCAAATCTGGAACAAGCGATATCCCAATACGACCTTAAAAAAGGTAGCGTTGATTCGAGTGCACTCTCTTTTAATCCCCAATATGAATGGGACCCGTCATCTAAAAAGCAGGTGTTCGTCGGTTATCGCGTCTCGCAGAACTTAACGTTCACCAGCAAAAGTGTTGCTGACGTGGGCTCGATTGTGCAGTCACTCGCCGTCTTCGGCGCAACGCAAATCAATCCGCCGATTTTCGGTTATTCTCAGGAGGAGCAAGCAACAGCAGATGCAATGCGCAACGCCGTCAAGCATGGATTGGGAAAGCTTGAGTTGATGGCCTCAGCGGCCGATATGTCCGTTGATAAAGTCGAGTCCATTACTGAGATCACAGGATACTCACCTCCCTCCATACACGGTGTTGCGCGTTTCGAGTCAGCGGATTACTCAGACGCGCCCCCTTCCGTCTCGGTGGGAACAATTCGGTACTCTTCCAAGGTGCAAATTGTTGCAACGGCTTATTAAGTAAGTAGGGCTTGGATATCACACCACTCACCCCTATTATTGACTAACTATTCATGCAATGAGATCAGGAGATTGATCATGGCGGAAAGACGTGTAGATGTGGCAGCGGCTCGCTTTGACAGTGCGACGCTGGAAACGAACAAAGTACTCAAAAATACCTACATGCTCTTGGGTATGACTCTGGCCTTTAGTGCCATTACCGCGGGCGTGTCGATGGCGCTGAATCTTCCCGCCATTATGGCGCTCGTATTCTCCCTCATCGGATTTGGTCTTTTATTTGTGGTTCAGCGGATGGCAGACAGTTCTAAAGGTTTGCCGGCGATTTTTGCATTTACGGGATTTATGGGGGCAAGTCTTGGACCACTCCTCAATGCCTATCTTGCAATGCCCGGTGGCGCATCACTCGTAACACAGTCGCTCGCGGGTACCGCCTTTATTTTCTTCGGGCTCTCTGCTTACGCGCTTCAAAGCAAGCGTGATTTCTCATTTATGTCCGGCTTTTTGTTCGCCGGCCTGATAGTTGCGGTTGTAGCGATGATCGCCAACATTTTTCTTGGTATCCCTGCACTATCGCTGACCATCTCAGCAGCCGTCGTAATGATCATGTCAGGATTAATTTTGCTTGATACCAGCAGAATCATTAACGGTGGCGAGACAAACTATATCCGTGCGACGGTGGGTTTGTACTTAAGCATTTACAACATTTTCATTCATCTACTGTCTCTTTTAGGTGTTTTTGGCGGCGATGATTAAGTCGTGTTGTTTCGCACGAACCCCGGCTTGCCGGGGTTTTTTATTCCTTCATGAAACCAATTGCCCTACTTATTAAAGCCGATGCCACTGATACGCCAGCGGCTTTGCGCTATGCCAACGCACTCGTTAATGCGGGAAATCCGCTGGTCGGCGTATTCTTTCTCGGTAAAGGTGTCCGTCAAGCGGAGCAACTAAGCCACCAAGAGTGGAGAGACCTCAAACATCGCTCGGGTGCTCCTCTGACGCTTTGCAGCGCGTCGGCTGATAAATTCAACGTTCAAGGTGATGAAGACTTCACCATTGCAGGACTTGGCGAACTGATTACGAGCGGCTTACACGGTAACAGGGTGATCAGTTTTGGGTGAGGCGTCCTCGTGGTTATTCGTCGTTACCTGCGCCCCCTATCAGCACGGTCTGGACAGTGATCCTGCCATTGATACGATTATGGCGGCTGGCGCGTTTGGGCAGGAAGTCGCAGTGCTGTTTATGGATGACGGACTTAAGTACCTGGACAACGACTTGGCTCCAGCTGAGGGACAGAGTGATCTCAGGAAGTTATTAAAATCACTCCCACTTTACGATGTGGAGCGGCTTCATGTGCTCGCTCAAAGCACGCCGGAAACTGCTGCTCTCAGCCTGCCGGCGGATGTCATCTCTAAACCTGATTTCTTAGCGCTTATTGAAAGCGTTGATCATGTGGTGACGTATTAATATGACAGTGCATTTAGTCAATAGAACTGAGCACCTTGCAAGTGTTGCAAAACTCGTCGCGCAAGATGATGTTGTCATCTTTACCGTCCCTGAAATCGATGCAAAGCTCCTTCACATCCTTCCCAATGAGTCGGTTACCGTCCACGTCCTTGAGGGTACTCTGATACACAATGCGCACCCAGGCAGTCATCAGACTCTGGGGCAAATCTCGGAGACGGATTGGGTACGCTACACTACGGCTGACGAGGCTGTTATTAGCTGGGGGTAACGTGCAGTCGCTTATCACGAATGACATGCTTGATAACAACGGATTTCTCGCTGATCGCGGACTGTGGTCGCCCGAGGCGGCACACGCTTTTGCCGAGCTAGAAAATATTCAGCTAACCGATGCGCACTGGGAAATACTCACATTGATTCAGGCCTTTTACGATGAGTACGACGCCTCGCCCGCAAATCGAGCGCTGGTAAACTACGTAAAGGCTGCACTTGGCGCCGAAAAGGGTAACAGTATTTATCTAATGACATTATTCCCCGGCTCCCCAACCCGTCTTGCGAGTCGAATTGCCGGCTTGCCCAAGCCCAAGAACTGTTTATAACCGTGCTACCCAAAGATTTCGCTCCACAAGCCTACGACACACTGCTAAATGAAAAGATCAGTGCTATCGCTCCACGGTTTAACGCGCTGGGCGCCCCTGCCCCTAGCGTTTTTGCGTCACCCAGAGCGTCCTTTCGTATGCGGACTGAATTTCGCGTATGGCATGACGGAGACTCCCTCGACTTTGCCATGTTCGACAGAGAAGCGCCTAACATCCCTGTATCCATCGCTACATTCCCCATAGCAAGTGAAGCGGTTCAGGCTGTTTTCACGCCGCTTAAGGAGGCGCTAAAAGCGAGCCCTGAGCTTAAAAAAAGGCTTTTTCAGGTTGAGTTTCTCTCTACTCAGTCGGGTCAGGTTTTAGTGACGCTTATTTATCATCGTCAACTCGATGAAGAGTGGGAGCAAGCTGCACGGGGGCTTTCTGAACAGCTAAACATTTTGTTGATTGGTCGCTCACGTGGCCAAAAGATTACCCTCACTCAAGATTGGCTTGAGGAAACGCTCACGATCAATACGCGAGTATTTAAGTACAAGCAGCCAGAACAGGCCTTCATTCAGCCCAACGCCTCTGTCAACGAGCGCATGATCGAATGGGCGATGAGTCAGATTTCAGGTCCAGACTCGGACTTACTAGAGCTTTATTGCGGTATCGGAAATTTTACTATCCCATTGGCAACCCAATTTCACCGTGTTCTCGCTACAGAAGTGTCTAAGGTTGCCACCCGGGCTGCCATTGAGAATCTTGCATTGAACGGCGTTACAAACGTTGAGTTTGCGAGGCTGTCTGCCGAGGAAATGACTATTGCAATGGCGGGTACACGTACCTTCAGACGCTTAGCATCACTAGAGACCGCCCTTGAGGACTACAATCTTCATACTGTGTTTGTGGACCCCCCCCGGGCTGGCCTTGATACTGGGACGCTAAATCTTGTCAGTGGGTTTGAAGAAATTCTCTATATAAGCTGTAACCCGATGACACTATTAGATAATTTAGAAACGCTAATCAAAACCCACTCGATCGAGTCGCTGGCATTTTTTGATCAGTTCCCCTACACCCCTCACTTAGAATGTGGCGTTCATCTGAAGCGTCACCAGGACTCAAACGCATGAAGCAGTTAAGTACGACTCAAATTGATTACGCTTTAAAAACGAGCTTAAGTCGCTGGCATCAAGACGGCGATTTTCTCCGGCGTGACTTTGAATTCAAGGACTTTGTAACCGCCTGGGGCTTCATGAACCGCGTCGCCTTACTAGCCGAAAAAGCTGATCACCATCCTAACTGGGAAAATGTCTACAACAGGGTCACCATTCGCCTATCAACGCATGACGCGGGGGGGCTAACCGACAAGGATTTACAACTCGCCGGCAACATAGACAAATGCGTGGTCTAGACTGCCGACTAGGCCAATAAAAAGTTCTCTAAAGCCTCGGTTACCGCGTCGTCAATCAGCATTGGCGCGTGCCCCACATCGGCCACCTCTAAATAAAGCAGGTCAGGAATGCTTTGGATCATCCTGTCCTTTATGTCGGTATCCAATAGATCCGAAATAGCACCGCGTATTAGCATAAGGGGCTGACTCTCCAGCTGGGCGTATACCGACCAGAGATCTGGCGGTAGCGCACTACCCTCATCCGACCTGACCGCCTGCGATATGGCAGGATCGTAATCGAGAAAGGGGGCGCCGTTTCGCTCCCCAAAGAGCTGCCTTGTGAATTCCCCCCATTGCTGATCGCTCAGAGACGGAAATGCGACAGCGTTAATCGCACGATTGTACGCAACGGCTTCCTCCCACGTGGAGATAATCCCGCCCTGCCCGACATAGCCACTAATTCGGTCTAATCCCTCTTTGGACAGTTCAGGTCCGATGTCATTGAGAACAACATGGGTGAAAACCCCGGGACGCATCGCGTTCATCACCATAGCCATCAGGCCACCCATCGAGGTTCCCACCGCGGCAACATGCTCTTCACCTACCGCTTCCAAGAGTTCGAACATGTCGTTGACGTACGTCGGAATGCCATAGCGGTCTGGCTGAGAGTCCCACTCTGAACTACCGCGCCCGCGCTGCTCAGGTACTAAGACTCGGAAATGCACGGATAATCTATCGGCTAGCACGTCAAAATCGCGAGAGTTTCGAGTCAAACCATGCATTAACAGCACGCAACCAGCACGATCGTCTGGGCCCGGATAATCCCTCGCATAAAGTGTGAGTCCATCCGGCACTTGGTAATAGAAATCGCTAAAACGCCTCATCGCTCACCTCGCACCCACTCCCCGTGCGTTACCGCAGACGCCACAGCGCCACAAGCACTCTCACGCAAGTGCATATCAGCCGGGATAAACGCTTGAAAGGCCTTGATAGACGGCATCGGTAAAGTCCTTTTCTGTCGCATCTAAGCCACTCAAAATGTCAGACAGGTGCTCGTTATCCTCGCGTCCATTCCAGACTTTTATGTAGGAACCATCCTTGTAACCGTGGTCTTGTCGGAAAAAATTAAGTACGTTTTTACCGACATACACCCGATACAGCTGATCGAAGCTAAGGTCGCTAGCTCGCATCAGCGCCAAAAACGCCGGCGTCGAAAAAGACCCACTGGTTATGCAAGCGGCCGCCAGCGCTTCCGAGGCAGCCAGCAAACTTAACTCAGGAGTGGGTTCGCCACTGAGGTCTTCACAGATCGTGGTCGCCAGTGCTTCAGTGTCGTTCGCGGTGACCATCAAGGCTGACATGCCAAAGTGCCAAATATCCACCACTTCAAGCTGAATCTGTTCGATGTCCGGTTCGGCGTGCTTCCACCACTTGTAACCTGCGTGGTCCATGAGTTCAGCGCACTCTATCCAGGCTGCGCGGTACCACTCGTACCCCTGTTTCCGCCAGTTTGGATGAACCTTAGTGTTCATCTTATCTTGAAGATCCAGCATGGTAAGTACAGCGGTGAGCATCGATATTGTCCTATGTGTTTTCAGGTAGTGACGTTAACATGGCGCGCGTTTTCTTAACTACATTTTCGGGAATGAAATATGAGCCATGCCGACCCCATTGAACGTTTAAACAGTAATCGCCCACCCTTTATCGAGTTACTGAATGGTCGTGTCATTGCCAGCGATAGCGAAGAACAAAGCTGCACTTTTGAGTTCCGGCCCACCAAAGATCACTGCCACTCCATCGACGTGGTACAAGGCGGCTTCATTACGGTCATGCTCGATGCTGCCATGTCGCATGCCGTTTTCGCGCATTTAGGTCCAGAGGGCGTTATCGCACTCTCCAGTTATGAGGTGACGACCCGATATCACGCCGTAACCCGAGGGGAACAAGGCCCAGTGTTCGCTAGAGGATGGATTCGCCAGGCAACATTTAAAACAGCCTTTTTAGAGTCGGAGCTACTCGACGAACACGGCAACCTACTCGCCACGGCCCAGAGTGTGGCCAAAATCGTCCGAGCAAAACCGGCATAGCGCTGAGAAGGCAGTCCGCTCGATGCTTTAGACTGTCAACATTAGGCCGGAATATGTAATTTCTACTCTTCAATCGACGGGCCATCGGCGACATAGTCGTAAAATAGATAACTTCCGAGGTGCTGGCTTATGAAAACAATCACTCTTCTCTTGGTAGCTGCAATGCTCGCAGGCTGCGCTTCGTCTAAGCGCTTTGTCGACGAGCCCATCATCGATCGCAAGGGTGTTGACATGGCCAAGTACGCAATCGACAAGGTCGAGTGCCAGCAGTACGCCGAAGAGGTGAAGCAGGGTGAGAAAGTCGCCCGCGGGGTCATAGGCGGTGCTGTTGTAGGGGGTGCTATCGGCGCGATCGTCAACCGTAGCTCTAATTCAGCCGAGCGTGGTGCAGGCGTCGGCGCCGTGACGGGCGGTGTGAGAGGAACCCAAGAGGGAATTCGCGAGCAGGAAAAAGTCGTTAAACAGTGCCTTCGTGGAAGAGGCTACCGGGTACTCAACTGACCCAAAAGGACCAGGAGCACCCGGTGAGCCCGTTCAGCTCTTGGGTGCCCTACTCGTAACTTTCGGTAAGGGCCTGATATACCGCAATTTTAACATCTGCGCGAAACGGCCAAGGGCTTTGCATCAGCTGAATCATACTTACGACCACCAGCTCCTCGACTGGATCGACCCAAAATATAGTCCCGGCCGCACCGCCCCAGTTGTACTCACCATCACTACCCAATACGCCAATAGCGGCTGAGTCGGTGACCACACCAAGTCCCAAGCCAAAACCAAATCCCGGCCGGCCAATATCATCCGTTGGCGTCTGTCCCCAGGCCGCATGCATTGAATCCTCAGCTAAATGATTCCGCGTCATGAACTTAATAGTTTTCGGCCCCAGAATTCGAACACCGTCCAATTCACCGCCACGGCGCAACATTTCCGCGAACCGCGCGTAATCCATAGCGGTAGAGACAAGACCCGCCCCACCAGAAAAAAGCGTCACATCGAAGAAGTCTGAGAGTGCGACCCCCTTCCTGTAACCATAAGGCGCTGGCGCATAGTCAGAGTTGACCAAAGTTCCGGTTTCTGGATTTATGAAGTGGTTCTGCGTAAATCGATCGCGCTTATCTTCTGGCACCTCGAAAAAGGTGTCATTCATCTCTAGCGGCTCAAGAATGTGCTCCTCGATGTACTCATCAAGTCGTTGACCCGAAATGCGCTCGACGATCAAACCGGTCACATCCACCGCGACCGAGTAGTGATAACGCTCGCCGGGCTGAGACCGCAAGGGTAGCTTTGCAAGCCGCACAACAAATTCGTCAAGGTTAGCTGCCGAGGAAAGGTCCGCACGAAGATATAGCTGGTCGACTAGATCATTTTGCGCATTAAAACCGTAGGACATTCCCGCCGTGTGCATCAGCAACTGATGCATCGTCATCACCTGTTTTACTGGCTCAAACTGACCGTCTTCGTTCAACACTTTGAGGTCTTTAAGCTCAGGCACAAACTTAGTAACAGGGTCTGAGAGCTGGAACTTCCCCTGCTCGTACAACTGCATTGCCGCCACCGACGTCACAGGTTTAGTCATGGAGTAGATACGAAACAAATCGTCAACCTCCATGGCCATCTCGTTTTCCGAGCCGCGCTTGCCTGTCGCTTCGTAGTGGACAACATTACCATTGCGCAGCACGAGATTGACGATGCCCGCTACCCGCCCCTCGTTTACGTATTTCTCGGACAATGCCGACAGCCGCTCAAGGCGCTCACTAGACACCCCTTGCGCCTCAGGAGAGGAAGTTGCGAATTCCTCAGCGACGCTAAGGGAAGACAGGTTTACGAGTGCGGTAAGTGCAATAATGCGAAAACGCTTTGCTTTCATAAAAACTTTGCTCTTTTTTATTTGAAATTTGGTTTGGTGAGTGGCTACTTGTGTCAGTAAGCCGGCGCAAACATAGCACAAGACCACCAGAAGTGAGCTCATGTCACGACGTCGACTCGCTTATCGATAAAGTTTGGGAATCAGTTTGCGAGGGATGCAGCCACTTAATTGATTGAGCAAAGTGGTCCCCGGGGCCGGACTTGAACCGGCACGCTCGCAATGAGCGGGGGATTTTAAGTCCCCTGTGTCTACCAATTTCACCACCCGGGGTACGGGCGAGCGCGCGATGATATCACGTCGAACGGGTGACGCACGCCCAAATGAGAGTGTTAAAGTAGTCACAGTACAAAAAATTTTAAAAAGAAAAGGGGCAGAAGCCAGTGTCAACGCAACGCGGAGTATTTGGATCTCGTTTTGGTTTTATCATGGCGGCCGCAGGGTCAGCCGTTGGGCTCGGCAATATTTGGGGGTTTCCCACGCAGGCGGCTAGCAATGGGGGCGCGGCCTTTGTACTCGTCTATCTTGTGCTCGCTTTTTTACTCGCATACCCCGTTCTCATGGCTGAGCTGACACTAGGCCGTCATGCCCACGGCAATATGATTGCAGCGCTTGCTAAAGTGTCCCGAAATGGCACACAACGTGGCATCGGCACACTGGTTGGTATCGTCGGCATCTTCACTGCAAGCCTTATTCTGAGCTTCTATGCAATCGTATCGGGATGGATGCTCGGTTTTGGTGCCGCCTACCCTCTTGCTGCGATGGGTGCCTCAGACACCTCAACGTGGCTTATTACCTTTGGCGAATCACGTAACTTATTGCTAATGCTTATCTTCATGGCGCTGACGATGGTCGTTGTCGCCGGTGGTGTTGAAAAGGGAATTGAAAGATGGTCAAAACGGTTGATGCCCGCCATGATCGTGACGCTTGTGCTGCTATCGGGCTACGTGCTGACGTTGGACGGCGCGAGTAAAGGCCTCGCCGTTTACCTCATCCCCGATGTCTCCAAAATCCTTTCGACAGAATTGGTCTTCAATGCCATGGGCGCGGCCTTCTTCTCACTTTCACTCGGCGTTGGCACCATGCTTATTTACGGCTCGTACATTTCCGATGAAGAGCACTTACCTACGCTCGGCGCACAAGTCGCGCTGGTCGATGTGGGTATTGCAGTACTGGCTGGCTTTTTGATTCTCCCCGCCATGTACGTCGCCGCTGAGCGTGGCGTGATGATTTTTAACGACGCCGGCGGGTTGCTGTCCGAGGACACCCTGATTTTCACCGTATTGCCAGCGCTGTTCGAATCGATGAACGAATCTGGGACTCTTCTCGCCTTAGCCTTCTTCGGTTTAATGAGCATTGCAGCTCTTACCTCCTCCATATCCATGCTCGAAGTGCCAGTCTCGTTTTTGGTTGAGCGCTTCAATTGGGGGCGTATGCAGGCGGCGTTCGTAGCGACCCTCATTATCA
Source organism: Halieaceae bacterium (assembly GCA_042090345.1). Lineage (GTDB taxonomy): Bacteria > Pseudomonadota > Gammaproteobacteria > Pseudomonadales > Halieaceae > Luminiphilus. The sequence continues at coordinate 29,648 of JBELJN010000007.1, read as the reverse complement.
CACTCATGAGCGCGGCCATTGTCCTCAACTTCGACGACTTATTTGGCTTGGTAATAACGGTTAGTACACGCTTCTCTCAACCCTTATTAGGCTTTGCACTATGCATTTATGCGGGGTGGGTATGGCGTCGCGATAGCTTGTTAAAGGAGCTTGCTCAAAACGAAGCGTCTGGAGAACCGACGCTGTTTATGAAGTGGTGGCCGCTGTACGCTCGATTTGTCTGCCCAGCGATTATCGCACTCATACTTCTGCGTTCACTCTAATGGCCAAGTAAAGCGGCTACCTCGCCACTTCCACAAACCCATCAGGTAACGAAATGGTAGGCGTATCCTATAGTGAATAGGTTTGAGACCAAAAAAAAGCCTCCAGCGTCGCCACTGGAGGCAGGTACTTCTTACTACGGTCTGGACCGGTTTAACAAGTTACAAAATCGACGACAAGACTTAGCGGGGACTGCGAATGATCCGCGTTAGCTCCTCACCACGCCCCTCTAGTGCTGCTTGAAGGGCCTTTTCCATGAGATACCGCGCTTGGGCGGTGTAGGCGTAGATGCAGGAATGCACGGCTGCCTCGTGCCAGTTCTCGACGCTGCAGGCCGTTGAGTAGGTTTCAAACTCACTCAACGTCTTGATAAGGTCGGAAATATGCTTTGGGCATTCGCAATCAAGTAAGCTTTTTAGCTTACCTGCCGCGTTAAGCGTGCTGTCGTCGTACATCCGTGGCTTCGCTTGAATGAGCTCGCCCAAGTTAATCTCGCCCTGCTTAGCCTCGTGATCAATAGCGACCCGACCTAACTCGAAAGCCAAACGTGCTGATTCCGGCGGGTATTCGAGGGCTGACATACCGCGGCGTTCGATTTCTTCGATCCACCGTTGGTTGCACAGTTGATACAACACCAATGTTCGTTTGGCGCCAAGACGATTTGCGAGTGTGTCCATCGCGTTGATATTCGTCATAGATACGGAAGGGCAATGAACGACCAGCATGTCCGCCTTTTCGTCCTGATCGAGCGTATCGACAGCATTCGCCAACGGCATGCGAGACAAAAACGCACTGATATTCGAGAGACAGCCTTGGTGTCCGTCAAGCCACTGACACAGCTCAGGGCCCACAAAGACTACTTTTGACTTCGATGCGGGTATTGCCTTGGCCATTCGGCTCCCGCGATTACTAACGAGCAGTTCAAGTGTCTTTCTGTCAGATGACGCAATTTCGCCAATACGAACGCCGTCCTCTACCAGCGCGGTGATCAATTGGAGATGCTCGAGGTCCGACTGAGTAAACAGTCTGCGCCCTGATGCGGACTTGTAGCTGGCCCCAAGCCCGTAACGTCTCTCCCAAACGCGGAGCGTGTCCGGCTTCAAGCCGGTTAATCTTGCGACCGTACCAATCCCATAAAGCGGGCGTGGCTCTAAAATGTTTGGTGCCTTGGCTGGTGCGTTCATGACTTTCTCCGGGCGTTTGTTCGGTAACTGTCGTGATTTACGGGACAAATTGTCGTTTAGATCAGGACATGACGGCCGTGTCCAACTCTTGTTCATCTCCTAACTGGACAATGTCCAACTTTCGCTGGGCAGCGCCGAGGTAGCGCCGTATAGAATGTTACTCCTACCGAGGCAACAGTCATGATCGACAACACTGACGAGAAAGACATCGAATTAATGTTCGCCGAGGCGCGGCGTTATGACCTCTTGACTGCTGAGCAAGAACAGCAAATAGATGCCGCCAAGTGGCAGGCTGTTCGCGAGCTGTATGCACTCATCGCGAATGAGGATGAGTTGAGCGACTACTTAGCCACATTTTGCGACCAATGTGTGGTTAATCCACCGCAAATACAGCGGTTTCCGAACCGGGACCTTCATTTTGTTTTGAGGCGAGAACTCGCCGCCCTCTTTAGTGACGGCAGTCACAGTGCGCAATCGCGTGATGCAGCCCAGAAGCTCGGCACATTGAAAATGCCCTCCGCACGGCTCAAATACATTGAGGGACTTGAGTTGCCCGCAAGCCTTACAGTGGGTATTGCCGTGGCGATACTACGACGAGCAGGCGGGCAGTTTGCCGACACGGTGTCTGATGCTATCGGTCATTGGCAGCGACACTGGCAGACCCCTGTCCCCTCCTTTGCACTTGAACAGAAGACATTGGCTCAATTAAAACAGAAGCTCCGAAGGTATACCGAAGCCCGCGATCGTCTCGTCATGCACAACCTGAGGCTGGTTTACTCCATCGCGTCCCGCTATAAGGGGCGAGGGGTCGGCTACCTCGATCTGGTGCAAGAAGGTACGCTGGGACTCATTCGCGCAGCGGAAAAGTTTGAGTACGAGAAGGGCTTTCGCTTCAGTACCTATTGTTTTAACTGGATTACCCAGGCCGTTAGGCGCTACGTGGGCGACGCCGGCACGTTGATTCGCTTCCCCACACACGTCCAAGAACAGATTGGCAGGCTCTACAAGGAGCGATACGCGGAGCAGGCAAGGACCGGTCAAGAAGCGGATACGGAGACCTTAGCCGCAAACGCAGGCATGGATCCGGAGAAAGCACGAGAGCTTCTGCAACTACGAAACTTAACGATCTCACTGGATGCACCAAAATACGATGATGAAGACGACCAGAGCATGGTCGACACCCTAGTGGGTGAAACGTTCGGTGGGGCGAGCGATGATGCCGAGCAGGAGTCTTTAGGTAAGTTTTTGGGCCATGCGATATTGCGCCTTGAGTCAAATGAACGCGAGGTGGTAAGCGCGCGCTGGGGACTAAACAATGCCCCGCCCCTGAGCCGAGCTGAGATAGCCGACAAGCTAGGCGTAAGCAGAGAGTGGGTGCGTCAGCTAGAGCGTTCGGCGTTAAAGAAGCTCAAAGGACAAATTGACGTTCAGAAAACCTTCGATGATTACCAGCACAGCAGCAATTGGTAGCGTCAAAGCGTTAAGGCCGACGCTGCTGAAGCAATCGTTGGATGTTTGAAACCAAAATTATGTGCAGTCAGCGTATTGGGTAACACCCGCTGTCCTGTCAGCAGCAGTTCGTCCGCCATCTCCCCCAACATCACTCGCATCACGGGGGCTGGCACGCCCAGCTTTAGCCAAGTGGACGAGCAGGCCTCCACGGCGGCTGCGAACGCACGATGTGTAACCGGTTCGGGCGCCGTCATGTTCACCGGCCCTCTTAGCTGCTCATGATCCAAGCAAAAGCGTATCGCGCTGACCATATCGTCGATATGGATCCAACTTAACCAATGTCGCCCTCGGCCCATCCAAGACGACACACCGAGCTTAAAGGACTGCGTCATTTGGGGGTAAGCACCCCCGTTTGCCTCAAGTACCACACCCGTTCGAAGCAACACTACCCGCGTGTGTTCTGATGCCGCTTTTTGAGCCTCGGCTTCCCAATTTGCGCACAGCTCGGCTGAGAACCCCGAGCCCTTGCTGTCGGTTTCAGTGAACGATGCACTATCACTCGCACCATAAAAGCCAATCGCACTGCCGCTGACAAACACCTTCGGCATGCCTATTTGCGTCAAATGCTCGATGAGGTCTCTTGTGAAGGCGATTCGACTACTCAAAATTTCGCGCTTGTACCGTTCGCTCCAGCGCCGATCAGCCAGTCCTGCGCCGGCGAGGTTCACCACCGCATCGAGGTCCTGGGGTATCTCCTTTAGTTGCTGGACGTACCGAATGCGCTCTTCTGACCGAAGCCTCTGGCGGGTAAACACGGTGATCACGTGTCCGTCCAACAGCAAACTCTTGACCAAGGCACGTCCAATTAGTCCTGTGCCACCTGTCACCAATATGTGCATAGCCGCTTTATCCTCTCACGTCATTTAGCCCAACAACCAACGAGCACTAAACAACGTATACGTAAAATGCAGAAAACGGTTGAATCACTTCCTACTTGGCTTCGTCGCATTGAGCGCTGGACCGTTCTTACCGGCGCCGGTGTCAGTGCGGCCTCTGGCATACCAACTTATCGCGATCGCGATGGGCGATGGCTTCGCGTTGATCCGATTCAACATCGAGAATTTGTCGAATCTTACAGTAAACGCCAACGCTACTGGGCGCGATCTATGGTGGGCTGGACGGGCGTGGATGCGGCCATACCAAATGCTAATCACTATGCGCTGGCGGCGCTGGAGCGTGTGGGTAAGATCGACACACTGATAACGCAAAATGTCGACCGCTTGCACCAGCGGGCTGGATCAAAAAATGTGATCGATCTGCATGGTCGGCTGGACCGTGCGGTGTGTCTTGATTGCGGCGCCCACGAGACAAGGGAGTCTTTGCAGACACGGTTACTGGCAAATAATCCTTTTGTTCCAGAATACCGCCACATAGCGCGGCCCGATGGCGATGCAGACGTTCCCGAGGATTACATCTCGCGAATAAGCATCCCCGATTGCCAGTCTTGCGGCGGCACACTCATGCCTGACGTGGTGTTTTTTGGGGGCACAGTGCCAAAGCCACGGGTCGAGCTCTGCTCTAATGCCATCTCACGCTCGAGTGGATTACTGGTCGTCGGTAGTTCCTTGCAGGTCTATTCGGGTTTTCGGTTTTGTCGTCAGGCGGAAAAACACCGGATTCCAATCGTCATTGTTAACGAAGGCCAGACACGTGCAGACGATCTGGCCACCCTTAAAATCTCAGCTAATGCGATGCAGCGTTTGGTTGCCGCCGCAGACGAGCTTGTCCCTACAACGGAGAAAAAAACCGCGTGAGCACAACCATTGTTTTATTTAGGCAGGATCTCAGGCTCCACGACCACCCAGCGCTCACAGCAGCCTCACAACGCGGTGCCGTAATTCCCGTGTTCGTTCTGGATGATGACTCCTGCGGGGATTGGCCCATGGGTGGCGCGAGTCGCTGGTGGCTCAAACAGAGCCTCCTAAAACTGGGACGTTCGATTGGGCAAATGCAGGGCAAGTTGGTGCTTCGCAAAGGCGACACAGTGGAGGTATTGCGTGAGCTTCAAGCGGCGTCGGGGGCTGATGCGATTTATTTCTCTCGGCAATACCAGCCATGGGCTGCAGGAACGGAAGCCGCCATCAATGAAGCCTTCAATGAGATAGGCGTCTCTGTGAAACGCTATCCGGGGACACTTCTTAATGAGCCAGGATCGGTGCTCACCGGCTCAGGTACAGCGTTCAAGGTCTTCACACCCTTTTGGCGAGCGGCGTTAAAAATGCCGATCGCCGCGCCGCTCCCCGCTCCCGCGGTTCATTGGTCTGACGCCACGCTGGTCAGCGATGAGCTAGACGACTGGAAGCTAGATCCAAAGCAACAACAAGGGATTTCCGATTGGGCGGCTGGCTGGGAGGCGATGTGGGAGCCAGGTGAAGACGGCGCCCACCGTGCTTTAGAGACGTTTTTAGACGCACCTGTTGCGCACTATTCCGAGGGCCGGGACATACCGGCAAAACGGTATACCTCACGCCTCGCGCCACACCTTAAATTTGGGGAAATGTCGCCCCGACAAGTCTGGGCCTCAGCACAGCAACGAAAGCTGTCTGCGCCACAGTGGAATGGCGCTATCGATAAATTTCTCGCCGAAATCGGATGGCGAGAGTTTTGCTATCAACTAATCGATCTGTTCGGTGCTATGCCTGACCGGCCTTTTAAGCAACAGTTTGCGGGCTTCCCCTGGGATAACAGTGTCGATCATCTGCGTGCTTGGCAACGTGGCATGACAGGCTACCCCATCGTCGATGCAGGGATGAGAGAACTGTGGCAAACGGGTTTTATGCACAACCGCGTTCGGATGATCGTTGCGTCATTTTTAACAAAGCACTTGCTTGTTCATTGGATAGAAGGTGAACGGTGGTTCTGGGATTGCCTTTTAGACGCCGATATCGCCTCAAATGCCTGCAGTTGGCAATGGGTTGCCGGCTCCGGGGCTGATGCGGCACCCTATTTCCGTATCTTCAACCCCATTGCTCAAGGCCAAAAATTCGATCCTGAGGGCGACTACGTTAAGCGTTGGTGTCCGGAGCTGGCAGAACTTCCAAAGAAGTTCCTCCATGAACCATGGGAGGCGCCCGCCTTAACCTTAGCCGGCGCCGGTGTAGCGCTTGGTGAAAACTATCCGCACCCCATCGTTGACCATAAAACCGCTCGGCAAGGGGCTCTTGACGCCTACGAAGTCATCAAGAAAGTAGGTTAAGCCTCATCGATAATCGCCACTGCTCGCGTCCACCCGGCCGAGCCACCGCGGACTTTGTGAGGGAAGCAGCTGACCGTGAAACCATGGTCGGGCAAAACCTCTAAGTTGTGCATCTTCTCGAGATGGCAGTAGCCGATATCGCGTCCGGCCTTGTGACCCTCCCAAATAATACTTGCGTCTTTGTCTGCGGCGTAGCGCTCAGCGGTATAACTAAACGGCGCATCCCAACTCCACGCATCGGTCCCGGTGACACGAATACCCCGCTCTAGCAGGTACATTGTCGCTTCATAACCCATCCCAGCCCCAGCATTCACATAGTCGTCGCTTCCGTAGCGCTTGCCCGCGGAAGTATTGACGAGAACGATGGTTAAGGGTGATAGATCGACCTCTATTCGTGCAAGCTCCCCCTCAACGTCGGCCGCGGTAACGACATACCCATCTGGCTTGTCTCTGAAATCCAGCTTCACTCCCGGCTGAAAACACCATTCAAGGGGCACCTCGTCGATGGTGATTGCCCTCTCAGCACCTCCCGCTTTGTTATTCATCGTGCTGTGGTAGTGGTAAGGCGCATCAAGGTGCGTTCCGTTGTGCGTGCAGAGCTGAACCATCTCGATAGCCCAGCCCTCGCTGTCTGGCAGCTCAGATTTATCGAGCCCCTCAAAGAAGTCAGCCATTTGCTCGGCGCCCGCATCGTGACGAATGTAGTCAATTTTTGGACGCATGGGTGGTGGGTCACTCACCACGTCATTTTCGAGATAAATAGACAAGTCGATGAATCGGCGCATGGTTGGCCTCCTCTGCTAGCTCATAGACAATTCGTTGCAACCATGTCTGACTTTACCCGCACTAGCTGGTGACATCTAACACTTATGCATCTTGGCAAAGCTCATTCTTGAGACTAATGTTCTCGATAACTTACTGTGCTGTGGATCCACTATGAATTTCTTCAATACAAGACGACTGCTTCTGACCGTCGCATGCTTGAGTCCACTCGCCAACGCTCAGGGCCCATTTCCCTCGAGCTACACGGCACCTGAGCACAATCCAACGTTGATCACCAACGCTACGGTGCTAACGGGCGATGGCCAACGTCTTGAGGGCGCCAGCGTTTATTTTATGAACGGTAAAATCGTCGAGGTAACTGACAGTGCGACCGAAGTGGCAGCCAATACACGAGTGATCGATGCGCAGGGGCGATGGGTCACGCCCGGGGTGATTGACGTGCACTCGCATTTAGGGGTCTATCCCTCCCCTGATGTTGACGCGCACTCAGATGGAAACGAGGCGACAGCGCCCGTCACCGCCGAAGTTTGGGCAGAACACAGCATTTGGCCACAGGACCCCGGTTTTGGCCGCGCACTTGCCGGTGGCGTCACGACGCTGCAGATCTTGCCAGGCTCGGCAAACTTATTCGGTGGACGTGCCGTCACTTTAAAGAATGTCGCTTCGGTGTCCTATCAAGGCATGAAGTTTCCCGGCGCGCCCTATGGACTAAAAATGGCCTGTGGCGAGAACCCAAAACGGGTCTATGGCAGGAAAGGCAGTGGGCCGTCTACGCGCATGGGTAATATCGCAGGCTACCGAACAGCATGGATCAAAGCGCAAGACTATCGTGATGAGCACGCTCAATACGCTGCGCTAACTCGCGAAGAACAGGAAGAGACCACAAGGCCAAAACGTGACCTCGAACTTGAGACGCTCGCCGGGGTGCTCGATGGAGAGATCATCATTCACATGCATTGTTACCGAGCGGACGAGATGCTAACCATTTTAGATCTCGCTAAGGAGTTCGATTACAAGGTGGGTACATTCCACCACGGTGTCGAGGCCTACAAAATTGCCGATGAACTTGCGGAAAATGATGTCTGCGGCGCGCTGTGGGCTGACTGGTGGGGCTTCAAGATGGAAGCCTACGATGGAATTCAGGAAAATATTGCCCTTGTTGATCGTCCTGACGGCAGTTGTGCCGTCGTGCACTCTGACTCTGATGAAGGCATTCAGCGACTGAATCAAGAAGCAGCCAAAGCCATGAGCCGCGGCGTCAAGGCAGGATTAGAGATACCGCCCGAGCGCGCGATCACATGGATTACATCTAACGCCGCAAAGTCACTGGGCATTGAAGACAAAACGGGAACACTTGCACCAGGAAAGATGGCCGATGTTGTGCTGTGGAGCGGTAACCCTTTCAGCGTGTATACCAAAGCCGACCACGTCTTTATTGACGGCGTCCACCGCTACGACCGGTTGAACCCTGAATTACAGCCGGTTTCTGATTTCGAGCTTGGACAACTGCTGGAGGCAGGAGAATGAAGCGTTTATTGATTGGGCTTTTGATTGCCCCATCCGCTTTGGCGGACAGCGTTCTTGTCACGAATGTGAATTTGATGAGCATGGGGCCACTGGGTACGCAACATGGCGTAAGTGTGCTTATCGAGGATGACGTTATTGCTGACATTGGGACAAACATTACCACTGTTGCAGATACCGTAATTGATGCCAACGGAGCGTTTGTAACACCCGCATTATTTGCAGGCGCTACCGCCACCGGCTTGGTGGAGGTCAATGCGGTTCGAGAATCAGCCGATGGCTCAATGAGTGACACCAAGGACAACAAGGTCCAGGTCGGGTTCGACGTACGAGACGCCTACTCCCCACTGTCGTCGGTCGTGGGCGTGACGCGCGTGGAAGGCTTTGGTTATTCGTTGCTAATGGCGAGTGGCGGCCAGTATTCCGTCGCAGGTAGAGGATCGCTTGTGGACTTTGACGGCGGGTTCGAGAGCTTTAATGGCAGCGATGTTCTATTTATTGACGTCGGTGGCTATGCCGCTGACAAGGTCGGTGGCTCGCGCGCTGCGCACTGGATGTTACTCGACGGGATCATGGCTGACTTAAAGCGTCGGAGTTCCGAGCGCGAGTACTTGAGTCAGTCGGGTAAAGAGCACCTAAAAGATCTAACCAAGAATGGCGTATTCGTATTCAGTGCAAACCGTGCGGCCGACATCAGAAAGGTCATATCCTTTTCAGACGAATACCGTCTCAACAGTGTTATCGCCGGAGGCCGTGAAGCCTGGCTTTTAGCTGATGAATTAGCAGCGGCAGACATCCCCGTGATGGTTAATGGACTCGATAACCTGCCCTCAAATTTTGATGCGCTTGGTTCCCGCTTAGACAATGCGGCTCTTTTACACGATGCGGGCGTGCAAGTCCTGTTCACCAGTGGCGAGACTCACAATGCACGTAAAGTTCGCCAAGGTGCTGGGACAGCAGTTGCTTATGGCATGCCGCACGAAGCGGCTGTCGAGGCCATGACGACTGCGCCTAGCCGTGTTTTCGGTGGCCGTGTCAGAGCACTAGAGGTTGGAAACCGCGCAGATATGGTTATCTGGAGTGGCGATCCGCTTGAGGTCACAAGTTATGCCACCAGTGTCATCCTAAAGGGTGAAGTGACCTCAATGGCGACGCGTCAGAGTAAACTACTTGAGCGCTATCTTCCGGAAGATGCAGGTCTTGGTCGGGCGTATATCAATCGGTGATTTAGTCACTCGACGATTCGTTTATGCGCGATAGGGTTGCGGTCGTCGAATGACCCTCAAGAAAATCCAGAATAATGACTTCGCCACCCGAGGCGATGACATGCTCATGCCCTGCGATGTCAGCGACGGCGTAGTCTCCCCCTTTAACCAAGACATCTGGTGAAACTGCCTCTATCAAACGCGCAGGCGTATCTTCAGTAAACGGCACGACGTAGGAAACCGACCTGAGGCCCGCTAACACCTTCATCCGGGCGCTCAAAGCGTTTACCGGCCGCTCTGGGCCTTTTAAACGGGACACCGAGGCATCGTCGTTAACCGCAACGATCAACACATCACCGAGCGCTGAAGCGGACTCTAGATAGCTAACGTGCCCTGGATGAAGAAGGTCAAAACAGCCGTTCGTGATAACCACGCGTTGATTGTTAGCTTTGATTTGCGACAGCGCCGCCAACAACGAAGTCTCGTCGACAACACCAAAATCCGGCGGCACGTTAACGACGGACTCGCCATTCGCCGCAAGCGCCAATTCATCACGAGATATGGAGGCAGTTCCCACCTTACCAACAACCAAGCCCGCGGCAATGTTGGCAAGTCGCGTTGCATGCTCAAGAGAGGTTTGACTCGCAATACCCGCTGCAACCGCCGAAATAACCGTATCGCCGGCCCCCGTTACATCAAACACCTCTTTGGCCAGCGCGGGCAGATGCAGTGCTTCCCCCGCTCTAGGCTGAAGCGTCATTCCCCGCTCGCTTCGTGTTACCAAAACGGCGTCAAACTCAAATTCCTGACACAGCGCCATTGCTGCCGTACTAATTTTGGTGTCTGACTGCTCGCATGGACCTGCAACCGCCTCAAACTCCGAAAGATTAGGCGTGATCATTGTGGCACCGCGGTATCGCGAAAAATCGCTCCCTTTTGGATCCACAAGGCAGGGGATATTTTGTGACCGACAGACCTCTATCAACGCCTGAACGCGGCATAAAGTACCTTTTGCGTAATCGCTGAGCAGGACAACGTCGTGTTCAGCAATAAGATTGCTTACGTATTGAATAAACATATCGTCAGCGTAGTCGTCAAAAGGGGCTTCGAAATCCATGCGAATGAGCTGCTGATTCCGGCTTAAGACCCGAAGCTTAACGATTGTGTCAGCGGCGCATGGCATCACCGACCATCTCACTCCACGCGTTTCGACAGCCCTTCGTAAAACGTTTGCGTGCTCGTCATCACCCGCGAGGCCCGAGAGCGTGGTGCTTACCCCTAAAGCAGCCAGATTCACCGCTACGTTCCCCGCACCGCCGGGACGGTCGTCAACCTCACCAACACTGACAACAGGCACTGGGGCCTCCGGGCTCATTCGCGTTGCGCTGCCATGCCAGAATCGATCCAACATGACATCGCCAATGACGAGGACCTTCGCCTTACCAAAATCCGGGATATTAGCCATGAACTATTTCTCTTTCCTTATCCACCTGCTGAGGCGGCACAGCCAAAACATGCTCTAGGGCATCCAACACCTCCGTTGGCGCTAACGCAGTCATGCAAGTAAATGCGCCACCACAACTCGGCCGTCGCTTACAGGGCGCACAGTCCAGATCGTGATAAATCACACGTACATTATTACGCTCTGTTTCTGTGTAGGGGCAGGTAGACCCAAAAAGCGCCACCGTTGGTACCCCTGCAGCAACCCCCATATGCGTAAGGCCGGTATCGACTCCGATAACCGCTCTGGCCTTGCTGACTAAGCTCGCACTGACACCCAAAGGGTGATTCCCCACCCAACTTTCTGCGTTCAGCCCTTTGAGCACTTCGGCCGCCTCGCCCCGATCCGCAGGTCCTCCAAGGCAGGCCACTTTATGTCCCTGACCAACCAGTGTCTGAATGAGAGAGCGCCAGTGCGCCCGCGTCCAATGCTTCTGAGGTCGCGTGGTAAAGGGCGCTACTGCGATATAACTCATTGGCGTGGCAATTGCCTCGGCTCTTGAGTGATCTTGATCTGTCACGCCAAGAACCATCTTAAAATCGTGAGTATCCCAACCCAGTTCTTCGGCTAACCCTAGGTATTCTGAGCTGATTCTGGGCGTTATTTGCTTGGGGTATCGTTGGGTGAGTAACAGCCCATTGGGCTCCTTTGAATGAAAGCCAACCCGCTGGGAGCTCCCCGTCAGCCAGGCCAAAAAAGCACTTTTTAGCAAACCCTGTGCGTCTACAACCAGGTCGTAATCTCTCGATCGAAGTTCTCGCCTGAAACCGGCAATGGCCTTAAAAAGCGCTACTAGGCGTTTCTCTTCCCAAAGCGCTCGCCATTCTTGGCGTGGCCAGAGAATGACGCGCCCAATAGACGGCATACCTACGAGTAGCGGCCGTACCACGCCCTCTGCTAACCAGTCGATTTCAGCATCTGGAAATTGACGTTTACAGGCTTCAACCAATGGCGACGCAAACACCACATCGCCAATGGCACTTAGACGGATGATCAGAACACGCTTTGGGGAAGATACTGACATAGTGGAATCAATCGGCAGCGATAACCGGCGGCTTCACGGGGTACGAGCAGTCTCTATCCAAGGCAATAAGCAGTGTGAAGGTGAGAAAAATCAGATTGCCACCAATATAACTGTAAATGCCCACGGCAGTCCCAATGGGAAATATTGCGAGTATGGCCACCAAGCCCGCAACGGCCACGGGCATCCGCTCATCCATCAGGTAACCCCAGAGAAAATAAAGCAACAGACCGTAACCTACTAACCCCACAATACCCGTTTCTGCCATGATTTCGAGCAACGTAAGATGTGGGTGCCACGTCTCAGACACCCCTGTACCTAGGAATATTTCCTGTCCCACAGCAAAGGTACCAAAACCTCTCATACCAACACCGGTAAACCAATGTTCCTTGAACGCTATCCAGGCACTTTCCCACAACTGGGGTTGATATAAGATCGATTGATAACGGGCCGGTGCTTCCGCGATCGCGCTTACTTGACCCGTTACAATCGACAAGTATGAGCCTATGAGCAGCCCAATAATTCCGGAGACAACAAAACCTGTGATTTGTCGTTTAGCCCCGACTTCGGGGTGCCGTAATGCCAGCACCGCCCAAGCCGCAAGGCCAATTAATGCGAGCACGGCTGAGGACTGATGGCTGCTCATGACAACGGCGGCGTAGACTGGCACGGAAAGAATTCCAATACCAATTCCACCGGCTCGTCGCAGCGCCTCCAAAAAGAAAGGCGACAGAATGGCGATGGTCGCACCGTAGCCCAGCTGCAGTGAGCCGGTTACTACCGCGCCAGATTCCCCTAACTCTATCAGTGGGTCGCCCAACAGACTTACCCCTGTCAATAACTGGATAAAGCCATCAATTGCCCACGCTACGAGCAAAATACCCAGCCAGGACATAATTTGTTTCGCATCGCCCTCTTCTAGCTTTGCGCTGAGTACGACCCAAGCAGCAAAGCCGTACGCCGCGAAACGAAAGGCCGCGGATAGACCACGATCTGGATTGACCGACATGATGAGACTAATAAAACCCGGTATCGCTATACATGAGAACAGTAACGCGGCGCGCTTCATGCCCTCTGTCGATGCGACCGCCTTACGATCGGTCAACAAGCCACCGAGGGTCACCACCACCATAAGCCAGATCAACTGGCGCGTAGCAACACTCACAGCGAGCGAGAAAAATAAAAACACCCACATTAGCGGGGCTGGAATCAACGTTTGCTGCGGCATTATTGTGACTATTGGGCTGCTTTGAGTTCCGTGGATACGCTGTCGAGAGTAACGAAATGCATAGCCCAACTCCAGCTAACACCCGTTAATAAGTGGAAAATCAACAATTTAACTTGCACCGTTCATCGACAGCGTGTTTCATCGCCACATGCTGTTATCACATCGAAAGAAATTCTTATTTATCCACATAGCTAAGACCGGTGGGACCAGCGTCCGCTCAGCACTCCAAAAGTATCGTTGGCGCGACCCACACTATGCGCCGATTTGGCTCGCAAGTAAGCTAAGCGGCATGGCGAACCACGAACTGGCGATCAAGTTGCCTCGGCACTCAAAGGCCATTGCGGCCAAAGAAATGCTTCCTCGGGAGTTCTATGACTCGCTGTTTAAGTTTGCGTTTGTTCGCAATCCCTGGGACTTACAAGTCAGCTCTTACCACCACATTCGGCGTGAGCGACCTCAGCTTATGAAGCCGAACGAGAGCTTTGCTGAATTTCTCTACCGCAAATTTGATCCCGATCGCGAGTGGCAGTATCACCTCGATACGTCGATAACGCCGCAGTCGCATTATCTGGTCGACCTAAACGGCGAATTGATTGTCGATTTTATTGGGCACTATGAAACGCTTCAGCAGGACTTTGACCATTGCTGCAAGACCATTGGCATTCCAAAGATAGAGCTTCCCCACAAGCGCAAAGCGGGCGATCGCCTTGCTTATCGTGAGTACTACACGCCGGAGACACAAGCTCTAATAGAAAAAGCGTTTGCCCGTGATATCGAACTATTGGGTTACAGTTTTTAACCGCTATCCTGTTGCACTCTCACTGAGAGTAGTGAGGCGTTAGATAGACATTTCCTGTACTACTCAAGGCCCACCCGCACCATCTCTGCTGCCTGAAGAAGCCCCGCTGCCTTGGTAGCGCCGCCATGCGCTGCACCGCTTGTCACATGGAAACGGTGTGGCACTGCGGCGCGCTGGCCGGCGACCATATCCGATACCTTGTCTCCAACCATAATGGATCGGGACAGATCAAGATCGTGTTCCTGAGCCGCCAAGAGCAACATACCGGGTTCGGGCTTTCGCAAAACCGACTCAATCCGATAAGGCTCACTTTCTGCATCGGCTAGGTAGGGGCAATAGTAGACCGCCGATAAATCAACGCCTTTGCTCGACAGGTCCTCTTTCATCGTTTGCGTGAGCCTGAGGAAGTCTTTCTCAGTGTAGTAACCTCTCGCAATACCCGACTGATTCGTCACGACTACGAGCTTAAAACCTAGCTTCTGCAGCAAAGTTAAGCCGTCGAGCGCATCTGGCAAGTATTCAAAGTCCTCCCAGCATCCAACGTAACCTGAGTCCACGTTGATAACTCCATCCCTATCGAGAAAGGCTGCGGGCGAAGCCATGACTAGACGTCGTCGAGCTCAAGTCGATGTTCGATCAGGGCGCACAGCAAATGTCCCACCACAATGTGCATTTCTTGTATGCGCGCAGTGACGTCAGAGGGCACAACCAGCGACAGATCAGCCACACGATGAAGCTCGCCGCCCGATTTGCCGGACAAACCAATCGCCAGTGCTCCTTTCTTCTGGGCTGACTCCACCGCATTGAGAATATTCACTGACTTCCCGGAAGTAGAGATCGCAAGTAATACGTCTCCCGGCTGAGCAAGACCCTCCACCTGTCGACTGAAGACATGCTCGTACCCGTAGTCATTACCGATGGCCGTGAGCGCCGAAGTATCAGTCGTCAACGCAATGGCCGGAAGCGAACGCCGATCTGAAACGAAGCGCCCGATCAACTCAGCGGCTATGTGCTGTGCGTCCGCCGCAGAACCCCCGTTACCGCAAAGATAAATGCGGTTACCTGCGCGTAACGCTTCAGCGCAGATCTCACCGGCTTGAGCAATATCGTCCTCTAGCGTCCTCATGGCCTGAGCGACCGAAATGTGTTCTTCTAATGTACTGCGGACTATATGCTGCACCGCGCCCCCTCTTTTCCCTGCTTCAAATTATCCACTCAACTCAAAGACACTTTTTACTCGGGCAAATGCGTGCAGAACGCGCCGACAAGCTCCCTGGCGAAATGTGAAGTTTACGGTACTGGCGCAAAAACATTTGAGATTTGGCGCGCGAGTCGTCTAATTATCTCGTTTCTCAAAACGCTCAGAGCGCTTTTCACCGAGACGTTTATACGCAACCGGTATGCACAAGATAGCAATTATCAGTAGTGTCCACATAGCCTCTAGTCTCCTGTGGGACCCACGGCGGTGCCCCAGGCAACCATCTCTGAGACGCCCTGAGTGATCATGGACGAGGCGAACCGAACGCCTACGACCATCGTTGCATTCAATTGGGCCGCATCCTCTTGCATACGATAAATGGCCTCCTCTCGTGCATCGGCCATCAGCTGGGTGTAGGACTTCACCTCTCCTCCCACCACATTTTTGATAACCGCAGTGATGTCACGAGTGATATTACGGGATCGAGCCGTGCTTCCTCGCACGAGACCAAGCGGCTCCATTCCGGGGGGAATGGTTTCAATACTAAGAAGCTTAATGGTTTTAGGGTCTGTCATTACTTTATGAACTCTATTTTGAATGGGGTGGATAGGCCGCAATACACTCAACCTCGAGGGCGGCTCCCAGCGCTAGGCCGTTTGCCCCCAAGGCTGATCTCGCAGGATAAGGCCGAGAAAAATAGCTTTTGTATACCTCGTTGAAGTCGCCCCACTGGGCAACATTGGCAAGAAATACTGTGCACTTTATTACATCGCTCATTTGCAGGCCCCGCCGATGGATAATGTCTCTGATATTACGCATGACTTGGTGAGATTCGGGTCCGATACCCCCATCGACCAGAGCACCCGATCCATCGGTACCTACTTGACCCGATACAAACAGTAAGCCGTTTACGCGGACCGCCTGCGAAAACGGAAGGCTTTGGTCCGCATCGGGACCGTCACTGAAAAATACTGTTTGCGCGTGACTTAGGGACCCAAGACCAGAGAGGGCAAGGAAAAAAACGACACGACAAAGCCTGCTTTGACGGTTTTCTGAACCAATCGACGGCTTCGCCAAACTAAATCCTGCTAACATCGCGCGTCGCACAGAGGTAATCATGTCGCTAGATCTCATTCTCTTATTCATCCCCACCATCGCTGCGGTGTCACTGACACCGGGCCTGTGTATGACATTAGCATTTACACTCGGTCTTTCAATAGGCTACCGGCGAACTCTCTGGATGATGTGGGGTGAAATGGTCGGTGTCGCAACCGTTTTTATTTCAACGTTTTGGGGTTTAGGCTGGCTGTTATCCAGAGATCCCTTTTACTTCAAGCTCTTTTCGCTCATCGGCGGAGCTTATTTGTTATACCTCTCGTTTATGCTCTTCAGACAGCCACCGGGAAAACTCGTTACAAAGCAGCTGGGTGACACCAGCGCGGCGTCGTTGACTGGGCTGGGCTTTATTACCGCTATCAGCAATCCAAAAGGCTGGGCATTTTTAATCGCTTTGCTGCCGGGATTTGTCGTAACTGAGTCGCCTCTGGCCCCCCAATTCGCGATCATGCTTCTCATTATGCTTGCTACCGAGTTTCTGTCGATGACACTGTATGCAACAGGCGGTCAATGGCTGGCAACTCGGCTTAGCAATGACTCTGGCCTATTGAGTGTTAACAGAATCGCTGCCGGTATGCTTGCTTTGGCTGCAGTTTGGGTCCTATCTGGCGTCCTGAATTAGCTGACGCCGTGCGGATGATCAGCGATAAATTCCTGAATGAAATTCACGAGCTGCTGGGGAATATCCTCCTGACAAAAGTGCCCTACCCCCTCGACTTTTATAACGCGACGATCTGGAAAAAGTCCTTTGAAATCAGAGATCGCGTGGTCCTGAGCAATACCGTAATCCTTATCGCCAGAAATCAAGATGGCAGGCTTCGCTTTTAGAGCCTCGATATCACCTGTTTCCATGGTTTCAAAGACAAAGGGCAGAAAGCGACCGTAGTGCACATCGAGCGGAAAGTTAATCGCGCCAATACAAGACTCTCTATCGGGAAAAGGAGCTGAGTACGCACGAATCCATGTATCGTCGACAGCAGCCGAATTCTGAAAGCCAATGATCTTCATCACCGATAGGATGGTGCTACCAAGCTCGCCAAGGATACCGTTAAGCGTCCCCGCCTCTTCGTGTTTAGCAATCCATTCAAACCAAGGCGTTCTTCCCGCCGCTGCCCCACCGCCATAACCAAGTACCGTATTAGCCACAAATAATCGACTCACTCGACTGGAATTTCGTGCAGTGAAAGCGCCGGCTATTGGACCGCCCCAATCCTGGCAGACAATCGTAACGTCTTGTAAGTCGAGGTCTTCGACAAAGCGCTCTAAGTTTTCAACATGGGTCTGAAGTGTGTAGACGCGATCTTGTGGCGTCTCTGACTTACCAAAGCCCATGTGGTCTGGCACTACGACTCGAAAGTTCTCGGACAGCGGACCGATCATATTTCGATAGAGATACCCCCAAGTCGGCTCGCCATGAAGGCAGAGGATGGTTTCAGCGCCCCGCGGTCCTTCATCAACATAGTGCTGTTTAAAACCAGATACTGAGGTAAAGCGCGGGCAGAAGGGCCATGTACCGTCAAATGTTTCATTCGCATCAATCATCAAAAAGTCATCCAAAAATGATAGCGTTGTGCCAAGAGTACAAGCTAAGCCGAGAAAAGTGTGCACAGTGATTCAAATTTAGCTCTGAGTTCTCGTCTCTCGATCGGGGACTACATTCCTCATGCGTTAATCGAAACAACTGAGCAGCGTCTTGATATTCAGAGCAAAGCCGGCGAGCCTAATATTTTTGTGGTCCTGAGCGAGGCGCACGGCGCTCTTGCACCTCAGGCACTAGGGCTCGCTTTTCCGTATCTTCATTTTGTGCTCACCGAAACAGCATCGGATTCGACCCAACATAAGCGTGTTTTTTCAAGTGCGGCTTTCTGCCGTCTCTTCCTACACCCCTTAGTGCCGATCAGTGCTTTTGTCACCGACGCGAATCTCAAAATTGTTGACTACGTGGACGCTCAAAACCTTGACGAGTTGCAGGCCGAGTTGACAGAGATTCGAGTACCTACTCTCAACATGCCTGCGCCGGTACTGGTTATTCCAAATGCGATCGACGAAGTGCTAGCTGAAGATCTCATGCGCTACGTCGACAACCACCAGGAAGCTGGCTTCGTTGCCGATCAGGACTTCAAGCGACGGTTACACATTCACCCAGATAGGGACCTCGAATATCGATTAGACGACAAGCTATGCAAGTCGGTTTTACCTGAGATTGAAAAAGTTTTTTATTCAGAAATCACGCACAGAGAAACGTACAAAATCTGTCGCTATGATGGCGCAAACAGCGGGAAGTTCGGAAAGCACCGGGACACAATTGCGCCACATCTGCATCGGCGGTATGCCATCACACTGGTGCTTAACGATGACTATGAAGGAGGTGGAATCGCGTTCCCTGAGTACAACTCAGACGTACTCTCGGTGCCAAAGTACGGAGCTGTAGTGTTCCCCGGTGCTTTGTTCCATCAAGTTGACGAGATCGCCTCCGGTAGCCGATACGTCATCATTAGTTTTTTCTTCGGAGAGGCAGAAGCGGCAGTAAAGGAAGACAGCGAACGATACCGATTTACCGTTAAACGAAGTGTTGAGGGTTTGACACTCACCTCGTTAATGCCCAATCAGTCAACGCCAGCCCCGTAGCTCACTTTACCTCTTGCAACTTGGCTTCGTGTGCGCTGCCCAGGAGGCTTCCTCGTGTCAGATCCGCTGATAGCTGTCAGCACTTGGGCTTTATTGACGAGGACTTGGGGACCTATTCGTCGCGGTACAGATAGTTCGGGAAGGTCTCCCTCAACTGATCGTGAATGCCTGCATAGCGGTAATAATCCAGAAGCGTACGTTCATCACCAAGACCATACCGCTGGATGCACTCTGCCAAGGAATCTTGGTATACCAAATCCACCTGCTCTCGCGTATCTAAGCCCAAGAGGAACTTTACTTTCGACCAAGAAGCTTGTGGCCAGCCAGCGCGATTTGAGTTGCTGATGCGCTTGACCTCGTCGGGAATACGATCGCGCGAGCCCTCATAATCAGTCGCCAGGGCGTGGCGTGTCGGGCAGAAGATGTCGTAGCCATGAGTCCACAATCTAACAGCATAAAGCACCTGTTCTTCGGCATGCAGACCAAAATCGAGTTCTGGGTCATAGGGAAAAAGACGACGAACCTCGCCACTCATGAAAAGCATCGCTGCACTGATTCCAAGCGATGCGATGGGTGTCTCAGGAAGCGTTACCAATGCGCCATGACTTTTAATCGAGTCCACGTCGATGTGACGATACCGATTTACATGGCCAATTCGGTCAAGATGCTCAGGGGACTCCATATTGATGATATTCACCGGATAGTGGGAGAGAACAGCTTTGCCATTGAGACAGGACGCTTTCGCGAGCTCTGCAATCAAAATATCATCCCACCCTCGGAAAAAGCGCGAGTGGCAATCAATTTGCAAAAAGTAATCGGCATCAAGCATCAGCTTCTCACAACGCGCTCGGGCATAGATCGGCCCTTTTGCCTCACTCACGTCAATTCGATCAACGGATACTTGCGGGAGAGCGTCTAATGCATCAAAGGCCCTATCAGTCGGCTGGGCCTGCAGACAAATACCAACTGTTACTCGGTCGGGGTTAACCGCATTTTTAAGGCAGCTTTTAACGGTATCGACGACATCCGGGTCGGAAAAGCAAGCGATTGAAACGAAGATTTTTTCGGCCGATGCCGAGCTTTTTTCGCTTGCTTGAAGAACCTCGGGGGTTAACTCCACCAGATCAGTCAGTACGTGTGGCGCTGATTCGGTGCGGTGATGCCCGATAACATTCGGCCCATGGCGGTATAAACGGTAGCCCAATACGTTTACTGAAAACGAGAGAATTTCTTCTTTAAATTCAGGTCGGTTGTACTCGAAGTAGAGAAAAGGACGCGTACGCTCAATTGTTGCAACAGCACCCTTTAGAACTTGCAGCTCCATCCCCTCGACGTCAATTTTAATCAGGTGACATTGAGGAGGCGCGATGGCATCGAGCGAGGTGATATCCCCCTCTTCCTTGAACGTATCAAACGACAACGAATAACCACCGAAGTTGTTTGGACGTTCGTAATTGGGGACTGGCACCTCGACCCTACCTTGCCTATCACCCACCGCTAACCGGTAGGGCCAAACGTTTTGATGCCGCCCCAATAGAGCGTTTGCACATAATATTTGAAACAAGAAGCGCTGAGGCTCAAAGGCAAGCACACGACCCTCGGCACCCACGCAGCGAGAAAAGAATAGCGTGTGGTTGCCTACATTTGCCCCCACATCGACAACCGTATCGGACTCAGATAGCAATTCACCCAGGAGCGCTTTTTCGTCAGCGGCATAATCGCCTGTCGCGCGAAGACTTTCGCAGATAACAGTATCCGTCTCCAGAAGATACATGGGGCCGTTTACAGTCTCGTGAAGCCTTACAAGCTCGTTCATTTCAGAGTTCAATCCCTAGGTCCTTTGACCGGATTCACGGGCTAATACCTCACCAAGTGCAACGATTTCTGACGACCCGCGAGGTAAATCACGTTACTCCCATCAAAGAAAGCACTTTGCTCGAGCTTCATCTGAGCGCGCTGACCGTCCCACTCTGGGATACGAACCGTGACATTGCCCTCTATGGCATAACCCGTCATCGCACGCAGCGGCCAATCACCCCTTCCGGGAGTCGGCCCCTGATTATCCCACATACCAATTGTGGGCCCTGGCGCATGGCCAAACAAACCCAAAGGGTGAGTGTAAATAGCGTGCTCGATACCTTCATTCTCAATCGAGCGCTGTGCCGCCGCCAAGATCTCATTACCGGTTCTACCGACTCGAAATTCATGGGTTAGCAAATCTTGCCACTGGTTGCCTAGCGCCATAGCACTTGAGAGCCCTATTGGCGGCTCTGCCTCTCCAAGATTCAACACATAACCCATCTCTTGGGTATCCGTGCACAAACTCAAATAACAAAGCCCCACGTCCGTGTGCAGTAAGTCTCCGCGTCTAATAATCGAATCCGGAGATCCATCGCCCAGAAAAGCCGCATCCTGTGCAAAATCCGCCCCGCGCCATTGACGGTTTACATCTGGGTGAAACCAGGGCTCTAAGCCCTCTTCCTCAAATCGCGTTCGTATGAACCATGAAACATCGCCCAATGTCGTCACACCTGGCGTGATGACTTCGCTACTAAAGGCTCGTGCAATGGTCTCTCGTGCAATGCCAACAGCCCGTTGCCAAACTTCTACTTCACTCTTTAGGCGCGTCTCCATCCATCTTACAACAAGCGACTCAGACGAAATTACACGCTTGCTGAATTCCGTTCCAATGGCACTCATTAACTTGCCATGCAGACTGTGGCTCAAACCATCGGCCACGGGCCATGTATCACTTGTATTAATCGCAATGCGTTGCGGGTTACGTTCCCGAACAACCTCACCTAGGCGAGCCCATTGCGCGCTCAAATCACCGCCTTCCCAGGCAGCTTCATAGAGCGAACCAAGGGGGTAGCGGCTTACAGTGAGTCGCTCGACACCCTCCTCGCCCCGGTCAAAAAACACCAAGATCGTCGTGCGCCGCGCGGTGAAACGCGGTTTTGGCACGAGCGACATGAATACGGGATCATCATTGTACTCACGAGCAATAACGAGCCACATATCGATTCCTGATTCGCGCATCAAGCCCGGTAACAGCGTGTCTAGACGCTCTTCAATGATCGCATTTTCAAGAACGGGACGATTTTCATAAGGCTCAATCGCAAGCGTCTGCGCTTGGCTCAAAGATGAGACGGCCCCCAAAGATACTGCTATACCTAGTAGCCAAAAAACCGACTTGACCTTAATCGTATACATCCCCACTCCTTACTGCTTAGGTTGAATCCGTATGTTTCGGGCGTTGACTGTCGCCACCTAGTTATTGGACTTACGTATCAACCCCTATACTGAATGCCCCGACACTCGAGCCTCACCGCTCCTCAATGAATGTTTGCCATACACCCATGACCTTAGCGGGCTCCCAAACCTTATCCATATCTACCTTGGCCGCTGATTCAGGCCAATCTAAACGCTCGACTCTGTACTTATAAAAAAATGCTGAGACGCGCATGTTTGCAGCACAGTGAACCCATATTGGGTCATCACCACATGCTTCAAAAATCTCTATAAAGCGCTCAAAATCCTCGCGCGTCGGGTTTGTGAACACAACGGGTAGATGGAAGTAACGAACCCCCAGTTCCAGCAGTAACTCGTCTTCGTTACCTAGGGCATTCTCGTGGTCTTTGGGGGCAAGGTTAATGATGGTTGTATAGCCCGCGTCTTTAATTAGCGTGAGCTGTTGCTCAGTTGGCTGACCTGACGTGGCGACCCTGTCATCGAGCTGTACGTAATTGAAGATATCTTCAAGGCCGCGGAGGTTACCTGACCATCCAAGCCGCTTCCTGACGCGTGTCGCGTAATAGCCAAGCACTGTATTGAAGGTATTAGCCATTTTATCTCCAGTGAGCCCAGATGCGACGCGTGCGCGAACGCCTTGGTCCCCCTACACTCAGTTTAAGTCATTGTGAGGTGCTACCTAGCCGCCTTTTATTGCCGCCAAGTCGTCTTTTCAGAGCGACGCAGGTAATGGTTTGTTGATGGGCTGAGTGAGCATCGAGGGATCCTGAGCAAACCCAATGATGGCGGTATAACCTTCACTTTTCTCGCAATGAGCGAAGCCCTTTTGACCTACGAGTTTCGTCCCTGCGCCGCAGGTATAAGTAACGCCCTCTTCCACGTCGACAACAGTCAACTCACCGGCGACAATAAAGGTCAGCGAATCAAAATCATGCCAATGCGGCTCGTTTTCCACTGCAGGGAAATCGAACTTGTGCGCGGTGTACCCCGCAGCTTCACATTGCGCATACGCGTCAGCTTCATCATTAAAGGTTCCCAAACGCTCTTTCATAGCTCGCTCCTACTTTCTCTTTTTTGCAAAGCCTCACGACGTTTTATCATCTCTGGCGTGAGTGCGCTGCTGATTTTCCTTGGGCATTATTTGTAGCTCACGGTCGATGGTGGCATTGATCACGACCAATAACCACCTCCTCATAAGAAGACTGAATTTCCTACTTTGACACCGAACCCCCCCGAAAAATCTCTCCCCAAACTAAGAGTCCATAGGGTAAAAGGCGCGGAACAGGTCAGGCTCAAGGGCAATCGACTGTGCAGGCAGAGAACCGCTAGCCTTAAACACCTCTCAACTGAGTCAGGCACCCTTTATCGCCCCTGCTTAGTGTTCAAGGACAATAATCCTGGGCACGCAGCCCCTCTTTTTACTGAGTCGACCGTCATAGTTTGCGGATCTGAAAGCCAACACCTAGGACATAAAGCATCAAGAACGCTAGATGGAACCCCTGCAGCACAGGTGAATCAAACGAATCGATAAACGGATCCCCGACTGGCAATCGACGCAAGAAGTCTGTGATCGCGGGAATCATGTGAAAAAGAATGGTGGCGCTGTAAGCAATCGCCTGAAAATAAGGCGATGCCCGACCAAAGAGTTTGAAACGCTCCAGTAAGAAGCCACCGAGAGCCGCGCCCAAGGTAAGCAACGCTAGGATATGCGCGACGCCAAACCCACCTTGGTTGTAAATACCAAGTGCTGAACCGGCAACAATCACCGTCACAATTAAGTACCACGCACCAGTCTGGGTAGACGCTTTAATGACGCCGTGTCTTGATATTGCAGCGATCGCTAAGAGCAATGCCGCTATACCCATAATTGTGTGAAACCATCCAAGCCATGTCATTGCAGGCATATCTTTCCCCCAGTTATTGATGTGTTGTTATAAAAACGCTTTTAGAGCGTCTAGGACCTCGAAAACTTGTGGATGAGCGCTAAAAATAGACTGCCAAACGCGGCGTACGCCAAATTACTGCCGACCCTTCCCCAGTCCAACCCAGCGTATTCAACCCAAAACATAATACCGACGCCCACGGGCATGAAGGCAATAAAAAAACGCTTCATGTTCTGAGACGTATCTTTGAACTCTCCTAGAGCCCAGAACAACGGAATATAAAACGTAAGGAGGCAGATGACCGAGAGTGCAAAGTATGAGTATCCGGGCATTTTGAAAAGTAGAACCTCCGTAGGCAAAAAGTGCAGGCCGAGCGGGCCTAGCCTAACCTTTGGGTGCCAACACTTAAACAATAAAAACGATTTGGCCATGCGTCTTTACGTCAGTAACAACGCCGTTTGAACCAAAAGCGCGTGACCCCGAGGGTCGGCAAAACGCTTGTTGCGTAATGAAAAAAAGTGCACATTGACGACGGTTAGGCCCTAGAGAGGTTGTTCTGGTGGAGCTCTCATACCAACAGCAAGATAGTCAGCAAACACTGCGAGAAGCGATTGAGGAGTACCATCGATACTTGACCCATATTGGTCGAAAGATACTCTCCGACTCGCCTGATAATGCTAAGACCGTTTGGCGATACCACGACGCAACACATGCTTTATTTGGGCACGACACTTCCATCGAAGGCGAAGCCACACTCGATTTTTGGGTGCTTTTGGGCACCGATTTCTCT
This sequence comes from Halieaceae bacterium, assembly GCA_042090345.1. Taxonomy (GTDB): domain Bacteria; phylum Pseudomonadota; class Gammaproteobacteria; order Pseudomonadales; family Halieaceae; genus Luminiphilus. The sequence goes on along the minus strand of JBELJN010000007.1, from coordinate 4,567 downwards.
TGGCAAGTGCTCCGCGAATATCAAAACATTCCAGAGATCAAGAAGCTAAGCCGAGCCGTCATTACTCAACTCGGCGTGTTATTTATTCCCAAACTTTACTGGCGAAACAGACGCGCACTGTGGCAGGTGATTAGAAATTCTCGACAAATGACGAAGAAGTGGCCCTTCGAAATGCCCGTTGAATCATTGGATCGGACACTCGTGGATCTGAGAGCCGAGTTTGGCATCAAATTGCTAACACCTGAGCAACGGATACCTAGCCAAGCCACCTACTTTGACTACACCGTTGTGAGCACATAGCCGCTCTATCTACGCTGCTTAGAAGTCCTAAATGGCAAATCGATCGTAATACGCGGCGAAGGAATCGAACGTAAACTTTCGTGCCAAGGCGCCAATATCGCCTCCATCACCAATGTATTCGAAAGCGTGATAGCAACCCTCAAAAACTGTGCTCACAACCTCCACGCCATCCCCGGTTAGCCGCTCAACGTAAGTCTGCGTCTCCCAGTAGAACGGATCCTTATCTCCAACGTAGGTGATAGTAGGTGGCAGCCGTGTATAGGTGTTAGCTCGAGCCGGAGCCGCATAGGCACTCAGCTCTTCCCTGCCTTCCCTCACATCTTTGAGGTAGGCACTCCAGCCCATACGATTGAGTCCGGTATCCCATACCGGGGGGTCAATGTTGCGCTCTGGATCACTGGGCTGAGTCTCGTCAATCATAGGATAAAAAGGCATTTGGAAGACCGGCGAAATATCACCGGAGTCTCGCGCCTTCAACGCAACTGCAGCGGTTAATCCGCCACCGGCGCTATGACCACCAATGATAACTTTATTCGTACACCCAAGTGTCTGTGCATTGTCGCGCGCCCAAATAAGCGCGTCGTAACAGTCCTGAAAACCGCCCGGGTACGGCCGGCTTTTCGCCTTTCGATAATCAGGTGCTACGACGACGCAGGGTCGAGTCTCGATGAACCTACGTATGAGTTCAGAAGAGCCCTCCGGCACCCCCATGATGTAACCGCCCCCATGAAAATAAACCAAGCACGGAAGCGGGCCGATACTATTCTTTGGGCGATAGATGCGAGTGCGAATCGGGTAGTCATCCAAACTGCTGGCAATGTTACGCGTCGAACAGTCCAAGCTCTCAACGTCTTTCCCCATTTCCTTTCGCCTATACCAGTCAACAAGACGAACAAACCCCGGAATCTTCATGAGACGAGCCATGCGCCGTAAAGCAGGTACCTGCGGCTGCAGGTCTGGATGAAATTCCTTATCTTTAATGTGCATGGGGGCCCTCTTCAATTTTGGCAAGTCGCTTGCGATTTAACTTTACTTTCAGGCGTCTTAACACCGCTCAGTGATTTGTCTGAACGCGATTTACAGTTTGCTCGCAATGAGCGGTGTTACAAATTCAAACTTGCATTCTCAATCAGTGACCGACATCTTTACGTCTCTTAAATAACAATCACAAGTGAACGACAATGTCTGATTTTCCGCTACCTAATGTATCAACTGATTTGTCAGGTCAAGTTGCCTTCGTCACCGGCACCACATCGGGCCTGGGTAAGCGCTTCGCTAAGGTACTTGCGGCCTGTGGTGCAAAAGTAGCGCTAACAGGTCGTCGTGCTGATCGTTTAGAGAGCCTTGCCCAAGAAATTAGAGCCGACGGCGGTGTATGCGAACCCATTCCGCTCGATATGACATCACGAGAAAGCATTCGCTCAGCGCTTGCTCAGGCAAAGGCGAAGCTTGGTACCGTGCAGATCTTGGTCAATAACGCCGGCATTCCCGATGCGGAGCGCGCCATTAAGATGTCAGATGAGCTCACTGATGCGGTATTTGATACAAATTTAGTCGGTCCTTGGGTGTTGTCGTGTGAAGTGGCCCGCGAGCTCATCGCACAAAAAATGACCGGGAGGATCGTCAATATTGCCTCTGTTGCTGCCTTTAGTATTACAGGTGCTGTGGCGACAACGCTCTACTCAACCACCAAAAGTGCGGTTGTGCGGATGACCGAATCGCATGCTATGGAGTGGGCACGCAACCACATCAACGTAAATTGCATTGCTCCCGGTGCTTTCTCGAGTGAGATGATGGACGGGATGCTTTCTCGGGTGGGCGATATATCTCAAGGATTCCCTCGAAAACGCATTTGCGACCCAGCACAAATGGACAGCACGTTGCTCTTCCTCGTGTCGCCCGCCTCAGAGTGTGTCACGGGCACCGTAATTAAAATTGATGACGGACAAGGACCACGCTGATGAGCTTAGTAGGCGCACTCAACTTCTCCGGGAAAAAAGTGCTCGTATGCGGAGGCTCCGATGGTATCGGCTACGGCGTGGCTACAGCATTTCTCGAGGCAGGAGCAGAGGTATCGATAACAGGTACGCGACCTCCCGATCATTACGAAAATGACTTCAGTCATTTCACCTACCATCAATTCGATGTACAGAACCCAGATGCCATTACTGCCCTAGCTTCCAAATTCAGCGAGCTGGATGTCATGGCTAATTGCATTGGCGCTGTTCTCTGGAAAAAGGAGGAGTTTGAGCGCGCAGGTTTTGAAAAGATCCTCAATATCAATCTGACCGGCGCTATGCAGCTATGTACTGAGTTCTACCCACTTTTACGGGCCAACGCCGGCTGCATAGTGAATATTGACTCAGTGGTCACCCTCAGTGCAGCCGTAAACAATCCTGCCTACAGTGCAAGCAAGGCAGGCCTTGTTCAGCTCACCAAGGCTCTTGCGAAAAAATGGGGGCCCACTGGCGTTCGAGTCAATACAGTCGCACCCGGCATGGTCCCGACTAAGATGACGGTGAATCAGTCAGGTGAGGAAAACGAGGCAAGGTTTAAGCAAACAAACCCAATACCCCGATTTGGGCGGCCAGGGGATATTGCTGGCGGCGTTTTGTTTCTCGCCTCACCCTTGGCCGCCTATGTCACAGGTCAACAAATCGTGGTTGATGGTGGACTCACGCTATAATCTGAAAAACCCTCAGCCTATATGGTTTGCGCCGCCGTGTTGAGCGAGGCTGATCCGATGTCCGTTATCCATGATTCCCGCATCTTGCCCGCAATACCTCACTGCGGCGCGAGCCGCTTGATTTATATATCCCATCAGAGCGATTTGACGGGGTGCGCCTCGTTACCCCATGAAATTGCGAAGTGCGTAAGACCCCAAGGTTTCGGCAACTACAGTGCCATTCGTGTCGGTGAGCACTGCCTTCTGTTGAAAATCGTACCTTCCCGTCTCCTCAAGTTTTGCATTCATTTCAAGCGCTTGGTCGGCAGCAAAATATGCCGTCGCAGTGATATCAGTCATCGCCGGCGCTTTAAAGTCAATCTTAAGATCACGAACGACTGGCTGGAACTTGCGCGGATTATCCAGATACCGTGCCGTAATCAGCCCACCTAAAAACTCGCCCAATGAGAACAAAACACCGGCATGCATGATGCCAATGTGATTGCCGGCCGCCTTAGAGTTGGGAATTGTCGCCTTAAAGACCCCATTCTCCGCTTCAAGAACAGTAAGTCCTAAGAACTCGTAGATGGGGCAATTTTTCTTCGCCCCAGCCTCAAATGCGACTAAATCCATTACTCACTCCTTGCCTAAATTATTGACGTTCGTATGAACCGCTGAACGTTGAAGGGTCGCACGACGATAGTCCAGATGACAACACCGCACGAGTGCATATGTCGCGAAAATCACCTATCGTTGGCACGACGAAAAATAATAAATCGTGGTATCTAAAATGCGTCGTTATGGCACAACACCCGGTAAACCGGAGGAATATCGTCAAGGCAGTGAACGAGCGGTGCGGCCCAAAGACGCTTCCACGCTGATCATTGTTCGGCATGACGGTGAGCCGCGATTACTCCTTGGGAAACGCTCGATGCAGCACAAGTTCATGCCGGGGAAGTTCGTCTTTCCGGGCGGTCGCCTAGATTTAATCGACCAGCGGCTACAGGTGCCAACTGAGCTCTCCGAGCCTGTCATGCGGCGTTTACGAAAAAAAACGCAGTCACACGTTAGCGACGCGAAACTTAAAGGGCTCGCGCTCGCGGCCATTCGGGAAACGTTCGAAGAGACCGGGCTTGTGGTGGGGCGACCAACAAATGCAATCGTTCATACCGCCAATACGGGCTGGCAAGACTATCTTTCTCACGGTGTGATTCCACCGTTAGAGTCAATGGATTTCATCGCTCGGGCCATAACGCCACCGTATCGCACACGTCGTTTTGATACGCGATTTTTTATGGTTTATGAGGATGTCATCCACTCGGATCCCAGTGCTGTGGGTAGCGCGTCGGGAGAGCTCCTTGATCTTCATTGGCTAACACTAGACGAGGCACGAGAAACCGATTTGCCCGCGATAACACGCATGGTGATAGATATTATCGAGGAGCGATTAACCCGACCGCGTAAGACACAGCTTACAGAGAATGCGCCCTTTGTCCGTTTACTCCACAACCAATGGGTCAACGAGAAGTTATAAGTCGAAAAGCCAGCGGCTCGGCTTGAGGTAGAAAAAGACAGCATTCAGCGAAGAATAATAATGAAGAG
>JBELJN010000051.1:0-9600 GCA_042090345.1 Halieaceae bacterium | reverse complement strand
TTGAACATTATTGGCCACAGATTCGATCAATTCTGCCAATAACTTATTGAACATCTGCGGATTTTCTAACATAACAAAGTGGCCGATCTTCGGCATCAATGTTGCCTCGAAGGAATGAGCTAAGCCCTTAGCTGCGGCAATGTTTGTGCCGCGGTATTCCCTGGAGTTGATTACGTGGATTGGGACTCGCAATTTAGCGAGGGTCTCTCCTCGTTCCTTTTTTGTCCATCTGTCATAACCTTTCAATGTGTCTATCGCGATCGCTGGTGGCGCAGACCCTATGTCGCTGGCAACAGCCTCGACAAGGGAGATATCAGCTTCGGGCGCGAACATCTGGCTCCGCACCATGTCCTCTGCCGTGGCGCGAAAGTCAGTTTCCATAGCTTGCAAGAGTGCCATCATCTCCTCTTCAGAAAATGTTGCCGACAAGTCATGCAACGAGTCAGCACCGATGACCATTAGCACCTTCTCTTGCATTAAGCTCGCGGCCTCAAGTGCCACATGCCCACCCAGTGAGTGGCCAACAAGCACCAATTTTTCCGGCTGAAGAGCATTTACTACCGACACCACATCGGTGCCGTAATCCCGTAAATTCCATTCCGAACGGTTAGTGCCGGATTCACCATGTCCAGCTAGGTCAATTGTTATGACCTGATATTGCTTGGCAAAGTACTCCACTTGCGCCCGCCAATAGGATCGATCGCAACTCCAGCCGTGAATGAAAACTAATGTAGGTTCGCCCTCACCATGCACCTCATAATGAATATCAACGCCGCCCGAAGAGATTGAGATTTGTGAGCTGTGGGCTGTTGAAATATATAAATTGGCTAATCCCAAATTGAGTAACAGCAGAATGGCGAGTAGTGGTTTAGTCATCTGACTCCTCTCCGGCTTGTCTGTTCTTTAACCGACTGGCTCGGCTGGCCTCGTCCTCCATGCGCTGTTTGTGCTTGTCATCTCTGGCTTGAATGTCGGTGATTAGCTCGTAGCCGCCCAACAGGTTGTTGTAAACGAGGCCAAACTCTCGCTCGGCTTGCTCATCTCTTTGTTCTATTCCGCTTTTCAGACCGAGGACTGCCCAGCATAGGATAACCGCCACGCAGCCGGTGAAACCGTGTGCACACTGGGAATAATATTTAGGCCAACCGTAGTCCCCAACAGTTACGGATCCTACGATTACGGCCATCAAGCCATACATGTACAGTGCAAATTTATCTGAATTCACCGTCTTCCAGCTCCTCCAGCGACGTTATGACCCGAGCTTACCGCAGGACTATCTCAATGTGAGAGGTCATGCCAGCGCAAATGTAACAGGAGAGTGAAGCTGAGGCCGTTGCTGGTCGATTGAAAAAGTAGCAACGTGTGAAGTACCTTGGAATGCATAAGTTTCTTTGGGGATTAGAGATGATCGTTGTAACGGTAAAAGTTGATTGGGGTCAGGAGACGATTCAGGAGATCCTGCCTGAACTCAGGAAGCACGTAGAAATCACGCTTCAGGAGCCGGGCTGCGATGATTTCTTATTTGCCGTTGATGTGAACAACCCAGACATAGTTGTGGCGACTGAGGTCTACAAAGACTACCCAGCACACGAAGACCACTTCAAAACTGCGCAATGGGGACACTTCAGTGGGATCATGGAGAAATACCCACCACGTAGTATTGATGTAAAAACCTACGATGCGTCTGAAACAAAACACGCGCTGGATGATTAACCGGTGAGCCTCCTCTCTTCAGCCAAAGCAAAACTCGCAGCGTCCAAACTCGCTGAGGAGCAGCTGTAAGAATGGCTAACGCATTTATCGTTTTTGGTTTGTTAATTGCAGCCAACGCCTATTTCCTCATCAGGGGCAGACGAAAGGCTCGTGAGTTTCAAGATTATACAGAGGCGTAGATCGCAATGATGAACCTCTATTGCTCTCTTTCATTGCTGTCTCTCTGGATGTTCGTGCTGCCTGTGCAAGCCAATGACGTTGCGGACACTCCATCATCTGAATCAAACGACGCACCTCTAGTCTCAGATCTGTCGGTAGAGCAGTTCTCAGAGGTGGTTAAGGCGATCGTTCAGCAGACACTAGAGGAATGTGCTGTTGAGGGGGACATGGAAGGGAAGGCAAAGTTGAATCTAGATGTCACCGGTGATGTTACGGCAAAGATTGTTTGCAAGATTAATTACGACAGCGAATCAGAATAGTATGCAGCAAATGCTTGGATAACCACCTGTAACACCCAAACACGCCACCGGTGGCCGTTTCAATCTGAGAGGTAATGTCATAGCGAGTCGCCCTCTAGCCTAAGTGAACCAATGTAATTTCTCAGTAGAGCGGGGTTTAGATCTTGGGCAGACTGGGCGAAATCGTGATTTTCAGACAAAAATTTTAAGGTGCTAAAAAATGCGCTTAGCTGTCATTCCACTGATCATCAGCGCCGCTCTGCATTTGGTGGGATTTTTCTTAGTGGGATTTGCACAGGAAAGTGTATTTCTCGTTTTCCCAGCCTGCCTGTATTGCCTACTTGCCGTCTTCCTGATGCGGGGCGTGACCGTAATCGCATGGTTAACGCTCGTGTGCATGATTGGAGGCATAGCAGGTACGTGCATTGAATTTATGGGACCGCTCATGGCTCCTTCGCTTGTGTTAATCGGGATTATTGCATCGGACGCTGTAGCGGCCGGCCTGCTGGCGCGAGGACTTTGGCTGGGTCGGGAGGCGTAAAAGATCGAGTAACTCGAAACAAATCTTACGCCACCGCAAATGCCCCGAGCTTACAGGAAATGTGAGAGGCAGACTGAATCGCGCAGACGCCATTGAACAGGAAAGAGTATTTATTCAATAGTCGTCGACTTTGCCGCGATTTTTCTTAACAGAGCTTTGCTTCTTCTTGCTATCTAGACGCTTTCGTACCGATGACCTAGAGGGATGAGTTTTCCTTCTGGGTTTTTCAGCAAATTGGGATTTTTGAAGCAACTCATCCAGTCGCTTCAGGCTTTCTAACTTGTTTTTTTCCTGACTCCTGAACTTCTGAGCCTTGATGACGATCACACCATCAGTATTGATTCTAGCATCGCGCATCCTGAGAAGCTTCGACTTAACGGTTTCCGGCAGACTAGAGGACTTGATGTCAAATCTTAGATGGATGGCTGTTGAAACCTTATTGACGTTCTGTCCTCCCGGCCCGCTGGCACGGATCGCCGAAAATTCAATTTGGTTCTCGGGAATGTCTGAAACGCGAACCATCACGCAGACGCACTGAGTGCTGGCGTCGTTAACAGCAAAATGGAGAGTAGTGGTTTCATCATACCCTGAGATTACCGCAGGACTATCTCAATGTGAGAGGTCATGTCAGCGCAAGAATATGAGTTTTGAGGGTTTTTGAAACGCTCTTGAACTTACCGCAATTTAGGGATGGCGGAGAGGGAGGGATTCGAACCCTCGATACGTTGCCGTATACACACTTTCCAGGCGTGCGCCTTCGACCACTCGGCCACCTCTCCGTGGGCCCGGAGTTTAGCACAGCGTCACCCCTCTGATAGCGCCACGCGAAGCTAGAAAGACGTGCCAATCTCAAGACTGAAATGATATTTCTCCGACGACTGCGGACCATTCAAATCGAGATAAATCGGTTGCGCGTAGGACGCTTCCGCATACCAGCCTTTATTGAGCGGCACCCTTACGAAGGCAGTCAGGTCAACCTGCTCGCCGCCCAACGCATTGGGATTGGTCACCGGCGCGGGGTAAGGAAAAGCAGGTATTGGCACACGAAGCGATACATCTTCCCCAGCAATATTATCTCGCCAACGGTAATCGAGGCGAACGCCAGGCTTGAAAGCCGATGCGCCCTTCCACATCAGCCACCCTCCAAGACTGGCTTTGTTACCGAGACGATAGTCGCGGTCGTTCGCGCCGGTTCTCAGGGTAAAGCTGCCATCTGCGCCCCAGTCCCACTGCGCCTCGTATTTTCGAAAACTCACGAACAGCGGGAAGTCCCAAGTGCCTGAGCCCAGCTGCATCGTGTAAGGCAGTTGCTGATTGCCCGGCGCCCGCGGTGTATCGCCCTCCTCATCGATCGACCCGGTTGGCATACTCAAACCCGCGCCAATTTTCCAGATGCTGTTGAGCGACTGACTGACGGTGGAGTCCACCACCAACGCAATATCACCAACGCCCTCAGAACTGATATTGAAGGCGTCATAGCCCGGAATAATCGAGATGTGATCGGTGCTCTGCATAACGAAAGGTAACTGCGCGCGAAGCGTCATTGCCTGAGTCAGGTCATAGGCAACCCGAATGGCATGCACTTCCTGACTAATTTCAGTGGGTACCACGGGGTAGTTATTTTCAGTGCGCGTGTCGACGCCCGGTGTGAACAGCACCTCATCATAGGAAACGCTGTGGGTACCGAGGTAATACTCGTCGTATTCAGAAATCGCATAGGTGTAGGACAAGTGCCAACGATTTTGCGTCTCGGTGCGATCCGCCTCAGTCACAACGTTGGCACCGAACAGCTCTTCGATCGAGAGATCCAGCAAGTCAGTAGGCACGGTTTGCGCCCACACAGATACATGCAGGCTACCCGCCGCGCAAAGCGCTATTAACCGCGGGGATACTGCGAGCCATTGGAACACTTTGGCTGTCATAGAACTCCTCGCATATTCATGCTCAAAAGCCTCCCTGCTTTTTACCAAAACAAGCATCAAGGACCTCCTTCAATTCCTCCGTTTTGATCGGCTTGGTCAGATAACCGACCATGCCTTCAGCCATATATCGCGCTCGATCTCCACTCATCGCGTGCGCCGACAGACCCACAATGTCGCAGTCCACGTGCAAACCCTCGCGGGACTGCAGAGAACGAATCTGGCGTGTCGCCTCCAGCCCGTCCATCTCGGGCATCTGGATATCCATCAGTATGAGGTCGAACTCACGCTCTCTAAATGCCTCGACAGTTTCCAGCCCGTTCGCCGCAACAGCGATCTCGATACCCCACTTCGCCAGCAACTCTCGAATAATGAACTGGTTGACCTCTGAGTCCTCTGCGACAAGCACTTGCAAATCGTAGGTAACGGGCAAGGGATACTCTGTCGCACCCGCGGTAGGCGCAGAGGCGGCGGCGGCCGGATTCGTTAGGCGCTCTAATCTGGCTGACTCTGAGCCTCTCTCAGCATTCTTCAATACCTCTGGCGCCAACTCTTGAAGGTTGTTGTCACCCGGCACTTCCATGGGCAACTCAATCCAGAACAAGCTTCCGTCCCCATGCCGAGACTCAAAGCCAATCCGCCCACCCATCAGACGAACCAATTGATCTGTAATAGCAAGCCCTAAGCCAGTGCCACCGTGGGCACGGGTGAGACTGACATCGGCCTGATAAAACTCGCCAAAAATACGCGTTTGATCATCCGGGTGTATACCCGGCCCGGTGTCTGCGACCGTAAATCGAAATTGCTCACCCTGATCAGTTTCGACGAGACCTGCCGTAACAGTGACGCTGCCCTCGTCGGTAAATTTCACTGCGTTACCAATCAGGTTTAGCAGGATTTGCCGAATTCGCCCCGGATCGGCGACTACGACCTCCGGCACAGAGGGATCGGTTGTAAAACTAAGCGCCAAGCCTTTTTGCGATGCGGGCTCTGAAAACAGCGCTTCGATCGAGCTCAGGCTGTCTCTAAGACTGAATGCTGAACGGCCCAGCTTTAGGCGTCCGGCCTCGATTTTGGTGAAATCAAGGATGTCGTCGATGATGAGCAACAGTGCATCAGCCGAACGTTCGATCGTCTCAAAATACGCCCGCTGCTGCTCGCTCAGGCCACCCTGTTTCAGTAAGGCAATCATCCCCATCACACCGTTCATCGGGGTGCGAATCTCGTGAGACATATTGGCGAGGAAGCTTGATTTGGAGCGCGCCGCAGACTCTGCCTGGTCGCGAGCTTCTTCGAGGTCCACAATCATTTTACGGAGCCGCTGCTCACGGTCACCGATGCGCACCAGCATCTCGTTAAAGGCGTCGACAACAGAGCCCAGCTCATTTTTCACCCCATAAGTAAACCGCTGACTGTAATCCTCGCGATCAGTGACTTCAGACATCATGTCGGCAAGATCGGAGAGCGGCTCTGTGATCCGCGCGTTAAACACCCGCGACAGCACATAAGCCGCGACCATACCAAGCAACCAGAGCACAAACGCAATTCCCGAAATCCACACCAACTGCTCGTACACAGGCCACAGATCGACACGAATCTCCAGCGAGGCGATCTGCTCTTGATCGAGCAACACAGGAACGCTCAGTGACTCGTAATACAACCTCTGAGAGCCAGAATGACCCTCGAGAAGAGAGTGTCGATAGGTCACGAAAACCTCGCCTCCCGGCAAGGTAATTCGCGCCTCAATGACATCGTCCACCGTACGCAGACCATTCAATAACTCAGCAGCCGTTCCGGGGTCTTGGAATACAATAGACGCGGTGAGATTCGAGGCCAGAACGTTACCCAACGCAGAGCTACGCTCCAGTACCTGACCCCGGGAGGTGTCCAGGGAGACCCCTACCAGCACCAGCAAGAACAAGCCGCCCACCGCGCCGGTGATAAACGCACCGACACCAGCCAAATGACTATGGATTGAGGTTGCGCGTGCCGACTTAATCACTTTGCGTCTCCCCCACCACCTCAGAAAGCTGCAATAGCTTGCTGCTGGCTCTGAGGCCTGCAGATTCCAACGCACCTAGGTTCACAACAAGCCCCATGCGCGCGCCGCGCTGCTTGAGCTCCACCATGCCACCATCTTGTGCAAAACCCGGCTGATCACTCACTCTGAGCGCTACGGACTCATCCGGGAGGAACAGCGCAGGATCGCCATACACCACATCACACCCTTCCGTATCGCCTACCTCTACAGTGCGGACCGTCCGCCCTCTGGGTTCCGATGCCACCATTTCCGACAACAGGGCCGATACTTGAGAAGACGAGTCCACACAGAAGTGTGCGCCGAGACGCTGGTCAGGCCAGCTGACAAACTGAGGCAGCCTGAGTAGAAATAAGGCTTTCAGCTCAACCTCTGTCAGGCCCGGCGCACTGCGAGAAGGCTCGGAGGACAAAACCGTACACACGCAGAGTACCGCCCCTAATAAGGCACTAAGTCCAACTCGTTTGGAGGACATTAGGGTTACTGTCTACCCAGACGCTGTGGGTTGGCAGCCAGTGGCTCGGTGCTGCGCCAAGGGGTGATATCAACACCCCCTCTGCGCTGATAAAAACCCACCACTTGGAGTAAATCTGGCTTCAGCGCCAAAAGATCCGCAAAGATTTGATCCACGCATTGCTCGTGGAAACCCTGATGAGATCGATACCCAGTGAGATAAGCCGAGACGCTCTCGTGATCAATGGCTTTGCCGCTATAGCAAATAGACAAGCTGCCCCAATCCGGCTGCGCGGTGACAGGGCATAGAGAACGCAGGCTATGGCTTACAAGATGCTCAGACACGACATTCCCCTTCCCTGGTGAGTGTGTCAATAAATCCGCTGATATTCTCTCAGTCCCTCGGTAAGCCGCGCAAGCGGGCAGATTCACACCGTCGAGTTCATCCGTGATATTCGATAACCCCTCAACCGGCAAGCATTCGAGTGAGACTGTGGCGCCGACGCAGGCTGAAATATCGGCACAGATCGTATTCACCGCCTCGCGATGATCAGCAAAGGAGTGAAAATTCAGTGAATTGAGGTACAGTTTTAACGATTTGGATTCCACTGTGGCAGGCGAGTCCAAGGGGATGGCGAACCAGCCCACCCAGTGACAGGCCTCATCGCCGACACACCACGACAATTCATAGGCGTGCCAGATATCCCACCCAAAACGGCCGATCGCCGAGCTTTGCAGCCGACTAATCGGCTCAAGCACCTCGGGCGCATAGCGCTCGGGCGCGGCGACCGTTTGACCCAGTACACCGGCCACCTGCGTCAGGTTCTCAAGCGTCTGCCGGTTCTGAGCAGATGCGCTGCATAAAGGTAAGCCACCAGCGTAAAAGCAGTGATCATGGCGAAAGCGAAACCCACGCTGACATCGCTGACACCCAGCATCCCGAAGCGGAATGCGTTCACGACATACACCAGTGGGTTGGCTTGAGACACGGTGGCCCAGAAGTCAGGCAATAGCTCCAGCGAATAGAACACACCGCCAAGGTAGGTCAGGGGCGTGAGTACGAAAGTCGGCACGATGTTGATGTCATCGAACGTGTTGGCAAACACCGCATTAATCAGACCACAAAGAGAGAAGAGGATCGAGGTCAGCACCACCACCGCGACCACCACGGCGTAGCTATGAATGTTCATCTCAACAAATAGCGACGCGACAATCGTCACGATGACCGCTACCAACATTCCCCGACTCACCCCGCCGGAGACAAAGCCCAACAAAATAATATTATTGGGCGTGGGTGATACCAGCAATTCTTCAATGCTGTTGTTAAATTTGGACCCAAAGAAAGAAGACACAACGTTGGCGTAAGAGTTGGTCACAATCGCCATCATGATGAGCCCAGGCACCACAAACTCCATGTAGCTGACGCCGCCCATCTCCCCAATTCTCGACCCGATCAGGCTGCCAAATATAAGAAAATACAGCGACATGGTGATCGCAGACGGCAACAGGGTCTGCGACCAGATCCGGGTATAACGCCGAATCTCCTTGCGCATCAGCGTCAGCAGCGCCACCCACTGCTCATAAGCGCTCACGACGCCGGCTCCAGTAGCGAGACAAACATCTGTTCCAGACGATTCTCCCGGTTACGCATGCTGAGAATACTGATGCCCTGCCCGTGGAGCTGTGACATCAATTCTGCGAGATCCTGCCCCTGCTCGATATGTGCCTCGAGGCAATAATCGTCAATGCGTGTCAGCTCAAACCCGCTCACGGTCAGCTCATCGGGTAAGGCCCGGCGCGAATCAAGGATAAAGGTTTCGCGGTGCAGTTCGCGAAGTAGGTTTTTGATCGAGGTGTTAGTCACGATCTCACCGTGATTGATGATCGCAATGTTGCGACAGAGGCTCTCGGCCTCCTCAAGATAATGCGTCGTCAGAATAATGGTCGTGCCCGATGCGTTGATCTCGCGCAAAAAATCATACATCGAGCGCCGCATTTCGATATCGACGCCGGCCGTGGGCTCGTCGAGGATCAGTACGCTGGGTTCATGGATCAACGCGCGCGCAATCATCAGCCGCCGCTTCATACCCCCCGACAGCATTCTGGCTCGGGTATGCCGCTTATCGGTCAGGCCCAGTTTTGTCAGATACGTATCGATGCGCTCACGGGCGATCTTGAGCGGGATCCCGTAATACCCCGCCTGGTGTATCAAGATATCTTCAACGCTCTCGAAGACGTTGAAGTTGAACTCCTGAGGCACAACGCCCAGATGACGTTTGGCGCGAGGAAAGTCTTCGTCGATATCCACGCTATTCACCCGCACCGTACCCGCGGTCTTGTTAACCAATGAGCAAATTACACCGATGGTCGTAGACTTACCTGCGCCGTTGGGGCCCAGCAGCGCAAAAAAGTCACCCTGCTCGACCCGCAAATCGATGCCTTTCAGCGCCTGCAGACCATTGGCGTAGACCTTCTCCA
>JBELJN010000050.1:0-10133 GCA_042090345.1 Halieaceae bacterium | reverse complement strand
CGTAGCATCAAAGTTGGATTGAGCGGGCATTGCTGTTATCGCTAATACAATTGCCGCCAGTTTTATAAAAACGTTATCTCGTATAAGCGCCATATGAATACTCCGAGCAATCTTAGGTGAACAGCTTCGTGCTAAACACTACTAGGAGTTCGCCTCACATATCAAGCAAAGCCAAAAACAGCGATACGACAGCAATCACGTCTTGTTCCCAAGACCTATTTTTCGATTCAAATAAGTTCGCATGTGAATATTGGTTTTTTCTGGTAGTGTTTTGAAAAGAGCCGAGTAAGGAATTTCTCGATGATGTTTGGACTTATTGATTTAGTTTCATTTTTATTTGTGATTTCGATGACAGCGGCTGTGTCAATCTCGAGCGGGCTATCACGCGCTCAAAGCGCATTGGCGGAGGCCCTTCCGGAGATCGGCGTTATAGGTATGTACCTTGGGTTATTAATGATGTTGCATAACATGGATGACCCAAACGCTATATTCCCTGCGCTGGCTGTTGCGTGCCTTCCAGTTTTGTATGCATCGATCATTGGTTTTGTTGTGCAAAACCTTGGTTCCACGTCCGAGCATAATCAGACCGTTGCTGTGTCGAAATTACGATACCCGAGTGTAATACTCGTTCTAGTGACCCTTTATTTTTGTGCTCGTGGTGAACTGCACTGGTTTCTCGACCCCAAAACTCTGTTCCTCACTACATTGTTTATTGTTGTCGGTATAGGTCTCCAATGGCGAGACGGCGAGCTTGATCCTGTGAAAGCGCGCGCACTTCTCCCAACGATTGGGTTGATCATTGGGGCAATGGGTGCTGTATTGGTATTGAGCAACATGAGTAACCCAAAAGCGATTGGCCCTGCTATGGCGATAGCGTTTCTTGCTGTTCTGTACACAAGTCTTATTAGGTTGTTGTGGATTATCATTCAACCGGGAGTGAGCAATGGTCAAGAGTCTGCAGTAGGTGTCAGCTGTGCTCCATGGAGGACATTAATGGCGGGACTGTCCATATGGTTGATGATTCTCTCTTTTGCGGATGTGTAGACAGTCCATAAGCAAGATGACGTTACTACATGCCTTGATAGAAGCTCCGCTGCGGCCCCGCTGGAGACCACTAATTCCCTCTGTGTATAAGCGTCTAGCGAGAAGTGTGGAACCGCTCAGAAGTTGTAAACAAGACATAAGCTTGCAATTCGAGCGTTACTCCTCTGTTAAGAAAACCCCAACAACAGCCTTGATGAGGTAACCGTATACAACTGTGAGCAATGCGATTGAGATTGCAGGACCAAGGGCATTCATGTCATCTAATCCGTTGCTTATGAATACAGCACCGATTAAGGCGCCCAGCCAACCAAATAACACTGCGCCTTGGCTGAACTTTCTCAGGCGGTCTTGCGAATTCCATAAACCCGAACCACTGAGGCCATATGCAATTGCTGGCACCAACACAATGACTATCGAAATAAAGTCAACGAAAATATCAACTGCACTTACCATTGCGAACACTACGGACACTAAAATTAAGATAGTTGGAACAATACGTGCTGCTAACATCGATGGACTCCTCGTATACAGATGCTTTCCCCTCGATGGTGCCAGTGGTTATGGAGGAAGTCACGGGGTTAATTGAATTATCAAAAATCCAGTGATAAACGAGGCAAAACCGTAGGTCACTCTTTTACGCAACTACCCAGAACCTGCGGCACCTAGAGGATGCCAATACGGCGCTGCGTTTTGACATTTGCGCAAAAAAAAAACGCCTTTGCAGGCGCCTTGTGTGAGCAACGCTTTGAAATTCACTTCAACGGAGCAACTTTGAATTTCATAGTTCTGTTGACTAAGTCCATTTTCCCGGTTGCAACATTTATGAGACCGTTAGAAACGGCGTCAAACGTGTACATATCAAACACGGCGCCATTTTTCTTCCAGACGCCCTGCAGAGTCGCGGTAACAATATCCTCTCCGCTTTGTGTCCAAGCATACCCTGTAAACTCACCCATCTCGTTTAACGATAGCTTGTTACTAAAGGTATAGGATAGGTAGACGCGGCCATATTCTCCTGCCTCGCCTGAGGCAGCTACCTGATAATTTGAGCCGTCTGTTGTATGCATTGCGTCAATTGAGAAGTTTCCCTCGAAGGAGCTGCCTGTTTCCAAATCTTGACCAAGGGACAGTGAGGACACGAGCACGGTAATGACGACTAAAAAGATTGAATTGATAATTTTCATATTTTTCCCCGATAACGTTATTTGCTTTTGTGGTGCGACATCAGGTTAGGTCAATGCGTCAAAGATGTTAAGACTTGCGACTTGCGCGAAAACAACTGTGACAATGGAGACTTTTGCCACTGCCAAGTCGTCTTCAAGTGTACCAACTAAAAAATACAGCCGACAGCAATCACGGCCCTGTGCATAAAGACCTTCTTTTTTTCAACATAGCTTCTGATGTGTCTGGCAGGTACCTACTGTTATCGGGTAAACGCGCTAGCCCCCCGGTACATTAAAGGCTTGAAGCTGAAAAGGAGGCTCACTAAGTTGTGTCAGGTAGCTTCGCATGTTTAAGTAAACTGCAGTGAAGGCGTTGCGACATGCGCTTATTTCCTGTGACTTGCGGAGCAATAATTCGTGCATTTTTCGAGGCCGTTAGCGATCGATCTAATAAAGTTGGCTGCGCCTTTGGCTTTCGTCAATTTATGCGATATTGGGATGTTTACTGTTGCCATGATGGTTGCTGGCAGTTTTTCTGTTCAAGAATTAGCGGCGCTTGGTTTTACGATGACGTTACTAGTCTCTGCGGTTGTCGCCCTATTTACGCTTTTGAGTGCAATTATTCCTATCACTGCGAATTTGAAAGGAGCTGGCGAACTGTCTTCGGAGTTACCCTCGCTTTTGAGAAGTGCATTGGTAACGGCGTTGATTCTTTCGATAGTAGCGGTTATTGCATTAACACTTCTTGAAATACTGCTTCCCCTAATCTCCTCCGACGAAGCGATATCATTATTGGTGAAGCAGTACCTTCGGATTGTAATTTGGATTGTTCCACTGGACCTTTTAGCCTGCGCAATCATTTTTATTTCCAATGGGATTGGGCGGACTTTTTGGCCTGCCGTAGTAAGTGCCGGAGCGTTTATAACCATGGTTTTGGTCACTTGGCTAATTGCGCTTGGGAACGCTGGATTTGTTGCAATGGGATCCGAAGGTATCGCTTATTCTTTTCTGATCGCAATCTTAGCTAAGGTCATCTTATCCATCTTTTTACTGTTTCAATCAGACTTTCGATCGCTAACGTTTACCAATCTCACTGAGTCACTCGATGTGCCTTATTTGCGACGCATTTTTAGTGTTGGGGTTCCCATAGGTTTTAACGAGGGTTCACTTCAGTTGTTTGGAGCTTTACTGGTTATTTTCATAGCATCAATGGGTGCGGAACAATTGGCTGTCCACAATGTTGCATTGAACGTTTTTCATTTGAGCCATGTTCTTTCACTTGGTTTCATGACCGCGACCGCTATTCTAGTTGGAGAGGCGTTGGGAACAGAAGATTTGGCCAGACAGAAATCGGTTCGAATAACATCGTATTACGTCGTTTTAGCGGCGTCTTTACCCATGTTAGTGGCGCTTTATTTCTTTAGGAACGACATTGCCGCTGCCTATTCGATAGATGGCGATACGAGGACTCTATGGCTACAAGTATGCTTTTGTATTTTATTACTAAAGTTGCTGGATGACGCAGCACAAGTTGGCCAAGGGTTTTTGGTAGGGTTAGAACGAACGCGAATTGTCTTTTTAGGTCGATTTATAGGTCTTTGGGTAGTGGCCCTGCCTGTCGGGTTTGCCCTATCTGCACATTACAGTCTATCTGGATATTGGATAGGTTGGATAATTGGAACTGCCCTGACACTTATTTGGTTCGTACAAGCCGGATCCACGTATGTGAGGCATCAAAAGACTAGGTTGGTGGAAGAGTAATAATCACGACAAATTCAACCGCCAAATGCAAGTAATCCTCCAGTGTATCTACCGAGAATCAACACTAATCAAACACCAGCAATAACGTCCCTGTTTAGAAAGACCTACTTTTTCCAATTTGGCTTCTGAAAAACACGGCGGACAACTACGCTAATCAGACAAATGCAATATGTCCCTGATTGTGGCTGGGTGACACAACCATTACATCTCAGTAGAAATAAGCACTGCTAAATTCGACCGAAACTGCCGAGGCTACTTCACTGATTACATGCTTGGTAGAAGTTAGCTCTTTACTTCCCAATACCTAACCGCAACCTGCTTCGTAATAATGTCGATGTCCCACATTACGAAATTAACAACTCCCTGATTGGTTGCATCTGTGAAATAAGATTTTGCTTTTGACCCTTCACGAATAAAAGTACCCATGTGAGGTGTGCTAATAAGTGTTCCATCCTCAAGGAATGTTCGCGCCTCACCCACGACACGACCACGAGAACGCTCAGCGTCAACATATGTGAACGTGTGTGATGCGAAAACAGAACCATATCCCTCAACTTTTCCCTCGAAGTCAAAAGAAACGGAGTCTGACTCGATAGTCATCCGAGCTATTTTTAACTCCCCTACACCGTCAGGATTTTCCATAGTATCCCCCCTATTTTTTTATGATCAGCAAGAAAGCTCTAAAGCAACCTTCTCACGTATTACCGCACAGAAAACTTTTATAAGTTAGCTAAACACCTCGTTACAAAACTCGAGAAAGCTCTGCACGATTATTTGTAATCTCTCCATCCAAAATAACAGTGTTCTCAAAAACCATTTTATTAGGGTCGCTTGAATCCATTGTCCACTGCATGCCTGTCACAAAACTGTGGTGCTTACGGTGAAGACCGCTTCGCTCTTCGTCCACAGTAATGCTCATGCTGTCGTCTGTTAACTCAGCCAATTTGAAAACAGGCTCAGTCCCCAAACCGCAATAGTGGCGCACAACCAGTTCACCGTTCTGATCACTATAAGTAGTGAGCATCTCGACACCGTCTTCCACGATTCGCTCGGTGATTGTATTTCCCCCTGAGGTGATCGCCCATTCGTAAGACACATCAAAGCTCTGACCGGTAAGTGATTGCGTCATCCGACCCTGCCACTTCCCAAGCTTCTTTTTAACCGCCACAAACGCTGCGCTGTTCGAGGAGTTCGACATTTCGACACCACCGATAGTTATTGCAGCATCATCCGCCCATGCTGTACCGGCTGCGAACAAAGTGGCAAATACAAATATGATATTTTTCATCCCAACATCTCCCTTCGTTTAATCCTGATACTCTAACTTTCACGCTAACACAGTCCAAAAGTGGTCACCAGTCGTTCACTGTCAATCAGACAAAGGTGAAGCACAAGCGAGATCTTACGTTGTGCGCGTCAGTCTGAACTATAACGGCGCCCCCAAAAATGTGACTGACCAAAGCCAAATATGGTTGAAGCTGCCGTCTAGTGTGTCTGATTAGAGCTAACGGCCACTAGACGAAGGTAGGTACGACCAGTGTCCTTATAGACCTACTTATTTAAAATGGCTTCTAATGTATCTGTCGTGTAACCACTGCGACAGCGACGAGAAGTTTGCCTCCCCCGCACCTGATTTTTGCTCAGGTATTGCAGAATTGACCACAAATTTGACCACAAATGGCAATAAAAACAGGATGCATTACGCTAAAGACAAGTCTTTAACTGCTTAAGTACGGGGTTTTTTAGGTAATTCAAGGCCCCAGAAGGGCCCTGAATGCTATCTGCGCCGATTTAGTGCGATGTTAGAACGAGATCTTTAGTCAGCGCGTCTCGCGTTGTCTGCGACACTTCAAAGCGAGGAATGGGGTAAGCGGCGTGCTCAACACTTGCGAAGAGTTTTGCACCGTCTTTCAGCGCGGCAATTTGATCCGTGCTGAGTTCAAATCGCATAAAGTGGACCGCGGAGGTTTTCTCTTCGGTCTCACGCTCTAGGTCTTCGTCGGCAATTACCTGAGCTACGCCGTGCCCTTCAATTTCGAGATTAATGCAATTCTCAATACCGCGCATTTCTCTAAGTCGCTCGGCACGCTCCTCTGGGTCACCAAATTCGATCATAAATGTGGCTTTCCAGTTTGTACCATCAGGAATCAAGGGGTTGTATGCGGCTAGCTCCTCTTCGATACCGGCCACCTCGAACACTTTCTCGATACGCAGCATTTCCTGGATTTGATAGCGAATAGTGAGCGTGTCCTCAAAATAAATTCGCGCATTCTCACCCAACGCAAGCTGGCGATTTTTCTTGTGCGCGAGGACTTCCAAACGGAAGTTTTCGCGTTGTTCAGAGTACTGTTCTAGCGACCAGAGATCGCTGCGTGTCAAAAGAGGCATCAATAATCTCCTTGGTTAATTGAGTCCATAGGCCATACGCAGCAGCGTCATAGGATGCTGAGCAGTGCTTACGCTGTCTGCCAAGTTGGCAATGTGTTCCCCGGCCATTGGACAATCAGAAATGAAATGATCGGGCTTTTGGTCGTTGACCTTCCGTACCGTCGGCCGGGCTATTTTAACGGACTTGTCGCGTGTTTCCTTTTTCACCGCATAAGTACCATCGTGGCCAGAACATCGTTCGTGCGCGATCACAGTGGTCTCCTCGATAAGCGACAGAATATCCCGGGTTTTGAGACCAATGTTTTGCACCCGCTGGTGGCACGCAACCTGATAGGCAATGTTGCCCAGGCTCTGAGCGAAGTCGGTCTTTAGTGCTTCCCCTTTGTGTCGCATCCACAGATATTCGAATGGGTCATAGAATGCATTTTTGACCTTAAGCACATCGGGGTCGTCTGGAAACAATAGTGGGAGCTCTTGCTTGTACATCAGAACGCATGAGGGAATGGGTGCCGTAAGGTCGTAACCCTGATCCACCAGCCCTGCGAGAAGCGGGATGTTTGCCTCTTTAAGTGCTTCAACGGCATCCAAATCACCAAGCTCTAACTTTGGCATGCCGCAGCATTTTTCTTTTGGAATAACATCGATACTGACATCGTTGTGCTGATAAACCTTGATGAAGTCCTCACCAATGGTGGGACTTGAATAATTTCCGTAGCAGGTAGCGTACAAGGCAAGTTTGCCGGTTGTGGCACCAACAGGTGCAGCCTCGATCTCGGTAACAAGCTTTTTAGCACGCTTTATCAGCGTGTTTCGGTGAATCTCGGGTAAGGGTGCCTCAGCGGCGATATCGAAACTACTCTCTAACGCCTTCCTGAATGTGGCGTTTTTGTTGAGCGCATTCGCGGTTACATCTACCAGTGGGATCGTGGCGATGGTACTCATCAGCGCGTCTGTAGAGGTCAGGACTTTGTCGCGCAAGTTCGCGCCTTTGTCCTTAAAGTTCTGTGCTTTCGCACGCAACATGAGGTGCGGAAAATCTACGTTAAACTCGTGTGGTGGCACGTAGGGACACTTGGTGAGATAGCACAGGTCACACATGTAGCACTGATCGACGACTTTGTTGTAGTCGTCCAGCGCTACGCCATCTACTTCAAACGTTTCGGATTCATCGATCAGATCGAACAGTGTGGGAAACGAGTCGCATAAACTCACGCAGCGACGACAGCCGTGACACACGTCATAGACGCGTGCAAGCTCATCATTAAGGGCATCTCGGTCCCAAAACGCCTCTGTCTTCCACTCTATGGGGTGCCGAGTAGGTGCTTCAACGCTACCTTCACGCATCGCTTAATCCTTAATCAGTTAGGGGGTAACCAAAAGAGGGGACTGATGTCCCCCCGTAAACATTTGACAGCTGCGGCTTACGCGTCGAGGTTGTCAAGCGCCTTTTGGAAGCGGTTAGCGTGACTACGCTCTGCTTTCGCCAGTGTCTCAAACCAGTCTGCGATCTCGTCGAAATCTTCATCGCGTGCGGTCTTCGCCATGCCTGGGTACATGTCCGTGTACTCATGGGTCTCACCAGCGATTGACGCTTCGAGGTTTTTAACAGTGTCACCCATAGGGAGGCCTGTTGCGGGATCGCCTACGGCTTCGAGGTACTCTAGGTGACCGTGCGCGTGGCCTGTCTCGCCTTCAGCTGTTGAGCGGAATACCGCCGCAACATCATTGTAGCCTTCCACATCCGCTTTTGAGGCGAAGTAGAGGTAGCGACGGTTAGCTTGAGACTCACCCGCGAAGGCGTCCTTGAGGTTCTGTTCGGTTTGACTACCTTTCAGTTCCATTGCTTTTACTCCATGTTTGATCGTTTTACGTCATGACGCGGTCGAATCACCGACTGCACACGTACTATACCGAGATACGAACAAATTGGTTCGAAAAAAACCCGGCAAAACCAATCGAATTTTCCGATCGTATATAGGACAAATGCGCGACAATGCCGATGACTTGCTTGAGATTAACCTATGTCCCGACAACCCACCTTAAAACAACTGAGATATTTGTGTGCGCTCGCACAGCACCAGCACTTCGGCAACGCTGCGAAGTCATGTCATGTCAGTCAGAGCACACTCAGCGCATCTATCGTGGAACTGGAGGAGGTACTATCCATTAGTCTTGTCGAACGCAATAATCGTTCGGTATTGCTGACTTCGGTGGGTGGTGAGGTGGTGGAACGAGCAAAGGGAGTCTTGACTGACGTCGATGATATCGTATCGCTCTGCGAGGCTTCTCGGGAGCCCTTTCAAGGAACTATTCGCTTGGGTGTCATACCCACGATTGCGCCGTTTATCTTGCCCTCGATGCTGAATTCATTGAGAGCTCAGTATCCTCTGTGCAAGCTTTTTGTTCGCGAGGACCTTTCAAAATCGTTGGTCGATGCACTTCAGGTTGGGGAGCTTGATGTGTTGTTACTCGCCTTACCGTTTCCGGCTGACCAAACCGATACACTTAATTTGTTTGAAGACCCTTTTTATCTCGCCGCAATGCCAGACTCTAGGTTAGTGCAGAGCGGCAAGCTACGTACGCGGGACCTGCAAGGAGCCGAAATGCTGCTCCTTGAGGAAGGGCATTGTCTGCGTGACCATGCGCTCGAGGCCTGTAAGCTCAGGGAGAAGGATGTGACGATTCCCTATCAAGCAACCAGTTTAACGACGATTGTCCAAATGGTAGCTAACGGTATTGGCGCAACGCTACTCCCTAAGATGGCGACCGATGCCGGCATCGCGGATGGGACAAATCTTGTTTTAAGACCCTTTGACGAGCCGGATGTGGGCCGTCAAATCGGGTTGATGTGGCGAAAAAAAACGCCCCGCAAGCACGAATTTGGCTTGCTCGGGGCGTTTATTAAGCAGTGCCTAGATAACCTCTAGGCACTATTTGGGACTTAGAACTTGTATCTGAGAGACGCGCCGTAGGTCCGTGGCTGGTTAGGATAGCCTGTCAGACTGCCTGTCTGAGCAACCGCTGGGAACCATGTAATGAGCCATTGGTCATCGGTTAGGTTGCGGCCCCATACACGCAGGTTCCAGTTACCCCGGGTCAGTCCAAAGCTTGCATTGACCATGCTCACTTCACGTTGACGGAAGCCACGCTCATCAAGAGCGAGGTTGTTCAACGAGATGTCACCACCACCGTTGATGTCTACGGCGCTGTCATACTGGTAGTCGGCCTGAACAAATCCGTTCATGCTTCCCAGCATGAAGTTGTAAGTTGCTACTGCACTGATGCTGCGCTTGTGAATACCTGCAGGGGTGAGGCCCGTAAAGTCGGCTGGCTGACCATTAAGCTGTGCACCCGTGAAGTCATCGTAGATTGGATCCAAGAACGTACCTGATACCGCCAAGGTCAAGGCTTCGGTCGCTCGAACCGTCAAGTCGACCTCGATACCTTTGGTGGATTGCTTACCGGCGTTAGTTAACACGAAGCCAGTGCCCAAGAACGCGTTGGACTGGAAGCCTTCGATGCTCTGTTCGAATATCGCCGCGTTCAGTGTTCCCCAGTCAGCCGAGTACTTGACGCCCAGTTCCAGAGTTGTTGCTTCCTCCGGTCCTGCAAGTCGCGTACCCAACGTCAAGTTATTTGGCAATCCGAAACCCGATGCTGCAAGACTGTCTCGCTCACCCATCGTTGGACGTGAGTCACGAGAAAGGTTCCAGGAAGTACCTTTGAAACCCGTGCCGTATGTTAGGTAAACATTCAGATCATCGCTGTACGCATGCG
>JBELJN010000049.1:0-10406 GCA_042090345.1 Halieaceae bacterium | reverse complement strand
CGCCTAAGCTCGGTCGAAAAAACATGTCGGGATCAATACGAACAGCAGGTCACGACCTTTAGTAGCCACGTAACTCATGACAGGTTACCCTGACCATCGCATGGATGCGTATGAACGGGTCGACACCAGAGGGAGGATAGGACTGGATCGGCTGCAAGAGAAGGCATCCCATGGATAGCAACGTCCTGCTCACTAATAACTACCGCCGTTACGCCGATTCGATATCGCAAAAAGCAACTGCTGCCCAAGGCTCCTGCCGTGTTAAGCGCTCGAAACGGGTCAGCATGAGTCGAGCGATCTAAACCGGTGGCTCGCTGTCTGCTCTCTGTATACCTAATATGTCTAGGGCTCAGTGCACCTTTAGTACATTCACAGTCGCAAAAAGCACCAGTCGGCTTCGATGAAGCCCAAGTAAAGGCCGCCTTCCTATTTAGACTTCCAAGATTCGTGCGCTGGCCTGATGGTCGAACGTCATTTCACTTCTGCTTCGAAGAGACCTCAGATATCTCAGCCACACTTCAAGCATTAGCCACCTCCGTAACAACGGCCACGGTGACGATTTTAGAGGAGGAAACAGCGGCTAACGCTTCACCCTGTGACGTTGTTTTCAATCCGAGTGGAAATTATCGCGAGGAAGACGGCTCCCTCTTACTCATTAGCGATATTCCAAATTTCGCCGCAGATGGCGGAATGATCGAAATCGGTCGGCGAGGGTCCCGATTACATCTATCGATCAATGTCGCGTCATTGCAAAGAGCGGATCTCACACCTAGCAGCCAGTTACTAACCTTGTCGACACTGGTGGGGGCAGACTGAGATGCCTATATTTTCAGCCGGCACTAAGAGTATTGACCGATATTTATCGTTCGTTACCACGTTTACTTCAGGCCTCGTTGGTGGCGTTTTTTTATTGTCGCTCGTTCTCTTCGCGCTCTTCTTTGCACTGTCTACGGCGAAGGATAGAGGCCATAGCTACTCGGAAATCCTAGCTTACAACCTGCAGGCATCTATGGCTTTTTCCGATACGCAAACTGCGCTCACGACACTCGAGAGCGTCGCCAATATCTCGGACGTGACAAGCATCGCAGTCACGGAGCAGACAGGCAGTCTCTTTGTTGAGATTGGATCCAGCCCACAAAATAAAGAACCTACTTTCACATTATTCCCGGCGTTTTATTCTGCCAAAAGCCCCGTCACACTCGGCGGTGAAACCCTGGGCGAAGTTGTGGTCGTGATGTCACTGTCTCCCATTTACTCCAGTGCATTGACCTTCAGCGCGCTCGCGTTCCTACTGTGGCTGGTGACCTTAGTTTTCTCAATGCCTTTAACGCGAGCGCTCAACAAACACATCACCCTCCCATTAACCCAAATAGCTGAATTGATGAGGCGCTCCGCTGCAGAGGAGACCTTTGAAGAACGTATAGAGCTAGAGCGTAAAGACGAGTTGGGGATAACAGCTTCAGCCTTGAACAACCTGCTAGATCGCGTGGCAGATAGAGACTCGCGACTATCTGACTTTATCGACGAATTGACACAGGCACGAGATAGTGCCGAATCATCAACACGCGCCAAATCAACGTTTTTAGCCAACATGTCCCACGAAGTACGCACCCCAATGAACGGAATTGTCGGGCTCATTGATCTAGTAAAGCTAGAGGGCCTTAACGACCGACAAGTAGCGTGGGTTAATTCCATGGAGCGATCTGCCGACGCGCTCCTCACCATCATCGATGACATCCTAGATTTCACCAAAATTGAGTCCGGCAAACTCAGCATTGCTCCGCGTCACTTTGAGCTGCGACCCTGTATAGACTCTGTTATGCAGCTATTTGAGGAACAAGCCCAAAATAGCAGTATTGCACTAACACTGGACATTGAAGATACGGTGCCTTCTGTCATTGTCACCGACGAGGGTCGATTGCGGCAGGTCATTACCAACCTAGTTGGCAATGCCCTCAAGTTTACTACCGAGGGTCAGATTACCTTGGTGGTGAGTTCATCGATACTTTCTGAAAAACCAGCTATCCGGGTGGCGGTTACCGATACTGGTATAGGCATTCCCGAAGATCAGTTCGATATGGTATTCGCTCGATTCCAACAGATCGAAGCTGGTTTAACGCGACGCTATGATGGCTCAGGACTGGGCTTATCCATTTGCAAGGAGTTGATCTCGCTTATGGGTGGTCAAATTAAATTCGACTCTGTAGTCGGGTCAGGATCTCGTTTTTGGTTCGACATCCCAACCACAGTCGACACGCAAATCGATGCCGCGCCGGCGACCATGATCGCTGCCAAGTCAATGTTAGATGCTGCGAAAGTCACAGCGTTGCCACAGAAGAGTGACACGTCAGTTTTGGTGGCCGAAGACTCGACCGTCAATCAATTCATCATTAAAGAACTGCTCAAGCAACTCGGTGTAACGGTGACTCTGGTGGCCGACGGTAAAGAGGCTGTATCCGCTGTCCAGCAAACATCCTTCGACTTAATTTTCATGGACGTCTCAATGCCTGTCATGGATGGGCTCACAGCAACTCAGCAGATAAGGCGTCTAGAGCGGGCTAGCGAACATCGGATCACCATCATTGGCCTATCAGCGCATGCAATGGTCGGTGATTTTGAGCGCGCGTTGGCGAGCGGTATGGATGACTACATCACTAAACCTGTTTCCTTGAAAACAATCGAACAGGCACTGTTGAAATACACATTCAAAATAACAAAACCTGCAAAGGGAAATGACCATGCGAATTAATACTTTACAAACAGCGTGTCACTCATCTCAGCTGATCGTTGCACTTGTAGCGATTATTGCAGCTCCAGCATCCTTTGCCCAAACGGTGCCAGCAGAGCTACTGGACCTATCTATTGAGGACTTATTTGAAACTCGCGTGACTAGCTCAACGGAAAGGTCGTCCAATGAGCAGCGATGGAGCCTTGAGATCGGCTATGACTGGTCTGAGTTTAATGAATATTTCATTGGAAGTTCGAAGGTAAGTTACGACGACGTACTTTTTCAGCCAGGGAGCGAGCCTCGAACAGATCGTAACTATCCGGTCGCACCAACAAAAATTCAGCAAACGGTTCAGTCGATACGGCTAGCCTATGGACTCTCGCCAACCATAACGTTGCGCGGTCATTTACCGCTCATCCATCAGAGCACTGACCATATTTCTGTTATCCCGGGCTATGACGAATTCAATATTAGCTCGGACGGCATCGGGGATATCGTGTTACTCGCCGACTCTATTATTTATCAATCTGTAAACAGTGTGCTTCGCTTCGGCTCCGGGCTCAGCTTTCCCACGGGCTCAATTGACGAGCAAGGTGATACACCGCGAGCGCCAGGAGATCAGTAACTCCCCTACACCATGCAATTGGGCTCGGGTACGTGGGATCTTCCTCTACTTATGTCCTATCAAAAATACGAGGAGGTCATTATCTGGGGTGTCGAAGCTAATGCGCGGATAAGAACGGGGCGCACTGACCGAGATTACTCGCTGGGCGATACATACTCCTTAGGTGGATGGCTTGAACTGCCGATGTCAGACGAAGTTATACTGGGGATGCGAACCGATTTAATTTCTCGAGGCAAGATTCAAGGCGACGATACGGATCTTATGGTTCCAATTCCCGGATTCCCTTACCCGGCAGCCGTTGTGGACCCCAATGCATTTGGGGGAGAACAAATCGACATGACACTTTACGCCACTGTCAGACTGGGCAACGATTGGAGAATCAGGCTCCGATACAAGGAACCTGTTTGGCTCGATTTAAACGGCCCGCAAACCGCACTAGATCGGAGCATCACTGTCAGTTTATCCACCACTTTTTAATAAGAAACGTCAGCTTCGGCGACCGTAGCAATGCCCCCTTGGAAAACCGACGCATCGGTCGGAAGTACCGGCAAGCTATCTAAAGCAGGTGCGCATTCTCGCCAAAACTGATCGGCGTGTTTGAAGCTATGCTATTTACTGCAATGAATCAGCGCTCATAATAGATGACAGGTCGATAGCATGATCCAGGATCTTGGTGACTTGGAACTCGACATCCGGCGTAAATTGAAAGCCTAGAAAGGCGCACCGCCCGAGCTCAATACACCCCATCATGACGGCGCCCTCGTCGGTAGCATCACCGATCATTTTAGAGACTTCGTTGAAAAAAGGCTCTGATCTAATTCGCAAGCCTTCGAAATTCACGAAAATTTAGATGTGATCTACCTCGAAATCCTTAGCATCTAGTTTACGTCTACGATAGCTATCTAGCGTATTGACCACTGTCAAATAACACGACGCTATCGTATTTCGCGGTCAAGAAAACCCAATAAGGCCTCGTACAGGGTCAATCGGTTTATTAAATTACCAGCGCCATGACCGCTGTCTTCTAAGACTAGCCACTCTGGATCTATGTTTGCTTCTCGCAGGGCGGCGCGCATTTTGTAAGCATGATCAATAGGTGCTCTATCGTCGCTTTCACCATGGATTATCATGGTCGCGGCTTTAATCTTGGACGCGTGCGTTACAGGACTAAACTCTGTAAGCTCCACCTGATCTCGACCAATTACTCGCTCAAGGAACCCTGTCCCTCCCCAGGAGTCCGGGATGTCCCCAGAACTATACATGATATTGAGATCATAAACTCCTACGTACCCAATGACGCAGCGAAGCATATCCGGTTCGCGCACGGCCAGCATATATGACGCATAAGCGCCGTAACTCGCACCGTAAGCGCATACTCTCTCTTTATCAACTTCATCCTTGGACATCGCCCAGCGTGCAGCCTCGGCGATGTCTTCTATCATCTTTCCACCCCACTCGCCATGACCGGCCTCTTCAAATTGCTTTCCTAGACCGCCGCTTCCACGAAAGTTGATCTGCAATACTGCAAAACCCCTGGACGCCAAAAGTTGGGTTTCATAGTTAAAAGTCCAATCATCCCTCACACCGTGCGGCCCACCATGAGGGTTTATAATCAGTGGCGCGGGCTTGTTGGTCGCGGGAAGTGTAAGGCGTACCGGTATGGTATATCCGTCCTTGGAAACAATCTCGTCAAGGTGCATTTCGCTCATCTCGACCGGGTTCATCCAAGACCGGTTTGCCCAAAAAAACTCAGCGCGCTTTGTAGCGGAGTTAAAAATAAAGATGCTGCCCGGATCGATATCGCTGCCCACTCTGAGCACCAAATCCTTGCCATCTTCAGAACTACTAACAACAGAAAGGGTCTGACCAGCGTAGGCCTTTACCAATGTTTTGTGCAGACGATGTAACGAACTCGCTCGTTCCGTATAATGGTGTACCGTCTTACCTCTACTTGAGGACCCGATAACGATTTCGCCATTTTCAGGGTCTACCAACCAATCCGTAATATCGGCGTTCATATTAGTAAACAAAGGCTCGTACCGCTCTTCTTCTAAGTCGAAACGAAAAAGCGTCCTAAAACCCCTCTCACCATGGGGCCCATATAAAAACGCGGCTGTACCCGCCGCATTTAAGCCTACCACCGAAAGATCATCATTCAGCTCAAAAGCATCGCTGATGGGTGTCCACTCATCCTTTGGGGTTTCTCGATAGGCTGATTTCGTTTCGCCGTCTTCCGATAGATACGTAACGAATAATACCTCACCTCTAGAATTCGTTAGAGGCTGAGCCCGCCTAAACGGAAGTCGCTCAATTGTCCTTTGCCTTCCGGACTTTATATTGAGCCTTGCAATAATTGGGGACCTATTGCCATCAAAGCTGTACGTATAACCTTTTGGTGTTAGGGGAACTTTTGTAATTAATACATGGTCTTTATCATCAGGCAAAACATCAAGTAAGCTGACAACGGCTCGATCACCCTTTCGAGAACCTGATACACGTGTCCCGACGCCCGCATTTGACGCCCGAAATCCTGCTAAGATTGTAGGCTCGGTGCCATCGAAGTTGACAGCATAAAGCTCACCATAAGAAGACCGTTGGTCTGTTCCTGCGAACTGCTCCGCGTAGGTAAAAACGATTCGTTCGTCTGATACCCAGTTAAAACCACTGATAGCGTCGTCGTCTTCCGGTTGGAGTCCCCCTAAAACGCGCTTTGAAGCACGATCAATTACGATCAACGCCACTTTTCCATCGACATTCACCCTCGCGGCAACTCTGTCCCCCGATGGCGACAGCGCCACGTCTAAATAATCGCTGTCTTTTAAATAGTACTCGAGAGGTTTGGAGTTGGCGCTGGCAAAAAAGGGTGTGGCAAGGACGAAAAACGTAATGAGATATCGCATAGAGCACCATTGACGCCTGTAGAGACCCCGAGGCTACCAAAAATCTAAACCAAAGTTAAGCTGAATAGCCTGCGCAGATTGCGCCTGATACGGCCTTCTGGCGGCACCGAACTCACTAATTGTCTGGAGGGCGAGTCTTTTTACGCCTGGCACCTCTAGCCTGAAACACTCACTTAAGAGTTTCGACTACTAATTGATGGTCCGCCACTGTTCGTATGGCAAGCATCATGCGGTAAAAGCAAACGCTGGCGTCGCCATAGGCATCGAACTTTAACTACGTGCGGCGGGTGCGAAGCGTCTGAAACTTAAAAGCCGCTTGAAGACACACCTGTTGAGCTCTTTTTAGTCCTGCAAAAAAAAACCGGGCGATATCGCCCGGCTATTTGTCTTGCTACTTCTATTTCGCCTTAATTAAAAAGACCACCTGAAGCCACCGTATACGTACTGCGAGCTCCATAGTCGATACTGCAATCCCGTGTAATGACTGCCGGGGCCGGGCTCGTTCTTACAGTTTGGACAGTAAGATGGATCTGAATCCGTCGCGTTGTCCATACCAACATACACTTGAATGTTATCAGTGAAGTTATATCGAGCTTGTAAATCAACGTAGGTCATTGAATCGACCGCATTTAAGTGGTAGTCCGTTGGTGCCTGACCGACGTCATCCAATGCGGCGCTGTAATATGTTGCGTCAATTGAGAATACGAACTTATCCAATTGATACAAAATTCTCAGCTTCGCCTTATCATCGTTGTAGCCCACCTCACCTACAGAATCGAAGGGATCTGACGTCTCCGTAGTTTGAAATTCATGGTTCTCACGCTTTGTGTATATAACGTTGGTACTCAAAGTACCCGGAACCACACCGAGCGAATCAAAGAAGTACGACGCAGTAACATCGTAGCCTTCGGTGTTGTACAACGACTGGTTTATGTCATACGAATACCAATATCGGAGCTTTCCAGTGCCGGGGAAGCGCTCGTGGGCATTACACTGCTCTGCATTGGGGAAGTCCGCTGAGGAATAACACTCATTAATTAACCGACTAGCCGACACAGTACTAATGACGTCTTGAATTTCAATCTCATACCAATCGAACGTAAGAGCTAAATTAGGTATTGCTGATGGCGTAATCACTACACCTAACGTCGTTGTATCAGCAGTCTCTTCAGTCAAATTCTCATTGCCCCCAACGAAACCAGAAATGGTCTGTGTATCAGGCTGACTGTATACGAAACCAGGGTCGATCTGTCCCGTATCCGGATTCTGTGTGCCCGCCGCGGCAGTTGCCGCCACACTAGGGATGCTTAAACAATTCGCAACTACAACCGGATCCATATTGGCCTCGGAAGCTGAGCCAACACCATTACAAGGATCACCGATCGCGCTAAAGGTCTGTGCCTGACCGGCGAACAAGTCGCTAATATTAGGAGCGCGAACGGATTCCGACGTGACCGCTCTAAGGCGCAGGTTGTCGTTAACCTTCCAGTTTAAACCCACCTTGTTTGCCGCAACAGAACCGGCCGTAGAGTAATGATCTGTTCTGTAGGCAGCATCGAACATCAACTCCTCAACAAATGGCATACCTTCGATGAGAGGAATCTGAATCTCAGCGTAAGCCCCCTGCACATCGTAGCTTCCGTTTGTCTCTGGTATCCGGTTTCCACCATGTAGACCGAGTTGCTGGAGATCATCTGGAACATCTGACGACTTCTCTCTACGATTTTCAAAACCCACGGCCCAAGATATGTCTCGGTTCGCAAATGAAAACGACGATGTGGCATTACCAGCGAATACATGCTGTTCCATCGACGTCTGACGACTAGGTCGATAGGTTATCCACTGTGCCATTTCGGGCGTCATACTATTGATACCGAACAAGTTAATCGGGACACATCCGGCTGCGGCGGCTGCCACATTTGAGCAAACAATATTCCCGCTGGCATCGGTAGTGGCATCAAGCGCGGACTGAAAGGCCAGCGCGTTGAACTGTCCGGCGCTTCGCTGATCCCGCTCAGACCGACCGTACTGGTAATACCAATCGTAATCGACATCACCAAAAGAACCTTCCGTGCCAAACGCCACTCTGAAGGTATCGCGCCTATTACTCGCACCACGACCACCAACTTCCAACAAACGACGAATAAACGGCACGTGACCATTCCAATCTGGGTTGTCGGCATTTGCTGCAATAGCTGCGGACCTAATGTCCGCGGGCATGAAGGGGTTGTCGATGTGGTACCCCAGGTTCCTTTGGCCGCCGAACACGTCCTCAGATGCCATGGGGAATGGCTCTAGATTACTCTGCGTCTCCACCGAAATATAGGAAACTTCAGTGAATAAATTATGATCTGGCGTCAGCTCATAGTTCATAGATGAGTACGCACTGGTCCTATCGACCGGTATCTCCAAGGCCCTGAAATGTGTGCGGTTGAAGCCACAAGCGCTTCCACCACCCGCGTCACTCCAATTAACGACCTGGTCGGACTCAAGCACACGGAATTCATTACGCTCCGAGCAATCGAACGTCAGCATATCCGTTGAGTCGCCCATGTTGCCTGACACAAAGTACCGCCCCTGCGGAACATAGGAGCTGTAGCCGGGATCAGAAATTAAGGTGTCATATGGGGCACCAAAATCAGCGCCGTAATACCACCCATAGTAGAAGACATCTGACCCAGTGTTTGGCGCTCTATCTCGTGCCATCACACCGCCCTGTTCGTCGTAGCGGAGGTTAAAAATAACATTACCTCGACCGTCGTCGAAATTAGTACCCGCGGTCAACGAGTAAAGTTTGGTGTCGCCGTCTCCTTTCTCGTACTCACCTTGCATTACCTCGAAGTTCACGCCTTCGAAATCTTTCTTCAAGATAATGTTAACAACTCCAGCTACGGCGTCTGACCCGTATACCGCTGAAGCGCCACCTGTAGATACTTCCATTCTCTCGATCAAATCAGATGGAATAGAGTTCAGATCGACAATATTTGTGCCTGGAATACCACCCACCCAACGCCGTCCGTTTACCAGCGTTAGGGTTCGTGCTTCACCCAAACCGCGCAAATCAATCGTTTGCTGGCCTGATGCACCTACCGAAAAGTTCGTGGACGATCTGGAGTATGTCGCAGGACCGGCCTGAGGTATCTCATTTAAAATATCGTACACGTTTACCGAACCAGTAAACTCGATCTGTTCTTCGCCAATGCTAACGACTGGATTCACGGCCTCCAGTGGGCTGACGCCCCTGATGCGTGATCCAGTGACAATAACCTCTTCAATCTGGCCTTCTTCTGACTCGTCTTGTGCGTAAGCTACCGGGGGAATCACCAATGCGCCGACTAGCGCAAGCCAGATAGGTGCCCGCAAAAACTGTGGGAAATTCATATTTGTCTCCTTTTTAGACATATGCAGCTTAACCCGCCGCTTATAGGAGTTTAATTTTTTTATTAAATATATCAACACAATTAAGTAATAAAAAATTAATTAATTTTCCGCACACCA
Organism: Halieaceae bacterium; assembly: GCA_042090345.1. GTDB lineage: Bacteria > Pseudomonadota > Gammaproteobacteria > Pseudomonadales > Halieaceae > Luminiphilus. The sequence goes on along the minus strand of JBELJN010000049.1, from coordinate 655 downwards.
GATCAGGGCTACGTGATGAGCATCCATGCGACTCATCGCGCAATTCCCGTGCGTTTTTCACGGCGTTCCTTTGCGAAGAAGTCAGCAGTAACGGCGTTCCTGTGCGAAGAAGTCAGCACTAAGTAATTATCTAGGTCGCGCAGGAAATGCAGAAAGGCTAGAAATTAGCGGTGGTCAATGAATACCAGCGCAATAATGGCTATGAGTACCGCGCCATCCGCCCCTCGTAGTGACATTAGCTCTTGGTTGTGGACGCGAAGGTAGGACGTTTTTAGGCTCAGTGATTCAAGCGAGCTCTTGGAATGCAAACGCCGCAGTCGCTCGCAGTAGGCGAAGCGCCAGACCACAACTTCACATCATCATGTGACAACACAAATTATGCCTTAAAGTTTTTTTTCGTTACCGGCCTTGATTTCGGCACTGCCCTTCGTTACCGGTCTGCATTTCAGCACTATCCTTTAATGCGGCAAATCAGCGCTCATAATAGACGACAGGTCGATAGCATGATCCAGGATTTTGGTGACTTGGAACTCGACATCCGGCGTAAATTGAAAGCCTAGAAAGGCGCACCGCCCGAGCTCAATACACCCCATCATGACGGCGCCCTCGTCGGTAGCATCACCGATCATTTCAGAGACTCCGTTGAAAAAAAGGT
>JBELJN010000048.1:0-10643 GCA_042090345.1 Halieaceae bacterium | reverse complement strand
GAAAGGACAGAGATCAATGAAGGTGGTTCCTATTTGCCAAAGTTCTGATTGCCAAAGTTCTGATTGCCAAGGTTTTGGTGCAGATATCGCAGGTGTCGATCTCGCGAATCTCACAGATAACGCTTTTGAAGCGATTTACCGTGCATGGCTAACCCTCGGTGTGCTTCGGTTTAAAGGACAAACACTCAACAAGGACTCGCTTCAGACGTTCAGTCAGCGCTTTTGACCACTGGAGCAAATTCCTACAGGGCGTATGACCGAAGAGCAGCAGGCACGGCTGGACAATTTCTTCGTAACGCCCATCTCGAGCACTAAGGTCGACGGGAAACCTATTGGCGGGCTGGGTGATGCTGGGGCGACCTGGCATTCCGACATGACCTACGCTTAGGTGCCCCCGCCCGCCAGCGTCTTGCTCGGCGATGAGATTCCGCAAAATGCAGACGAGATCTACTCCGTGGTCAGCGTGCAGCGCTGACGTCACTGACGGGTCAGTTGCTGCGACCGTCCTTATACTCGAACTTTCATTTGCTCGAGCGAAAATCGGGCTCGGCTTGCCAGTGTTTTATTTTTTAGGGCCTCAAATTCTTCAGCTTCTTGAGCGCTAATGAGTGTTGACAGTATCCTCTCGAAGTGAGCGTGCATGGCCTGTCTGGCTGCCGCTGCATCTCTCGCCTGAATCGCCACAAAAATGGCTTCATGCTCTTTGTAGCGCGCGACGCTGTCGATCTTACAATTTTCTTGGTAAGCATGCCGAATGCGCGGTGTATCATTTCGCATTCGCCACAGATTCTCAACCATCTCCACAATAAGCGGGTTGTGTGTTGCGTCGGCAATGATCCGATGGAAATCCTCATCGGCTCGCTCCGACATCAACTCGCCATTTTGATATTCATCGCCCAATTCAGTGAGTGCTTGTTTTAAGGCAGTGAGTTGCTCCGGTGTGATCATGCGGGCTGCCAACGCTGCGGCCTCACCTTCCAGGATGGCACGAGCCTCGGTCAGTTCAAAAGCACTGGCTTCATGCATGGGGCCCTGCCCCGATGTTTTGCCGTCCTCACTTTGAGGCAATATGTAAATGCCCGACCCACTCTTTATCCGAACAAATCCCTGAGCCTCGAGAGCGATAATGGCTTCGCGCACGGTAGGGCGGCTGACTGAAAATTTCTCTGCTAATTCTCTTTCGGGCGGCAGTCTGCCGCCCGGCGGAAAGGCCCCGGACCGAATTAGGATGAGCATTTGCTCGGCCACGCCTCGGTATAAACGGTTTTCCTGTGACATAGCAGACGCCTAAAAAATGATATGCAGTAGATACTATCAGACGTCTGAAATTTTGGTAATAACTTTGTTCTGCCAAATTGCCGCGCCATAGTTTTACCGGGTTGGTTTAGCGTCCAGGGGGTCGTTAAACTTGAAGTGGTTTAGTTAAATTTGCCGTGTCAGCTTGCATTGTTTGACAAATCTGGGTTTTACTGCCTAACCAATAAGATAAGTAGATATTACCAAACTAGAAAAATAGATGAAATTGGTAATACCAAAAATGGGAAGAGACGCGCTGTTCAACATGGCCCTAGTGGGTTTCCGCGGTCGTCTATGTCCTTAACACAAGCGTGATGCCGTAATGCATAGCGCCCACGTCGTTTTAGACGAGCTGAGCCGGCACGGTGACAGTGTTGGTTCTGGATTTGAGAAAGGAGTCCAGGGTATGAGTCGTAAAGTCCTTCTAGTAGCATTTCTTTCAGCCTTTATTGTCGGCTGCGGTAGTGATCGAGGTAGTGTTGATCCCGTAGCGAGCTCTAATGGAACTGCCAGTATCTCGGGGCAGGCTGTTGTGGGACAGACCCTGTCCGCATCAGCGACGGATCCTGATGGCATAGAGTCAGGAACTGAGAGCTACCAGTGGTACTCAGATGGCGCTGCAATTGGTGGGGCGACGTCGATGGCTTACACGCTTACCGCTGCCGAGGGTGGTGAAATGGTGAGTGTGGTTGTCAGATACACAGACTCCGCCGGCCTACGCGAAACTGTGGAATCTTCAGATGTGTCCATTCAGGCGGCATTTTCATTGGGCGCGGTTTACGTCCATGCCCGAGTAGATGGTGCGGCCTGTGAAATCGCAGCGGTTGGTGCGGATGGTGTTGTGGGTAGCTCGCTTGCGACTGGCACTACAGTGGCTGGCTCAGTAGCCTTCGATGGCCTCGTGCCGATAGACGGTGCTGCCTTATTGAGTTGCTCGGGCGGAACCTATGTGGATGAGGCGTCTGGATCAGTCTTGGGCGCGCCTGTAAGTCGCGCGGTTGTGGAGGTTACGGGTGATGCCGTTTTTACTGTGTCACCGCTCACCGAGATTGCGGTCGCGCTTGCTGTGCAGGCTGGTGATCTAAACCAGGCGCTCGCTGCGTTCAATGCGTCTGTGGGTGTTAATTTCGGTATCTCCGGAGACATCACTGAAGTGTCGCCGACTGACGTCGCCTCTGTCGCGCTTGCCGACGATGAAGCCGGTAACTATGCAACGGCACTTGCGCTTATTTCTCAACTAGATGCAAACGATGCTGCGGCCACTGCTGGTGATGTGATAGCGAGTTTCAGTGCGGATTTGGTCGATGGTATTTTGTCGCAGGCGACCATTGATTCGGTCAACCAAGCCGCAATTGACCTTACCTTGTCGCCTGTTGGTGGAAATTTAAACACTAATGCTTTGACTCGGGTAGTGGACGCTATTAACAACGTTCCAGAGCCGGCAACCTTTCAGGGGTTGGCGGCATCAATCGCCAATGACGAGACCTCGCCGCTCACCGGTACTGTGGTCGTTAATGACGTCAACTTCGGTGAGGACCGTGTCGTTGCGCAAACCGACGTTACCACCAGCTACGGCACTTTCAGCATCTCTGAAAATGGCGATTGGGCGTACTCTCTTGATACGGCCAACGGTGACGTGGCCGGATTGGAAGTCGGTGAGTCCGTCAGTGATGTGATAGCGCTTGAATCAGCTGACGGCACACCCACTGCGCTAGTGATTCGAGTGACTGCACTGACGCAAGTTGCCGAAATAACTAACACGATCAATGGCGATACTGGCGAACTCAGGCTGGACCTCGATCCGCATCAACTCCAAGGTAGGCTTAAGTTCTCATTCCTCAAGACCGAAGCCTTAGCTGATGACGGTAATCAGAAAGATGCTTATGTGACTTTGTATGGATCGTCCGGCAGTAACTCAGAATCTCTTGTTGACCTGCGTATCCAAGGGTCCGCCGAAAATGAAGACGGGAGTATTCGGGCGCCTCGATTCCTGGTGCGCAACACAGACTCTTCGTCCTACCCCGGCGACACCATAGAGGCACCCTTTACACCTAATGAGTGGTACGACATTGAGATGGTCTGGGATATGTCCCAAGAACAGCAGGTGACTATTTTGATTAATGGCGAGCCGCTTGGTGGCGGCGCGTTTTCAACAGCAGCAGTTGTCGATGGCGACTTTACTGACCTGAGTCAGTGGTTTGCTGAGGGCGTTCAGCGCGTCCAGTGGCGTTTCGGTGACAACGGCACTGTTATCCCATTTGGTTCTTACCTCATTGATAATGTGGAAATCTACTCAGACACATCAGGCACTGAGCTTGCGTTCTCTGACGACTTTGAGAGCTATGACGCAGGTGCTGTCTTCGCTGGATCAGCTACCTATGCCGGTTCGGTCGATGCAAGTGTCACTGTTTTTGACCGAAGCGAAGAAACCGCGTCAACACCGGCGGCCTTCTTTAACCTTGTGGGAGCCCTGAATAGTGACAGTGCCGAGCCGATCTCGGGCACGATCACGGTAATCGATGCTGATCCGGGTGAAGCGGTGCTTGTCGAGGAGACCAATGCTGCCACGACCTACGGTAACATTACGATCTTGCCGTCAGGTGCTTGGGAGTACACGCTTGACATCACTGATCCGGCCATTGCGGCATTGGTTCAGGGGGATCGCGTGACTGACGCCATTACGGTGATGTCAGCTGACGGATCGACTGCCGACCTTGTTATTACAATTAATGGGGTGGGTGGCGACATTAATACAGGCACCACACAGGTGGCTGTCATTGTCGATACCGATGCGGGAGACACCGGTGAGCTTCGATACAAGCTAGAGGGTGAGCCCCTCGCAGCGGGCCGTGTTGAGATGAAAATAAAGCGTCTCGACGATGACTTAGGCAATGGGGACGCGTTCATCACGTTGTTCAACTCTGCAACTAATAATGACGGCGCTATTCTCGACTTCCGAATTAAGGACGATAGCTTCGCGGTCAGAAGTCCCAGTTCTATCGACACATCCTCGTTGCCGCACCGGCTCGATGAGTTCATGGACTTACGGATTACTTGGGAGTATCCCGATGGTTCAACGTCGGTTAATCCATTGGTAACCGTCTCGGTGGATGGAGTGAGTTTGCCTGCGTTTTCGCCTGAAAATAACTCTGTTGGTGGTGTGACCCATGTGTCTGTTCGCTTTGGCGATAACAGTGGTGTTCGAGAAGCAACGGGTAAAGTAAGCGTTGATGACCTTGCGATTTATTCCGATACCGCGGGCTTTAACGAGGTTTTCTCCGACGACTTTGAGTCTTATGTAGAAGGGGACTCACTCGATACTGATAATGGGGCGTCCCCCTATAACTCCAGCACCTCCGAGGCGACAGTCGAGTCGACAGATAGTTTGGGTGGTCCTGGCACACCGGGCAATAAGCTCGCGGAGATAAGAGATACGGATTCGGGCGATACGGGCGAGCTACGATATAAGCTTGCTGAGGCAGATGCGCCACTCGCTGCCGGTCGCATCGAAGCGGCTGTGAAGCGCCTCGACGATGAAGTGGGCGATGGTGATGCCTTTATCACGTTGTTTAACTCTGCAACGAACAATAGCGGTGCGATTCTCGATTTCCGGATTAAGGACGATTCTTTTGCTGTTCGCAGTCCGAGTGGCGTCGATGTTTCTGCATTGCCTCATAGGCTCGATGAGTTTATGCAAGTCGTTGTTACCTGGGAGTACCCTGGCGGCGACACTGCATTGCTGCCCGAAGTCATCATTTCGATTGACGGTGTCACGCTGCCTGCGTTTACGCCCGAAAACTCTGCGACGGGTGGATTAACGCATGTCGCCTTCCGGCTTGGAGACAATAGTCGTGTCATGGACGCAACGGGTGTCTTTAGCGTCGATGATCTTGGTATCTACAGCGACACGGATGGTATGCAACGTGTCTTTGGTGACGACTTCGAGTCTTACTTAGAGGGTGATTCGCTCGACACGGATAACGCCGCATCGCCTTACAACTCGAGTACATCTGAGGCCACGGTTGGTAAAGAGCCCGAGGCTGACACTGGTGGGCCAGGTACTCCGGGTAATAAAGTCGCTGAAATCATCGACACTGATGCTGGCGATACCGGCGAGCTTCGATACAAGCTATCGGATGCTGATGCGCCGTTAGCGGCCGGTCGTCTGGAAGTGGCGGTGAAGCGATTGGATGACGATTTAGGTAACGGTGATGCCTTCATCACATTATTTAACTCGGAAACCAAAAACAGTGGGTCGATCCTCGACTTCCGAATCAAGGACGACAGTTTTGGGGTTCGTTACCCAAGCTCGACAGATACGTCCTCGCTGCCACTCGCGCTGGATACATGGATGAATGTTGTAGTCACTTGGGAATACCCCGGTGGTGATACTGCCGTCGCTCCAGCCGTGATTATCGAAATCGATGGTGTGGCACTCGAGGCGATCACACCCGATAACTCGCCGTTTGGTGGCGTTACACACGTTTCCTTCCGGTTTGGCGATAACGGCGGTGTCAGAGAGGCTACTGGAATATTCAGCGTTGATGACCTGGCTATTTATTCAGATACCGACGGGTCGACGGCTGTCTTTGAAGATGACTTTGAGTCGTACCTAGAGGGTGACTCGTTAGATACCGATAACGCTGCATCGCCATACAACTCAAGTACGTCAGAGGCGACCGTTGGAGTGGAGGAATAGCATGTTCGAACAAACAGCACTTTATAAGATGATCCAAAGCTGCATCAATAACGTGAGACCAGATATGTCAAAGACACGAGTTAATACCTTTTCAACGGGTGCTCCGCGCGCTGCTTTCTCCCGCCTAGTCATAGCCACCTGCAGTGTTGTGGGATTCGTCCAGATGGGCTGGGCTCAGGAAGACGTGTCTGAGGAATCGGCAGGCGGCTCAATCGAAGAAGTCGTGGTCACCGGTATTCGAGAGGTTGTCAAAAGCACGATTGATATTAAACGGTCATCTGTGCAAATCGTCGATGGACTGTCTTCCGATCAGATCGGGGACATCCCCGCACTGTCAGTCGGTGACGCGTTAGAGACGATTACCGGTGCGACATCTCACCAGGAGAATGGTGTTGCCACAGAATTATCCGTGCGTGGTTTAGGTCCGTTTTTGGGGACAACCGTGGTCAATGGCCGAGAGGCCACAAATGGCGGTGGTAACCGGGCAGTAAATTTCAGCATCTTCCCGTCTGAGATGTTTAATAAAATTGCGATTCACAAATCACAATCTGCGGAATACATCGAGGGGGCCGTTAGCGGGCAAATACACCTCGATACGAAGCGGCCTTTAGAGTTCGGCAAGCGGCTTTTACAGGTTGATGTAAAGGCTGCACACAGCCCCGATGAGGCGGATATCATCGACGGTCAGGAGCTCGGCTCACGCGCAACGGTTGGCTATATTGACCAGTTTGAGTTGTCTGGCGACGCCATGTTGGGTGTGTCTTTGGGTATTCAAGTCCGAGATGAGTCGAATCCAGAGCAGGAGTATCAAACGACATCGGGGCAGGGGCGGCTCGAGGCCTGTGAGCTCACATCGTTTGATTCCAATGCCTTGCCGCTCGATACCTCGGGCCGATGCCACGATAATTCACTGAGTGTGCAGAATGATCGAATACAGGGATTGATTGACTCTAACCCTAATTATAACTCTCCGAGCGATATTCCTTTCGCCTATATCCCGCGCGATCATCGGTATCGCCAGAATACGACTGACGATGAGCGCGAGGCTGTTTTTGGAAGCATTCAATTCCAGCCCAATGATCGGCTCGATATCATGTTCGATTTTCAGTACTCGGAGCGCGACCAGCGCGAGATGCGGCGTGATTTGCAATGGGGCAGTACCCAGGAAGACATTTCGGCGCTTACCTCGAACCCTTCCACGGGTATTGTGACATCGTCGGTCTCTGAGACCACAATCCATTCATACACGACGGATTTCCAGCGCCTCGAAGAGTACCAGGGCTTTGGACTTAACGTCGATTTTCTTATTACGGATCGCTTAACGCTCAATCTTGATTACGCGGAGTCCGAAACCACACGTACCGAGACAGATATTGAGCTTCGTCTCGGTGCGACGGATAACAACCTTGTTGGTGGAAATCGTGACGACTTTACCGTTCAGCTAGACACGCAAGCGGGTGGCGGTGTCGCAATGGCAACGATTCTAAACGATGGTGGCAATGGCTTTGAGGTGACCGATCCTAGTTATTTTAACGCTCGAGATCGAGGTCGTGTTCGCGCTCGACAGATTGCTCGCGAGAATACGCTAGACGCGTTCCGCGCAGACCTCACTTGGGATGCTGATATGGGGGCTATCCACACAGTTAAGGCCGGAACTCGCGTATCGACAATGGCGTATTCGCAGTTGGGTGGCTTACGCAACGCGCCGGGGCAAAGCTTATTTGAGGATGAGGACTTGGTTTCTCCAAATGGCGGTGCAAATAACGACGTAACTGACGCGGTTCTCAGCAACGTATTGGCATGTGCAAACAGCCAGTTTCCGGAGTCTGGTTTCCTCTCGAATGTTGCAAGTGGAGACATCATTAACAATGCAAGTAGTGGCTCCTCCGTTAGTGAATACGCCACTTTCGATTTTGATTGTGCTGTAGACGCTTGGCTGGTTAATTACGGCGGGCAGTCTGCGATTCAATTCCAAAATGGCATTACGTCTGGAACGACTGACGTCGAGGAAGATACAACCTCTTTCTATGTTCAGGCAGAGTTTGACTCAATGTGGGGCGACACGCCGATCAGGGGTAACTTTGGCGTGCGGTATGTCGATACTGAAATTACGTCGGTTGGCTATCGTGGTCCCATTACCGTCGAAGAGATTGACGGTGTTGGCTTTGTTGTAACCGAGGGTGACGCGAGCATTTCTGGTTTCGAAACCGACACTCAAGTCAGTAGTTATCAAGAATGGCTGCCAAGCCTTACCGTCGTCGCTGATGTTAACGATGACTTGGTTTTCCGTATGGGCGCTTTCCGGGGTATGTCTCGACCTGATCCACACTCGTACGGCAATGGTCGCGCTGTTCAAGACAACGATGAGACCAATGCATACACGTCCCTCTCAGAGGCGATTAATGGAATCAGCGCCACGGGAAACCCCTATTTAAAGCCGATTTTGTCTAATAACCTCGATGTCGGTTTGGAATGGTATCCCAGCGAGAGCACCATGATTGCAGGTTTGGCGTATTGGAAAAGCTTTAATGCGCAGTTCCAAACAGCGGCGCAGGTTGAATCCTTTAACTTAGACGGCAATCGTGTTCAGGGCGTGGTTGAAACCACCCAGCTCAGTGACGATACCAGTACGATTAAGGGCTTTGAGGTTACGGCGATTCATTCGTTCGATTATCTCCCAGGGTTTTGGAGTGGCTTCGGCGGTAAGATCAGCTACAACTACGCGGATTCTGATTTTGAGTATGAGGATCAATACGGCGGTGATGGCGTAGGGGTGTCAATTGACCAAGATACAGGTGAAGTAACCCAGACACCGTTGCTCGGTATTTTGCCGCCCGCAAATCTCTTCGGCCTGTCCGAAAACGTCAGTTCTATGCAGTTGTATTGGAGCAATGACAAGTGGTACGCCCAAGCAATTCACAATCGCCGGTCTGGGTACTTCCAGCAGTTTACGCGTGATGCCTTTGGACGAGTTCGTTACACAGACTCGAATGCACGACTGGATCTGCGGCTCCGGTACAAGCTCACCGATAGCATTCGAATCAGTTTCGAAGCGAAAAACATCCTAGACGAGGCGCGCAGAGACAGCAGGGCAATCGACGGAAATGCTTATCAGGCTCTTAGTTTCGGACCAAGACTCTTTTTGGGACTCACAGCTAAATTTTAAAGCCAAGGGATGGGCTACCCCACGTGGATAACAAAACCGATTTTTATGGGCGTCAGTGCGTTGAAAAAAAGCAATGCGGCGCCCCATTCTCTTGCGATGCTACACTTAAATTCGTCACCACTAGAGCAAATAGAAGCGTCAAGGATGGTTTCAGGGTAATCACTTGCTTTGCTTTCTTGGCAAGTTCTTTAGCGAGTACAGCCCCTGTATTTGCTGATAATCCGGGTGATCATTTCAATCTAAAGTTTTGGAAGCTCACACTGCCACTTGATGCTAACCAAGACGGTAAGGTGGATGAAGTTGGTGTTCGGTCACTGGCAGACTACTCGCATCCTGATTTTTTCTATCTCGACGACGATCGGTCTCTTGTATTTACGGCGCCGAATAAAGCCAAGACGACTTCGGGGTCATCAAATACTCGGAGCGAACTTCGGCAGATGTTGCGTGGGCGTAACACTCGTATTGGAACTCATGATCCAAAAAATAATTTCGCTTTGAGGGCGCACAAGGGTTACCGGGCGTTTGCATCTGTCGGCGGTCAACTCGAGGCAACATTAAAGGTCCTGCATGTTGCCCGAAATGCAGCCAACGAGAGTAAAAAAGCGGCCTATTCGGTGGTTGTTGGACAAATCCACGCCGACAGAGATCAGGACGTGATTAATAAAGGTAAAGGGTTTGGGTGGGGTAATGAGCCCATCAAGGTTTACTACAAAAAATGGCCCAACCATGACACCGGCTCGGTATTCTGGACGTACGAGCGAAACCTGCCGAGAGGCGATCCTAACCGCACCGATATAGCCTATCCAGTATGGGGTAATACTTGGGAAAATCCCGAAGATCCGGGTTCCGACGGCATCGCACTGGGACAATTATTTAACTACAACATCAATCTCCATAAGAACACCATGTATCTCACGTTCCGCACCGCCGATCCTGCGCGCACTGTTACCTATCAGGTTGATCTCTCGGATAATGTGGACCCGTTCGGTGAGATCGATGTTAACGATAATCCTCGGGGATACTCTGGTGATGCACTGTACTTTAAGGCTGGGGCCTACAACCAATGCAGTACGCTCGACAAAGAGGGAATTTGGTATGCGGGTTGTGCTGGCACTGGAGACTGGGCGATCGATAGTGCCAACGGTGACTATACTTCAGTAGCGTTCCGCAGAATTCAGCTCTCTGGGTCCGTCGACCCTGGTCGAGGACGCTGATGAGTCAGGATACTGGCGGATGATGGGTCGTTTCGAACGTTTGCTTTTGGCGGCTATGGTCTCCAGCTGCGGTGGTGGGTCGGATCAGACGAGCGAGCTGATTTTTACGTCTCCCGTCAGCGCTCCAGCGCCCGAACCTGCGCCGGAACCCGAACCCGCACCGGAACCCGAACCTGCGCCTGAGCCCGAACCTGCGCCTGAGCCCGAGCCCGAGCCTGCGCCGGCACCCGAACCTGCGCCTGAGCCGGAACCCGAACCTACGCCCGGC
>JBELJN010000047.1:0-10751 GCA_042090345.1 Halieaceae bacterium | reverse complement strand
ATGCAGACCGCGTGCGCTCTCGCAGTCCTGCGATGAGCATGCCGTTTCGTTGATTCGCCGTTTTACTAGTCGCGCCTTTTTCGCGCAGCTCATCGACACTGGCCAGTGCCTGCGCTTTCAAGCCGTTGAAAAAACCGGGGTGCGACTCAATTTGCGCGCGAAGGCCTTCTCTGAGACCTAGGCTCTCACGGTCATGTCGAGCCTGTGCGTGCGCTGCTATGGCGCGTTGCTTGGCGGCAACGGCTTGCTCCAACCGCTCAGCGTCAGACCCCATGAGCGCTTCGTGCTCAATGTCGAGCGTTTCAACGACCCGGGTTAAGGTTTCAAGTTCAAGCGCCAGTGCTTGGGCAATGATTTCAGCGCTTGAGGCGTGACTGTCGGCATTCATCATGGTTACAGCAACTCGTTTTCCATGGTCATGAGTGCGTTGGCAACGCGGTCCGCATCGACCGTATAACTGCCGTCAGCAATTTGCTGGCGAATCGCTTCGACGCGTTCAAGATCCACACCTTCTGCAGAGGACACTTCAGCCTGCAACTCGGCAAGCCGGGCTGCGGTGTCTGTCAGTTGTACGGAGTCCGCGCGTTTTGACTCAGGTGCGTTGGTTTGTTCGTTATTACCACCACGAACGCGGGAGTCTAGTTGCTCAGTATCAAAGCGAGGACCCGGCTTAATTCCTGATGTATCAATAGGGCTCATGTTACTCTCCGCGACTTTGTGTCGCTCAATAATCTATTTACGTTCCGATTAGCGGCCGAAGAAACTAAAACTTTAGTAATACTATCTGTTTTTTTATTCATTGGATCAACACCGTGCCGCTGGCCAGAACCAGTCCTTCGACCCGTTTCCCGGAACTCAGGTTTTTGACGAGTAACCGGTCTCCCTCTGACCCATTAGCCAGCGCTTTGCCCTGCATGTTCACCACCAGCCCTGCGCTTTGAGCGACGAGGTCGACAGTTTGCCCGCGATCAACAATTTGCGGTGACATCAGATCTGAGGTCCTGATTGGGCTTCCAGCGCGTAGGTGCTTTCGGAGCTCTTTACCAATAATTTTCTGATCATTCACCAGGTAACCGACAAGGGCGCGCGATACCTGCTGCGTTCGCCACTCAACATCTCCCGGACCAATAATATCACCGCGATTCATCGCCGCGGTGAGCATCGGAAGTGCCACCTCAGCGGTTACTGTCGCACGCACATGCACGGTCCACGGGGCAGGGTGTGCACACTTTACAGCCACACTGACCGGTCCTAACGCCCGCTCGCCTGACGACGACACCTTTAGTGGCGCGGCGCATTGCGTGAGGTTGAGCCTAGAGTCCAGCGGTCGTACATTCACGGTGACCTCCTCGTGCCCTAGTTGCGTTGCACGCTCTTGCGCATAAACAGCGGCGGCCGCCGCAATGGTCGATACGGACTGCCCCGCACTGGCCGGTTGCGCACAGGCTAAAACCATAACGGCGATACTGGCCCAATATTTGAGTGTCATCTGACAGTGCTCCTCTGGCGTCTTTTTGACGCGGTTAACGTTTTCATAGTGTCGTATGCAAAACTGATGCCAACTTTTTTAACGCGTGTTGGTGAGATTCAACTTGATCGGTATCAAAGGTCGCAAGTCATGGCGAGGATGCGACGTCTCGTCCTGTGTCGTCCCGTCCCGTTCCGTCTTGTCATGTCTCGTCTCGTCTCGTCTCGTCTCGTCTCGTTTCGTCACGGCCGCTGGGCGTGATTTCGTGCTTTCCCGTGCGTTTACAGAACCACGCTTCACAGGCACCTCATCTGTTTGTCGATAGAGCCTTATTGGCAGAGCCATCTCAAAAGCTCCTTTCCGTTATGGTGTGATCGCGGCGTTGGCGGTCGTTCGGCGAGAGCGTCAAAACTTTGCCGCGTTGATTTTTATCCCATAAGCAATTGTTTTTATTAATCTTTTTAAGTTGGCACGCCTTTTGTATGTCACTAAGTGGCAAATGACATGGAAAGGGCAATGACAGCAATCGACAACGCACTCGGAATTTCGCCACAAGCATTGGCGCTTCGTGCTCAGCGGATGAACCTCTTGAGCTCGAACATCGCGAACGTGGATACGCCGGGATACAAGGCGCGCGATATCGATTTCGCGGCGGCCATGCGTCAAGCGGAAGTGTCGCAGGGACGTTTTGAGCGAACCCATTCGGCCCACATTGCACTGAGTGGGTCCGTTGAGCAGCCCGACGCGTTGTATCGCGTGCCGGCAGAAGTATCACCCGACGGCAACAGTGTGGACCCGACGATGGAGCATCAAGCGTTTATGGAGAACGCCATGCGGTACCAGGCCAGCCTTCAGCTTTTGGATAGCCGCATTAAAGGCATTAAAAGTGCGATTAAAGGAGAGTCATAATGAGCTTATTTGACGCAATGAACATTGCAAGCACGTCGCTGACGGCGCAGACCACGAAGCTGAACACGATTGCCAAGAACATGGCGAACGCCAATACCGTGGCGTCGACGCCTGAGGCCGCCTACACCGCACAAGCACCGCTGTTTCGCGCCATCCTAGACGGACAGATTGACCCTAACGACCCCTCTCAAATGGGCGTTATGGTCGAGGACATTGTCGAGGTGGGGGGGCCGGCTCGCCAGGAGTTTAACCCCGCGCACCCATTAGCCGACGAGAACGGTTACATCTACAAGCCTGACATCGACGCGGCGACGGAGATGGCCGAGATGATGCAGGCCTCGCGATCGTTCCAGAACTCAGTGGAAGCCATTAACACGGCGAAGCAACTTGCGCTTCGTACATTGACCTTAGGGAAGTAACCCCATGATTAACAGTACCCCGACAGACATCTTTACCTCTCTGAATACCGGCCAAACCGCGCAGGCGTCGAGCTCTCGGAACATATCCGATATGGGTTCCGACGACTTTCTAGAGCTCATGATCGCGCAAATGAAACATCAGGATCCGACCAAACCCATGGATCAAATGGCCTTCATGAGCCAGCTCGCAGAGTTCAGCTCGTTGTCGGGTATCCAAGAGCTTAACGGTTCCTTCGGCGAACTTTCCACGAACCTGACTGGCGCGCAAGCGGTGCAAGCATCCTCTTTGGTCGGTCGCAGTGTCGCGATGGACAGTCAGACCGCCTCTCTTACACCTGTGGGGCGGAATGACGCAGATGAAATCGTCAATCTGCTGTCGGCAACTGTGGACATGGGTGCTGGCAGTGATGGCGGCGTCTTTGAGGTGAGAGACGAGGCAGGTCAGCTGGTGTTCTCGGGTCAGCTGCCCGCGGGCTCTGGAAATATTCCGGTAGTTTGGGACGGCGAGGCGTCTGATGGCAGTCGCTTGCCTGCCGGTGACTACAACATTTCGGCGCGCGTTGAGCGAGGGGGAGACCTGCGTGATGCGCGTGTTTATGGGCATGACACCGTGATTTCTGTGGCCATCGGCTCCGGCAATCAAGTGACATTGAATTTAGCAAGTGGTCGCTCGGTAGATGTGAGCGACGTGAAAGAGTTTTTCTAACTTTTTAAGGAGTTAAGAATGGCATTTAGTACATCAATCAATGGACTTATGGCAGTACAGCAAGATATGGGCGTCATAAGTAACAATATAGCGAACGTCGGAACCGTTGGGTTTAAGCGAAGTGATACATTGTTTTCTGAAATTTACACCGCCGCAGTTGGTCCTGCGGGAGCGGACGGTAGTTCAGACGGCGTCTTGACGCGAGTGCGCTCAGACTTTGGTCAAGGAAGCTTTGAATTTACATCGCGCCCACTTGACTTAGCCATTGATGGTCAAGGTCTATTCGTCCTTAAAAATGAGCAAGAGACCTCGTATACACGTGCGGGAGCTTTTAGACTGGACAGCAATCGGTATATTGTGACCGAGGGAGGAGCTAACTTACAGGGTTTTGCGGCAGACGCTGACGGACAAATATCAGGGGCGTTGAGTGACCTTCAGATTGGGGCTGCATTGCTAGAGCAGAAATCTACCGAAAATATCAACATTGGCGGGAATCTTGATTCGCGCGCGTCGACCCCCAGCATGACTCCTTTTGATCCTACTAACCCTGAAAGCTACAGTTTTAGCGCCGCCACCACAATTTTCGATTCCACTGGCACTGCGCGCCAGGTTTCGTTGTTCTTTGTAAAAAATGATATTGCCCCAGGGCAGTTCACTGTATCAGCACGGGTTGATGATGCTCTTCAGCCTGAATCTGTTTTGTTGGAGTTCACAGCGACAGGCGAAATTGATCCGGCGTCAGATAGCGAGCTGGTTTTGGCTAGTTATCAGCAACCAGAGGGTGCCGCCCAGCCCGTAACTATTGACTTATCTAATTTGACCAGCTTTGGAGTGACGTCTTCTGTATCGAGTATCACGCAGGATGGTTTCCCTGCGGGAGAGCTAACCGGATTTGCATTCGATAGATCAGGTATTGCGTATGCAAGTTACTCCAACAATGAGGTTAGAGCTGTTGGTCAGGTCGCGGTAGCTACATTTAGAAATACGCAAGGGCTTGCATCTAACGGCAAGACCACCTTCACAGAGAGTGCAACCTCTGGATTGGCTGAAATTGGAAAGCCTGATGCTGGCGCCCGAGGTTTCATAAGGCCTAACGCTCTGGAGTCAGCAAATGTCGATTTGACAGTTGAGCTCCTTGCGCTGATTGAAGCGCAGAGAAGCTTTCAATCCATCGCGCAAGCTATTCAAAACGAAAATGAAGCCTCAGATGCTTTACTGCAGCTTCGTTAATTTAGAGTTTAGGTAGGTAATACGTTATGAGTACCGTTCTTCAAGTTGCCGCTGCCGCTAGCCGTCAAATTGCTAACGCGCAAGCGGCGGTGACGCATAATTTGGCTAACGCCGGAACCACAGCGTTCAAAGCAGACCTTTTCTATGCCGAGCAAGGGTATGCCCGAAATGGGGAGGCCGGATCATCGGCGGTCGACTATCGAGCGGGAAATATTTCCTTTACCGGGCGTGACTTGGACATCGCCATTGCCGGCGATGGATGGATGCGCGTCATTACGCCGGGTGGCGAGGAGGTCTTGAGTCGACGAGGCGATTTGCGCGTCGACCCTACCGGTAATCTCGTCGATGCCGAGCAAAATCAAATTCTTGGTGATGGCGGGCCGATTAATGTCCCTGCAGACAGCCGAGTGACCATTGGGTCAGACGGTACCGTCTCGTTTATACCGCGCGGTGAGACGGCCCTCGGGACGGTTGTGACAGGCCGCATATCCCTTGTGAATCCCAACCCCAACGTCCTGACCAAAGGGTTAGACGGCAACATTCGGGCGGAGGGTCAGGCGAACTTAGATCCTGCGGCTGAAGTGCAGCTCGCGGTGGGTGCACTTGAGACTTCAAACGTGAATCCCATTGCCAGTATGGTTCAGATGATCGAGTTATCACGATCGTTCGAGGGCCACATTCAAACCATGAAATCTGCCGATGAGCTGGACGCGTCAAGCGCCAGTCTCATGCGGCTCGAATAAGACTTGAACTGAGGAGTCAACACCATGAGCCAGTCATTATGGATCGCCAAAACCGGATTGGATGCACAGCAGACCAAGATGGCCACCATTTCGAACAACCTCGCCAACGTCAGCACCAACGGCTTTAAGCGGGGTCGGGCCATTTTTGAGGATTTGCTATACCAAAACGTTCGCCAGCCTGGCGCGCAGTCGTCGCAAGACACCGTGCTGCCTTCCGGTCTTCAGGTCGGTACGGGCACACGTGTGGTGGCCACCGAGCGGTTGTTCACGCAAGGCAACCTGGTGCAAACCGGTAATGCGCTGGACTTTGCGGTCCAGGGACGTGGATTTTTGGAAGTCTTAATGCCGGACGGGTCGCAGGCGTTTACCCGCGATGGCTCTTTGCACTTGAACGATCAGGGCATTTTAGTGACCTCTGCGGGCTATCAACTGCAGCCACCCGTGACCATTCCACAGGACGCCTTGAGTATTACTGTTGCCCCTGACGGCACCGTCTCGGTGCAGCAGCCCGGTTCTCCGCAAGCCACGCAGGTGGGCCTTATTCAGCTGACGGACTTTGTGAATGCCGCAGGTCTGCAGGCGCGTGGCGAGAATTTGTACCTCGAAACAGGCGCAAGTGGGGCGCCGCTGCCGGGTAACCCGGGCCTTAACGGTTTGGGAACGCTGCAGCAGGGTTTTGTTGAGGGCTCCAACGTCAACGTGGTCGAAGAAATGGTCAATATGATCGAGACCCAGCGGGCGTACGAGATGAACTCCAAAGCGATTTCCACTGCAGATCAGATGCTGCAGTACGTCTCGCAGAATCTTTAATGCGTGATGAATGAGGAACGACACATGAACACTTACCAAAAACTATGCTTCGCGGTTTGCACGGCGCTCGTCGTCAGCGGCTGCGCCGGTCTTGAGAGCAAGTCGCACCCGGCGTACGCGCCGATGGAGCCTATTGTTTACACAAATCCTACTGAGGGAGAGACGGCTGGAAGCCTTTACAGCGAACAACGCGGTATGAGCCTCTTTGCCGATACGCGTGCGCGGTCGGTGGGTGACATTATCAGCATTGTGCTGACTGAGTCGACCCAGGCGTCAAAAAATGCGGGTACCGCCATAGGGCGCGACTCAGGCGTCGAGGTCAGTCAGCCGACTCTTTTCGGTCGAGCTAACCCTGACTTTGCTGTGAACGACATCACTAACTTAACCCTTGAACAAAATATTGCGTCGAGCTCTGAGTTTTCAGGTAATGGTTCTACGAACCAGTCGAACTCACTCTCAGGTGCTATCGCGGTCCAAGTGGCCCGCGTGCTGCCCAACGGGAATCTTTTTGTGCAGGGTGAGAAGTGGCTCGCACTCAACAAAGGCGAAGAGTTTATTCAGCTTCGCGGCATTGTGCGTCCGGAGGACATCAGCGCCACCAACACGATTGCATCAACCATGGTTGCCGATGCACGTATTTCTTACGGCGGTACGGGCATGATTGATCGGGCGACCTCGCCCGGCTGGTTTTCCAAATTTTTCAACAGCCCGTTGAACCCTTTCTAAGGTGACTGTTATGACAAAGTCGAACGTATTTACGATTTCGAAACCCATACTGGCTACGCTGTTGGGTTATGGATTGATAGTGATTGCTATGAGCCTGGTTGTATCACAAGACGCCAAGGCAGAGCGCATTAAAGACATCGCCATGGTTGAGGGCGCGCGAACTAACCAGCTCATTGGTTTTGGCTTGGTGGTGGGTCTTGACGGCACGGGTGACCAGGTCACACAGACGCCGTTTACGATTCAGGCGGCGCGCAGCATGCTGCAACAGTTTGGGGTTAACTTGGCCCCGGGGGTGAACCCGCAGACAAAGAATATGGCCTCCGTCATTGTAACGGCCGAACTTCCACCGTTTACGAAGCCCGGTCAGAAAATGGACGTCACCGTGTCTTCACTCGGTAATGCTAAAAGCCTGCGCGGTGGCGAGCTACTGCTAACACAGCTCAAAGGTGGTAACGGCGAAGTGTATGCGGTCGCCCAGGGCGGCTTAGTGGTCTCGGGTTTTGGTGCCGACGGATCAGACGGTTCTAAAGTCAGTGTTAACACCAAGGCCTCTGGACGCATCCCAAACGGCGCGCTGATTGAGCGTGAAGTGGGCAACACGCTGGCTGATGGCAGCGATCGCGTGACGCTACACCTGCACACGGCCGACTTTACCACAGCGCGCAATATGGCCTTCGCTATAAATAGCATGATGGGGCCGGATACGGCTGAGGCTTTGGATGCGGTGTCAATTTCAGTGCGTGCGCCGACTGATACAGCGCAAAAAGTGTCTTATTTGGCCGAACTTGAAAACATCGAAGTCGTGAAAGCTGCGAGTGCAGCAAAAATTATTGTAAACGCAAGAAGCGGGACCATTGTTATAGGCTCGGAAGTGATTGTGAAGCCCGCGGCAGTCGCGACGGGAGCACTCACTGTGACCATCGACGAGAACTTTGCGGTTTCTCAGCCTGGTCCATTTGCCGCGGGAGGTGAAACGGCAGTGGTGCCCGATGCCAACGTTGCGGTTGAGCAAGAGGAAGCCAACTTCTTCGTGATGGAAGGCGGTGTCAATCTTCAGGACATCGTTACAGCCATTAATAAAGTGGGTGCATCACCCGGTGACCTCATCTCGGTACTCGAAGCGCTGCAGCAAGCGGGCGCATTGAGTGCGCAGATAGTGGTCATCTGAGGGCTTAGTGATGACGGGTGCAATCTACAACGATTTTTCACAATTTACGGCTCTTCGCGCAGAGGCTACGGCTAACCCCAACGCTGCTGTAGAGGAAGTTGCCGCGCAATTTGAATCAATTTTCTTGCAACAGATGTTGAAGTCTATGCGCGATGCAACCGTTAAGAGTGACTTATTCGGCACCTCTCAGATGGAGACGTATGAAAGTATGGCTGATCAGCAGTTGGCCCTTCGGCTATCTGAGCAGGGTGGCATTGGCCTTGCCCGCATGATGGTTGAGCAAATGCAAATTCGTGGCCACCTAGATGCGGATGTAAAGGAAGGATCGGGCGTTGAACCTACCGCACTGATTATGAGGGGGAACAACTAATGGCCTCTATATTTGATGTTGGATCATCGGCATTGACCTCGATTCAGAGGGCGATGGCAACAACCGGAAATAACATAGCAAACGTCAATACGGACGGTTACAGCCGACAGGACGTTCTGCTGGCAACGAGAAGTCCTGAGTCTTCTGGTGGCGTGCAGTTTGGGACCGGCGTTAGCATCAATGATGTGCGTCGTGCGTATGATCGCTTTCTTACGGCAGAGGTCGTGTCGCGACAAGGCTCGAACGGTTTCTACTCGAGCTATACGGCCTCCGCCGAGCGGACCGATGCGCTGTTATCGGATCCTGGCACGAGTTTATCAGGTGCGCTGGATACATTTTTTGCCGCGATGGAGGCGGTATCAGCAAGTCCTACGTCCGCATCGGAGCGCCAAGTGGTGATTGCGGAAGCGAATACCCTTGTCGATCGCTTTCATTATTTGGATAACCGGCTGCGCGATCAGGCAGAGGAACTCAATGCGCGGGTCGAGACGCTTCAAGTTGATATTAATTTGTACGCACGAGAAATTGCACAACTCAACCAGAGCATTTCCAGAGCGCAGACCGGGGTGAATGGAACGCCGAATGATCTGCTTGATCAGCGGGACCGTGCAATTTCGGAACTAAGTGCACTGATTAAGGTGGAGACTGTTACACAAAAAGATGGATCAGTTGATATTGTGATTGGGCGCGGCCAACGGCTGGTAACAGGCAACGAGGCTGAGACCTTGAGCGTTTCCGCCGAAAACCGGAGCGATGGCCCTATTCGTGTATTTTTGTCCGCGCCCTCGGGCGGTGAGTCAGATATTACTGCATTGATGGTGGGCGGGCAGTTTGGTGGTGCGATAGAGGCGTCCAAAGATCTTGTGGATCGCTCTCGACGCGAGCTCGGTTTGTTGGCTATCGGCATTGCAAAGACCTTTAACGAGCAACATCAGAACGGCCTTGACCTCAATGGTCAGACGGGCGGCGACTTTTTTGAGGTTGGTGACCCGCTGGTGACCGGCCGTCTTAACAACAGTGGCGGCTCTGTGGTCACAGCAACCGTCTCTGATGTTGCAGCATTGACGGGCGACTCGTTTACCCTCAGCTACACGGCAGAGGGCGTGAGGCTAACCAACAATACGTCGGGTCAGACCCAGCTATTACAGGGAAGCCCCGTCGATATTGACGGTGTGACCTTGGAGTTTTCAGACGCCAATCCGAATCTAGTTGGCGATGAGTTCTTGATTGAGCCCACCGCCGGTGCGGCCGCGAGTTTCTCGGTGGTCATTACCGATGGCGCTGAAATTGCTGCTGCAGGTGCGGGCGGCGGCGTCGGTGACAACCGAAATGTGCGTGCACTGATTGGGCTTGGCGATAGTAGTCCTCTATTGAACGGAACGCGCGGCTACCGAGGTATGTACAACACAATGGTATCGAATATCGCGGTGGAAACCCGGAGCGCACAGGCCAATGCGAAAACGGAAGATGCACTTCTTCAATCGGCGCTCGACCGCAGAGACAGTGTGGTTGGTGTCAACCTAGAAGAAGAGGCTGCCAACCTCATTCGCTATCAACAGGCATATCAGGCCGCAGCGCAAGTGATCTCTACCGCCAACGACTCCTTTGATACCCTTATTAGAGCGACTTCACGATGATTGGACGAATTTCTACACAGCAATTTTCCCAGATGGGTTTGAATTCCATCCTCGATGCGCAATCGCAGGTCTCAAAGTTACAAACCCAGATGGGATCGGGGAAGCGTATTCAGACAGCGTCCGATGACCCGCAAGCCGCTGCGCAATTGTCTGAGCTAAAAAGTGAGTTGAGCCGCATGGCCACATTGCAGCGTAACATCGATTCGGCCAACAGTTCGCTGTCAGTTGAAGAATCGGCGCTAGCGTCGATTAACGAGGGACTCTCGCGAGTGCGTGAGCTCAGCATTCAAGGTAACAGCTCTGCCATCTCCGAGAACGAGCGGGAACTATTAGCGCGCGAAATCGATCAGCTCTTTGACCACTTACTGTCACTTGCAAACACCCAGAGCGTCAACGACGAGTACATTTTCGCCGGTAGCGCATCCGCGACTCAAGCCTACGACGTTGACGGGCAGTTTCAGGGCGATGAGCAGGTACGACAGCTCAATATTGCCCCTGGTGTCACCATTCGCACTGGTGACAGTGGTGCCGATGTATTTGAAAATATTGCGGACGGCGCCAATAC
>JBELJN010000046.1:0-11030 GCA_042090345.1 Halieaceae bacterium | reverse complement strand
CCCATTGTGTCTTCTGCCGAGCCGCGATTTCCATAGAGGGTTACGTTTGCTGCGTCCGGCCTAAGTATGCCGAGTGCAGAGCGTGTTCGCTCTCGAAGACTGGCTATTAGCATGCCATTTCGTTGGTTGGCGTTTTTGCTCTTAGCGCTGTTCTCCCTAAGTGCGTCGATGTCATCAAGCGCACGCTGTTTGAGTCCGTTGATGAAGCCGGGGTGCGATTCAATTTGCGCGCGCAGGCCGTCTCTCAGGCCCAGTGCTTCCCGGTTGTGGCGTGCTTGCACATGCGCCGTAACGGCGCGCTGCTTCGCTGCAACTGCCTGCTCGAGTCGATCAGCATCGGAATCCAATAGCGCCTCATGCTCTATGTCTAGGGTCTCAACAACCTGCGTTAAGGTCTCGAGTTCATAGGCAAGTGCGTCGGCAATAGATTCGGCGCTGGAAGCGTGACTGTCGGCATTAAACATCATTACAACAACTCTTTTTCCATGGTCATGAGCGCGTCTGCAATTCGGTCGGCATCGACTTCGTAGCTGCCGTCGGCGATTTGCTCTTTAATGGCCTCGACCCTCTTTATATCAACACCTTCAGCCGCATTCACCTCGGCCTCAAGTTCTGAAAGTCTCGCGGCCGTGTCTGTTAGCTGAACAGAGTCTGCTGACTTGCTTTGCTGGGCTGGCGCCGAGGGCGACTCTTTGTCGCTACCGGCCACTCGTGTGTCCTGACGGTCAGGATCAACGCGCAAACTCGTTTTTACTCCTGAAATATCAATGGGGCTCATTGTTCTCTCCACGGCCTGCTGCCGTTAAAATTGTTACCTGCGATGAGTGTAGCGGCAGATTCGGACCAAACTTTAGAAATTTTCTCATCTTTTTAGTTTACCAAGACATTGCCCGAGGCGAGTACTAGACCTTCTACTCGCTTGCCGGAGCTCAAGTTCTTCACAAAGAGTCTGTCACCGATACCTGCTCTGCCCAGCGACTTGCCCTGCATATTAACTTTTAAACCAGCCGCCTTTGCGACAAGGTCTACGGTTTGACCGCGCTCTATGATCTTCGGCGATACCAAATCGGAACTGCGTAACAACTGCCCTGCTGCCATATTCCTTCGAACTTCATGGCCGATAATGTCCTGTGTGCGCGTGGCAAACCCCACTAGGTCCTGGGTCACGCTTCGCTCTGCCAAGATAAGATCCCCTTCACCAATAAGGCTACCTCTGCTGATCGCATTATTGAGTGTAGGCACGGTGATAACGGCAGATACGGTCGCACGCACATGAACAGTCCAAGGCTCGGGCCCTGCACAGCGAATGCCAATGCTTGTTTGTCCCAGTGACCGTGTGGCAGTGGTAGGCAGCACAGTGAGTGGTGAGCCACAATCCGCTAAGCGCAATCGAGCATCAAGAGGTCGAACTGCGACGTTTACACGTTTGTAGCCCTGCGCTTCGGCACGTATTTGGGCGGCTTGTGCCGCAGTTGCGGCGATACTAGATACGGACTGGGTGTCGCTATACGCAGGAATTCCCAACCCACATAGGGCTACACAAAGAAATAGCTTTTTCAAAATGCGCTGCACGGGCGTCTCCACGAGTAACTGTTGCGTGAACAGTGCTAGCAAATACGATGCCAATTTTCTCAAGTGCGCGTCTCGTAAGGGATTGTGGCGCTGCCAATGCATTCAATTTTTTTTGGGCGACTGCGAGGAAATATCGGCGTCAAAACCTTGGCGCAGACTTAAAGTGCCCCCTAACTTACTGATTTACATGAATTAAAAAAATTGGCACGGGTTTTGTATGTAAGCATTGTGAGGAAACGCGTCAAAAGAGCGAATTATGGCAGCGACAGGTATAGACAAAGCGTTAGGCATATCACCGCAGGTTCTTCAGCTACGTATGCAGCGAATGAACCTGCTAGCCAGCAATATTGCGAATGCGAACACGCCCGATTATAAGGCGCGGGACATCGATTTTCGTGCGTCGCTAGATGCCGCGCGCAGTGCGCAAAGCGCGATGCGGGCAACTAACGATCGACACATACCACTGGCAGGTGGAGGCACGCAGCCCGACGTGATGTACAGGACCCCGGCTCAAACATCGCCCGACGGAAACACGGTAGATGCCCATCAGGAGCACTCGGCGTTCATGGACAACGCTTTGCGATATCAGGCCAGTCTTCAGCTGCTCGATAGCCGCATTAAGGGAATTAAAAATGCAATTAAAGGAGATTCGTAATGAGTTTGTTTGACGCAATGGGCATCGCCAGCACGGGTCTGAATGCGCAATCCATTCGGCTTAATACTATCGCTTCTAACATGGCGAATGCCAATACCGTGGCCTCAAGCGAGGCAGAGTCATATAAGGCGAAAGCGCCGATATTCAACGCAGTTCTCGATACCGAGCTCGAATTTGCAGAAGACGCGATGCTGGGTGTGAAGGTTGAGGAAATTGTTGAGGTGGGTGGTCCAGCCCGACAAGAATTCAACCCAACGCACCCGCTAGCCGATGAGAACGGCTACATCTACCGGCCCGATATCGACGCAACAACTGAAATGGCCAACATGATGCAAGCCTCGCGCTCTTATCAGAACTCGGTGGAGGCTATTAATACCGCCAAGCAACTAGCACTTCGAACACTGACATTAGGTAAATGAGGAATTTGACATGTTAGGCACATCACCAATGGATTTATTCGCACCGGCAAATGCCAGAGGCGCAGACTCTTCAGGCGCAACCCGTGTCGAGGATATGGGTTCAGAAGATTTTCTTGAGCTTATGATTGCGCAAATGAAGCATCAGGACCCGACCGAGCCCATGGACCAAATGGCGTTCATGAGCCAGATGGCACAGTTCGGAACGGTTTCTGGCATTCAGGAGCTTAACGGATCTTTCGCCGGACTCAGTGACTCGATTACCAGTGGTCAAGCCATGCAGGCCTCGAGCTTGGTAGGGCGAAGTGTGGCAATCCCCTCGAGTACAGGGGCTTTGGCGCCTATCGGTCTGAGTTCCGAGGGTTCACCGGTTTACGCGCTTCAGGCCTCGGTCGATATGGGTCTTGGTGCCGATGGCGGTCAATTCTTTGTTCATAACGTCCAGGGCGACGTGGTGTTTACGGGCAACCTTCCGGCGGGAACCGGTTCAGTGCAGGTAATGTGGGACGGCGTGGACTCCGACGGCCACCAGCTCCCACCGGGCGACTACTACCTATCTGCCGAATTGACCAATGGCACGAGTGTTCGCGAGGGCCGAGTTTACGGACACGAGCAGGTCGCGAGTGTCTCCCTTAGTGGCAGTAACCAAATCACACTCAACCTCGCAAGCGGTCGGACCATCGACGCTTCTGAGGTTCGAGAATTTTTCTAAATAGCACGTAGAGGAACGACACATGTCTTTTAGCACTTCATTATCAGGCGTCAATGCTGCACAACAAACCATGGATGTGGTGAGCAACAACATTGTAAACGCTGGAACGATTGGCTTTAAAAAGGGTGAGACGGAGTTCGCGGAGATCTATGCGTCTTCGCTACAGGACTCAGGGCAATCTTCAGGCCAGGGTGTGGCCTTGACGACGATACGGTCAGATTTCAGTCAGGGTGAATTTTCATTTACCACCAGCGCCCTCGATCTCGCAATTGATGGTAGCGGTATGTTCGTACTGAGTGACGGTGACGAGACACTTTACACGCGTGCTGGATCATTCCGCATTGACGGTGAGGGTTTTGTAGTGACCACCAACGGTGCTCGCGTACAGGGCTTTCAGCCAGATAACGATGGCGTCATTACGCCGGCCATTGGTGATCTTCAGATCAGCCTAGCGCTGATGCAGCCCAAGGCAACCGGCGAGGTGGTGTTCTCGGGTAACCTCGACACAAGAACCGAGGCTGCCCTAACACCGTTTTCGGCGGGCGACACTGACACTTACAATTTCTCAACATCCACAACCATTTATGACTCTACGGGCACGCCACATCAGCTCGATATTTACTTCGCTAAGGCGGCCGAGCCTGATGGTACCTATAACGTTTACGCAACCATTGACGGAGAGGTGCAGCCCGAGTCTGCTTCTATGACCTTCGATGGCACAGGTGCGCTGACAGCCGGTTCAGATCAGCAGCTTGATATTCTAGGCTTTACACCGCTAGGCGCGGATCCTCAAACCTTTACCATTGATTTGGCCGCGACTAGTGGTCTCGGTGCTGACTCAAGTACGCAGACGCTGTCTCAGAACGGTTTTAAGCCAGGTGAAGTCGTGTCATTCGAGTTTGATGACACAGGCACTGTCTACGCGCAGTACACGAACGGCGAAATTCGTGCCATGGGGCAGCTGCTTCTGGCTAATTTCATCAACCCGTCTGCTTTATCTCCCGCAGGTAATACACAGTACCGTGAGAGTGAGGGCTCAGGCCTTGCCGTAACGGGTCGCCCCTCGACTGGATCGCGAGGTTACATTCGGCCATCGGCACTCGAAGTGTCGAACGTGGACATTACCCAGGAGCTGTTAGCCCTCATTGAGGCGCAGCGTAATTTCCAGTCCAGTGCTCAGGCCATTCAGAACGAAGACGAAATGTCCCAGTC
This sequence comes from Halieaceae bacterium, assembly GCA_042090345.1. Classification (GTDB taxonomy): domain Bacteria; phylum Pseudomonadota; class Gammaproteobacteria; order Pseudomonadales; family Halieaceae; genus Luminiphilus. The sequence continues at coordinate 6,463 of JBELJN010000046.1, read as the reverse complement.
TATTTTGAATATTCTCTAAGAGTGAATGAATCGCAATGAACAGTGTTATTCAAATAGCGGCTGAAGCCGCGCGAAAGGTCAGCCAGGCCCAAGCCCTGGTTACCAATAATTTGGCAAATGCGGGTACGACAGCATTTAAGGCCGACCTTTACGCGGCACAAACCAACTACCTTGGTGTTTCCAGCCGAGATGCGAGTGCCATTCCGAGTACGCCGCTTACAGCCGTCGACTTTGGCGGCGGCAGTTTGGTTGCTACTGGGCGTGAACTCGATATTGCAATTAACGGTCAGGGCTGGATGCAAGTATTGACGCCACAAGGTGAGGAAGTTTTGAGCCGACGCGGCGATCTTCGCATTGAGAATAATGGCAATCTCATTGACGCAGCTGGAAATCAAATAATGGGCGAGGGTGGCCCCATTAATTTGCCGCCTGCGAGCACCATTAACATCGGTGTGGACGGGACTATCTCGCTCATTCCATTGGGTGAAGCCCCAGTTGCTGGCGCAACGGTAGACCGCATTTTATTGGTCAACCCTAACCCGGCTGATCTTGAAAAGGGCCTTGACGGCCACATTAGAGCCAACCAAGACGCAAATCTTGAGCCCGATGCAGCAGTGAACATCGCTGTGGGCTCTCTCGAGTCTTCAAATGTCAACTCGGTGGCTGCCATGGTGCAGATGATCGAGTTATCAAGAAGTTTTGAAAGCCATGTAAAAACCATGCAGTCAGCCGATGAGCTCGACGATTCCAGCGCCTCACTCATGAGGCTTGAATAGCCAATACATCGGCATAGGAGAAAACAATGAGTCAATCACTTTGGATTGCTAAAACCGGCCTCGACGCCCAACAGACCAAAATGGCGACGATTTCAAACAACTTAGCCAATGTCAGTACGAATGGTTTTAAGCGAGGTCGAGCTATTTTCGAGGACCTCCTCTATCAAAACGTGCGCCAGGTAGGCGCGCAGTCGTCACAAGACACGCAGCTGCCATCGGGACTTCAGGTTGGTACAGGTACGCGTGTGGTCGCCACCGAGCGCATCTTCACTCAGGGAAACTTGGTGACGACAGATAATGCCTTTGACGTGGCTATTCAAGGCCGTGGTTTTTTTGAGGTCTTGCTTCCCGACGGCAGTCAAGCGTTTACCCGTGATGGTTCGATGCACCTCAATAATCAGGGGTTGCTGGTCACATCGGCAGGTTATCAGCTCCAGCCACCGATTACGGTTCCGCAGGACGCACTCAGCGTGACCATCGCGCCGGACGGTACGGTGTCGGTACAACAGCCGGGCTCACCGCAGGCCACGCAGGTAGGGCTTATTCAGCTAACCGACTTCATAAATCCAGCGGGCCTTCAGGCGCGCGGAGAGAACCTATTTTTAGAAACGGGCGCGAGTGGTGCGCCATTGCCATCCAATCCAGGCCTCAACGGCTTGGGTACCTTGCAACAGGGGTTTGTTGAAGGCTCAAACGTCAACGTAGTGGAAGAGATGGTCAACATGATTGAGACGCAGCGCGCCTATGAGATGAATTCAAAAGCCATCTCCACGGCGGATCAGATGTTGCAGTACGTCTCGCAAAACTTATAGCGAAACTGATAAGGGATAGCTGAGGAGCACCTTATGAAACACTTACTCATGACATCACTTCTTCTTTGCGCCTCGCTCCTAGGCGGGTGCGCGGGTATCGAGGAGAGAACACATCCCGCTTATGCGCCAATGGAGCCAATCACCTATACGCGCCCGACGGAAGGTATTAGCTCGGGCAGCTTGTACAGTGAACAGCGCGGTATCTCGCTATTCTCGGACACACGAGCGCGGGCTGTCGGAGACATCATCAGCATTGTTTTAATGGAATCGACCCAGGCCTCAAAAAATGCCGGCACGTCGATCGCACGTGAGTCTGGTATTGACGTTGCGCCACCCACTATTTTGGGGCGGGAAGATCCTGATTTCAGCGTCGATCGGTTCAGAGGATTGACGCTACAACAAAGCATTGCGAGCGACTCAGAGTTTTCTGGGAACGGTTCGACCAATCAGTCCAATTCACTCTCGGGTGCCATTGCGGTGCAGGTGGCGCGTGTATTGCCCAACGGCAATCTTATGGTGCAGGGCGAGAAGTGGCTGGCGCTTAACAAGGGTGAGGAGTTCATCCAATTGCGCGGCATCGTAAGACCGCAAGATATCAGTGCAAGCAACTCGATTCCGTCGACCTTGGTTGCTGACGCCCGCATTTCGTACGGCGGTACGGGCGTAATTGACCGGGCGAACTCACCCGGTTGGTTTTCAAAATTCTTCAACAGCCCACTAAACCCGTTTTAAGGAGATTCACATGTTGAAGCCATCAAAGTTCAAGATGCCCCGGCCTTACCTGTTTGTAGCACTGGTCTGTGCTGCGCTGCTCGGTACGATAAGCGCACTGTCGCCAACTACAGCCCTCGCCGAGCGCATAAAAGACATCGCCATGGTTGAGGGCGCGCGGAGCAACCAACTGGTCGGCTTTGGTCTTGTCGTCGGCCTCGATGGCACGGGTGACCAGGTTACGCAGACTCCGTTTACGATTCAGGCAGCTCGCAGCATGTTGCAGCAGTTCGGTGTAAACCTGCCACCAGGCGTCAATCCACAGACCAAGAATATGGCCTCTGTCATGGTGACAGCTGAACTACCTCCCTTTGCCAAGCCCGGTCAAAAAGTCGATGTCACGGTATCGTCGCTGGGTAATGCTGGCAGTTTGCGCGGTGGTGAGTTGTTACTGACTCAACTAAAAGCCGGTAACGGTAAGGTTTACGCTGTTGCACAGGGCGGACTAGTCGTCTCTGGTTTTGGCGCAGACGGTAATGATGGGTCACGCATCAGCGTGAATACCAAAGCGGCCGGACGTATTCCTAACGGCGCGATGGTCGAGCGCAAGGTGGTAAACCCCTTTAGCGACGGCAGTGCCAAGCTCACCTTTCACCTTCATGAGTCGGACTTTACGACTGCGCGCAATATGGCCTCGGCCGTTAATAGCTTCATGGGGCCCGGGACGGCAACTGCGCTAGACGGCGTATCGGTCGAGATTATGGCACCAACCGACACCAGCGCCAAAGTTGCCTATTTAGCGGAGCTGGAAAACATTGAAGTGGTAAAGGCTGCGGCTCCTGCGAAAGTCATTGTCAATGCACGCAGTGGAACCATTGTGATTGGCTCTGAGGTCATGGTGAAAACTGCTGCCGTCGCGCACGGCAATTTGACGGTTACCATCGATGAGAGTTTCGTCGTCTCGCAGCCCGGTCCGTTTGCGACAGCAGCAGAGACGGTTGTTCTGCCGCAAACCGAAATCAACGTCGAGAACGAAGAGGTCCGCATGTTCGTCATGGAGGAGGGCGTGAGCCTTCAGGAAATCGTGACGGCCGTTAACCGTGTAGGCGCAGCCCCTGGTGACCTCATCGCCATTCTAGAAGCTTTGCAGCAGGCAGGTGCGCTGAGCGCGCAGCTGATCGTTATTTAGGAGTCAGCATGACTAGCGCAATTTATTCTGACTTTACCCAGTTTGGTTCGCTTCGAGCAGAGGCGACGAAAAACCCCAATGCAGCCGTCGAGGAAGTGGCGGCGCAGTTTGAGTCGCTGTTTCTTCAGCAAATGCTAAAGACCATGCGTGATGCAACTGTGAAAAGTGATCTTATGAATTCGGACAGCACGGATACCTATCAGTCCATGGCGGACCAGCAACTCGCGCTACAGCTCTCCGAGCAAGGTGGCATTGGCTTGGCCCGCATGATGGTCGAGCAAATGCAGACGAGAGGCATGGTGTCAGGGGACACAATAGAAGCAACAAGCTCTGGCCTATCGGCGGTGTCACCGATAAAGGCATTCGACTTGAGCGTCACTCAACCCAGGGACAACGGAGGCGAGCGATAAGCCATGGCAGGAATTTTTGACGTTGGTGCTTCCGCACTGTCCTCGCTTCAGCGAGCCATTGCGACCACCGGTCACAATATTGCTAACGCAAACACCGACGGGTATAGCCGGCAGAACATTACGTTTGTGACGCAGGAGTCGGAGTTTGTAGGCGGTCAGGCGTTTGGTACGGGTGTGAAGGTCGGTGATGTTTCCCGCGCCTACGACCAGTTCTTGACGGACGAGCTCCGAGATCGAACAACCGCGCGTAGTTATCACGATTTTTATTTCAACACCTCGCAGCGAGTTGATGCACTGTTTGCGGATGCCTCCACGGGCCTCAGTGTCGCCATGGATAACTTTTTTGTTGCGGTCGATGCGGTAGCGACGAGTCCGTCCTCGCTCCCAGAGCGTCAGGTACTTATCTCTGAAGCTGAAATGTTATCCGGTCGATTCAACTACATGGATAAACGGCTCGAGAGCATTTACACCGAGACGACCGCGCGCATTTCAAGCAAAGCGGACGACATCAATCAATACGCGCAGGAACTTGCGACGCTTAATGAGCTAATAAAGCGCTTTGCCAGTGAGTCATCGGCCACGCCAAACGACCTATTGGACAAGCGGGACCTCACGCTGCTCGAGCTCAGCAAGCTCGTCAATGTCAACTCTCAAGAGCAAGCAGACGGATCGGTTAACGTCTACGTGGGCGATGGCGTTCGGTTGGTGGTTGGCGCGTTCGCTGAAAGTGTTAGGGTCAGCGGCGAGCGGACGGGCGACGGGCGTCCGAGTGTTTTTATAACCACACCGGGTGGCGCTGAAGATAACGTCACCAAGAATATGTCAGGCGGCGAGCTAGGTGCGGCACTCGAAGTGTCGAGCAACGTTGTTTTTCGAGCTCGGCGGGAGCTCGGATTATTAGCAATCGGTCTTGCCTCTATTGTCAACACGCAGCATGCGCAGGGTGACGATTTATCGGGTGAGCCTGGGGGGGCATTTTTCGGCGACTTTGGTACGCCCATTATTGGCACGGGTCAAAACTCCGGCCTATCAGAAGTCTCCTACGTCATCGATGAACCGCTCGAGCTGACCGGTGACGCCTACGAAATACGGTACGGTGTCGCGGGACCTGTGTTAACCAATACGACCACGGGTGCGAGTCAGGCCGTGACGGGTGACTCAATATCCATTGACGGCTTTACCATTACACTGAGTGAGTTTGCCGCCGGCATGGAAGGCGACGAGTTTCGTATTGCCCCTACTGCCGATGCTGCGGGTCTCATGAGTGTGGCGATCAGAGCACCCGAGGACGTGGCGGCGGCGGCGCGAGGTGGTTCGGTGGGCGATAACCGCAACATGCTCGCTCTCTTTGACATGCGTGATACTGGCTCGTTTGTAAACAGCAACCGTAGCGTAGATGACATTTACCGCGACACGCTGTCCCACGTTGCAGTGGAAACACGGACATCAAAGTCCAGCGCCGCACTCGAAGAGACATTACTCCGTGCGGCAACTGACCGGCGCGACAGCGTCCAAGGCGTTAATCTCGAGGAGGAGGCCGCAGACCTTGTTCGTTATCAGCAGGCCTATCAAGCTGCAGCTCAGGTCATTGCTGCCGCTAACCAAGTATTCGATACATTATTAAGGGCGACTGAACGATGATTACGCGCATGTCCTCCGCGCAGCTGCAAAACGCAGGCTTACGCGCCATTACCGACGCACAGACGCAGTTAGCGACCCTGCAACAGCAGGTCGCCACGGGTAAAAAGCTGCAGAGCGCATCAGACGATCCGAATGCTGCGGTGCAATTACTCGAGCTCCGCTCTGAACTCACGCTAATGCAAACCCATCAGGAGAATATGACCCTGGTTGACGCGGCGCTTTCGCAAGAGGAGGCGGTGATCAGCAGTGTTAATGATGCCTTGAATCGCGTGCGTGAGCTCCGTATTCAAGGACAAAACGAAATCCTCGCCCAGTCTGACCGCAAAGCCATCGCCACCGAGATAGACGGGCTAAAAGAGCAGCTACTATCATTAGCTAACAGCACCAACTTCAACGGCGAGTCTATTTTCTCAGGTTCAAGAACCGATACGCCCGCCTATTCAGAGGACGGTGTATATCAGGGTGATGATCTCGTCCGAGAAATTAACATTGCGCGTGCAGTCACTATTAAGCTCGGTCATACCGGTAGCGATGTGTTCGAGCGTGGAGAAGGAGAGGCAAACGTATTTCAATTGCTGGATAACCTAGCCGAGGCATTGCGCTTGGGAGTCGGGGAGACTGACGTTCGGTTCGACATCATGCAAACGAACGCCATCGCCCTTGATGAATCCATTGACCAATTAGCCGCCTTACGCACGTCCATCGGTACACGCATGACGCTGTTAGATAGTCAACTCGCGCTGAACGATGGTTTGAACTTTGAGCTCACAAAGACCATGTCGAACCTCGAGGACCTGGACATGCCGAGTGCAATCAGCGAACTCAACCTCAAAATGGTGACGCTTCAGGCCGCCCAGCAGACCTTTGTGAAGACGCAATCAATGTCGTTATTCGACTATCTGTAATTCACCGCTGCTAATCCGT
>JBELJN010000006.1:99906-140947 GCA_042090345.1 Halieaceae bacterium | reverse complement strand
GAGCCCGCAGCTGAGGAAGCGCCAGCAGAAGAGCCCGCCGCTGAGGAAGCACCAGCAGAAGAGCCCGCCGCTGAGGAAGCACCCGCGGATGGCGAGGCCAACGACGACTAATCGCCGCTCTTATGAGACGACGAAGCCGGCGTATGCCGGCTTTTTTATGACTGCGTTACTAATTAAACGTGACTATGAAGACAGCTGACTTTCACTTTGACCTACCCGAGTACCTGATTGCTCAGTCGCCACTTGAGGAGCGGACGAGTTCCCGTCTTCTGACGCTGGACGGTGCCACAGGTAGCCTTGATCACCGACAGTTCTTAGAAATAGAGGCGTTGCTGAGCCCCAATGACTTGCTTGTTTTTAACAACACGCGAGTGATTCCCGCTCGGCTCTATGGTCAAAAGCAAACGGGTGGGCGTGTTGAGATTTTGATTGAGCGATTGCGCGGTGAGGGCTCTGTTTTGGCCCACGTCAGGGCGAGTAAGAGTCCGAAAGAGGGTTCCCTCATCTTTATTACAGCTGATCAGGACTCAGATATCACTGACTTCACGCTGAGGGTCTGTGGTCGCGATGGCGGTTTGTTTGAACTTCAAGCGGAAACTGGCACGGTTGCACAGATGATGCGGTTGTTCGGTCATATGCCCCTACCTCCGTACATTGAGCGCGCGGATACACCACAAGACCGTGAGCGTTATCAAACCGTCTATGCAAAGCATGAGGGCGCTGTTGCAGCGCCTACTGCAGGTCTTCACTTCGACGAGGCCTTGCTCTCGCGACTCAGCCTTAAAGGTGTGCAGACTGCATTTGTGACCCTTCATGTGGGGGCAGGCACCTTTCAACCTGTGCGTGTTGAGGATATTACGCACCATAAAATGCACCGGGAATGGATTGAGGTTGGGCAGGATTGTGTTGACGCGATCCGTACGTGCCGCAAGAGAGGGGGGCGCGTTGTGGCGGTTGGTACGACTTCTGTGAGATCGCTCGAAAGTGCGGCGGCGGCGGGGCTTGACTCTGAGCGCTGTCCTCGGGCTTTCGAAGGTGACAGCGATATATTTTTATATCCCGGTTGTGAGTTTGGTGTGGTAGACGCAATGGTCACCAACTTTCATTTGCCTGAAAGCACACTCATTATGTTGGTGTCTGCCTTTGCCGGCTATGAGGAAACAAGGAAGGCGTACCGTGAAGCTGTACTCAAGGAGTACCGCTTTTTCAGTTACGGTGACGCGATGTTTGTCACACACAAATCTTGAGGGTCGAAAGTGAAGTTTTCGGTTTCAGCTAAAGACGGTCTCGCGCGTCGAGGGACCATGACCTTTGCGCGAGGTGAGGTCCAAACCCCCGCCTTCATGCCGGTCGGTACCTATGGCACGGTTAAGGGCATGACCCCGGATGACGTGCGCGCTACGGGTGCACAGATTCTCCTTGGGAATACGTTTCACCTATGGCTTCGACCCGGCACTGACATCATTTCGAAGCACGGCGACCTCCACGATTTTATGGGGTGGGATGGCCCGATTTTGACTGACTCGGGTGGGTTTCAGGTGTTCAGTCTGGGCGAGGTCAGGAAAGTCGAAGAGTCGGGCGTGACGTTCAAGTCGCCGGTTAACGGCGACAAGGTGTTTCTGGATCCCGAAACCTCGATGAAAATTCAGCGGGATTTAGGCAGTGACATCGTAATGATCTTTGATGAATGCACGCCTTATCCTGCGACAGAGGAAGAGGCACGTCGATCGATGGAGCTCTCTCTGCGCTGGGCAAAACGCAGTAAGGATGCTCATGCGGGTAATGCCTCTGCGCTTTTTGGCATTGTGCAGGGGGGAATGTACAAGCATCTGCGTGAAGCCTCGCTCTCTGGATTAGTCGATATTGGCTTCGACGGCTACGCACTCGGCGGCCTATCCGTGGGCGAGCCGAAAGACGAGATGGTGCAAGTGCTAGATGACGTGGCGCACCAGTTGCCAGATGATAAACCCCGCTATTTGATGGGGGTGGGTACGCCTGCGGATTTACTCGAGGCGGTGCGCCGTGGTGTCGATATGTTTGACTGCGTGATGCCCACCCGCAACGCGCGCAATGGGCATCTCTTCACGAGCCACGGCGTCATTAAACTGCGTAATGCGCGCCATAAGACAAGCACCCGCCCGCTTGATGAGAACTGTGAGTGCTACACCTGTTCGAACTTTAGTCGCGCTTATTTGCACCATCTTGATCGTTGCAATGAGATTTTGGGCTCGCAGTTGTGCACCATTCATAACCTGACGTACTACCAAAAGCACATGCAAGGCATTCGTGATGCTATCGAAGCAGGAACACTCGATGAGTTTGCCGACGCATTTTATGCAGCCCAGGAGGCGGGCGACCCCCATGTCTGATACCCCACAATCCCCTTGTGTCTCTATCTGTGCGCTTGATCAGAATGACGTCTGTGAGGGCTGCTACAGGACAGGCGATGAGATCGTAGATTGGTTTACTGCGGACGATACGCGCAAGCAAGAAATTCTTGAGGCGAGCGCACAGCGACGGAAAGAGGCCGGATTTTCATTGTTTTGAGGGCTTAGCGCGCTGCGAAGTGTCAGCGTGTTTCCCCCGTCCTTTTGAATCCTAGATGGCGTCATCCGATGGCGGTGTCGCGGTCATCGGTGTTACGCGAACTTGAGTGATTGCATTGCCCTCGACGCATTCTATGTCGAGTTGGTAAGCACCAATCCGAACGGATGCGGGGCCCACTGGGAAGGCCTCCAAGGCCTCAAGAGCAAGCCCGCTAATGGTTTTTGGCCCGTCTGTGGGTAACGACCACCCAAACTGTCGATTGATGTCTCTGATCGGAATGCTGCCGGTACAGGAGGCACCTCCGTCTGCCATCGTGGCAATCTCTTCTTGGTCCTCTACTAGATTGGAAGTGAAGTTTCCGACGATCTCCTCGAGGATATCTTCAAGGGCCACCAAGCCCATGATGTCGCCGTATTCGTCGACGATCATCCCGAGTCGAAGCTTTCGCTGCTGAAAATGGCGGAGCTGAATATGTAGCGCTGTGTTCTCTGGTGTGAAGTAGGGCTCTTGGAGCTCACTGATCAATGAGGTTCGATTGAGCCCGTCGCCATCAAGGCACTTGCCGAGATTTCGCAAGTGCAGGATACCTTCGATCTTGTTGATATCGCCGCGAAAGACGGGCACTAAGGTATGGGTGCTCGACTTGAGCCGCTTGAGTATCGTCCCATCATCATCATCGAGGTCGACACCGTATATCTCGTTGCGGGGCACCATAATGTCATTCACTGAGACTTGCTCGAGATCGAGTATGTTCACCAGCATATTTCGGTGTCGCCGCGGGATGAGTCCACCCGACTCATTGACGATGGTGCGAAGCTCTTCTTGAGTAAGTTCGTCCTCGTTTGCGGCATTGGTTTTGAAGCCAAGGAGCGACAGCAGACCATTTGTAATAGCGTTAATCGACCATACGAGTGGCATAGCGAGTTTCATGAGCGGCAGCAGAATAATACTTGCTGGGAAGGCCACTTTTTCAGGGTGGATAGCGGCAATCGTTTTCGGGGTGATCTCAGCAAAGATGAGAATGACGATCGTCAAAAGAATGGTGGCTATAGCAATACCCGCATCGCCATAAAGTCGAATCGCCACAACGGTGGCAATGGAAGAGCCCAATATATTGACGAGGTTATTGCCGATTAGAATGAGTCCAATCAGCCTATCGGGACGCGCAAGCAACTTTCCCGCTCGCAGCGCACCCTTGTGACCCTGCTGCTGCAGATGCTTTAGCCGGTAGCGGTTGAGTGCCATCATCCCTGTCTCTGAGCTCGAGAAAAATCCGGATAAGAGAATGAGTGCTGCCAAAATGGCAAAGAGGAGTCCCAGCGGGGCGTCGTTCAAACTTTATGGGCAAGCGTCAGCATGAACGCCAATTGTTGAGAAAAATGTGTCCGGCCGCAACCCTAGATTTCACTTAGGTTAAAACAAGCTCTAGAACGAGTTTGGATCCGTAAAAGCCAAGCGTCAGCAAGGCAAACCCACTGCAGCAGAGCATCACTGCGGTGTTTACGCGCCACCCGTAACGTATATGACGGACGGAGACCACCGCGAACAGCAGCCATGCAATGATGGTGAGCACTGTTTTGTGTATGAGGTGCTGCGCAAATAAATCGTCGACATAGTAGAAGCCGGCGACGATTGATATCGCCATGACAAGCGTCCCCATTGCAATTAGCTCGTGCATGACTTGCTCGGTGCTATCAAGCGGCGGCAGCAAGCGAATAAGCCCGCGTGTCTTGTGTTGCCGCAACAACCGGCTTTGTTGAAGCACCAACAAGCCTTGCAGTGTTGCGAGTCCCAGCAACGCATAACCGATAATCGAGGTCGAGATATGCAGCAGCAAGCCGCGTGGTGTATCGGTCATGGGCCGAGCCGTTTCAGGCGTCAGTGTCGCGACCAATATGGCAATCGCTGCCAATGGGAAAATACCCATGAGTAACGTCTGCAATGGACGGAAGGCGAGAATCAGTAAGCTCAGGACACCCATCAGCCAGAACGTTAACGATGCAACACGATAAAAGCCAAAATTGGCCCCCACGGACGCAGAGCTATCGTAAATGACAAAACCATGGAGCAAGAGCGCCGCGATGGCCGGGAATAAGATAGCGTTTGGCAGTTTTTGCTCGCGTCGTTCGAGCCTCAGAAGCTGCTGAGCTGCTGTAAACAAATAGAGTGCGGCCGCGAGCGTGGCCGCTACTGCGAGAACTTGATTGGTCGCAAATCCTGCCATGCCGATTGCAGAACTCCCCTGATTATTTTTTTGCCGTAGGCGTATACTACGCGGTTCCAGCGCTTGCGGCACTGTTAATTGACACAGGAAAGAACATGTTTGAAAGCTTAAGCGAACGTTTATCCGCCAGTTTGAGGGCAATGGCGGGCAAGTCGCGCCTCACTGAAGACAACATCAAAGACACGCTGCGGGAAGTCCGTATGGCGCTGTTGGAGGCCGACGTTGCTCTGTCGGTGGTTAAGGAGTTCACGGACCGGGTCAAAGAGCGCGCTGTTGGTACTGAGGTGAGCTCGAGTCTCACGCCGGGGCAGGTCTTTTTGAAAATCGTTCAGGCTGAGCTTCAAAGCGTCATGGGTGAAGCCAATGAGCAGCTCAATTTAGCGACACAACCCCCAGCGGTTGTGATGGTGGCCGGTCTGCAAGGTGCGGGTAAAACCACCTCGGTCGCCAAGCTTGCGCGCTACCTCATGGAGCGTGAGAAAAAGAAAGTGACGGTCGTCAGTGCTGATGTTTATCGACCGGCCGCTATTAAGCAGCTCGAGACACTAGCGAGCGAGGTGGGTGCGCGCTTTGAGCCTTCGTCGGTGGAAGAGCGCCCTGTAGACATTGTTAATCGCGCGCTGAAGAACGCAAAAACCGCATTCAGTGACGTTTTGTTGGTCGATACGGCGGGACGGCTTGCGATTGATAATGAAATGATGGCAGAGATTTCTGACCTGCATAAGGCCATCAACCCGGTTGAAACGCTCTTTGTCATCGATGCCATGACAGGTCAGGATGCTGTGCACACCGCGACCGCGTTTAATCGCGCCTTGGCACTCACGGGTGTTATTTTGACGAAGGTGGATGCTGATACGCGCGGCGGTGCTGCACTCTCGGTGCGTCATGTTACAGGTAAGCCCATCAAGTTTATGGGTGTTGGCGAGAAGACAGAGGCACTTGAGCCGTTTTTCCCCGATCGATTGGCGTCGCGTATTCTTGGCATGGGCGATTTGTTGTCGCTTATCGAGGATGCTGAGCGGAAAGTTGATAAAAAGAAGGCGCAAAAACTCGCTAAAAAGGTCGAAAAAGGCGGACGCTTTGACCTCGAAGATTTTCGTGACCAACTTCAGCAGATGAAAAATATGGGTGGCATTGGTGCCATGCTCGATAAAATGCCGGGTATGGGTGGCATGGCTCAGGCAGCGCAGTCGCAAGTTGACGCCAAGCAATTTGACCGCATGGAAGCGATTATCAACTCCATGACACCGAAAGAGCGAAAAAACCCCGATCTGATTAACCCATCGCGTAAGCGTCGCATCACGGCCGGATCAGGTACGGCAGTTCCTGATCTGAATCGTCTGTTGAAGCAACACAAGCAGATGCAAAAAATGATGAAGAAGATGAAAGGCGGCGGTATGCAGCGCATGATGCGTGGCATGGGTGGAATGATGGGCGGTGGCGGAGGTATGCCGCCTGGTGGTGGTATGCCACCCGGGTTTCCGCGCCGGTAATTATTATGTGTTGCAGGACTTTAAAGACGGGACGACTTCCTGTAATCTTCGCGACCTCAAATTTTGCCTTGGGAAATGTCCCAAGGGTTAACGTTTAGGACAAAGCAATGGTCACAATTCGTCTTTCACGCGGCGGCTCAAAGAAGCGCCCTTTCTACCACGTGACAGTTACCGACAGTCGTCGGTCTCGTGATGGCCGGTTTATCGAGCGCGTTGGGTTCTTTAACCCCATTGCTCGCGGTCAAGAAGAGCGACTGCGCATCGATACAGGCCGTATCGACGCATGGGTAGCTAAGGGTGCACAGTTGTCACCTCGCGTCGCCAGTTTGGTAAAAGAAGCGGCAGGCCAAGCGGCCGCAGCGGCTTAAGTGATTTTTTGTGGCGCGCTCTGACGCCACATCTCCCGACATAGCCGCCGCCAAAATCGTAGGCGTATACGGCATCAAAGGCTGGGTAAAGCTCAAGGTTAACCTCGAGTCGCCAGCCTCGCTCACTTCTCTCCAACCTCAATTTTTAATCGACGCTCGGAACCAGGGGCGTAAACCTGTACGCGTGCTCAATATTCGCGCGCAGGGAAAGGGGTATGTCGCCCTGTTGGAGGGTGTAGACGACCGAAATGCAGCCGAACTTCTGCGGGGTTACAGCATTGTGGTTCCCAAGTCGGCGCTGCCAACACTCAAAGAAGGTGAGTTTTACTGGGATGACTTGGTGGGCTGTCGTGTCATGGCGCCCGGTGATGACGGAGCGCTTCTTTACTTGGGTGACGTCGATTATCTGCTTGAAACAGGTGCTAACGACGTGCTGGTCGTTCGCGCCTCTGAGAGCAGTATCGATGATCGCGAGCGCCTTATCCCCTACATAGAAAGCGAGGTTATCGCGCGAATCGACTTAGACCACGCGCTGATTGAAGTGAACTGGCATCCCGATGACTGAATCAATCGTTGCCTTGAAGCAATTTGGTTTTATCAGCATTTTTCCTGAAATGCTTTCTGGTCTGACTGAATGGGGTGTGACAGGCCGGGCGGCACGAGACCAGCTTTTCACTGTCGAGACGGTGGATCCCCGCCAGTTTGCAACCGACAAGCACGGTACGGTTGACGATCGACCTTATGGGGGTGGGCCGGGCATGCTTATGAAGGCGCCTATCCTGAGTCAGTCCGTCCGCAAAGCGAAACAGCTGCTGGGTGACGATGCCCTAGTGGTTGCGATGAGTCCGCAGGGGGCGCCTGTGGATGAGGCCATGATCGCTCGTCTCGTTGCCCATAAAGCGATTATTTTTGTTGCGGGCCGCTATGAAGGATTTGACGAGCGCTTTCTCGAGCAAGATGTAGATCTGGAGTTGTCGGTAGGCGATATGGTGGTCAGTGGTGGAGAAATGCCCGCTATGTTGGTGATGGATTCGTTAATTCGTCGCATTCCGGGTGTTTTAGGCGATGAAATGTCTGCAGAACAAGACTCTTTTGTTGACGGATTGCTCGACTGTCCTCACTATACGCGCCCTGAGATTTTTGAGGGTCGAGCGGTGCCGGAGGTGTTGCTCAGCGGAGACCATGCGCGCATTGCTGATTGGCGAGCGGCGCAGGCGTTGAAACGGACCCTCGATCGGCGGCCAGATTTGCTCGATTGGGCCGACCTAACAGATGAGCAGCGAGCGATGCTCGCGCGGTGGGATTTAAACGCCCATCTCTGAGTAAAAAGTGAGCGGTAACGCTCGATATGAGATTGAAACGGGGTTGCTGTGTTGAATAGCGGCCGACTGAGGAGAAAGCCATGAGTGCCAACAAAATTATTGCCGAGCTCGATGCTGAGCAAATGTCAAAAGAAATTCCCGCCTTTGCGCCGGGAGACACCGTTGTCGTTCAGGTAAAAGTAAAGGAAGGTAACCGCGAGCGTCTTCAGGCGTTCGAGGGTGTTTGCATTGGCAAGCGCAACCGTGGCTTGAACTCAGCGTTTACTGTACGAAAAATCTCTCACGGGGTTGGCGTGGAGCGTACGTTCCAGACTTACAGCCCCTTGCTTGACTCGATTTCAGTCAAGCGCCGCGGTGACGTTCGTCAGGCGAAGCTCTACTATTTGCGTGAGCTTTCCGGTAAGGCTGCACGCATCAAGGAAAAGCTCTCCTAAGGCTCAGCCTTTGGGGTAAGGACGCGTTTGGATCGCATTATCAAGCCAGAGCTTGAGCGGTTTACGACAGCCCTCTGGCTCGAGCGCGGTCTGAGCGAGAACACCTGCCAAGCCTATCGGCGAGACGTCGAAGGGTTGGACCGTTGGTTATCTGAGCACAAACACAGCACAGCCCTCACTGCCGATGAGTCAGACGTGCAAGCCTACCTTGGGGTGCGGCTTGCTGGAGGCAGTTCTCATCGGTCGATCTCTCGGCTCCTATCGAGTCTGCGTAGTTTTTATCAATACCTGGTGAGAGAGGGCGAGCTAGCCGTCGACCCAACACAACACCTTGATCGGCCGAAGCCTTCCAGACCACTGCCTAAAACCCTCTCTGAGGCCCAAGTAGACGCTTTATTGAACGCACCTGATCTCGGTGTCGCCATTGAGCATCGCGATGCAGCGATGCTGGAAGTGCTTTACGCTTGTGGTCTGCGCGTATCGGAATTGGTGTCTTTGACCATTCCCCAGCTCAGTTTGAATCAAGGGGTGGTTCGCGTCTTGGGCAAGGGTGGTAAGGAACGGTTAGTGCCGATGGGCGAGGCGGCTGTTCAGAGTGTGAGCGATTATTTACGGTCTTCTCGTATCGACTTGCTCAGTGGCAAACAGAGCGATGTGCTTTTTCCATCAAATCGGGGTGTGGCAATGACTCGCCAGACCTTTTGGTATCGTATTAAACTTTACGCGCAGCGGGCAGGAATTAAAGACAGTCTCTCTCCGCACACGTTGAGGCACGCATTTGCCACGCATTTGATTAATCATGGTGCGGACTTGCGTGTCGTGCAGATGCTATTGGGCCACAGCGACCTGACGACGACGCAAATATACACACACGTGGCACGCAGCCGGATGCAAGCGCTTCACGAGAAGCACCACCCTAGAGGTTAATACATGTTAAAATCGTTTCGAATACAGCTCATCTCGGCGACCTTTGCATCGTTGGCAATGTTCAGTTGGCCTGCGCTAGCACAGGACAGTTCGTCTTTTGGAGACGCCAGGCAGCGGTTAGAGGCGGGCTTATCTGCCATGGTAGGCAGCCCCATCAGTATCGATCGCATTGAGGAGACACCGTCCAAAGACTTGATTGAGATAGCCATTCAAGATGGGCCTGTTTTGTATGCGACGCGGGACGGTCGTTTTTTATTGCTCAACGGCGATTTGCTCAGTGTGTCTGAGACCAGCGTATCGAATTGGACGGAGCAACGCCGTACCACAGAGCGCATTGAGCTCCTGGCTCAGGTCGACATTGATGACATGATCGTATTTTCGCCAGCCGAGCCTGCCAAGGGTTACATCAACGTGTTCACAGATATCACGTGCGGCTACTGTCGTAAGCTTCATTTAGAAATGGATGACTTGAATCGCCGCGGCGTTGAGGTCCGCTATCTCGCATTCCCAAGGGGCGGCATGGAGTCAGACGGTGCTCGGCAATTAGCGACAGCTTGGTGCTCGCGCAATCGGGAATCGACGCTCACATCGCTTAAATCCGGTGTTGAGTTACCGATCAACGAGTGTGAGGGGAACCCCGTCTCCGAGCACTACGCGCTAGGCAACCGGTTAGGCGTCCGAGGGACGCCCGCTATCGTAACCAGTGACGGACAGTTGATACCCGGGTACAAGCCGGCTGCTGATATTGCAGCCATGCTGGGTATCGAATAGTTAAGTAAGCCTGAGCAAAATCTCAAGGGAAGCAGATGAATCAGCAGTTTCAACGCATAGAGCGATTACCGCCTTATGTGTTCAATATTATCGGTGAACTGAAGCAGCAGGCACGTGCACGTGGCGAGGATATTATCGACTTTGGCATGGGAAACCCCGACCAACCGACGCCTCAGCACATCGTCGACAAATTAAAAGACACGGTTGAACGTGGCGATACGCACCGTTACTCGCAATCAAAAGGTATTCCGCGGTTACGAAAAGCTATGTGCGATTGGTATGCCTCGCGATACGACGTGGAGTTGGACCCAGAAACCGAAGCTATTGTGACGCTAGGGTCTAAAGAGGGTCTTGCGCACCTTGCGCTAGCCACTACGGGTGTAGGCGACACAATCCTTGTGCCAAATCCTTCTTACCCTATTCACCCCTACGGGTTTGTGATCTCAGGTGCTGACTTACGCCACGTGCCGATGACCGAAGAGGGCGACTTTTTCGAGGAGCTCGATAAGGCGATCCGGACAGCTTACCCCCGGCCTAAGATGCTCGTCCTCAACTTTCCCTCTAATCCTACTGGCGACTGTGTCGAGCTCGACTTTTTTGAGAAGGTCGTCGCCGTGGCACGTGAACATAATATTTGGGTGGTTCACGACCTCGCCTATGCAGACCTCGTTTTTGATGGTTACAAGGCGCCGAGTATTTTGCAGGTCCCCGGAGCACGCGATGTCGCGGTGGAATTTTTCACGCTGTCTAAGAGCTACAACATGCCAGGCTGGCGCGTGGGCTTTTGCTGTGGAAATAAAGAATTAGTGGCAGCGCTGACTCGCATAAAGTCTTACTTGGATTACGGCATTTTTACGCCGGTTCAGGTCGCGGCCATTTCGGCACTTGAGTCCGATCAGTCATGTGTTGAAGACATTCGACAAATGTATCAAGACCGGCGCGACGTGCTGTGTGACGGCCTTAACAAAGCAGGTTGGGCCGTGACGCCACCCAAGGCGACCATGTTTGTTTGGGCGAAGATTCCTGCGCCGTTTGATCAGATGGGCTCTTTGGAATTCAGCAAGCTTTTGCTCAAGGATGCTGGAGTGGCTGTGTCGCCCGGTATAGGCTTTGGCGAATATGGCGAGGGCTATGTCCGTTTTGGTCTCATTGAGAATGAACATAGAACGCGACAAGCACTGCGAGGAATAAAAAAGGTATTGCGTGCTGGACTACCCAGCGATTGGGGACAAGCGTGACAAAGCGAACGGTAAGAGTTGGTCTGTGTGGTCTTGGAACGGTGGGGCAGGGTGTTTTAGCACTGCTGGTCGAGGGCAATGCGGCAATTTCGGCGCGGTCTGCTGCGCACCTAGTTGTCACACATATTGGTACACGAACGCCAAGGCCTGAGGTTGATATCGGTGATGCGCAGGACTCTCGCGATGTGTTCGCCGTTGCGCGCGATCCCGAGGTTGATGTGTTGATCGAGCTAATTGGTGGAACAACGGTTGCGAAAGAGCTCGTAATCGAGGCGTTGCAACAGAAAAAACACGTCATTACCGCCAATAAAGCTTTACTTGCTGATCACGGTGGAGAACTGTTTGCATTGGCTGAGCAGCAAGGTGTGTCATTGAAATATGAGGCGGCTGTGGCGGGCGGTATTCCCATTATTGAGACGGTCAGAGCGAGTCTTGCTGCTAATGAAGTGACATCTGTGGCAGGTATTATCAATGGCACGGGTAATTTTATTTTGACTGCGATGGCCTCTGAGGGTCGCGCCTTTGATGACGTGCTCCAAGAGGCCCAACGACTGGGCTATGCCGAGGCGGATCCGACCTTCGATGTCGACGGCACCGACGCCGCTCAAAAGCTCGTTTTACTGGCGTCCCTGGCTTTTGGTGCGGCGATTCCTGCGGATGCGCCGTTTAAGCAAGGTGTCGACAGCGTAGCGCCTGAGGATCTTGAGTTCGCAAAAGAGCTCGGCTACCGCATAAAGCATTTAGGGATTGCCCAGCGCGACGCAGAGACGATACAGCTACGGGTTCATCCGACGTTGATTCCTGAGGGTAAGGCAATTGCCCAAGTGGATGGCGTCCTGAATGCCGTCATGATCAATGGGACGGGTGTGGGTGAGCTGTTGTTGGTGGGTCCGGGAGCGGGTTCCAGACCCACGGCTAGCGCGGTCTGTGGTGACCTTGTGTCTATCGCCGGTTCGCTGGCGCGTGATGAGTCGCCAGCGACACCGAGTATGGGTGTGCCGATAGCGGACTTGGATTCTGCCTCGATTACACACATAGACGATGTCTCAACTGGCTGGTATCTGCGGCTTGATGCTGAAGATAAGCCGGGTGTGATGGCATCGATCACCAAATGTCTGAGTGAAAAAGGCATCGGTATCGAGTCGCTCATTCAGAAACCTGAGGCAAGTGAGAGCGCTGACGTACCTGTCATTATTGTCACCGATAGAGCGACGACGCGTTGTTTAAATGATGCTGTGTCGACGATTGAAGCAATGTCATCGGTGGTTGGACGTGTGACCTGCCTTCGCGTTGAAAATTTTGATTGATGAGACCTGACCCAATATGACTATTCGCTACGTGAGCACACGCGGACAGGCCCCCGAGCTGGATTTTGAAGACGTTCTGCTAGCGGGTTTAGCCTCGGATGGCGGTCTATATGTTCCCACCTATCTGCCGAAGTTTGACGCGGAAAAACTGTGCGCAATGCAGACTATGTCTTATCCAGACCTGGCTTACGAAATCGTCTCGCCCTTCATTGGCGACTGCATCAATGAAGCCGACCTGCGAGCAATTCTTAAGGACACCTATTCAAGCTTCCGACATCCGGCGGTCGCACCGCTCGTTCAGTTGGAGCACAACCAGTGGGTGCTGGAGCTCTTTCAGGGACCCACGCTGGCGTTTAAGGATTTTGCACTTCAGTTGCTTGGCCGCCTATTGGATTACGTGTTGGCCCGCCGCGGGGAGAAAGTCGTCATCATGGGCGCAACGTCGGGTGATACAGGCAGCGCCGCGATCGAGGGCTGTAAGCGCTGCGACAACATCGATATTTTTATTCTGCATCCGCACGAGCGCGTGTCCGATGTTCAGCGGCGCCAAATGACGACCGTCATAGCCCCCAACATCCACAACATTGCCATTGAGGGTAATTTTGACGATTGCCAAGCGATGGTGAAGACAAGCTTCGTCGCTGAACCTTTTTTGCCCGATGGACGCCGATTGGTCGCGGTTAACTCGATCAACTGGGCGCGAATTATGGCGCAAATTGTTTATTACTTTTACTCGGGGCTCGCATTGGGTCGGATTGACCGTCCGACGAGCTTTTCCGTACCGACCGGCAATTTTGGGGACATCTTTGCGGGTTACTTAGCCAAGCAAATGGGTTTGCCGATCGAGAAGTTAGTCATTGCCACTAACCGTAACGATGTGCTGCATCGCGTGCTGACCGAGGGCGTGTACGCTAAGTTATCGCTTGAGGCGTCGCTTTCACCCAGTATGGACATCACTGTTTCATCTAATTTTGAGCGACTTCTTTTTGATCTTGCAGACCGCGATGGCGACGTTTTGCGTGGCTGGATGGAGACCTTTGCAGAGGGAGACCTTACGCTTTCTAACGAGGCCTTAGAAAAAGCGAAAGCGCTTTTTGACAGTGACCGCAGTTCCGACGAAGAGACCTGCGCCGAAATTGCCGCTGTTTGGCGCAAGCAGGGATATCTGGTCGACCCCCATACCGCAATCGGCACAAAAGCGGCCCGTGTTTGTCAGCAAGACAGCGATGCGGCCATGGTTACCCTTGCCACAGCACACCCGGCGAAGTTCCCCTCAGCGATCGACGCGGCAGGCATTGACGCCCAGGCACAACTGCCTGCGCATCTGGCAGACTTGTTTGAGCGAGAAGAGGCTTTCGATGTTTTGCCCAATGACCTAGCTGAGGTTCACCAATTTATGGTGGCTAATTGTCGCGCCTGATGACGACGGCCATTAAACATCGCGAGGGTTCGGTCTCGCCCGAGCTCGCCGCGGCCAATATTCCGGATGCGATCAAAAAGATCTACGCGCACCGCGGTGTTCAACGTCTTGATGAGATCTCGCTACCGTTGAATCAGTTGCTGTCTCCAGCGGCACTTTTAGGCGCGCAGGAGGCCGCTGAAATGCTTGCTGATGCCATTGAGTTTCAGGTGAGCGTCGTCATTGTCGGCGACTTCGATGCCGATGGCGCGACAAGTTGTGCGCTAGCGGTTTCTCTTCTCAAACAAATGGGGCTGGAAGAGGTTTATTACCTTGTACCCAATCGCTTCGAATACGGGTATGGACTCACACCTGAAATCGTAGGCATTGCGGCGCAGTATCAGCCCGATGTCTTGGTGACTGTCGACAATGGTATTGCCAGTATTGACGGTGTTTCGGCTGCGCGTCAGCTGGGTATGAGTGTCATCATAACGGACCACCATCTGCCCGGTGAGGTATTGCCTGAGGCCGATATCATCGTAAACCCCAACCAACCGGGTTGCCGCTTCCCAAGTAAGGCGTTAGCGGGCGTGGGCGTCATGTTTTACGTGCTTACTGCCCTGCGCGCGGAGCTGCGGAGTCGGGGTTGGTTTGAGTCGATGAACATCGAGATCCCCAACCTGGCTGATTCCTTGGACTTGGTCGCACTTGGAACTGTCGCAGACGTCGTTCCACTTGATAAGAACAATCGAACACTTGTCGCGGCAGGTATTGCACGGATGCGTGCGGGCAGGGCTCGACCGGGTATAGAAGCTTTGTTTGAAGTGGCGGGCAGAGACATTCGGTCTGTCACATCAACTGACCTAGGTTTCGTTGCTGGGCCTCGTATCAACGCCGCGGGGAGATTAGATGACATGTCCGTAGGCATTGAATGTTTACTCGCCGAATCGACAGTGGCTGCTCGGTCCTTCGCGGCGCAACTTAACGACTACAACAAGGAGCGGCGCAATATCGAAGGCACGATGCAAGCCGAGGCCCTGGCGCTGGTTGAGTCGGGTGAGTTTGCAGTCCGAGACCAAGACTTCGCAGTCACGCTTTATCGCGATGATTGGCATCAGGGCGTGGTTGGGATCCTCGCCTCCCGGATCAAAGAACGCTTTCATCGTCCTACAATTATTTTTGCCGAAGCGGGTGACGAGGAGCTTAAGGGCTCTGGCCGCTCGATTCCCGGCGTTCACCTGCGGGATGTTTTAGATCGCGTGGCAACTCAAAACCCGGGCCTTGTGACGAAGTTTGGTGGGCATGCCATGGCGGCAGGGCTCAGTTTAGCCAAGGTTAAATTGGCAGAATTTCGAGAAGCGTTTAATCAGGCAGTGGCCGACGAGCTGCAAGGAGTGACGCCCAATCAGGAATACCTGACCGATGGCTGCTTGAGCCACGCAGAGCTCTCACCGAGCCTCGCTGAGGCCCTGGCTTCGGGCGGACCATGGGGGCAGGGCTTTGAGCCGCCTTCATTTGACGGAACGTTTGCCATTGACGATATGCGTGTCGTAGGAGAGAAACATCTGAAATTTCGTCTGGCAACAGATGCAGGGGTTATCGATGCCATCGCATTCAACGCCGATGTGGATACCTGGCTTCAAGAACGCCCAGCCGCTATGACCTGCGTCTATAAGCCTTCGATAAATGAGTTTCGGGGTGAACGCCGACTTCAACTCCAACTCGATGTTATCTGGCCCTTGATAACAACCTGACGAGCTGGAACAAAATAGCGCGCTCCGCTAAACTCGCCGCCCATAAATCGACTGGTATCGCTCGTGGAAATTGCCCCTCTTATCAATCAGCTGAAAGAAATTCGTGCACGAACCGATGTGCTCAGGGGGTATCTTTGACTTTGCTAACAAGAAAGAACGGTTAGCCGAGGTTGAGTTGGAGCTCGCGGAGCCGAGCGTCTGGGAAGATCCTGACCGGGCGCAGAGTCTCGGCCGCGAGCGCTCATCGCTTGAGTTAGTCGTTCACACGATTGAGGCCTTGGACGCAGGTCATCAAGACGGTGTTGATCTGCTCGAAATGGCACAGGCTGAGGATGATCAGGAAACCGCTGACGAAGTCGCAAGCGATATTGATCAGCTGACTGCGCAACTCGAGACGCTTGAGTTTCGTCGCATGTTCTCTGGTGAGATGGATCCCAATAACGCTTTTCTGGATATTCAGGCTGGGTCTGGTGGTACAGAAGCTCAGGACTGGGCTGAGATGCTGCTCCGAATGTATTTGCGCTGGGGTGAGAGTAAAGGCTTTAAAGCAACGCTTACCGAAGCCTCGGCGGGCGATGTTGCCGGAATAAAAAGTGCAACGGTGCAGTTTGAGGGCGAGTACGCATTTGGTTGGCTCAGAACCGAGACCGGTGTGCATCGACTCGTAAGGAAGTCTCCTTTTGATAGCGGCGGTCGACGCCATACCTCCTTTTCGTCTGTGTTTGTGTCACCAGAAATTGACGACAACATTGACATCGATATTAATCCCGCCGATTTGCGCATCGATACGTACCGCTCATCTGGCGCAGGTGGACAGCACGTCAACACTACGGACTCCGCGGTTCGTATCACACACGAGCCGACGGGTACCGTTACAAGCTGTCAGACTGAACGGTCACAGCATCAGAACAAAGACAATGCGATGAAGCAGTTGCGGGCGAAGCTGTATGAGTTGGAAATGCTCAAGCGCAGTGCTGAAAAGCAAGCTATGGAAGACAGTAAGGCGGATATTGGCTGGGGTAGTCAAATTCGCTCTTATGTCCTTGATGACTCGCGTATTAAGGACTTGCGAACTGGGGTGGAAAACCGGAACACACAAGCTGTTCTGGATGGCGCGCTCGACCCCTTTATCGAAGCCTCTCTGAAAAAAGGCCTTTAGGTTAGGAATTATTATGACTGATTCGGTGTCGGCAGCTACTGAAGACGAAAACAAATTGATCGCGGAGCGCAGGGCCAAGCTTGCAAAGCTTCGTGAGGGCGGTAACGCATTTCCAAACGACTTCCGTCGAACCGCGTTAGCGGGCGACTTACAGCAGCAATATGGCCATGAGACAAAAGAGGACTTAGCTCAAAAGGGTGAGTCGTTTGCCGTCGCTGGACGCTTGGTTCGGAATCGAGGCGCCTTTCTTCTGATTCAGGACGGCTCCGACACGATCCAGCTTTACATTGATAGAAAGGGTTTAAGTCCAGAGCTGTTAGACGCCATAAAAACCTGGGATTTAGGCGATATTGTTGCGTCGTCGGGTGTCCTTTGTAAGAGCGGAAAGGGCGATCTATACATCAATATGGAAACCGCTCACCTTCTCACCAAAGCACTTCGTCCCCTGCCTGACAAATATCACGGTTTGGCGGATCAGGAGACGCGTTATCGTCAGCGTTATGTTGACCTTATCGCTAATCCCGAGGTCCGAGAGACCTTTCAAATTCGCTCTAAAGTCATCGCTTTTGTGCGCTCTTTCCTTGATGCCGAGGGTTTCATGGAGGTTGAGACGCCAATGCTTCACCCCATACCGGGCGGTGCAACCGCGCGGCCCTTTGCGACGCATCACAATGCGCTCGATATGCCCATGTTTATGCGAATTGCCCCTGAACTTTATCTCAAGCGATTAACAGTGGGTGGTTTCGAAAAGGTTTATGAAATTAACCGAAATTTCCGTAATGAGGGGTTATCGACGCGTCACAATCCCGAATTCACCATGCTCGAGTTTTACTGGGCTTACGCTGACTATCGCGACGCGATGGATCTCACTGAGCGACTTCTTAAAGAGTTGTCTCAAGAAGTCCTCGGTACAACCGTTATTCCTTGCGGTGAAGACACCGTGGATTTCAGCAAAGCATTTGCACGCCTGTCTGTGACTGAGGCGATCCTTACTTTCAACCGAGATCTGACGCTCAGCGATATTGAATCGCGTGAATCAGCGGCAGCGGTTCTGCGAAAAATCGGGATCGAGGCGAAAGACGGGTGGGGGCTTGGTCGAATCCACATGGAGATTTTCGAGGAAACGGCGGAACATAAACTCATTCAGCCGACCTTCATTACGGAGTATCCGACTGAGGTGTCTCCACTCGCACGACGCAACGACAACAATCCCGATATAACCGATCGATTCGAGTTCTTTGTCGGGGGACGTGAGTTGGCAAATGGTTTCAGCGAGCTCAATGACGCAGAAGATCAAGCCGAGCGCTTTAGAGCTCAAGTCGCCGAGAAAGACGCCGGTGATGACGAAGCCATGCATTACGATCACGATTACGTGCGTGCTCTTGAGTACGGTCTTCCACCTACCGCTGGCGAGGGCATTGGAATCGATCGACTTGTGATGCTGCTGACAAACTCACCGTCGATTCGCGATGTCATTTTATTTCCACATATGCGACCTGAGTAAATTCGTCACACTTTTTGAGAAAAAGTCTGTATTCTCCGGTCATGACAGCGCAAAGCAAATCGTCGTTTCTTCTGAGCACATCCATCTGCCTTCTTATGTTGGCAGGGTGTCAAACTGCGCCGGTGGAGACTGTCTCGACTGAGCAGAGCGATTCCGAGCGTGTTTCAGAAGTCGCCCCCGTGCCTGAACTCAACATCCCAGAGCCGGTTTCAGAGGCTTCGTGCGATTGTGAGACCGTCATGGTGGAGGTTGAGGAGACTTACTTTGATCGTGGTATTCGCGCGCTGGCAGCAAGAGATTACGCTCAGGCACTCAGATATTTTGAGGCCCATGGTGATACGGGCGATGCTAATGCGGCGCGTGAAGCGCAGATTGGTCTAGCGTTTATAGCCGTTTTGCAGGCAGACACGCGTGATCCGAGTAATTCACAAGCGCTTGATGATCGTGCGGAAGTGATCTCGCTGGCGCTGTCGTTGTTAACGCGTCTTGAAGACAAGGTGTCTGCACTGGGCAAGGCGAATAGTCGTTTAGCCGATGACCTTGAAAAGCGAGAGGCGGTGTTAGAACGTCTACGTGAGCTTACGCTGGGACAATTGGAAGACTGACGTCGAACTTTGAGCCTTGCCCGGGCGTTGAGGTAAGCGCAATTTCTCCTCCCAGCATGTCGCAAAAGTTACTCACGATGGCCAGTCCAAGGCCGGTGCCGCCATAGTTCACACTGGTCTTACTGTCAGCCTGCACAAACGCTTGAAATACCTTCGCCTGCTGTTCTTCGGTCATACCAATGCCACTATCAGCAACGCTGAGATGTAACTTGTCCTCATCGATTGTCGCGACGACACTGATAACGCCGTTCTTTGTGAACTTACAGGCATTAGAGAATAGGTTAGTCAGAATTTGTTGCACCTTCGCGGCGTCACTTTCTACCTCAACGTCTTTGGCACCCTCGACGTGCAAATCTAAGCGATTGTTGTTTTGTGCCAGCAGTGGCGACAGCGCGTCACAGACCTGTACAACCAGCCCTGCAGCATTAAAGGGCTCGACGCTTACAGACATCTTCCCGGTTTCTATTTTTGAGAGATCAAGAATGTCATTGATCAAAGCCAACAGTTGTCTGCCAGAAAAAATGATAGTTGTTAGGTCGTGATTGAACTGGTCGCGGTCAATTTCAACACCGTCGCTGACCTCATCTTGAAGCATTTCCGAGTAGCCGATAATCGCGTTGAGCGGCGTTCGTAATTCATGCGATACGTTTGCCAGAAACATGCTTTTTGCTTCATTGGCCGCCTCAGCATCCGAGCGCGCGTCGTCTAAATCAGCCATGGCGGTCTGAAGTGATGCAGACATTTCATTAAAGGTTTGAGCTAGGTTGGCGATTTCTCCCGCATCACGATTTTCATCAATTCGGTGGGTTAGGTCGCCTGCACCGAATTTTTCGACACCGACACGCAGACGAAACAGCGACGCATTGGTAGTGCGTATCAAGGTAAGAATCAGTACCAGAGTAATGGTAATAGAGCTGATAAAGGCAATGATGGTTATTCGGTCGGTGAGTTGTATCGTGTTGTCGATGACTGTGGAGCGTTCCATGGCGACGTTGTTGTGTTGGTCAGACAACGCGCTCAGGCGCTCGAGTGTATTGGTGTAGGTCTCGGGCGACAGGGAGGTCGGCACGGTGACATCATTGTAGTTACCGTAAAACAACATCCACTCATTGAGCAGGTCAGCAGCAGGCTTGTAAAACGCTCGGAACGCCGTTTCTGTGTCGGTGTTGCTCAAGCCACCTAGCGCTCTTAACTGGTCCGATATGGATGTCAGTTCGTCGTTTGCTTGCTCTCGCTGTGTTTCTCCAATGGGGGCGTTTGTCTCTCGAAGCGCGGCGAGTACTTGTACCCGCTGGTTTTCAGTGCTGAGTCCCTGCTCGATATTTCTCACGAGGGTCGTTGCTTCCGTTGCATCACGGTAGGCGAGAACACTTTCACTTCGCGCGTAACTTCCCCACAAATGTGTTCCCACGTTGAATGCAAAGAGCAACAGTATTGAACCCGAGGCCAAATACAGTCGCGCACGTAGCCCTAGTCGCTCCATGATCATGCGGGTGCTGCCTCAAGGAATTGGTAAATCTTGGCGAGTAACACCGGAAAGTCGATGGGTTTAGTTTCGTATTCGCTGCAGCCAACGCTCATCGCTCGCTCACGATCGGCCGCCATGGCATGTGCCGTGAGAGCGATGATCGGAATGTGCGCGATCGTTGGATCGGCTTTTGCCTGTTCACAGGCCTCCCAGCCGTTTAGCACTGGCAGTGTCATGTCCATTAGGACAACACCGGGTGAGTCGTTGCGCATCCTCTGCAGGGCTGTTTCGCCATCTGCTGCGCTGATGACGGTTAGACCGGCCCGCGTCAATCGCCGCGTGAGCATATCGCGATTTATATCGTTATCTTCAACGAGCAGCACAGCAGCGTTAGTCACGAAGCATTTCTCCATTGATAGGAAATACCGACAGCGTCTCTTCGATCCCTTTGGGGTTCAAGCTGCGAGTCTCGCCCACATTAAAACCGGTTAAATCAAGGCAGTTGAGCGTACGTTCGGATACCAGAATCTCTTTCGGCAAAGCAGCGTCCTCTATTCGTGATGTGACATTGACCTCGTGGCCTACGAAGCCGTACTTCGAGCGTCGCTCTGAGCCGATATTGCCTGCGACAACTTCGCCGGTATTGAGCGCGATGGCCATCTCAATTTCGGGGAGACCGTCAGCCTTGTTTTGAGTGTTAATGTCATCCATTGCTGCCTGCATTGCGATCGCACAGGTTACAGCGCGCTGGGCGTGATCTGGTGTTTTAGTCGGTGCGCCGAAGGCCGCGAGGACAGCATCACCTAAAAATTCGTCAATGGTGCCGCCGTGTTCGAGGATAATATCGGTCATCTTGCCAAGATAACGATTAAGCAGTGTGACCACCTTTTCGGGGGGTAAATGCTCAACGAGGGTTGTGAAACTTCGAATGTCACTCATCATGAGCGTCACGCTGCGCAAATCCCCGCCAAGCTTAAGCCCTTCTGGATTCTCTAAAATCTCGTCGACAATGGCGTCTGAAATATAACGACCGAAGGTCTGGCGAATGAAAAGCTCTCGCTTTTCTAGCTGCTCGCGATACTGCTCTTCCTTGTCATGCCACCGTTTTCGCTCAAGCCCCGACTTGATTCGTGCGCTGAGAAGGACTGAGTTCACCGGTTTGAGTAAATAGTCATCGGCCCCAACCTGAATACAGTCAACAATTTGATCCATATCTTGCCGACCGGAAATCATAATGACCGGTATGGCACGATGTTGCTCGCTCTGCTTAATGCGGGCGAGCACCTCTCTGCCATCAATACTTGGCATGACAAGATCCAGGAGCACCAAATCCACTGACTCCTGCTCCAGTAAATCGAGAGCGATTGCACCGGAGTCAGCTGTGATGACCGAGCACGCCATCTTTCGCAAGAGTCTCGACATCAGGTCAAGGTTTTCCGGTAGGTCATCAACCACCAGAACCGTACATCCCTCAAAGGTATCGAGCGATCGGCTGCTTTTTGTCGAGTGCTCGGGGCTTTTCGTGGAGGCGCTGAGAGCGTCCGCAATGTGCTGAATGTGCGCTCGAATACTGGGCGGAAGATCGCGATCGAGCTCGAGCACCATCTCCGCATAACCCATTACAGCGGCCACAGCGTTGAGAAGGTCGTGACGATTCGTACTGTCATCGTTCGCGACAATGTTAAAACGGTCCAACGCTTGAAGTAACGCAGTCACATCCTCAGTCAGTTCGCTGTCTGAGGTATCAAGAAGCTTTTTAAGCTCGGGTGTCGCCGCTTTACTAAGCTCAACAACCGTATTTAATGCGGGTTCGGCCACAAATATTGAACCAATTCGTCTTTTTTATCGTTTAGAAGTATATCGCGCTCAATACTTTCGACCAGTAGGGATAGTCGAATGGCTAACCTTCAGTTAGAATTGTGAATAGTACACAAAAGGTGAGAGTTCATGCTTGATCAAGTCGAAATTTTTCATGGCTTAAGTCGCGAGGAGTTGGCGGCGCTTGATGCGTCAAGTTCGTCAGAGTCGTACTCGAAAAATACGGTTGTGATTCAGGAGAATGAGCCGGCTGATGCGCTCTACGTCATTGAATCCGGACGAGTCAAAGTTTATTGCAGCGACAAGAACGGCAAAGAGTTCATTATGAACTCCTTGGGTGTGGGCGATTATTTTGGTGAGCTGGCGCTGCTAGATGATTCCGCGCGCTCGGCATCTGTCAGAACGGTGGAGCCATGTCAGTTCCGGATCGTTAAAAAAGAAGACTTCTCCAAAGTGCTAACCGACAATCCTGGGATCACACAGCAGTTGCTAGGCAATCTTGCCTCGCGAGTGCGCAAACTGACCACAGACGTAAAGAATCTCGCACTACAAGACGTATACGGTCGTGTCGCGAACGTCCTCATGGATCTGTCGCATGAGCGCGGGGATGGAACGCTATTTGTCCCTGAGAAGCTGACGCAACAAGATATTGCCGATCGCGTCGGTGCCTCGCGCGAAATGGTGGCTAGGATTCTCAAGGATCTCACGATAGGCGAGTATATCCGGTTCGAAGGTCGCCATATTGTGATCAACACGCGGTTACCTGCTAAGTATTAAATCATAGCGTGGGCAAGGTTAACGAGGGTTAACCTCGTCAACCGTTGCACCCACCTGCCCGTCGTCAAGTGTGATATCAAGGCGCTCACCGAGTGTGGTCTGCGTTGCAGAGCGTATAACACTTCCTGTTTTGTCTGTGATGATCGCGTAGCCCCGCTTGAGTGTTGACGTGGGTCCTAGTGTTTCGAGTAGCGTCGTTAGGTGACTGATACGCTGCTTATGTCCTCTCATTATGGTGTCGATTTGATGGGGTAATCCGCTGGACAAGTTAGTTACGAGCTCCCGGCGTTGGTGGAGTAGGGTGCTGGGAGAGACGGCTTGGAGGCGTGTGTTGAGCTGCGCAAGCGGATGTTTGGTTCCGGCAAGCCTCCTTTGAATGAGTGCGGTTGCCTGATTTTGGTTGGCACTTATTTTGTTTTTCAGCAACGTAAGCTGTTGGCTCGGGTGCCGTAACCGTGCGACCAAACCTTCGGTGCGATGTCGATGATCTCTCAGTATCCGCTGAGTCATGGTCTCCAGCTGCGCCGTCGCAATATCGATTCGTTGAAGCCACTCTTGGCTGTCGCGCGTTATCAGTTCGGCTGCTTGCGAGGGTGTGGCGGCTCTCATATCCGCTACGAGATCGGAGATGCTGTAATCGATCTCATGGCCAACCGCTGAGACGACAGGTATTTCCGAGCGGGCGATGGCCCGCGCCACACACTCTTCATTGAATGCCCATAGATCCTCGAGTGACCCGCCCCCACGTCCGACGATGAGCACATCAAGCTCTCGCTCCCCATTGCGTACTTGGGCATTTGCGACATCGATAGCGGCGGCAATCTGCTCCGCGGATCCAACACCTTGAACCTGCACAGGATAAATAGCGATATGGCTAGACGGCGATCTTCGTCCAAGTACGCTAATAATGTCCTCGACGGCCGCACCAGTGGGAGACGTTACGACACCGACGCGTTCACAATGTACGGGGATGGCCTTTTTACGCTCTTCGGCGAAAAGCCCTTCTGTCTGAAGTTTTTGTTTTAGGGCCTCCAGTGCACGCTGCAACGCACCATCACCCGACACTTCCATGTGATCGACAATCAGTTGATAGTCGCCGCGAGCCTCGTAGATGGAAAGCAGGCCTCGAACGATAACGGAATCCCCTACCTTTGGCTCAAACCTCACGCGCATGTTTGCGCGTCTGAACATCGCACAACTAAGTTGAGCTCGGTCGTCTTTGAGGCTGAAATACCAGTGTCCTGAGCTAGGTCTTGATAAGTTGCCGATCTCCGCCTCGACGCAAACTTCGCCCAGTTGGTTCTCAAGCAACGACTTTGCTTTACGGTTTAGTTCACTAACACTGACGGGCGTGGGTTTGGGTAGTGGCATGGAATTCTTACAACCTTGTCGACATTGTTCGAAATAGGTCTTAAGCGTACAATATTGGGTTTACTTAACGCGACAACCACGAGGTATTGATGTTACGTATCGCTCAAGAAGCGCTGACATTTGATGATGTTCTCTTACTTCCGGGTTACTCGGAGGTCACGGCGAAGGACGTCTCGCTTGCGACAAAATTGACGCGTAATATCAGTCTGAACCTCCCGCTCGTTTCGGCAGCGATGGATACGGTCACGGAATCTGGGCTGGCGATTGCGTTAGCGCAGGAAGGCGGTATTGGTATCGTCCACAAGAACTTAACTGTCCAAGAGCAGGCTGAACAGGTCCGCCGCGTTAAGAAATTCGAGAGTGGGGTGGTTAAGGATCCCATCACGATTGACCACACAGCAACGATTGCCGAGCTCATCGAGCTTACGCGCGCAAATGGCATATCGGGCGTCCCGGTGATGAAGGACGGCGATCTCACCGGCATCGTCACGCGCCGTGATCTTCGCTTTGAGACGGATACCTCACAATCTATCTCGGCGATCATGACGCCACGGGCACAATTGGTGACGGTGAAAGAAGGCGCTTCGTCCGACGAGGTCCAACGATTATTGCATCAGCACCGTATTGAAAAGATTCTCGTTGTTGATGATCGCGGTGCCCTCGCAGGGCTTATTACCGTAAAAGATTTTGATAAAGCAGAGTCGTTTCCTGATGCTAGCAAAGACCAATATGGGCAGTTGCGTGTTGGCGCATCGGTAGGCACGAGCGCCGACACCGACGAGCGTGTTGATGCATTAGTGAGCGCAGGGGTCGATGTTTTAGTCGTGGATACGGCGCACGGTCACTCTCTCAACGTACTGAATCGTGTTCGCTGGATCAAAGAGAACTTTCCTTCAGTTGATGTCATTGGTGGCAATATCGCGACGGCTGACGCTGCTCGTGCGCTAGCGGATGCGGGAGCAGATGGGGTAAAAGTCGGTATTGGTCCTGGTTCCATTTGCACTACACGAATTGTCACTGGCATGGGTGTTCCTCAGATAAGCGCGGTAGCGAACGTTGCAGAGGCGCTTGCCGATACAAACATTCCACTTATTGCCGACGGTGGTATCCGTTTCTCGGGAGATATTTCAAAGGCGCTCGTCGCAGGGGCGCATTCTGTGATGCTGGGTGGCATGTTTGCGGGCACGGAGGAGGCTCCAGGCGAAGTGGAGCTTTATCAGGGTCGTACCTACAAGTCTTATCGAGGCATGGGCTCTATTGGTGCGATGGCGCAAAAGCAGGGTTCTTCTGATCGCTATTTCCAAGACTCCAGTCAAGGCTCTGAAAAGCTTGTCCCAGAGGGTATTGAGGGTCGTGTGCCCTACAAAGGGCCAGTTTCCGCCATCATCCATCAACTTATGGGTGGTGTCCGCTCTTCCATGGGTTATGCGGGGTGCGGGACGGTGCATGATATGCGCACGAAGCCACAGTTTGTTCGTGTGACCTCGGCAGGTATGTCTGAATCACACGTGCACGACGTCTCTATCACCAAAGAAGCGCCGAATTACCCCGTTCGTTGAGTTTGAGCACTACTCAAAGCAACTGAAGGAATTAGCGCGTCTTAGCTGTCAGTACTGGCCACTGCGCACCTGGCGCTGACGTTGTTGGCTATTGCTCGTCTGTAATGCTGCCACTCCGAGAGCACCGCATGAAGCTCATACTGAATGTCGCCAGCATTGAGGGCATGCAGTCCGTGTTCTGCGCACTCATCGGTCGCAAGCTCTAAGATGTGTTTTTCCAGTTTTGCAACGGCCTCGCCGTAGCTTTCACAGTGCGGCCCAGCAATGACCGGCCAGTGCAAACTTACGTCTTCACGATCCGACGCGTTTGCCAGCGCCGCTGTGCAGGTAATCAGCAGACCGAGCGCCAAAGGCAAAAAAGGTTTCATCGCATATCACCTCAGCGATCTGACTAGATGTCGGCCACGCTATGTGATGCGCATCACACTTTCAATGACAATTGCCGTGTTCTAGGGGCCATTTATTACCCTTGAGGCAACTGTGACAGTTTCAGGTTGGTGGGTAATCATCAGGTAGTCTGTGAGCGAGGTTGTGTCTGTGAGATACTGCACCGGCGGATGGAAACCATTATTCCACGCTTATATTAGCCCCACAGTTCAACTAACAAGGTAGTACTCAATGAGCCAGGATATCCATCGGCATCGCATTCTTATTCTCGATTTTGGGTCGCAGTACACACAACTCATCGCCCGTCGCGTTCGCGAAATTGGCGTCTATTGCGAGATTTACGCTTGGGATGTAAGCGATGAAGCCATTAGGGGCTTCAACCCCACAGGGATCGTTCTATCGGGTGGTCCCGAGTCTGTTACCGACGATAACGCCCCTCGCGCCGCGGATGCCGTGTTCGAACTCGGCCTTCCAGTGCTCGGAATTTGTTACGGCATGCAGACAATGGCCGCTCAAATGGGCGGCGCTGTTGAGGGTTCAGGTACATCCGAATTCGGCTACGCCGAAATTCAAAGCGTCACTGATGATCGACTGTTTACTGGCCTTGCCGATCGGACCGGCGAGAATGGTCGAGGGGTACTCGATGTCTGGATGAGTCACGGAGACAAAGTGACTCAGCTCCCTGAGGGATTTCTTCGCACCGCTGAGACAGACAGTTGTCCCATTGCCGCCATGGCGCATGTTGAGAAGCCCTGGTTTGGCATCCAGTTTCATCCCGAGGTAACCCATACCTCATTGGGGAAAGAGATTATGTCGCGGTTTGTCATCGACATCTGTGGCTGTGAGGCGTTGTGGACGCCCGCCAATATTGTTGAAGACGCGATTCAGAAAGTACGCACACAGGTGGGTTCAGACATAGTCCTCTTGGGCCTATCGGGGGGTGTGGATTCGTCCGTTGTCGCGGCGCTCCTTCACAAGGCCATTGGCGATCAGCTGACCTGTGTTTTCGTCGACAATGGGTTGTTGCGCCTGAACGAGGGCGATCAGGTCATGGAGATGTTCGCCTCGAATATGGGCGTGAAAGTCATTCGTGCTGATGCGCAAGAACGATTTCTCTCGCGTCTAGCGGGGGTGTCCGAGCCTGAGGCAAAGCGGAAGATTATTGGAAATACCTTCATCGATGTCTTTGACGAGGAGGCTACAAAGCTCACCGAGGTCAAGTGGCTGGCACAAGGGACCATCTATCCTGATGTCATTGAGTCTGCTGGCTCTAAGACGGGTAAGGCGCATGTCATTAAGTCCCATCACAACGTTGGAGGTCTACCCGAGGACATGACACTCGAGTTGGTTGAGCCACTACGTGAGCTCTTCAAAGATGAGGTTCGACAAATCGGTCTAGAGCTCGGATTACCTGAGCCTATGGTATTCCGCCATCCGTTCCCTGGTCCCGGTCTTGGCGTTCGCATTTTGGGAGAGGTGAAACACGAATACGCTGAGTTATTGCGAAGAGCTGACGATATTTTTATCTCGGAACTTCGTAAATCCGGTTGGTATGACAAAACGAGTCAGGCATTCGCGGTCTTCCTTCCTGTGAAGTCAGTAGGAGTGGTGGGCGACGGTCGTCGCTACGAATATGTCATTGCTATTCGCGCCGTTCAAACTATCGACTTTATGACCGCTAAATGGGCGCACTTACCCTACGAACTTCTTGAGACGGTCTCCAATCGCATCATCAATGAGATCTCAGGGATCTCACGTGTTGCCTACGATATTTCAGGTAAGCCGCCGGCCACCATCGAGTGGGAGTAAAAGCCCTCCCTACAACCCCCGCTGGTGACTCAATTTGACCTATTAGATCCCACGGGTCTTTCGATCGCGCCGGCAAATGCCAAAGAGCCCTCTGATCCTGGGCTACAGAATTTGCGTTACCGCTGCGGTCTTGGGTTGACCGCTTCTCGTAGCATTACCGCTTTTGAGGGCCGACACCTGTTTAAAGGCGGTTAATTGGCCCAAACTTAGCTGACGATGTTCCGAGAGATCAACATGGCACTCAAATCAACAATTTACAAAGCAAAGCTTAATGTTACCGATATGGATCGGCAGGTTTATCAGGAGTTCCCGCTCACCATTGCCTGTCACCCCTCGGAAACCGAGGCTCGTATGATGCTGCGTATTTTGGCATTTGCGATACATGCGGATGAGCGCTTGGAATTTGGTCGTGGTATCAGCACCGACAGCGAGCCCGATCTGTGGCAAAAGTCATTGTCCGATGATGTAGAACTCTGGATAGACCTAGGCACGCCCGATGAAAGTCGTTTGCGAAAGGCCTGTGGGCGTGCTGAGCGAGTGAAGCTCTTTGTCTATGGAGATCGCTCAGCATCCGTATGGTGGTATAAGCAAAAAACCGCACTTAAGCGTTTTGACAATCTGAGTATTGTGCAGATTTCAGACGACTCCCTACAGGCGCTGGCGGCGTTGGCCGGCACTACTATGTCGCTGCAATGTGTGATTGATGACGACCAAGTGGTGTTTAGCAGTGCTGAGCATGACACGCTTGTTGAGCTTGATCTGCAGACACTAAAATCTTGAGTTTGGCTGCTCCTAAACCCCAGCCAGTGTGGTGTCATTTCAAGATTATGTGCGGCGAATAGTAGCCCTGCTGTTGAGTGCCAATAGGAAGAACTTCTCTAATCCTTGGTGAATCTTCTTGCGAATAGGGGTATTCGCGCTGAGTAGGGCTCTCGCTCTTCGCTATGTTGGGTGAAATTCGAGAGTAATTTCGTTCGGCATTAGGTTTTCAGAAGCTGTGACAACTTGCCAACGGTCTAACCCCCACCGTAAGTCAATCCAAACCTTGAAATGACTTTGGCACTATGCGTCTCGTTTTCTGGTGGTGGTTGGTCGAGTCTGAAATCCAGACCGGTCAAAAATTGGTCTAGTTCGCCTTTTTTAATCGGCATCATTTTTGGAATGTACTAACATCCGATAACGTCCAAAACAGAGTTGTTTGTCCATGGAAAGTAAAGTGACACCTGAGCTGCGCGATGCGCCCATTTATCAGACGTTTGGGGAGTTGTTTGCAAAGGGCTTTACCCTCGATACGGCGACCTGGGTATTTGTGTTGGCTATTCATGTTGCCGCGGTTGGACTCGGTGCGTGGGTTAGCCTTGCCGCACCGCAAGATTGGGTATTGGTAGCGTTCGCGTGGGCTGCGGTACATTTCGTTGTCGGCTCACTGTCGACGACCGTTTATAGCCATCGCTTGATTACGCACAATGCCGTCAAGACAGTTTCAGTGCCCGTGCATCTGTTTTTCTGTCTTTTCGGACAAGTTCTGAGTGTGCAGGGCAGCGTTCGTCGGTGGTCGGCAAACCATGTGTTGCATCATGGTGTTGACCGTCATGGCAGAAAGGCGCTCGATCCTTACGGCGCGACGTGGTTCCCAGATACGCTGCGAAACTTTTTGTGGTCCCACACCCTGACGCATCTTTTCAATCATCCAGAGTCAGATGAATACACGCGAGCATATAACGCCAAGCGCCATCCTATTATCGTATGGCAGGATCGCTACTACGGTGCCTTGATAGCGTTTTGGATTTTCGCAGTGCCATTAGTGTCGGGGTTTTTGTTGGGCGGAGTCACGGGTGCGCTAGCGCTATTGGCGGGCTCCTTAATCGGTAGCGTAGCCGTGCAGCACAACACCTGGACAGTCAACAGTGTTACCCACCTTTGGGGCTGGACTAAAGGTCTTAAAAGTTCTGCCGTCAACAACTTCATATGGCTTGGGCCGATGGGTGAGGGTAATCATCACGCTGACCACCATGACTTTCCAAGGGACTATCGAAATGGATTTGGCTGGTCGGGTTGGATGTTAGACCCGACTCGTTATGTGATATTGGCCTTAAACGCATTGGGTTTGGTTGGCGGTCTTAATAGCGCAACTCGGCATGATGAAGCCGAGATTATTTCAGCCCGAAAGCTGGCGAAAGTTGACGAAATCAAACGCCTTTGCAAACGTAAAAATCCATTATGCGAGCACTTAGAATCTCGGGCGATGGAATTGCGCAAAGAGTGGTTGGAGGCCGTCAGTAGTTGGGAAGCGCTGCGAACCGAATCAAAGCTAATGCAGCGAGCAAATGAGAGCTATGAAGAGCTTACAGAAGAGATTCGTCATACCAAGGCGCTGGTAAAAGCCCGCAAACAAGCCTTCTTCTCGGCAGTGGAGCGTCTCAATACCCAGGCCTTTGATTACGCGCGTTAGTCTTCGCCTGCAAGGACATAACTCGCTCTCCACGCGTGGGCGATGACTGGCAAAGCAACGCTAGGTAAAGCCAAGGTAATGATGCGTTGTCTCGACGCGCGGGCGCCGCAACGCATTATAAATTTCGCCACGCTGCATATTCGATGGAGCACGACTGCACGCCTGGCTCACGCGCCTTTATTCACCAAGGCGTTCCTCAATAAAAAAGCTTAGAGGGTATCTAGATTATCCATGCTTATATCTTCGCGGCTCGAATCGTGAGGGCGCTAGTCGATCCAAATTGCAATCGCTTTCAGCCGCTCTCGCTCGTTATTTGTGACAACGAGCCCGCCGCCAGATGTTTGAGCAGTGCCCATTTGGCTGGGTGAGTCTCGCTGGGTTATGACAATTGCATTGGCACCAAGACGTGCCGCCTTCTTTTTGAGCTCATTGATTGTGTGATCTAAATTTCGCTCCCTCGAAAACCCTGAGTCCGATGATGCTTTCACAGCCGCGATAGTCTCTGCTCCTTGTGGTAACCGTCCCAGCACTCGCACCGTCCTGTAATCTTCAATCGGTGGCCTGACGTAGCCAGTGACGAGTCCGGGACCGGAGGTGCATCCTATTGTGAGGAGCGAAATGCCGAGGGTTAGAATCAATGTTTTCGTCACGTAGAACCTCACCTCTTACGTTGGGTAGAGATATTTTGTATGGGGTCGTTCATCGAGCGATCCTCAAGTCATTTTGAGCGTTGACGGCCCTAGCAACTGCTGAACGGGTTACTCGTCTGGAAAATCAGTCTGAGGGCTCGAATTTCTCCAGTACTACAATCGCTTCAGCCATTTCCTCAAATCTCGCATTAACGACAGTTTGAGCGTCATACAGCCCGCGATTGTAGAAGTAGCATCCTAGCTCTTTCGACACAAAGTCGAGCAAGAATTCAGCATCAAAACTCCCCATTTCAAACCCCAACTCAGTTGCTACATAACGTTGCAGCTTTTGAGTAATCAATGCTTTTTCCTCTTTACTAAACTCGACTACTGACACAGATTAAATCTCCATAGGAAAGGGCCGATTCCCGATAGCGTAGCAGGATGAGTCTAACGCTGTATCCGGGGGCTACCGAGTGATTTTTCTCAGTCTTTTCTCATTATTTTAGACAGGCACAACTGACGGTTGAGAGGTGCTGTGCGTTAGGAGCTACCCGTCATTTCTGTGTAAGCATTGCCCAAAGCTGCTCAAATCTCGAGGCGTCGGCGCTGCGACGTGTCGCCCATTCTACATGCTGGTCAGGGGCTGCTTTAGGGTCCAACCGAATACCCCAGAGGCCTTTGACTTCATTTGGAAGGTGCGAATAACGCATGTCGACAATGAGAAGAGGGTCCTGTTTGTCGACAGCTAAATAGTCACTGGAAAACCACCGAAAACGTTCCACATCTTTTGCCTGCTGCGATGCCTTGTCCAGCCAGGGGAATTGTTGCTCGAGGTTGAGCCGGACAACCTTTTCGCCCTCGATAACAGTCAGATTACTGCCAGCTCGAACCGCATCGACCCAGAATTCACCCTCGTACTCATAAATGGTCTTCCAGAGTAAGAGGTTTCCAAAGCTTGGCTTGGCGGAAATTAGGGCCCCAACATGTCCTCTGTGCTCCGCCAGCGTTTTAGCGGCTGCTGCCGCGCGTTCTTCTTGAACGCCGCCAAGGCTGAGGTAAAAAACCACCCAGGCTGCGCCAAAGCGCGCCGCAAATGCTGACTTTCGAACCGCCGCAACGACCACCAAAAATAAGAGCGGTAACGTGAACAGTGGATCAATGACGGAAATAGTGTTCCAAGCGATCCGAGCATCCGAGAACGGCCAAAGGAGTAAGGTGCCGTAAGTTGTACAGGCATCGAGTAATCCGTGGGTGCCATAGCCGAGCAGCGCAATAAACCAGATCTGGCGATAAGGCATGTGGCTTCTCACAAAAGGCCAGAAACCGAGCGCGCAAAGCGCTGCACCAAAGGGTATGAAAATAAGCGAATGTGTAAACTGACGGTGGTACTCGAGTTGGAGCAGTGGGTCAGTTGACGACTGAATCAGAATGTCCAGATCGGGTGCCATACCTGCCAGAGCGCCAATGATGCCAATGCGCAATAGCCCCACGGTCTCGATTGCTGTTTTATTCGCCAATGTTTGGGGTGCCACTGCCCCCAAGGCAGCTTGGCTAAGAGGATCCATTTAAACTCCGTTTTATGCACATACCAGTTTCCGCAAAAACTTGACCTTCAGTCATGTCGAGCGAGGCGGCATGATAGCCATTAGCAATCGTCTTCGGAAATCGGCTGGCGCGCTATCGCGCCGTCTGCACGATACGCTTAACAGCCTCGATATCAATCGCTTTAACGGTGCCGTTGTGACCGTGGACAGTTGTGGCTTTGAAGAGGGCGTTCAATATTGCCTCCTCGGTCGCTTCCACCGCAGCCTGAAAAAGCGGTGACATCTGAGAATTAGCAAGTCCTGAAAGTGGGACTTTATTGGGGGCCCTGCGAACCTCTTGGGCTGTCGAAAACGCGATGACATAGTCACCGCTACCGTTGGTAATAGGTGAACCAGTTCTTCCTATGGCGAGCATCGCGCGTGATCCTAAACGCCGCAAATTTCGGTCCGATAATGGTGCATCGGTTGCAATGACTACAATAATCGACCCATCGGCATCGCCCTCATCGACAACGTTCTTCATGAAATATTGGCCGAGTGCCTCCCCAACGGGTGCACCATCGACGCGCAAGATGCCTCCGTAATTTGTCTGCACTAAAACGCCAAGCGTAAAGCCGCCTAGCTCATCAGGTAAAACGCGGGAGCTTGTCCCAATACCCCCCTTCCAACCAAAGGAGATAGTGCCTCGCCCCGCACCAATCGATCCTTGTCTGACGGGACCTGATGTCGCCGCTAGGATAGCTTTTTCAATGTCTGTCGCACGAAGGTGCCTGCCTCGAATATCGTTTAAAAATCCGTCATTGGTCTCACCGACTACTGCGTTGACGCTTCGCACGTCTTCATTTCCCGGTTGGTTCAGTGTCCAGGAAATCGCCGCCTCCATTCCTTGGGGGACAGAGAGTGTGTTCGTCAAAATGATGGGCGTTTCTAGCTCTCCAAGTTCGATAACTTGTGTGCTACCGGCAAACTTTCCATAGCCGTTACCCTGGTAAAAGCCCGCTGGAACACGGTCACGATAGAGATTGCCGCCGTGAGGTAAAATTGCCGTAGCGCCCGTGTTTATTTGAGTGCCCTTGCTCAGCGTCACATGACCGACTGCAACGCCTGCGACATCGGTAATCGCGTTGTACTGACCTGTACCTAAGATGCCAGGCGAAATACCTAGGTCCCGCGCGCTGGGTCGCTGAAGTGCCTCGTCCAGCAAGGCGGTCTCGGGGACGACTCCCATCTCGGTTGCCCACGAGGTCAACGCGGAAAAACTGGCTACGCAAACAATAAAAGAGGCGACTCCACAGCGAGGTATTGGTGTCATAGCGTTTTCCTTTCACAAACGAATCGATGAACAAAATATAGCACTGACCCAAGCAGGTGAGGCTCTGCTTAGTATTGGCAAGCAGTATTGGCGGGACTGTGTCTTTATAGACGGCTTAAGCGGGGCGGACGTTGAGTTGTGAACGCAAAGTTCGCGGCCCTGGTTACCTACAAGCCTCGCGTGTGAATCTTTCTCGCTTCTAAGCCACAATTCTGACGAGACGGTTTGACCCTCTCGGGTGAATGGAACACCATCGATATCCCCTGATTGCAGATTGCGTACTTCGGGTGGAAGTCGTAAATCTGCAAACAATTACAGAATGATAAGGATCACATTATGGTCTCGTTGCGCGTCCTCACTCTTTTAGCTGTCAGTTTGTGCCTTGGTTCGGCAACGTTTGCTGCTGATAACGACGCAGGTGACAACCCCTTAGCTGACCTGCCAATGCGTCACATCGGTTCAGCGCTCATGTCTGGCCGCATCTCTGACTTTGCGTTCTATCCAGAGGGTAATCAGTCGTTTATCACCGGTGTTTCCTCGGGCGGCGTGTTTAGGACGACCAACGGCGGTACAACGTGGGAGCCTCTGTTTGACGGTGAGGCGTCTTATGCCATCGGTGTTGTGGAAATCGACCCCAATGACAGTGACACGCTGTGGGTTGGTACCGGTGAGAACAATGCACAGCGTAGCGTAGCCGCGGGCGATGGGGTTTATAAGTCGGTCGACGGTGGTAAGTCTTGGACGAACGTAGGGCTCAACAACTCAGGTCATATCAGTCAGATTTGGATTAATCCCGCGGACTCAAATGAAGTACTGGTCGCAGCGCAAGGGCCACTTTGGAGTGATGGTGGCGATCGAGGTCTTTACCGAACAACGGATGGGGGCGCGACGTGGGAATCCGTCCTCACCGTTGATGAGCATACGGGTATCAATGAATTTGTCGTCGACCCGCGAAATCCTGATGTCATTGTCGCCTCGAGTTACCAGCGAAGACGCCATGTTTGGGTCCTGATCAACGGAGGACCAGGCAGCGGTATTCATAAGTCTACCGACCGTGGAGAGACATGGACCGAAATCGCATCGGGCTTGCCAAGTGACCACATGGGGCGGATTGGTCTTGCAGGTGCCGACAGCGACCCTGACATGATCTACGCGATTATCGAGGCGAACGACAAAGAGAAAGGCGTCTATCGGTCAACGGATTTTGGAAGCACTTGGGAGAAACGATCCTCGTACATGACGTCGAGTCCCCAGTATTACAACGAGATTGTGGTCGATCCTGACGATGCAGAACGACTGTACGCACTCAATACCTTTACGATGAAATCAGAGGATGGTGGCAAGTCATTTTCTGCTATCTCAAGCCAGTGGCGTCACGTGGATGATCATGCGTTATGGATTGACCCCGAGAACACGGCGCATCTCTACATCGGTGGTGATGGCGGTATTTACGAGAGCTGGGATCGTGGCAGCACGTGGCGTCATATCCGTAATCTTTCAATTACGCAGTTCTACCGTATACAGCCCGATTACGTAGAGCCGTTCTACAATGTCTGTGGCGGTACGCAGGACAATAATTCCATTTGCGGACCCTCTCGGACCACCAATGTCCACGGCATTACCAACTCGGATTGGAACGTTGTACTGGGCGGAGATGGCTACGAGCCTCAGTTTGACCCCACAGATCCCAATACAGTGTATGCGCAATATCAGTACGGTGGACTTGCGCGCTATGACCGGCGGACACAGGAGCGGGTCTATATTGCGCCACACCCTGAGAGTGGTGAAAACGATTACAAGTGGAACTGGAATACACCCCTGCTGGTAAGCCCACACGATCCCAAGCGGCTTTATTACGCTGCAGAATATCTGTTTCGCTCGGATGATCGTGGCGATAGCTGGCGAAAAGTCAGTCCCGATCTAACCCGTCAAATCGATCGAAATAAGCTCGAGGTGATGGGCCGTGTTTGGGGTGTCGACACCATTGCCAAGAATGATTCCACTTCGATGTATGGCGCGGCCATCATGATTAGTGAGAGCGAGCTGCAGGAGGGATTGATCTACGTGGGTACCGACGATGGTGTCATTAACATCACCGAAGATGGCGGTAAGAGCTGGTCACGAACCACCCGTTTCGCCGGGGTGCCAGATATGACCTACGTCGATGATGTGCAGGCTTCGATGCATGATGTAAATGTTGTTTACGCCGTCATGGAAAATCATAAGCGTGGTGACAATAAGCCTTACGTACTGAAGTCCACTAACAAGGGAAAGAGTTGGAAGTCCATCGCAAGTAACCTGCCGACGAATGGTTTTGCACACACCATTGCCGAGGATCACATCGATCCGAATCTTTTATTTTTAGGTACCGAGCAAGGCGTCTTTGTTACTCAGAACGGTGGTAAGAGTTGGACTCAAATGCGCAATAATCTGCCGACGATTGCCGTGCGCGATATTGAAATTCAGCGTCGTGAGAACGATCTGGTAGTCGGGACGTTTGGACGTGGTATCTACATTGTTGATGACTATTCTCCACTTCGTACCCAAGCCCGCGACCTTGGCGCCTTTCAGCTCTTTGCACCGCGAGACCCCTGGTTATTCATCGAGGGCGGCGTCTGGGGCGGTGTTGAAAAAGGTTCAATTGGTCATGCCTTTTTCACAGCGCCAAATCCTGAGTTTGGCGCAGTTTTTAGGTATTACGTTAAAGACGGATCGAAAACCAAAAGGCAGATTCGTCGTACTGCTGAAATAGCGATCGAAAATGAGGGGGGTGATACGCCATATCCTTCTTGGGATGTACTTCGTGCGGAAGACAGAGAGCGTGGCGCTGCACTTTATATTCTTGTTCGGGATGCTAATGGTCAGCTGGTTCGTCAAATCTCGGCAAAATCAGGTGGTGGTTTGCACCAAACAGCCTGGGATTTACGGCTGCCAGCCCCAGATCCAGTCAGCATAAAGACGTCAGGTTCGAGACCCTACTGGGCAAGTGATCCTGCGGGTCCGCTTGCACTTCCGGGTTTGTATAGCGCCTCGCTTGCCTTGGAGCGTGATGGGATAATCAAAACGCTTGGGGAGCCGCAATCATTTACGGTGAAGGCCCTGGATAACAGTGTTGAGATCACGGATGACCGCCGGGCGCTCCAAGATTTCCAAGTAAAAGTTGCGGGCTTACAGCGAGCGGTCAAAGGTGCTGTGCGGAGCATGAGCGAACTCGATAATCGTGTGGCGCACTTGCGAGCCACACTGCCTGTAACGCTTGCGTCATCTGACGCAGATCTCGATGCTGTCGGTCAGCTGGAGGCGCGGCTGGCTGATTTAGAGGTTACGCTCCGTGGTGATCGGACCCGGAGCACTCGCAACGAACCCTCTCCCGTATCGATCGCATCACGCGTGTCCAGTATTTACGGCACGGTCGTTTTTTCTCAGTCGAGGGTGGGGGGTAATTTCAAAGGCTCTTACGCAATAGCGGCCACTGAGTTTGAGGGGGCGCTCTCAGAGCTTCGCTCGATAGCACAGGATCTAAACGACCTCGAAGCAGTGCTAGAGGAAAAAGGCGCACCCTGGACCCCAGGTCGTATTCCGACCTGGCCTAGCGCGCAGTGATCAATTACCAACCGCTAATGTTCATGGGTAGTTCGCGTTCTTTGTCCGCTGTTTTGCTTGGCGTCATGGCTTGCCTATTGCTGAGCGTAAATACGCCGGAAGCCAAAGCCGAGAGCGAGGGAAAACCCCTTGTGGGAGACCTTAGCCTCAAGCAACTATTTGAGGTATTTCCATCTTTCGCAGAGGGCTATGTTGCGTTTGATGCAGAGGCAGATTCGGTCCAGTTGCCATTGGATGCGAGTGTTTTAGTGTTTTTTGGGACGTGGTGTCACGACAGCAAGCGCGAAGTGCCGAGGTTGTTAAAACTGCTTGAGACTGCGGGGCTGAGTGAGGAAAAGCTCATGCTTATTGGCCTTGATTACCGAAAGCGAGAGCCTGGCGGCCGGGCCGCGCTATTTGATGTGCAGTACACGCCGACGGCCATCTTCCTGCGTCAGGGGGTCGAAGTAGGCCGTATCGTGGAGCGGCCGAACACAACGCTGCAAGAGGCAATCAAACAGATTTATGACGTCAGCATTTAGTCTGAGGTAAACCAGAAAGTGTAGCTTCGCAG
Source organism: Halieaceae bacterium (assembly GCA_042090345.1). Lineage (GTDB taxonomy): Bacteria > Pseudomonadota > Gammaproteobacteria > Pseudomonadales > Halieaceae > Luminiphilus. The sequence continues at coordinate 102,610 of JBELJN010000006.1, read as the reverse complement.
TTAGATCATAGTGGTTTTGAGCTACTAGGTTGCATGACAGATCAGAAAATAAGAAGGAGCAGGTGATGGCGAGAGGAAAAATCATTCCATCGATTCGGTATAAAAATTGTCCTGAGGCGATTGATTGGCTGGCCCGTGCATTTTCGTTTACTCCGCATTTTGTGGTGCCGGGAAATCACGGTGAGATCCTTCATGCGCAACTGACCTATGGTGACGCCATGATCATGCTGGGTTCAGCACATGACGGGGACGACTTCGGCAAGCTCCACGCATGCCCCAATGAACTTGAAGGGAAAAATACGGCGAGTTTTTATCTGGTCGTTGAGGACGCAGATGAGCATTGTGCTCAAGCCCGGCAGCACGGTGCTGAGATCATTATTGATGTTCGGGATGAGGACTACGGTGGCCGCGGTTACACCTGCAAAGATCTAGAAGGTCATGTGTGGACCTTTGGTACTTATGATCCGTGGTCTGTGTCCGCAGACGCGCATGTTTAGTCACATAGTGCTGGGTACCAATGATTTGAGTCGAGCGATAATTTTTTATGATGAAGTTATGGCTAAGCTTGGCTATGCACGTCTTGACACCGGCGATACCTATGCGGGTTACGGTAAAGCAGCTGATATTGGCAGTGGACAAAACTGTCTATGGATTAACATGCCACTCAATGGGAAGGCAGCCACATGTGGCAACGGTACAAATGTCGCCTTACTAGCTGAGAATCGGCAGGCGGTTGATACGTTTCACGAAGCAGCAATTGTTCATGGAGGCCAAGACGAGGGGGCGCCCGGATTGAGAACTGAGGTTCATCCACATTTCTACGCGGCCTATTGCCGCGATCCGGACGGGCACAAGCTTTTAGTCGTCTGTCATGAAGATTTGCCCGACGCCGCAGCCTTTAGTCGCTGAGAGCCCGATGGACTTGGATTTGAGCGTTCTTAGGAGTCCTAGACTATGACTTGTTGGTACGCCAATCGATTTCTTGGCCGGTTTTCATGTTCGCTCCAACATGGAGAACCCAAGGGAAATTTGAGCGTGGTAGCGATTGTATTTAAAGCTGAGGTATTAAATGGCTAAAAGCTATTTAAATAGAGCGTTTCCAAGCATCGCCGCAATCGGGTGGTCAGTGTTGGCCTTTGGTTTTTTTGTCACGTCTGTATCTGCCAATGAATCGCTGACAGTTGCGGAGACACCAACTACTGCTCGAACTTCATCCGGTGAATTCATCTCCTGGCGTGAGCACAGAATCGATGACCAAGATATTAACGGGGGTGTTCCAATCCGTGGAGGCGACGGCATCGCTATTGGCGATATCGATGGTGATGGTCTGGCGGATTTGGTAACCGCTCATGAGGACTCAAATCATATTCGCATTGCCTTCTCGAACGGCCATACCGACGAGTGGACGCTTCGAACCATCGCCGAGGGGAAACCAGCCGGTGCCGTCGAGGACATTGCACTCATTGATTTAAACGCCGATGGCTATCTCGACGTCGTTGCCGCGTGTGAGGATGCTCATCTTTTGTATCTGCAGAACCCAGGACAGCGAGCGCGTGCCGGTAAATGGAGCGCATTAATTCCCGAGTTCAGTAAGGGGCGTGGGTCGTGGCTACGGGTCTTTGCAACAGACATCGATGGCGATGGCCGCGCCGAGCTCACGGCTGCCAATAAAGGGACTGCAGATGTTGTGCGACTCGAGGCAGGTGACACAGACAATGGCGCAACCTCGCTGATTCGAGTTGTGGGCAATCCGCTCGAATCGGAGAGCTGGAGAGAGACAGTGCTGTATCAAGTCGGCGTGCCTAATACGGCTTTACCGGTCGATATCGATGGCGACGGTGATATGGATGTGATCGCCGCGAAGCGCGTTCGCCAGCAAATTGTGATGATAGAGAATCAGGGGGTTGGCGAGCAGGGCGAGGTGAGAACGCAGGCAAAGCCGATTCATATAATCCCCGGTTTCGATGCGCCGGCAGGTTGGCGAGCAATGAGTAACGCGTTTCATGCCGACACGGCAGATATCAACAATGATGGTCGCCTAGATCTATTGGTGAATGTCCTGGAACTTGCTGATGACCCCAGCTTTCGACACGCGGGTTTGGGTTGGTTGATGCAAGGTGAGAGTTTGTATGCGCCCTGGGTATTTCATCGTATCGGCAATACCTTACCCGACTGGGTAATCGGGATTCATGTCACGGATATCGATGGTGACGGGGATAAGGATGTCGTAACAGGCGGTTATTCCGGGATCAATATTATCGATGGCGCGTACTCGGGTGCTTCGCGTGATTTTGACGATCCGTCGGTGACAGCAGCGTCCACAGTCGGGCGGATTGCCTGGTTTGAAAATCCGGCTACGGCGAGCAGTAAATGGGTCCGTCATGATGTTTCACGGCGGACTCGGGGCATGTTCGATATGTATGTATCTCGAGATATTGACCGAGACGGGGATATAGATCTCATCTCCACGCGTGGTAATAGTGGTGAATACGATGGTGTATTTTGGCTCGAGCAGGTACGCACAAAAGCAGCCGTGCCCAGCTTTACTCCTGCCCGGGCAATCGAAAGCCAAGCCTTACCTCTACCGCCAGCTAATTGGCTGGAATTGTACCCCCGCAAGACAACCCACATTGCACCTAACAAGGCCTCGGCAAAACCTTGATGGAACCTAGAGCCCAAAACTGAGAACTGAGAACTGAGAACT